>NZ_JBNCKJ010000016.1:0-140968 GCF_049841475.1 Micromonospora sp. DT15
GAGGTCCTCGCCGATCAAGATCCGTCAGGTCGTGTCGTCACACAACCTCAACCAACGTGCCTGGGCAGTACAGCTAGGACGAACCCACGCCGGACTCGCGCCGCGTCACGACCGTCCGTGGACTCTGGCGGATGCGCTGGGTCGCCACGACGCATCCCAGCACCGCCAGCGCCGCCACGATCGAGGCGGGAGAGACCACCTCGCCGAGCAGCAGCGCCGACCATCCCAGGGTCAGCACCGGCTGGGCGAGTTGGACCTGGCCCACCTGCGCTACACCGCCCCGGGCCAGGCCCGCGTACCAGGCGAAGAAGCCCAGGAACATCGAGACCCCGGTGAGATAGCCGAACGCCGACCAGCCGAGAGCGTCGGCCCGCGGCGGACTGACGGCGGCGGCAACGGCCGTGACCGGAACGGTGATGGGCAGCGAGAGCAGCAACGCCCAGCAGATCGTCCGAGCGCCGCCCAACTCGCGGGCGAGCGCGCCGCCCTCGGCGTAGCCAAGGCCGCAGAGCACGACCGCCGCGAGCAGGAACAGGTCGGGCAGGGTGAGGGCACCGCGTACCGCGCCACTGGCGCCGAGAAAGGCGAGAACCGCCAGCAGCCCGCCGGCGCTCACGATCCAGAACAGCGGCGGTGGGCGTTCGCCGGCCCGCAGCACCGCGAACACGGCCGTCATCGCGGGCAGCGCGGCGATGACGACCGCGCTGTGCGCGGAGGTCTGGGTGAGAAGCGCCATCGAGGTGAACAGGGGAAAGCCGACGACGACTCCGAGAGCGACGATCGGCAGCCGTCGCCACTGACCGTGGGTGGGCCGCGGTGCGCCGGTGAGACGCAGGTACGCCCATGCCAGTAGGCCCGCGCCGACTGCCCGGCCAAAGGCGACGAACCACGGGTCGAGTTGCTGCACGGCCATGCGGGTGACCGGAAGTGACAGGCTGAAGCCGAGCACGCCCAGGGCGCCGAGACCTAGCCCGGAGAGCCGGTCCGCTGTTACCGTGTTTACCGCAGTAGCGCTACTCTTGTCCCTCATGGAGAACGGTAACGCAGCCCAACGCGTTATCCAAGATCTGCGGACCCTCGCGGCCGCCGCAGGCCCCGGCGCCCGGCTGCCCTCGGTACGAGAGCTGACCGCCCGACACCAGGCCTCGCCGGTCACCGTCGCCGAGGCCATCCGACAGTTGGCGGCCGAAGGGCTGATCGAGGCGCGACCCGGCCGAGGCACCTTTGTGGCCACTGCACCGGACGAGCCGGGCGTACCCGACCTGTCCTGGCAGACCGTCGCGCTCGGGCCCCGCCGGTTCGGTCAGGATGAGATGCAGGCGCTGTTGGCGCTGACGCCCGCCGGAACGATCCCGCTGTCCGGTGGCTACCTCGACGCGGACCTACAGCCTGCCGCTGCGCTCGGAGCCGCCCTCACCCGAGCCGCCCGCCAGCCCGCGAGCTGGCAGCGGGGGCCGGTCGAGGGCCGCGCGGACCTGCGCGCGTGGTTCGCCCGCGAGGCCGGGGCGGGGCTGCATGCCGAGGACATGGTGATCTGCCCCGGCGGGCAGGCCGCCCTGTCGTCCGCGATGCGGGCGCTCACCGCGCCCGGCGACGCCCTGCTCGTCGAGTCGCCGACCTACCTGGGTGCGTTGGCCGCCGCCCGCGCGGCCGGGCTGCGGGTGGTACCCGTGCCCGCTGACGCCGACGGGGTACGGCCCGACCAACTGGCCGCCGCGTTCGCCCGCACCGACGCCCGGCTCTTCTACTGCCAGCCCCTGTACGCCAACCCGCACGGCGCGACGCTGGCGGAGCACCGCCGGGCGCAGGTCGCCGCTGTCGTCCGCGACGCCGGGGCGTTCCTGATCGAGGACGACTACGCCCGTGACCTCACCATCGACGATCCGGCTCCGCCACCACTGGCCAGCGATGATCCCGACGGTCACGTCATCTACCTTCGTTCGCTGACCAAGTCGACCGCCCCCGGGCTGCGCGTCGCCGCCATCGGAGCCCGCGGCCCGGCCGGAGCGCGACTGCGCGCTGCCCGGCTGCTCGACGACTTCTTCGTCGCCGGATCACTGCAACAGGCGGCGATCGACTTCCTCACCTCTCCGTCGTGGTCGCGGCATCGCCGGGCACTGCGCACAGCCCTCCGGATACGCCGCGACGCGTTGCTGACAGCCCTACGCCGGCACCTGCCCGGCATTGCCCCCCCATCGATCCCACGTGGCGGCATGCACCTCTGGGTGCGCCTCGCCGCCGGCAGCGACGAGGCGGCACTGGCCGCTGCCGCGGCGGCCGAGGGGGTCGCCGTCTTCCCGGGCCGGCCGTGGTACGCGGCCGACCCCCCGGCCCCGCACCTACGCCTCACCTACGCGGCAGCCGCACCCGAACTCATGGACGAGGCCGTTCGACGCCTCGCCCGCGTCCTCGGTTGAACACCGGTCGCCTGGCTGGTTGACGTCCGGTGCGTGGGTCTCAGGCATTCAGCGTCTCGCGCGGCGGCACACCGAAGCTGGCGTGGTATCGCGCGGTGAACCTGCTGTGGCTGGCGAATCCCCACCGACTGGCGATCGCCGAGACCGTCTCCTGGCGCGGGTCGGCGCGTACCAGGTCGTGGTGTGCCCGGACGAGCCGGACCCGACGCAGGTAGGCCATCGGGGTGGTGCCGAGGTGACGGCGGAAGGCGAGTTGCACCGCCCGGAGGGAGACACCGGCGGCGCCGGCGATGTCGGCCGCGCTGATGTCCCGGTCGGCGTGCTCCTCCAGAAACGTGATCGCCCGTCGCAACGTGGCGGTGGTGGCGTCGTTCCGGTCCGCGGCGGTCGGTTCGGTGAACGCGGTGTTGGGGAAGACCGCCAGCGCCGCCGCGGCCAGCATCCGGGCGGCGTTGCCGATCACCAGCGACTGTGCCCCGTCGGCCGGGCTGTTCAACACGATGTCGCGGACGAAGCTGGTGGTGTTGCGCCACTGCCGGGCAAGGGCAGCGCTGGCGGCACCGAGCTCGGTGAACTCGATCCGACCGGGCCGGCGGGCCGGCGCGGTGGTGGCCACCTGCTCCAGCACCGACAGGTCCAGTACGCAGAGCTCCACCTCGCCGGGATGCCAGTGCACGGTGCATGGCTCCTGCGGCCTGGTGACGAGGAAGACGTCGCCGGGGCCGAACCGGTGGTCCGATCCGGCGCAGGAGCGATCGCCGTGCGCGGTGCGGTTGCGACCGATGGCCAGCCTGCCGAGGGCGCTGACGTCGATCTCAAGGTGCCCGTTCTGGCGCGTGGTCGCGATGGCGAAGGGGCCGGTGTCGACGCGGTGATGGGTGAGCCGATAGGCGTTCCTGCTCTGAATGCGCAGCTTCGGGTCGTATGTGGCGGACAGGAATTCCTGGATGGCCGTTGGATCACGGCTGTCGAACTGGTGGGTCTGCACATGCGATGACGTCATCCGCTGTCTCCGTCCGGTGGAGGTGCCGCCGGGTGCTGGAACGGTTGCCAGCGGCAGGTTCGGGACGTGCCGGGGTGCTCGGCGGTGACCCGGCACATCGTTGGCCGGCGGTGCGGTGAAGAGACGCAATATCCGTCGATGGGAATGTCACCATACGACAATCGCCGACGTGTCGTGCTGTGAATCACGGCGATGTGTCAGCAGCTCGACTTCGTTTTCCGGCTAGCGCGCCACGTGGTTCTGCGTCCGCTGTCCTAGCCATCCGCGCGGCCGACAGCGAAATCTTGTTCATGATTCGTCGGAGGATGACCGAACGGCTCACTGCCGCGAGGCCGACCCACGGAGGGGGAAGCGTTGGACAGTACCGATCCTGACCGCGTCGTTCGGCTGGCCGTCGCCGAGGCGCTGGCCCGGGTGGCGGACGAGGACAGCCTGGGTCTGGGCGAGGGGGACGCGCTGGAGAGGCTCGGGCGTGGGCTCCGGGAGGTCCTGCGGCGCGCACTCGACGACCGGGTGCCGCTGACCACGCCGGAGTTCGTCGACCTCTGCCGGGACCTGCGTCTGCACCGTGACGCCTTCGACCTGCTCGGGCACTACCTGATGACCGCGTTGCTGGCCCAGCACGTCGGACCGGACGCCCTGATCCGCGTCGGCGTGCTCTTCGGCACGGTCGGGCGTTACCTGCCCGGCGCCCGTCCGGTGGCCCACCGCAACGAAGGTCCCGCCGCACGGCGCCGCGACGTGCGCTCGGACAACAGCGTCGTCGGTCGGTACCGGCGCGCCAAGCTGCCGGAGCACCTCCCCAACCCGCCGAGCTGGACCTGCACCGGATGCGGCCGCGAGTGGCCCTGCGCCACCAAGCAGAGCCAACTGCTCGCCGAGTTCGGTGGAGCGCGCGCCTCACTCGCGGTCTATCTCGGCTCCTGCCTCGTCGCCGCCGCTCAGGACCTGCCCACGATGCCGTTGCCCCGGGTCCGGCTCCGCTTCCTGGGCTGGCTGCCGCGTGCCCGGATCTGACCGGGCCGTCGGCGGGAGACCGGTCGGTGCACGCCCTGACCCGGCCCTGCCGGGGCCGGGCCGGACTGGACAGCGCGCGATCACGGGGTGACCCGCTGCTGACCAATTCGGCGCTTCGGCCAGGTCGGGGCAGGGTGTTCATCGCGCGCACCCGCTGCGTACGGCGGCTGTTCACCGCCTTCTCCGAGGCTCCTTGATCGAAAGAGCATTCGCTTGATCGAGGAGAGGCTCTCAGGTGAGAGACAAGCATCCCGAAGAGACCGAGCACGCGCAGCTGTCCCGGCGCAAGCTGGTCAAGTACGCGGGCGTCGGCGCGACGCTGGCCGCGGCCAGCCCACTGGTCGGCGCCGGCGCGGCCTGGGCCGCTGAGGACCGCCGACCGGGTGACGACGACAAGACCGACCGGGGTAATTCCAAGAACCGGGCGTGGCGTGCGGGCGACCACCACATCCACTCCGAGTACAGCGGCGAGTTCGACACCACGAAGTCCCCGATCGTCTTCCACAAGGGCGCGGACGCGGTCTACCCGATCGTCACCAACGCCATCATGGCGAAGAACTTCGGCCTGACCTGGGCGATGTGCACCGACCACGGTGGACCGACCCACTCGAAGGTGAACATCGAGCAGGCGTACCCCGACCTGCTGCGGTCCCGCAAGCTGGTCCCCGAGGTGCTCCAGTTCTGGGGCATGGAGTTCGACGCGCCCTCGCTGGACCACCACACGCTGATGATCCCGCGCCATGAGGACGAGGCGAAGCAGCTCTTCGAGCTGGAGAGCCGATTCGCCAAGTACGACGCGTTCCCCACCGACCCGGCCCGCGACACCGAGGCCAAGATGGTGGAGTTCCTCAAGGTGGCCCGGGGCATGCCGCACAAGCCGCTGGTGATCGCCCACCACGCGTCCCGTTCGGCGCCCGGTCTCGGCGTCTACGGTCAGGACACCCCGCGCGAGTTCCGCAACGGCAACAACGCCGCGCCGGACGTCTACATCGGCTTCGAGGGCGCGCCCGGTCACCAGGCCGGCCCGCTCAACGGCGGCAAGCGGGGCGGCTACGGCAACCACCCCACCTACGGCGGCTTCGACCAGATGACCGCCCGGGTCGGCGGCCTGTGGGACTCACTGCTCGGCGAGGGCCGGCGCTGGTGGATCACCGCGACCTCGGACTCGCACGTGCACTGGACCAGGGGCGGCTCCGACTTCTGGCCCGGCGAGTACAGCAAGACGTACGTGCACGCCCGCCAGGACTACGGCGACATCATGGACGGCCTGCGCAACGGCCGGATCTGGGTCACCACCGGTGACCTGATCCGCAGCCTCGACGTCACCGCCACGTCCCAGGGCAGGACCGCCGAGGTCGGCGAGACGATCACGGTGAGCCGTCGTAGCCGTACCGATGTCGAGATAGAGATCACCTTCCGCCCGCTGGGTGGGGTGAACGCGAACGGCGACCGACCCGAGGTCCGCCGGGTCGACCTGATCGTCGGCCAGATCACCGGCCCGAGCGCCAGCCTGGACGCCGACACCAATCCCACCACCACCGTGGCGGCCCGGTTCGGCCCGCGGGACTGGCGTCGGCGGGGCGACAGCTACGTCATCCGGCACACCCTGCGCAATGTCGAGGCGGACACCTACGCACGGGTGCGCGGCACCAGCACCGACGAGGCCGAGCCGCTCGCCGACGGGCTGGAGAGCCCGTGGGACGACCTGTGGTTCTACTCGAACCCGGTCTTCGTGCACGTGCGCTGACCGATGCGGTAGCGACATCGCGGGCCTGTCCGGCACCGCTCGACGGACGACGTCCGGTGGTGCGGGGCAGGCCCGTCGCGCTGTGGTCGCAGGTCAGTCGGGCCTGCTGCGGCCGGCTCGGGGAGTGGCGGTTCGCCCACCCCGCGCCGCCGCGGCACCGCTGCGACGTGTAGCGGGCGCGGCAGGCTCCGGGTCGGCCTGCACCTGTGTCACCACCTCGCAGAGGTCACGCAGCGGGTCCGCCGCCTGGGCCGAGCAGGCGACCTTCTGGAGCAGTGACCGCAGCGTCGCCGACTCGGCCGGGGTGAGCGCCCCCAGCAGATGCGACTCGACCTGCCGCAGTGCGACCCGCCGCTTTTCCCAGGCGGCACGGCCGGCGTCGGTGACCTCGATGAGCCGGTTGCGCCGGTCGGCCGGGTCCGCGCGCCGGGCGACGAACCCGGGCCGCTCCAGGTCGTCGATCAGGTACGTGAGGACGGTGCGGTCGATGCCGATCTCCTCGGCGATCGCGCCCTGGTTTCGGGCCGGCCCGTTGCTGGCCGCGGTGAGTAGTTGGTAGCCGCGCGGGCCACCGGGGAAGTCGGTGAGCGCGTGCTCGGCCGCCCGGACGTAGCCGCGGAAGACGATGCCGAGCATCCAGCCCAGGTCGTCGTCGAGCGGATCGGGCCGGTCCGGCCGGTGAGAGGCACCCGTCATCCCCCGACAATACCGCAGCGAGGCAGACCTTGTTGGCAGAAGATGTTCTGTCTGGCATAAGGTTATGGTCACGGCGCATCGACCGAGGCGTCGGGGAAATGGGGAGGCTCGCAGATGAGCGACTACGGCCACGACCTGGTCTTCGGCTCCTTCGTCACGCCCAGCGCTGACAATCCGGACCGTACGGTCGGTGTCGCCGTCCTGGCCGAGCAGGTCGGGTTGGACCTGGTCACCTTTCAGGATCACCCGTACCAGCCGGCGTTCCTCGACACCTGGACGCTGCTGAGCTTCGTGGCGGCCCGCACCAGCCGGGTGCACCTGGCGGCGAACGTGACGAACCTGCCGCTGCGCCCGCCGGCGGTGCTCGCCCGCAGTGTGGCCAGCCTGGATCTGCTCAGCGGTGGCCGGGTCGGCCTCGGCCTCGGGGCAGGGGCGTTCTGGGACGCCATCGAGGCGATGGGCGGTCGGCGGCTGACCCCCGGCCAGGGCGTACGGGCACTGGAGGAGGCCATCGAGGTCGTCCGTCAGCTCTGGGACGTCGAGACGCGCGGCGGAGTGCGGGTCGACGGCGAGTTCTATCGGGTGGTGGGTGCCAAGCGCGGTCCGGCTCCGGCCCACGCGGTGCCGATCTGGCTGGGCGCGTACAAACCCCGGATGCTCCAGCTCACCGGTCGTCGGGCCGACGGTTGGCTGCCCTCGCTGGGCTACCTCCAGCCCGGTGATCTGACCAGGGGCAACGCGATCATCGACGACGCCGCGCAGCAGGCTGGCCGGTCCCCGCAGGACGTGCGTCGGTTGCTCAACATCGCCGGGGAGTTCTCTGCCGTCGGGCGCGGCCCGCTGAACGGACCCGCCGAGCAGTGGGCCGAGGAGCTGGCTGAGCTGGCGCTGGAAGAGGGCGTCGGCACCTTCATCCTGGGCAGCGACGACCCCGACGACCTGCGCCGCTTCGCCGGCGAGGTGGCGCCCGCCGTCCGCGAGCTCGTCGCCGCCGAACGTGACCGGGGCGCGGCTCCGGCACGTACGCCGGAACCGGAGCCGGAGCCGGTCGCTGCGCCGCCGGTCCGGGCGAGCCGCGCCACCGCGACCGGTGGTGCGTTCGCCGTGGTGCCGACCCCCGACGACGGCGTACGGCGAAGCGAGCGGCAGGTGTGGGACGAGGCGGCCCGGCCGACCGGGCCCGCGCCCGACCCGGAGCGCACCTACACCCCGCAGGAGCAGGCCACCGGCGCGCACCTCGTGCAGGTCCACGACGGGCTGCGCGCCGAGCTGACCCAAATTCACGACCTGATCGAGCAGGTGGCGGCCGGCGAGATCGACGCCGGTGCGGCCCGGTCCCACATCAACACGATGACCATGCGGCAGAACCGGTGGACCCTCGGCGTCTACTGCGAGTCCTACTGCCGCATCGTCACCACCCACCACACGATCGAGGACCAGTCGCTCTTTCCCCGGTTGCGGGCTCGTGACCCGCGACTCGCCCCGGTGGTCGACCGGCTGGAGCAGGAGCATCACGTCATCCACGACGTGCTGGAGGGTGTCGATCGGGCCCTGGTCGCGTACGTCGGGTCTCCGGATGGGCTCGCCGAGCTGCGGGCCGCGGTGGACCTGCTGACCGACGCCCTCCTGTCGCACCTCAGCTACGAGGAGCGGGAACTGGTCGAGCCGTTGGCGCGTCTGGGTATCGCCTGATCTGCGTGCCGCTGCGGCGGCTCGGGGTTGCCCCGATCTAATCTGAGAGACTACTCTCGAAACATGTCTCTCAAGAATCCGTACGGGGATTTCGAGATCACCGAGCCGCAGGCGCTGCGGGCGCTGGCCCACCCGGTGCGGCTGGCCATCCTCGAACACCTTCAGCGGCACGGCCCGGCGACGGCGACCGGGCTCTCGCCGCACGTCGGCGCCACACCGTCGGTGGTCAGCTGGCACCTGCGGCACCTCGCGACCTTCGGACTGGTCAACGACTGGGACGGCGCCACCAGCAAGCGGGAACGCTGGTGGCAGGCCGTCGCCCGGGGCTTCCGCTTCACCGCGCCCGACAGCGCCGAAGGGCAGTCCGCCAGCCAGCAGTTGCGCGGCGAGATGTTTGCCCGCAACGCCGACGCGCCCCAGCAGTGGCTGCTGCGCGAGGAGCCCCGGCTGGACCCCGAGTGGCGAGCGCTGGCCGGCATGGCCGACACCCGGTTCGTGGCCACGGCCGATGAGCTCCGCCAGCTGGAGGAGTCGATCGAAGAGCTGATCGCCCCGTACGTGCGGCGCAAGGAGGAGTCGGCCCCGGACGGCGCGCGGATCGTCCGGATGCTGCGCTACCTCCTGCCCGAGCCCGGCGACGACGACGCGGCCACGTCATGACCGCCACCGGCGCCGGCTCCCTGAGCGCCACCGGCGCCGTGCCCCCGCCGGCCCTGCACCGCGACCGACGGTTCCGCACCTTCTGGATCAGCGAAACGATCTCCCAGTTCGGTGACCGGATCAGCGAACTGGCTCTGCCGCTGATCGCCGTCACCCTGCTCACCGCGACGCCCATTCAGGTGAGCGTCCTCACCGCGCTGATCTGGCTGCCCAACCTCCTGGGTCTGTTCCTCGGTGCCTGGGTCGACCAGCGCACCCACAAGCGGCGACTCCTGATCATCGCGGACCTGGTCCGCGCCGCGGTGCTGCTCAGCCTGCCGGTGGCCTACCTGTTCGACGCGATCACCCTCACCCAGCTCTACCTGGTGGCACTGCTCACCGGCCTCGGAGCGGTCCTGTTCGCCATGGCGCGTCAGGCGTTCTTCGTCGCGCTGGTGCCGCGATCGGCGTACGTGGACGCGAACAGCAAGCTGAGCATGAGCCGGTCGCTGTCGTTCATCGCCGGCCCGGCCGTCGGCGGCGGGCTCGTCCAGGCCCTCAGCGCGCCGGTCGCGATCCTCGTCGACGGTGTGTCGTTCCTCGGCTCCGCGCTGCTGCTCCGCCGCATCCCGGTGACCGAGACGCCGCCACCGCCGCGTCGAACGTCCACGCTGGGCCTGGTCCGCGAAGGGCTCACGCTGGTGCTGCGGCACCCGGTGCTGCGGGCCGCCCTCGGCTGCACCAGCACTGTCAACTTCTTCACCTTCATCGCCGGCGCGCTGCTGGTGCTCTACGCCAGCCGCGAACTCAACCTGTCGGCCGGCGCGATCGGGATCGCCCTCGGGTTCGGAGCGCTCGGCGGCTTCGCGGGAGCGGCGCTCGCACCACGGGTCTCCCGCGCCATCGGCCTGGGCCGTACCGCCATGATCGGGGCGGTGCTCTTCCCCGCGCCGCTGGCGCTGACCGCGCTGGTCTCCGGACCTACCTGGACGAAGGTGGCCATGCTGGCGGCCATCGAGCTCGTCTCCAGCATCGGCGTGATGCTCATGGACGTGAACCTCAACGCCCTGCTCACCGCCGTGACACCCGACGACGCGCGGGGACGCCGGGCCGGCGCCTACAGCGCCGTCAACTACGGCATCCGACCGCTCGGCGCGCTGGTCGGCGGCACCTTGGGCACCACCATCGGGCTGCGGCCCACCCTGGCCATCGCCGGCCTCGGCGGCGTGCTCGCCGTGCTGTGGTTGTTCGCGTCACCGGTGCGCCACATCCACACCCTCGACGAAACGGCGACCTGACCGACGAGGCGGCGCGGTGTCCTGGGCCGCGGCCCAGGACACCGCCCGTCAGGCGGCCTGCGCCAGCAGGATCCTGGCCATCTCGGTGGGCTGGGAGAACATCGGCCAGTGGCCCGTGTCCATGGTGACCAGTCGCCACTGGTCACTGGTCAGCAGCTTGGCCACCGTGTCGTTGGGCTCGGGCCCGTCGAGCAGGCACTTGACGTACGTCGCCGGCAGCTCACCCAGCGGGCGACCCACCACGGCCGGCTCGGTCAGCGTCGCGCCCGGATGCGGCGTGGAACCCTCGATCAGCCGGGCGACCTGCTCGTCGGTGAGACCCTGACCATCGAAGTCGGCCGCGCCGAGCGGCGCCCAGTCGCCGCCGTTGTCGGCGAGCTGCGCCTCGAACGCCGCCTGGCCCTGCCACCAGCCGGAGGCGAACGACCCACCGTCGACCGGCACCTCGGAGTCCACGAAAACCACCCGGCTCAACCGGTCGCCGATCCGCTCGGCCGCCTGACCCGCGGGAATGCCCGAGTAGCTGTGCCCGACCAGCACCACATCGTGCAGGTCGCCGCTCTCGATCTCGTCGACGATGTCCTGCACGTGGGTCTGCTGCCCGGCCGGGACACCCCGCTTGTCGGCGAGGCCGGAGAGGGTCAGCGGGTGGGTGCCGTGCCCGGCCGCCCGCAGGGGCGGCACCACCTCGTCCCACGCCCACGCCCCTAGCCACGCCCCTGCCACCAACACGAAATCAGCCATGGCCGGGACCCTAGCGGCACCCTGCGACAGCGCCGACACGTCAGGACAGGCGCGTGCCTGGCCGATGACCGCGAACGGTCAGCCGGTGGCCAGGACGGGGGAAACCCGGTGCGGATCGGCGGCTGCCGGACTCAGCACTCAGACGTGGTCCCGGGCGGGCGGCCCGATCTCGACGGGCATCCGGTAGATCTGGGCCGGGTAGTCGACGGCCGCAACACCGCCGTTGAGCCCGGCGGTCAGGTGCAGTTGAGCCGCCGGCATCCAGAGCCGGGCATCGGCGTCGAGCCACATCGCGTCCACCCAGGCCAGTCGGGGGTCGACGACGAGCGTCCGTACGCTGCGGTCGGGTGCGAGGACGAGGACCCGCCGCCGTTCCAGGTCGCTGAGATAGATGGTGCCGGTGGCATCGATGGCCGTGCCACCGGTGCTGGGTGTGTCACACCAGCGTTCGACAGCCCGGGCCAGCTCGTCGGGGGACACCGACGGGTCGTCCAACCACCGGGTGGCGATCCTGGACATTCCGCCGGAGGCCGGCTGGTAGAAGAGCCAGCGACCGTCCGGCGACACCTCCAACTGGTCCAGGTGCAGGCGTACCTCGGTGCCGTCCGGGTCACGCAGCACGCGACCGTCGGCGACCACCGGGCCGCCCGCCGTGCTCGGATGCCCGTCCAGCACCCGTCTCGACCGACCCGAGTCGAGATCGAGCACGATGAGGCCCGCCGCCCCGGCGTCGCTGAGATACGCCACCCGGCCGTTGAAGCGGACGTCGTCGACGTAGCTGCCCGGGTGCACCGCCTCGTCGAGGTGGTAGACCCGCTCCACGCGGTCGTCGTCCGGGTCGACAACGATCAGCCGAGCGCCGCCCGGCACCTGCGCGCCGCCGATCCGCGGCGAACCCGAGTCGACGATCCACAACCGGCCGTCCGGGCCGGCGCGCAACCCGTTGACGTGCACGAACGCCCCGTCCGGCGGCTGGTCGGCACGGTTCCAGGCGACATCGGGGTACGGGACACGACGACCGTCCGGCAGTGCCTCCACCACCTGCACGCCGGGCCGATCCGCCGACGGGTAGCTCAGGAACACCCGCCCCCGCACAGTGGTCACGCCCGTGCACACCCGGTCTTCCTGGAGCACCGGCGTCAAACGGTGATCCTCCTCGGTGGGCAGCGACGACATCGCGCGGTATCCCCGGAGCGTGCCGGCCGAAACCGCCGGTTGAAGGCGCCGCCGTGCTCAGCGCATCTGCGGTGCCGAGGGGCCGACCCGGGCGGCGAGCCGCTTCGGAGCCATGACGCAGTAGCTCTCGGTGAGCAACTCACCCACCTCCTCCCAGTCGGTGTTGTCGTCCAGGACCATGCCCATCACGGTCGGGCTCCAGTCCGGTTTGTAGAAGGGGTGCCCGCTGGCGAGGAGCCCGGCGATCTCGTCGAGTGGCGACCGGAAGGTCAGCAGGCAGGCGGGCTGGTCGAGTGCGGCGGCCCGGGCGTGCACCGGCTGGCGATCGGGGTCGACGGTGAGCACGTGGGCGATGGTCCGCTTGCGAATCCGCCAGCGGGTGCCCACCCAGGCAGGCTCCTCGTAGGTCTCCGGCAGGCCGAGGCAGATCGGCCGCAGCCGGTCGAGGACCTCGGGCGGGACGTCTGCGGGTGCGGTCACGGGCAACGACACTAGCCGTACGGTGTGACAAGTTCCGCTCGTCGGACCCCACCCCGCCCGGTGGTGCGCGCCCTGCCGATCCGCCAGGATGGGCCGGGGCGACAGTGGGCCGTCGCCTTGGCCCGACCAGCCGCCCGTGCCCGCTGAGGAGTGCCGTGCCGTCCACCCTGCTCTCCCGCCGTGACCTCGACTTCCTGCTGCACGAGTGGCTACGGGTGTCCGAGCTCGTCGAGCGCCCCCGCTACGCCGAGCACTCCCGGGAGACCTTCGACGACGCCCTGGATCTCGCCGAGCGGGTGGCCACCGAGCAGTTCGCCCCGCACAACCGCGCCGCCGACCTGGCCGAGCCCACCTTCGACGGGCAGCGGGTGCGGCTGATCCCGCAGATCCGTGCCGCGTTGGACAGCTTCGCCGAGACGGGCCTGCTCACCGCCGGGCTGGACGCCAGTGTCGGCGGCCTGCAACTGCCGCACGCCGTCGCGGCGGCGTGCTTCACCTGGTTCCAGGCCGCCAACGTGGCCACCTCGGCGTACCCGTTCCTCACCCTGGGCAACGCCAACCTGCTGCTGGCCCACGGCAGCCCCGAGCAGGTGGACACCTACGTCCGGCCGATGCTGGACGGCCGATTCTTCGGCACCATGTGCCTGTCCGAGCCGCACGCCGGCAGCTCGCTGGCCGACATCACCACCCGCGCCGAGCCGCAGGCGGACGGCACGTACCGGCTGCACGGCACCAAGATGTGGATCTCCGGTGGTGACCACGAGTTGGCCGAGAACATCGTCCACCTGGTGCTGGCGCGCATCCCGGGCGCGCCGCCCGGGGTCAAGGGCATCTCGCTGTTCATCGTGCCGAAGGTGCTGGTCGGCCCGGACGGGACGCTCGGTGAGCGCAACGACGTGGCCCTGGCCGGGCTCAACCACAAGATGGGGTTCCGGGGCACCACCAACGCCCTGCTCAGCTTCGGCGACGGCGCGCACACCCCGGCCGGCCGCGTCGGCGCGGTGGGCCACCTGGTCGGCGCGCCGCACCAGGGTCTGGCGCAGATGTTCCACATGATGAACGAGGCCCGGATCGGGGTCGGGGCGGGCGCCACCGCGCTGGGTTACACCGGCTATCTCAAGAGCCTGGCGTACGCGAAGGAGAGGCCGCAGGGCCGGCCGGTCGGCGCGAAGGACCCGGCCGCCGCGCAGGTGCCGATCATCGACCACCCTGACGTACGACGGATGCTGCTGGCCCAGAAGAGCTACGTGGAGGGGGCGCTGGCGCTGGTGCTCTACTGCGCCCGGTTGCTCGACGAGCAGAGGACCGCACCGGCCGAGGCCGACCGCGAGCGCGCGCACCTGCTGCTGGACGTGCTCACCCCGATCACCAAGAGTTGGCCGTCGCAGTGGTGCCTTGCGGCCAACGACCTGGCGATCCAGGTGCTCGGGGGCGCCGGCTACACCCGCGACCACGACGTGGAGCAGCACTACCGGGACAACCGGCTCAACCCGATCCACGAGGGCACCCACGGCATCCAGGCACTGGATCTGCTGGGGCGCAAAATGGTCATGCAGGGCGGCGCAGGTCTCACCCTGCTGACCACGACGATCGGTGACACGGTCGAGCGGGCCCGCAAGGTCGGGGGAGAGGCGTCCAAGCTGGCCGAGCGGCTGGCCGCCGCGGTGGACCGGGTCACCGCTGTCACCCGTCGACTGTGGGCTGACGGTGACCCGGTGCTCGCGCTGGCCAACGCCAGCGCCTACCTGGAGGCCGTCGGGCACGTGGTGATCGCGTGGATGTGGCTGGAGCAGGTGCTGGTGCTGCCGCCGGAAGGCGCCGGCGACGCGTTCCACGCCGGCAAGCGGCAGGCCGCTCGCTACTTCTTCACCGTCGAGCTGCCCCGGACCGGCCCGCAGTTCGACCTGCTGGACAGCCGGGACCGGACCACGCTCGACATGCGCCCGGACTGGTTCTGACCCTCAGCGTCGTCGGCCCTGATGCTGCACCGCCTGCCGCCCCTTGACGACGCCCCAGACGATCACGATCACCAGCGCGATCAGACCGATGATGATCAGCCAGCGGACCGCCTCGAGGATCAGGCCGAGCAGGATCAGCACGCCGGCGACCACGCCGACGACCCAGAGCAGTGCACGCATGTCGACCTCCAGTGACCGGCCGTGCCTGGTGCGGCCGGCCCCGGCTTCTCATTCCCCGTCCGGCCGACACCATGCGCGGGCGGCACACCCGACGTCGATCAGGGGCCGGTACGCGCCACGTAGACGGTGTTCGCCGACTCCCCGCCGGTCAGCGGGTTGGCGAACGGCACGACGTGCGCGCGTACGCTCACGAATACCTCGCTGAGCGCGGCGGTGAACTCGGCGTCCGGCGGGTCATCCGACCAGAGCGCGAAGACTCCCTCGGGGCGTAGCAGGGCGGCCAGGCGACGCAACCCGGCAGGCGGGTAGAACGCCGCGTGGCTCGGGTGCAGGACGTTGCGCGGGGAGTGGTCGACGTCGAGCAGGACCGCGTCGAACCGCCGGCCGGGCACCTCGGCGTCGAAGCCGGTGTCACCGGCCACCGCCGCGAAGAAGTCGGCCTGCACGAAGCGGGTCCGAGGGTCCTCGGCGAGCCCCGCCGCGAACGGCAGCAGCCCTCGTTGGTGCCAGTCGATCACGTCCTCGATCGCCTCCACCACGAACAGTGAGCGCACCCGGGGGTCGCCCAGCGCCGCGCAGGCGGTGTAGCCCAGCCCGAGGCCGCCCACCACCACGTCGAGCGAATCACCGGCCACCTCGGCGAGACCGAGCCGGGCCAGCTCGATCTCCGCGACCGGGAAGAGGCTGGACATCAGGTACTCGTCGTCGAGCTTGACCTCGTACACCTCGACCTGGAGTGCCGGGTCCCGGCGTCGGCGCAGGCTGATCGCGCCGATCGGCGTCTCCCGCCAGGCCAGCTCTTCGAAACGCGCGCCCACGGGTGCCCTCTCGCCGCCGGATTCGTCCACGGATGGTACCGGTTGCCCCGCGACGGGCGGCCACGCAGGGTCCACGGGACATTGACGCAGCGCATATCCTGTGCCCGGCCGATCCACCGGAGGGGACTCATGCCGTCGCGGCAGGACCAGCTGCACTCCTACCAGTTCAGCGTCCAGCGTGCGGTCGCCGCCCTGGTCATGCGGGAGACCGACCCCGCGCAGTCGCCGTTTCGGCGGCTGGCCGGCGCCGGCCTGGCCAGCGTCCTGGTCGCGGCGATCGGGCTCGGTGGCTTCGCCCTCTACGGCCTGTTCGCCGGCGGCGGCAAGGGCTGGCGGGACCCGGGTGCGGTGATCGTGGAGAAGGAGTCCGGCGCCCGGTTCGTCTACCGCGAGCAGAAGCTGCACCCGGTGCTCAACTACGCCTCGGCGCTGCTCATCGTCGGTGCGGACCGCTCGAAGACCGTCCTGGTGTCCCGACGCACGATCGACGGAGTGCCGCGCGGGCTGCCGTTGGGCATCGCCGACGCACCCGACTCGCTGCCCGCCCCGGGCCGGCTGGCCGCCACGGCGTGGACGGTCTGCTCGACTGTCCCGGCCGGCACGGGCGTCGAGGCGCCCCGCTCCGCGTTGCTGATCGGCACCGAGCCCGACGGCGGTCGGCCGTTGGGCGACGACGCGCTGCTCCTGCGCCACCCCGACGGCGGGCTGCACCTCGTCTGGCATCAGCGCCGTTACCTCGTCCGTGATCCGAGCCGGGTGCTGGCGGCGCTCGCCACCACCCGAGCCCAGGCGGTCGGGGTCGCGCCGGCGCTGCTCAACTCGCTGCCCGCCGGCACCGACCTCGCCCCACTCGATCTGCCCGCGTTGGGTCGGCCCGCCACCCGGGTGCCGGGTGCCGCGATCGGCACTGTCTACCTGGTGAGCAACTCCGGCGGCGGTCGGCAGTACGCGGTGGCGCTCGACGCCGGCCTGGCCGGCATCACCGAGTTGCAGGCGGGGTTGCTGCTGGCCCGCACCGGGCAGGTCGAGCCGGTGCCGATGACGTTGGGTCGGTTCGCCGCGCTGCCCACGGTGCCTGATCTCGCGCCGACCGGCCCGAACGCCCCGCCATCGACCCCGCCCCGGCTCGCGGCCGGCGACGGCGGGGCGCTCTGCACACGCATCGGTGACGATGGCGGGGTTGGTGAGGTGCGGTGGGGCGTACCGCTGCGGGACCTGACGGCCGTGCCCCGTACGGCGCGGACCGGCGGCGCGGTGCTGGCCGACCACGTCGTGGTGGAGCCGGGCCGCGGCGCGGTGGTCGAGGCCGCCGCGGCGCCCGGCGCGACCGGCGGCGCGGTCTCCGTGGTCACTGACCTGGGCCGACGGTACGCGCTGGCCGACCGGGAGGTGCTCCCGATGCTCGGCTACCGCGACGTGCGGCCGATGCGGTTACCGTCCGGACTGGTCAGCCTGGTACCTGCCGGCGCCACCCTCGACCCGGTCGCCGCCCGCGCCGTCGCCGCCCCGGACTAAACCGTCAGTCGGCTGGGCGGCGTAGGACGGTGACCGCGAACGGGGCGTCGTCGCGCCACGGGCGCAGGTCCCAGGTGGCGAAGCGCTGCTCCACGCGCAGCCCGGCGGCCACCGCGTCGGCGTCGAACGCGGTCAGCGGGTAGCCGCGCTCCGTGCCGAAGCCCACTGTCAGCACACCATCGGGTCGCAGGTGCTGGGCCACCCGGCGCAGCACCTCCGGTTCGGTGCCGACGGCGACGAAGGCGAGCACGTTGCCGGCCAGCACCGCCGCGTCGAACGGCTCGGCCTCACCGAGCGCCGGTAGATCCAGCTCGGCGAGGTCGGCGACGAGCCACGTCGGGCCGGGATAGTCGGCGCGGGCGGCCTCCACCAGCGCGGGGTCGGCGTCCACCCCGACCACCGTGTGGCCCCGCTCGGCCAGCGCGGCACCGACGCGGCCGGTGCCGCTGCCGGCGTCGAGAATGCGGGAGCCGGGAGCGACGAGGGCGTCCACCAGTCGGGCCTCGCCGGCCAGGTCCGCGCCCTCGGCCATGAGCTTGCGGAACCGGTCGATGTACCACTGTGAGTGCTCGGGACCGGTGTCGGTCGCCCAGCGGGTCGGGTTGGCCATGAGGCCACCGTATCCGGGCCGGCGGGGGTCGGGCGGGCGACCCGAACGAGACGATCATCCCTTCTCCGCGCCGCTGGTCAGCCCCTCGGTGAGCAGCCGTTCGCTGGCGAAGAAGAGGATCACGATGGGCAGGGTGAGCACGACCGACCCGGCCATCAGCACCGTCTTGGGGACCTCCACCCCGTCGGCGAGCAGGGACAACCCGAGCGACACCGTCCACCTGTCGGGTTTGTCGACCAGGAACAGCAGGGCGAAGAGAAACTCGTTCCAGGCGATCATGAAGTCGTAGAGCGCGACCGCCATGATCGACGGCATCGCCAGGGGCAGGCTGACACGGCGGATGATGCCGAGCCGGCCGGCGCCGTCGATGGCGGCGGACTCCTCCAGGCTGACCGGAATGGTCTCGAAGTAGTTCTTCAGCATGTAGACCGACACCGGCAACGTCTGCGAGATGTAGACCAGCACCAGGCCGAACAGTGAGCCGCGCAGCCCGGCCCGGGTGAAGACCACGAACAACGGGATCGCGATGACGATCGACGGAAACAGGTAGACCGCCAGGAAGAGGAAGTCCACCTGCCGCCGGCCGAAGAACCGCAGCCGGGCCACCGCGTACGCGCCGGGGATCGCCACCAGGAGAGTGAGCACTGTCGCCGCGACCGCGACCAGCCCGCTGTTGCGGATGAAGGTGAGGAAACCCTGGCCGCCGTCGTCGGTGGCCTTGAGCACCTCGGCGTACGTGGCCACGGTCAGCTCACCGAGGCCGACCACCAGCGCCCCGGGGTCGAGCAGGAGTCGCTCGATGGGTCGCACCGAGAGCACCAGCATGTAGTAGAAGGGGAAGGCCGTGATCACCAGGAACACGGCTATCACCAGGCGGCGCAGCCAACGCAGGCTCACCGTCTCGACCACGTCCCGGTCCATCAACCCACCCTCCGTCCGAAGAAGCGCAGATAGATCAGCACGAACACGATGAGCACAACGGCCAGCACGACCGCCTGCGCGGCCGCGGCTCCGATGTCGGTACGGGCGGTCAGGAACTCGTACACCCGGACGCTGACCACCTCGGTGCCGGCCGCACCGCCGGTGAGCAGGTAGACGTCGTCGAACTTGTTGAACGTCATGATGAAGCGCAGCACGCCCAGCAGGGCGATCACCGGCAGCAGTTGCGGCAGCAGGATGTGCCGGAACCGCTGGGTGGGGGTGGCGCCGTCGACCCGGGCGGCCTCCTCCAACTCGCCGGGCACCGCCTGGAGCCGGGCCAGCAGGAACAGGAACGCGAACGGGAAGTACCGCCACGCCTCGAAGACGATTACGGTGGCCAGCGCGGTCGACTCCTGGGTGAGGAACGGCACCGGGGCGTCCCAGCCGAGCAGGCGTTGGCCCCACGCGTTGACGATGCCGAGCTGCGGGTCGAGCATCACCTGCCAGACGAACGTGACGGCGACCACCGGCGCCACGTACGGCAGCAGCATGGACGCCCGGACCAGGGTGCGACCCCGGAACGGGCGGCGGACGACCAGTGCGGCCACCAGGCCGAGCAGTATCGACCCGACGGTGCCGCCGATGCTGTAGATCAGGGTGACCCACAGCGTCTCGGCGAAGCCGGGGGTGTGCAGCACCCGGTCGATGTTGTCCATGGTGAACTCGCCGAACAGACCGGTCTTGCGCAGCGTGGCCAGCCGGACCCGCTGGAAGGCGAGCACCACTGTCCACACGATCGGGATGCCGATGACCGCGATGGTGACGAGCAGGGTCGGTGCGACCAGCGCGAGCCCGGCCCGGGATTCGCGGCGGCGCAGGGTCAGCGGTCGCCGCCCGGGTGACGCCGGCTGCTCCCTGGTGGGGGAGCGGCCGGGGCCGGGCGCGGTGGTGGTCAATTGACGCCCGCCTTGATGGCGTCCACGTCCTTCGTGGCGCGCTTGGCGGTGCCCGCCGCGTCGGACTTGCCGGAGACGAGGTCGCCCAGTACCTTGGGCACCGGCAGCTCGCCGAGCATGGCGCCGACGAGTTTGCCCTGCCCCTGGCTGAGGCCCCAGCGCCCGAATGTGTCCGGGCTGCGGCGCAGTGTGGCCAGCACCTCGTCGCCGTACACGTCGGTGAGGGGCTTCTTCGCGTCCACGCCGGCCTGGCTGGTGTTCCAGGCGGTCAGGTACGCCTCCGGCTCGGCGGGGGTGCCCTTGCGCACCGGGAAGCGGCCCTCCGGCGACATGCCGAACCAGCGCGGGTAGCCGTCACCGAGCATGTACTCCACGAAGGACTTCGCCGGGTCGGTCACCGCGCCGTCGAGGACCGCCCACGAGCTGATCTCGCCGTACTGGGCTGGTTCGGTGCCGTTCGGGCCCTTGATCGCGGTGACGAACCCGCTGTTCTTCGCGAGGAACGCCGGGTCCGCCTGGCACTGCGGGCAGGTCGGCTTGGCGTCGTTGCGCAGCCCGGCCAGCTCGTCGAGGATGAACGGTGACCAGATCACCATCGCGGCCTTGCCCGCGAAGTAGGTGGCCCGGGTGGTGTCCACGTCCTGCGCGCCCTTCACCGAGCTGGTGCGGATCAGGTCACCGTAGAACCGGAACGCCTCGACGCACTGGGGCGAATCCAGTGTCACCTTTCCCGAGTCGTCGGTGAGCTGGCAGCCGTTGGCCAACGCCAGGTGCTCGAAGGTCTGTTGGGTGAACACGTCACTGGGGGCGGTCGCCGCGGTGATGCCGGCGACGCCGCCGGTGTTCAGTCTCGCCGCGGCGGTGGTGATCCGCTCGTACGTGTCGGGGGCGGGCAGGCCGGCCGCGGCGAACAGGTCCTTGCGGTAGACGAGCAGCTGCCCCCAGCCGTCGCTGGGCACGGAGAGCTGTGTGCCGTCGTCGGAGGTGAGCTCCAGCGCTCGGGGGGAGAACGTCTGCCTGCCCAGCTTGTCGACGACCTCCGCGTTCGCCGAGGCGTGCAGCAGCTCGTTGCCGGCGAGCGTACGGATGCCGGCGAGCGAGACCGACCCGACCACGTCGGGCAGGTCGCCGGCGGCGGCGTTTGCGGCGATCAAGGAGGGGAACTGGTCCTCGTTGACGGTCACGAGATCGACCTGGATCCCGGTCTTGGCGGTGAGGTCGGCGATGATCGCCTTGGTGGCGGTGACCCGGTCGGCTACGTCCTCCAGGCTCCAGACGGTGATCTTCTTGCTGTTGCTGTCGGATGCGTCGTCGCCGCAGGCCAGCAGGGTGGACGCGGTCAGTGCCAGGATCACTGTGGTGGCGAGTATCCGCCTCGGAGGTGCTGACATCGGTGGCACTCCTCTCGAAGGGTACATGAAGGATCCAACACCTTCGATTGATCAATAGCAAGACATATGGCGATTTTTTGCTATCCTGGAGCCCAGTGCTACCGGGATGTGACACATGGGCAACTGGGTGGTCTCTCTCGCCGGGCCTCGACGCATCAGCCTCGAGCCCTGCCCGCCGGATCCGCTCGGCCCCGGCCAGGTCCGAGTCCGCACCTGCTACTCGGGCATCTCCGCCGGCACCGAGCTGACCCTCTACCGGGGCAGCAATCCCCGGCTCAGCAAGGACTGGGACGACGCCGCCCGGATGTTCGTCCCCCGACAGACCCCGGTGCCCTACCCGTTGATCGGCTTCGGCTACGAAGAGGTCGGCGAAGTCGTCGAGGTCGCGCCGGACGTCACCGACCGACACCCGGGGCAGCTCGTCTGGGGCATCTGGGGGCACCGGGCCGAGGCCGTGCTCGCCTCCGACGCGGTCCGCGTGCTCCCCGCCGGGCTGGATCCGCTCGCCGCGGTCTTCGCCCGCCCCGGCGCCATCGCGCTGACCGCCGTGCTCGCCGGTGACCTGCACCTCGGCGACTGGGTGGGCGTCTTCGGCCAGGGCGTCATCGGGCTGCTCGCCACCCGGCTCGCCGTGCTCTCCGGGGCCCGGGTGGTGGCCGTCGACCCGGTACCCGACCGGTTGGAGCACGCCGCCCGGTACGGTGCACAGTCGACTGTGGACGTCAGTGTCACCTCCGCCGCCGCCGTGCTGCGCCAGGCCACCGCCGGCCGGGGGGCCGACGTCTGCCTGGAGTTGTCCGGCGCGTACCCGGCGCTGCACGAGGCGATCCGCTCCACCACCCACGCCGGCCGGGTCGTGGCCGCCGGCTTCTACCAGGGCCAGGCCGACGCGCTCGGCCTCGGCGAGGAGTTCCACCACAACCGCATCCAGTTGGTGGCCGCCCAGGTCTCCGGGCCCACCCCCGCGCCGAGCATGGCCGGCCGGTGGACCGGAGACCGGGTCGCGCAGACCTTCATGGACCTGGTGGCCGACCGCAGCGTCGACCCGCTGCCGCTGGTCAGCCACATCGTCGACGCCAGCGCGGTCGCCGACGCCCTCGCGCTGCTCGACCGCGGCGCCGGTGACGTCCTCCAAGTCGTGCTGAGGTTCTCATGACCACCATCGCGCTGGCCTGTCAGGAACAACTCCTGCCGGGCACCAACCTGATCCAGAAGTACGCCCTCGCGGCCGCCCTCGGCTACCAGGGCATCGAGCTACGCGGCCGCGGCGACCTGGCGTTCGCCCGCCGGTTGCCCGAGCTGCGCCGGGCCCGCGCCGCCGGGGTGGTGATGCCCACCGTCTGCGTCGAGATGGACCACTTCATCGGCGACTTCGACCCCGCCCGGTCCGCCGATGCCGTCCGCAACCTGCGCTCCCAACTCACGGTGATCGCCGAGCTGGGTGGCGTCGGGGTGATGACCCCGGCCGCCTGGGGGATGTTCTCCCGACGACTGCCGCCGTTCGATCCGCCCCGCCGGCCGGACGGCGACCGGCAGGTACTCCTCGACGCCCTCGGCGAGCTGGGCGAACACGCCCGGGCCGAGGGGGTCACCCTTTTCCTGGAACCCCTCAACCGGTACGAGGACCACATGGTCAACCGTCTCGACGAGGCGGTGGCGCTCTGCGCCGCGCTCGGGTTGCCGTCGGTCCGGGTGGTCGCCGACACGTTCCACATGAACATCGAGGAGGACGACGTGCACCGCGCGCTGCGCGCCGCCGCGCCGTACCTCGGGCACGTCCAGGTCAGCGACTCCAACCGGTACCAGCCCGGCGCCGGGCACCTGGACTGGCCGGCGCTGGTGCGCACCCTGCTGGAGCTGGACTACCAGGGCTGGCTGGCGCTGGAGTGCCGGCTCCGCGGTGACCCGGTCCGGGCCCTGCAACAGGCGGCCACGGTGCTGCGACACGCGCTGCCCCGGCGGGCCGCCGCGTGACCGCCGACGCCGGGCCGACAAGCGTCGACGCGACCGCCGGTGTCGGCCTGCCCGCTGACGCCGGGCCGACGCGCGCCGACACTGCCGGCACGGGTGGCCCGGCCGACGCGGCCGGGCTGCGTCGGCTCGCGATCGACACGCTCGACGCGAACTGGGAGCACGACCACACGGTGCCCTCACGCACGCTCTACCCGCACCAGTGGAGCTGGGACTCCGCGTTCATCGCGATCGGGTTGGCCCAGGTCCGTCCCGACCGCGCCTGGCGGGAGCTGGCCAGCCTGTTCGGGGCGCAGTGGGCCGACGGACGGGTGCCACACATCGTGTTCAACCCGGCGCTGCCGGTCGGCGCGTACTTCCCGGGGCCGGAGATGTGGCGATCGGCCGACGTGCCGGGAGCACCGACGGTCGCCACCTCCGGCCTGGTCCAGCCCCCGGTGCACGCGCTCGCCGCGTTGTTGGCGTACCGGCGGACGCCCGACCCCACCGCCCTGGCCGCGCTGCGCGTGCTCTACCCCGCGCTGGTCGCCCAACAGCGCTACCTGGCCGACCGGCGGGACGTGGCCGGTGACGGACTGGTCTGCATCGTGCACCCGTGGGAGTCCGGGTTGGACAACAGCCCGGCGTGGGACGAGCCGATGGCCGCGGTGCCGGCCGAGGCGGCAGTCATGCGGGCGTACCGTCGGCACGACACCACGCACGCCGACGCCGCGCACCGCCCCACAGACCTCGACTACGCGCGTTACCTGGCGATCGTCGCCGCCTACCGCGACCACTGCTACTCCGACCGGGACCTGGCCGGCGGGCACCCGTTCCTGGTGGAGTGCCCGCTGTTCAACGCGGCGTTCGGGGCCGCCGAACACGCCCTCGCCGAGATCGCCGCGCTCGTCGGTGGCGACCCCGGGCCGCACCGGGCCCGCGCGGCCCGCATCACCGAAGCATTGGTACGCCGGCTGCACGACCCGGACACCGGCACGTTCCAGCCCCGTGACCTGCGCACCAACCGTCTGCTGAGCGCCCGTACCGTGCTCGGGCTGACCCCGCTGATCCTGCCCGACCTGCCGACCCGGCATGTCGACGCGCTGGTCGTCGAGGCCCGGTCGGCGCGCTTCGGGGTGGCCCGTCGGATGGACCGGCCGCTGCCCACCCACGACCGCACCGCACCCGACTTCGAGCCGCTGCGGTACTGGCGTGGGCCGAGCTGGCTCAACATCGGCTGGCTGGTCCGGCGTGGGCTGCTCGGTCACGGGCACCCGGAGTTGGCCGCCGGGCTGCGCGGCTCGATGATCGGTCTGGTCGCCAGGGCCGGCTGCCACGAGTACTTCCACCCGGATACCGGTGCCGGGCTGGGCTCACCGGCGTTCAGTTGGAGCGCCGCGCTGCTGCTCGACCTGCTCGCCGACTGAGCGCGGTGCCGGGTGGTAGCGTCCCCGATCCCGGCGGCAGCAAGGAGCATCGTGCGCGAGATCGACAAGGTGGCCTGGATCCTCGTCGAGGACGGTCGGGTGCTGAGCACCCGGTCGGTGGGCAAGGACGTCTGGTACCTGCCGGGCGGAAAGCGCGAGCCGGGCGAAACCGACCTGGAGACCCTGCGTCGGGAGATCGACGAGGAGTTGAGCGTCGAGGTCGACGTGCCAGGTGCCGTGCACCTGGGCACCTTCACCGCTCAGGCGCACGGCCACACGACCGGCATCACAGTGCGGATGACCTGCTATCGGGCGGGCTATCGGGGGCAGTTGCGGCCGGCCAGCGAGATCGCCGAGATGGCCTGGCTCGGGTACGCGGACCGACACCGCACCTCACCGGTCGACCAGATCATCTTCGACCACCTGCTGGCCGAGGGTCTGCTGGCCTAGCGGCAGTTTGTCGCGGCCGGCCAGGGGTAACCGGCCGAGCGTGACCGACGGCGACGGGTTCCCGTACTTCATCGACGCGGTGTCCCAACGGTCCGGCCTGCCTGCCGAGGAGGCCGCCGTTCTCGCCCGCGCCGTGCTCCAGACGTTGGCCGAGCGGGTGACCGACGACGCCCCCGGCGACCTCGTCGGGCACCTTCCGAACGAGGTCGACGGCTACCTGACCGGCCCGGCCCCGGATCCGGCCGGGACGGCCCTTCCGGCCCCGGCCGGGATGGCCCTCCCAGCGCCGGATCCGGCGGGGACCCTCGGCCCGGACGCCGCGGCCGACGGGTTGACCAGCGGGGTGGGCCTGGAGGTCGGCGGTGCCGGCACGACCCCGATGGAGGCCGGCCCGACGGAGTTCCTTCGGCGGGTGGAACAGCGTGCCGGGGTCGACCCGGCCACCGCCAGGGCCGGAACCGGGGCCGTCTTCGCCACGTTGCGCACGGCGATGACGGTAGGGGAGTTCCAAAAGATGGTGGCGCGACTGCCGCGCGACGGCGGTCTCTGACCTGGCCGGCGGGGTCAGCAGGAGTGCCGTGGGGGACGTCGGCCCGCTTGAGGGCCGCCACGCACCAGGCCAGGCGGCCGTCCTGATCCGTCGGGTCGTTATGCCTCGGGAACGTCCTCGGGCTCGGCGACCCAGGCAGAGAAGACCGGCACCCCGTGCCACGGGCCGGTGACGCCGCCGGCCCGGGTGTCGGTGGCGACGGCCACCACCGCGTACGGGTGGCCGAAGCGCAGCTCGGCGGCGCGGGCTACACCCTCCGGCGGCATGCTGGTAATTCCGGCCATGCCGGTCACCGCCGCCGCCTCGAAGCCGTACCTGTCGAACCGGGCCACCGCCGTCTGCCGTGCCTCGAAGTCGTTTATCCGTAGCGCCAGCGCCGCCGCGAGCGTGCTCGCCGCGGCGGGGAAGCCGAGCGCCGGGGCGGTCAGGTCGTGGTCGTTCCGAGCGGACCAGCAGGGGAGGACGGCGTTGTGCCGCTCTTCGCGGCCGTCGCGGGCCCAGGTGTGTACCCGCTCCTCGGTCAGCGTCCAGAGCGGAGTCTCGCCGAGCGGCAGGTCGAACAGCGAGCGTCTGCCCGCCGGTGGCGCGCCGTCGGCCACGCCGGCGCTGAGGCCGTACACGATGGCCAGCACCTCGGCCGGTGGCACCTGCGGCGCGGCGGCCACCGAGAGGACGACCAGCCCCGCGCCGTCGGTCGTCTGGGCCGGTGCGGCGTGCACGATCACGTCACCGGCCCGCGCGGTGGACACGATGGCGCAGCGGTGGCCGCCGCTCGGGCTGCGCAGTGCCCGCCGTAGTTGGCCGGCCCACGGGCTGTTGGCGCCGAGCGCGCGTGCGTCGGCGACGTCGAACGGGGTCGCCCAGGACACCCGGGTGGCCAACGCGCTGGCCAGGATGAACACCACCTCCGACTCGACCGTCAGGGGGAACGTCTCGATCAGGCCGAGGGTGTGCTCGCGCGCCCAGGCGTCCAACCCGGCCTGATCGGGCAGCGCGCCGACCTCGGTCGTGCGGGGCAGCGCGGCACGCCACGCCGTCGATCCGCCGTCGCCCTGCCCCGCTATGTGCCAGAGCGCGGTGGCGGACCCGACCAGCGGGTGCGGCGCGTCCAACAGTGTTCGGGCCACCTCGGCCGCGCTCGGGAGGTCGGTGCCCAGCGCCCGTGCCAGCTCCACGGCGGCTTCGTCCGCTGCGGCCGGATCACTGTCGGCCGTCGTGGCGGTGACCGCGAGCAGCAGCCAGGCGCCGAGCGGGGAGGCGACGTGGTGCCCGTCGCCGACCGTCGCGTGCAGTCGCGCGGCGTACGCGGACAACGGGCCGTGCAGATCGCTCCTCATGCCCACACTCTGCCCGCCGACCCGGCTCACGACCACAGTTCGAACGGCTCGTCGATCTGCGTGCCGGCGAGAAAGGGGGTGATCAGCCGGGGGAGCTGCCCGGGGTAGAAGCGTTCCCGACTGGCCACCACCTCCGGCAACGGCCACCAGCGGAAGCCGAAGTAGTCCTCCCGCTCGTAGTCGAGCCGGTGCGCCTCGTCCACGTCCGGGCCAGGGCCGGCCAGCCGTACGGCGACGACAACCTCGTCCTGGACGTGCCGCAACTGGCGGTGCAGGAAGCTCGCCCGCCGCCGCCAGTTCGGCGTACCAACCTGGTCGGTGATGATCACGATGCCGGTCTCTTCCCGCAGCTCCCGTACCGCGGTGTCGCGATAGGTCTCGCTGGGATCCATGCCACCGCCGGGCAACTCCCACCAGGTGCCCAGCCCAGGGTGGTCCGGGTCGCGGGTGTGGAACAGCAGCACCCGGTCGGAGTCGTCGGTGACGACCACACGCACCGCGCGCCGCTCGAGGATCGGCAGGTCGTCGGGCAACTCGTCCATCGGTCCAGTCTGCCGCAGCGCTCCGGCTCGGGGAGTCCGCAGGAGGGCCGGTAGGCTGCCCGCCGTGGCTGGTCTGTTGAGGAACGTGGCGCAACGCATCTCCCGGGTGGGCGCGGCAATTCCGTCGCCCCGGCGTACCGGGCCGTCTCCGGCGCGGGTGGCCCGGCCCCGCCAGGTGAACGCGTTGCAGCGGCGCGAGCTGAGCTACGCGCCGGAGGTCGACGGCCAGGCCGACCCGGGCGAGATCGTCTGGACGTGGGTGCCGTACGAGGACGATCCCCGCCAGGGCAAGGACCGCCCGGTGCTGGTGGTCGGGCGGCACAGCCGGACGCTGTTCGGGCTGATGCTGTCCAGTCAGAGCGAGCGGGACGGGCAGCGGCACTGGTTCGCGCTCGGGCCGGGTGAGTGGGACCGCGACAATCGGCCGAGCTGGGTCCGGTTGGACCGGGTGCTCACCATGCGCGAGGACAGCATCCGCCGGGAGGGCGCCGTGTTGGACCGGCCCCGGTTCGACCGGGTCGGGCAGGCGCTGCGCGCCGGCTACGGCTGGCGCTGACCGCGCCGGGGGCGGAGCCGCGCGCGTAAGCTGTCCGGGCAGTAGGGCGGCCCGGGGCGGTGACGTCCCTGGCGGTGAGGTCTATTCGCGGCTCGGACCGACGGCCGCGCCCTTCGCGTCCGGCGGCGGGTACGGCTGGTCGGCGAGCAGCCGGGCCAGGTGGGCGCTGTTGAGCGCGAGGGCCTTGGTGGTGCGGCCGGTGGTGTCCGGCTTGGGGCCGGCGTCGCGGTAGTCCACCGTGTGCAGCGCCTCGCCGACCCAGTAGGTCGCGCCGGCGGCGGCGACGGTGAAGCCCACCTCGTTGAGCGCCCCCTGCACCTCGGCGATGCTGTGGTGCGCGCCGTCCTCGTTGCCGACGACCGCGACACCGGCCACCTTGCCGTAGGTGAGCAGCCTTCCCTCGTCGTCGGTCTCGGACAGCTCGGCGTCGAGGCGTTCGAGGACCATCTTGGTGACGCTCGCGGGCTGGCCGAGCCAGATCGGGGTGGCGATGATGAGGATCTGGGCGGCGAGCAGCTTGGCGCGGATGGCGGGCCAACCGTCGCCGTGGCCCTCGTCGGTCGACACCCCGAAGCGCACGTCGTGGTCGACCACCCGGACGATCTCGCCGTCCACGCCCTGACGGGCCAGTTCGGCCAACACCTCCCGGCCCAGTTGCTCGGAGCTGGAGGGGGCAGGCGAGGGCTTGAGGGTGCAGTTGAGTACGAGGGCACGGATGCTCGGCACGAGGGGTTTCCTTCCGTCGGTCGGCTGGGCCACCCCTCCGCGTACCCGAATCATCTCCGCCCACGCCCCTCACCAGGCACACGTGATCAAGAGGTTTGCGTCAGAATCCGGGCCGACAGTGACGCGAACTTCTTGATCACCGCCAGCAGGCGGGGTGGGGTGGGGTGGGTCGGTGGACGTGGTGGGGTGGGTTTGGGGGGAGTTTGGGCTTTGGCTGTCCACCGTGGACGAGGTTTCGCACGGGGCTGATCTGCGGGCTCGGCTCTGGCGGGGTGAGGCGGGCGACGGCGCGCGGTATGCCGTCAAGGTCAGCGGTGGCGGTACGCCGGCCGGCCTGATCGTGACCGCGCACCTGGCCGAGCGGGGCGTGCCAGGTGTCGCGGCGCCGGTCCGCACCTGCGACGGACGCCTGTACGCCGAGCGTGACGGGCACCGCCTGTCCGTGGTCCCGTGGGTGTCCGACCTGCGGGCGCTGGACGGCCCAATGAGCGAGGCGCACTGGCGTGCCTACGGCGAACTGCTGGCCGCCGTGCACGCGGTGCCGGTGACCGACGAGTTGGAACGGCTGCTGCCAGGCGGCGGTGACGCGTACCCCTCGATCGTGGCCGCGACCCGGGACGTGGCCGGACGGCTCCGCGACCAGGCCGACTCCGGTGATCCGCTGGTTGCCGAACTGGCCGCCGTCTGGGCGGCGAACGCCGACCGGGTGTCCACGCTGCTCCGTGGGGTCGAGCGACTCGCCGTCGACCGGTCGGGGCCGGCGGTGGTCTGCCACGGCGACCCGCACCTGGGCAACCTCCTGCTCGGCCCGGACGGGCAGGTCTGGTTGATCGACTGGGACGACGCGGTGCTCGCCCCACCCGAGTGCGACCTCATGTTCGTCCTCGGCGGGGTGCTCGCCTTCGCGCCGATCACTGCCGAGCAGCAGCAGGCGGTGCTCGCCGGCTACGGCAGGACCGACGTCGACCCGCTGCGCCTGGCCTGGTTTCTCGCGGTCCGCGCTCTCGACGACCTCAGCGACTGGACCCGCCAGGCGTGGGACCTCGACGTCGAGCCGGCCGACCGGGACCGGGCCGCGCGGATCGTGCGGGGGCTGGTGTCATCGGTGGGTCTGGTCACCCTCGCCGACGCGGCAGTGCGCGACCTCGACCGGCGGCTCTGAGCGGCGACCACGTCGCCGTCTACGCCGGACAAAAAGTAAGGCAAAGAGCGAATGCGCTCTCTGCCACCTCCAACATATATCGCACCGGGGGCCTTGCGGCAAGACCCGGGTGATGCCGCAGAATCTCCAGCCGACGCCCAAATCTGGGAAAATCGGGGGATTACATGATCGATGTCATCATTGCCGGCGGCGGGCCGACCGGCTTGATGTTGGCCACCGAGTTGCGGCTGCACGGACTGCACGCGCTCGTGCTCGAGAAGGAGACCGAGCCGACCAGCTACGTCCGCGCGCTCGGCCTGCACGCGCGAAGCATCGAGGTGCTGGACCAGCGAGGTCTGCTGGAGCGGTTCCTCGCGCTCGGAACGCAGTACCCGGTCGGGGGCTTCTTCGCCGCGATCCCCAAGCCGTCGCCGGGCGGGCTGGACACCGCACACGCGTACGTCCTCGGCATTCCGCAGACCATCACCGACCGTCTCCTGGGCGAGCACGCCAGCGAGGTCGGCGTCGAGATCCGGCGCGGCAGCGAACTCGTCGGGCTCAGCCAGGACGACGACGGGGTGACCGTGCGGCTGGCCGACGGCACGCAGGTGCGTTCCCGCTACCTCGTCGGCTGCGACGGCGGTCGCAGCACCGTCCGCGGGCTGCTCGGCGTCGGCTTTCCCGGCGAGCCCAGCAGCGTCGAGACGTTGCTGGGGGAGATGGAGGTGGGCGTGCCACCGGAGAAGGTGGCCGACGTGGTGGCCGAGGTCCGCAAGACCCATCTCCGATTCGGTCTCGGGCCCCTCGGAGACGGGGTGTACCGCGTCCTCGTCCCGGCCGAAGGGGTGGTCGAGGACCGCACTGTCCCACCGACCATCGAGGACTTCAAACACCAACTGCGGGTGTACGCGGGCACCGACTTCGGCGTTCACTCACCGCGCTGGCTCTCCCGCTTCGGTGACGCCACCCGGCTGGCCGAGCGTTATCGGGTCGGCCGGGTGCTGTTGGCCGGCGACGCGGCGCACATCCACCCGCCGACCGGTGGGCAGGGGCTCAACCTCGGCATCCAGGACGCGTTCAACCTCGGGTGGAAACTGGCCGCCGAGCTCAACGGCTGGGCGCCGGAGGGGCTGCTGGACAGCTACCACAGCGAACGGCATCCGGTGGCCGCGGACGTGCTGAACAACACCCGGGCGCAGATGGTGCTGCTCTCACCCGAGCCGGGTCCGCGGTCGGTGCGCCAACTGTTGTCGGAGCTGTTGGACTTCGAGGACGTCAACCGGTACCTGATCGAGAAGATCACCGCGATCGGGGTCCGCTACGACCTCGGCGCGGGGCACGAACTGCTCGGGCGTCACATGCGTGACGTACGGCTGGGGCGGGGGCGCCTCTACGAGCTGATGCGCGGCGGCCGGGGCCTGCTGCTCGACCAGACCGGCCAGCTCTCGGTCGCCGGTTGGGCGGAGCGGGTCGACCATGTCGTCGACGTCAGCGATGAGGTGGAGGTGCCCGCCGTGCTGTTACGGCCCGACGGTCACGTGGCGTGGGTGGGCGACGATCAGACCGACCTGCTCAGCCATCTGCCCAGGTGGTTCGGCGCGCCCGTCAGCTGAACGGTCAGCGCTCGCCGAGGAACGCGCTGTCGACCAGTTGGCGGGGCGATCGGGCGCCACCGAGGCTCTTCGCCTGGTACATGGCAGCGTCGGCGCGGCTGAGCGCGTCGGTGAGCTGGGCCGGGCCGGTCACCGGGGCGAGCCCGACGGACGCGGTGACCCGGACGCTGCACCCGCTCAGCCGGATCGGCGCGGCGACGGTCTCGCTGAGCCGGCGGGTCGAGTGCTCGATCCAGCGCCGGTCGACGGTGGGGCTGGAGAGCAACCCGGCGAACTCGTCGCCGCCGAGGCGTGCCACGAGATTGTCCCCGGCGAAGCCGGCCAGCCGTTCGGCGACGCTGATCAGCACCTGGTCGCCGGCGGCGTGCCCGTACCGGTCGTTGATCTGCTTGAAGTCGTCCAGATCGAGCACCACGGCGATCAGCGGCTGGCCGGCGGCGTCGGTGAGCAGTGCGGCTGCCAGACGGTAGAAAGCGCGGCGATTGGGCAGCCCGGTCAGCGGGTCGTGACTGGCGGCGTGCCGTTCGGCGGCCAGTTCTGCCTGGAGGTGACCGATCTCGGCCTCGGCGCGCACCGCCCGTCGGCGTAGTTGCCAGGAGGAGAGCAGCGCGCCCGCCGCGCAGACGCCGGAGGCGATACTCATCGGATCCGGCACGAACCCTCCCATCGCCGCGACCGCCTCCAGCCTTCGGTTGACGCGGTACACCGCGTCGGGCCCAGTTTTGCCTGATCGTTGCCCGTCTGGGGGTAACACAAAGTGAACGGATGGGCACCGATCATGTGCGTTATCATGCTCGCCGTCGGGTGCAGATGCAATAGCAGATGCACGTGCAGAACCGTCCAATGTCGATACCGCACCCCCTCGCCGTCACCGCTCCTCCCACGGCCACCGGCGGGCTCGTAACAGAAAGACGCCCCCATGCAGCAGCCACCCAATGGCGTACCGATCCACCAGTTGCCTCCGCTGAGCTGGCAGAAGAGTCGCCGCAGCAACCCCAGCGGCAACTGCGTCGAACTGGCCGAACTGCCCGAGGGAGCGGGCATCGCGGTCCGCAACTCACGACACCCGGAAGGGCCGGCGCTCATCTACACGGTGGATGAGATCGCCGCCTTCGTTCTCGGTGCGCGGGACGGAGATTTCGACCACCTGATCAACTGACCGTCCGGGGGCGGGTCGTCCCGGCGACGAGCCTGATTCACCGGCGCGGAGGAGTTCACCTCACTGTCGGTCCATGGCATGCTTACACGTCGGCCGGGCCGGGGCGCCCGGCCGTCGTGGGTCGGTGTCCGGAGGTCCGCACGTGACGATGGTTCCCGCCGAGGGTGGCCCGACAACCGGGCCGACCGTGCTGCGCATGCTGCTCGGCGCCCAACTGCGCCGTCTCCGGGAGTCCAGCGGGGTGACCCGGGAGGGCGCCGGCTGGGAGATCCGCTCCTCCGAATCCAAGATCAGTCGGATGGAGCTCGGCCGGGTCGGCTTCAAGGAGCGCGACGTCGCCGACCTGTTGACCCTCTACGGCGTCACCGAGGACCACGAGCGTGACGCGCTGCTCAAGCTCGCGCGGGACGCGAACAGCCCCGGCTGGTGGCACCGCTACGGCGACGTGTTGCCGTCCTGGTTCCAGTCGTACCTCGGCCTGGAGGCCGCCGCCGCGCTGATTCGCAGCTACGAGGTGCAGTTCGTGCCCGGCCTCCTCCAGACCCGGGAGTACGCCCGCGCGGTTGTGCTGCTCGGGCACGGCACTGCCGGTCCGGGCGAGATCGACAGGCGTGTCGCGCTGCGGATGCAGCGTCAGCAGTTGCTCCAGCGGCAGAACCCGCCGCAGCTCTGGGCCGTGGTGGACGAGGCGGCCCTGCGCCGGCCCATCGGCGGCACGGAGGTCATGCGCGGCCAGCTCACCGCGCTCATCGAGGCGACCAAGTCGCCCCACATCCGGTTGCAGGTCATCCCGTTCGCCGCCGGTGGCCACGCCGCCGCCGGGGGTGCCTTCACCATCCTGCGCTTCGGCGACCAGGAGCTTCCGGACATCGTCTACATCGAACAGCTCACCAGCGCCATCTACCTGGACAAGCGCGACGATCTGGATTACTACGCGGTGGCCATGGAGCGGCTCTGCGTCGAGGCCGAGCCGCCCGAGCGTACGGCGGAGATCCTCGGCGGCCTGCTGAACGACCTCTACGCGGCCTGACCCTCGGCCGCGCTCCCACTCTCCGTTCACGTATTGACCGACGCCGACCGGTCGGGCTAGTCTCTGTATCGATACAGACTGGATCGATACAGAGAGGTGCCGGTGAAGCCAACACTGCAAGCCGTGGCCGACGCCGTCGGCGTCTCGCGCAGCACCGTGTCAAACGCCTACAGCCGCCCCGACCAGCTCTCCGCCGCCCTGCGCGAGCGGATCCTGGACGCCGCCCGGCAACTCGGGTACCCCGGCCCCAACCCCACCGCGCGCTCCCTGCGCCGAGGTTTCGTCGGGTCGATCGGGGTGCTGTTCACCTCGCAACTGTCGTACGCCTTCACCGACCCGTTCGCGGTCCGCTTCCTCGCCGGTGTCGGAGCGGCGGCCGAGCGGCACGGCACCAGCATGCTGCTGGTGCCGCTGCCACCGGCGGTGACCGACGCCCGGCAGGCGGTGGAGAACGCCGCCGTCGACGGGTTCTGCGTCTACTGCGTCGCCGACGAAGAGTGGGCCCTCGACGTGATCCGCCAACGCGGGCTGCCGTTCGTCAGCACCGCCGCACGCGACGACGCCGGCGCCGACGAACGGTTCGTCGGCATCGACGAGCGGGCCGCCGCACACAGCGCCGCCGCGCACGTAGCGGGGCTCGGGCACCGTCGGGTGGCGCTGCTCGCCGACTCCGTGCTGCCCGACGCGCCAGCCGGCCCGCTCACAGTGGCCGGGGTCGACCAGGTGCCGCATCCGACCACCCGAGGTCGGCTCAGCGGGTTCGCCGACGCCTTCGCCGAGGTCGGCGTCGGCTGGGCCGAGCTGACACTTGTCAACGTCCCCGGCAACAGCCGCCCGGCGGCAGCCGCAGCCGTCGCCGGGCTGTTCGACCAACCCGCACCGCCTACCGCCGTGCTGGCCGGCTCCGACGTCCTCGCGCTCGGCGTGCTGGACGCCCTGGCCGCACGGCCGGCCCATGATCGTCCCCCCGTCTCGGTGACCGGCTTCGACGACGTCCCCGAGGCCGCCGCTGCCGGCCTCACCACCGTCCGGCAACCGGCCGAGGAAAAGGGCCGCATCGCCGCCGAACTGCTGCTCGACCCGCCCGCGGACGCCGCGGCCGGTCACGTGCTGCTGCCCACCGCACTCGTCGTCCGGCAATCCACCGGACCGGTCCCAAGGAGTTGACCATGGAACTTCCCACCGGATACATCACCGCGCTCGACGCCATGAACCGGCACGTCAACTCGGCCCGACCGGACGCGCCGGTCCAGGTCGAACACCCCCGCCGAGCCCTGCTCGCCCCGACCCGGCAGGCCACCGCCCTCGCCCTGCGCCGGCTCGCCGACCGCATCCAACCGCGACCGCTGCCCGGCACCCCGCGCTGCTCCTGACCCGCACCAATCCCATTCCGGTACGCACGGGACGAACAGTGTGGGTCCGGGCACGCAGAGTGGTCGACTGCGGTGTTGCCAGGCAGACTGGTGAAGTTATGTCGCCGCTCACGCCCACTCTCCGCCTCCACGACCGCTACGTACTGCACGAGCGGATCGGTCTCGGTGGCATGTCCGAGGTGTGGCGAGGCGACGACGAGGTGCTCGGCCGGCCGGTGGCGATCAAGGTGCTCGCCGGGCAGTTCGCCACCGACCCACAACTGCGGGCCACCATCCAACGCGAGGCCCGCGCGGCCGCCCGGCTGACCCACCCACACGTGACCCAGGTGTACGACTACGCCGAGGCGACACTGGCCGGCGGCGTCGTGGTCCCGTACCTGGTGATGGAGCTCGTCGACGGCCACAACCTGGCCGACCGGCTGCGGACCGGGCCGCTGCCCTGGCCGGAGGCGGTCCGGGTGGCCGGGCAGATCGCCGCCGCGCTGGCCGCCGCGCACCGCATCGGCGTCGTGCACCGCGACGTGAAGCCCGGAAACGTCATGCTCACCGACACCGGCGCCAAGGTGCTCGACTTCGGCATCGCCGCGCTCGGCGGCCTCGACAGCCAGTCCGGCGAACCGCTGATGGGCACCCCCGCCTACTTCGCCCCGGAACGGCTGACCGCCGGCCCGCCCGACCCGGCGAGCGACGTGTACGCCCTCGGCGCACTGCTCTACCGCACCCTCACCGGGCGAGCGCCGCTACCCGTGCAGAGCTGGGAGGACGCGCTGGAGGTGCACCGGCGCGGCACCCCGGTGCCGCCGCTGCGAGTGCCCGGCCTTCCCGCCGACATCGCCGAGCTGACCGTGGCCTGCCTGGCCGCCAACCCGGCCGACCGGCCGAGCGCCGCGCATCTGGCCCGCCGCTTCGGCGCCGGTCAGCCGGTCGAGCCGCCCACCGAGCTGCTGCGCATCCGGCCGGCCGCCCACCCGCCCACCCTGATCGACAGATCGGTGGTGGCTCGCCCCGCCCCAGCGAGCGCCGCACCGCCCCGACGCCGGTCGCGTCGGCCCCTCGGCGTGCTCGTCGCGGCCGTGCTCGCCGTGCTGATCGGCGTCGGCGCCCTGATCGCGCAGAATCCGCTCGGCAACCCGGGCACACCCGATCCGACCGAGATCGCCGCCGCGCCGTCGACCTCCTCCCCGGCCCCCGCGCCCACGACACACTCGCCGACGCCGGCCGCACCGTCCTCGCCACCCACCGCCGCCAGCACCGCGCCCTCAACCGTCGGGCAGCAGGTACCGGTCAGCTTCCGCGAGGTGAGCAGCGAGTTCGCCACCGTCCTCGCCACCGCGGTGGCCCGCGGTGACATCGACCGGAAGACCGCCGAAGACCTGCGTGACGACCTGGCCGACCTCAACCGCCGCACCAGGGACCGCGCCGAGCGCGTCGCCGACCTACGGGACCGCATCGCCGAGCTGGTGCGGCGGGACCGCCTACCAGCCCAGACGGGCGAGAAACTGGACGCTCTGCTCGCCCGGACCGGCACCTTCTCCACCAGCCGTACGGACGACTGATACCTCCGTCGATACCGCTGGCATGATGTCCCGATGCGGACACGTCTGATCTTCGTGCGACACGGCGAGTCGGTCCACCAGCTCGAAGGAATCATCGGTGGGCCACGTGGCTGTCGGGGCCTCACCGCCCTCGGCCACGAGCAGGCACACGACCTGGCCAACCGGCTCACCGGCGACATCGCCGCCGACGGGCCGGTGGCGGTCTACTCGTCCGTGCTGCGCAGGGCCGTCGAGACCGCGCAACCGATCGGCGCGGCGTTCGGCGTCCGGCCCGTGGCCGACTGTGGTCTCTGCACCTGGCACACACCCCCGTACGCCGACGGCCTGCCGACCTCCCTCTTCCGTACCGACCATGCGATTGCGGGCGGCGGCGTGTTCCGACCGTTCGAGGAGGGCAACGAGAGCTGGGCCGAACTGGTGGTCCGCGTCAGCCGCGCGATCATGGAGATCGCCCACCGGCACCGGGGCTCCACAGTGGTCCTGGTCGGCCACAGCGAAACCGTCGAGGGCGCCTTTCACGCGCTCGGCGCACAGCCGGTCTTCCGGGCGTTCGACCTGGACGTGCCCCCGGCCTCGATCACCGAATGGACCACCGACCACGACCCCGGCGGCTGGCCGCCGGCCCGCTGGACGCTGCGTCGCTTCGCCGACACCGGGGGGTGGGCCAGAGCGTGATCCAGTACCGCCGGGCCGGACCGAGTTCGGTGTCTCGGACGACGGCGGGCGGACGGGCGGATGGCCGGATGGGGCGACGCTATTCGGCGGCCAGGATCTGCTCGCGCAGGATCTCCGCGTGCCCGCAGTGCTGCGCCATCTCGCGCAGCACGTGCAGGTAGACCCAGCGCAGCGGCAGCGGGCCACGCCGGTTGCCACGAAGCAGGTCGTCAAGGCCCAGGTTGGACGTGGCGCGGCGGGAGGCTTCGCAGGCGTCCCGGTGCGCGCGCTGGACGGCGGCGATCGTGTCGCCGTCGTCCAGGATGAACGATTCGTCCGGCGTGGCCGGGATGCCGATCTCGGAGCGGGGCCGGCAGGTGACGGCCTCGTCGAACCAGACCTTCTCCACGAACGCGGCGTGCTTCACCAGACCCAGCAGCGTCGTCCGGGACGGCACCAACGACCGCCGTGCCTGCTCCTCGGTCAGCCCGTCCAGGTAGCCGTTGAGTGCTCTGCGGTGCTCGTCGATGAACGCCTCGAACTGCCTCTGGGCTGACTGGCCGACGACATCATCGTCGAAGGTCGGAGGAAAGGAGGTCATTCCCGAAGCATTCCAAGGTCGTTGCCGCCGCGCAAACAGCACATTCAGCCGAAGGAGAGAAGAGCGCCGCGCTCGTCGAAGCGGGCGGTGCCCGCCCAGGCGATTTCCCACCGGTTGCCCTCCGGGTCGGCGATGTAGCCGGAGCGCCCACCCCAGGACCGGTCGGTCGGCTGCGCCACCACCGTCGCCCCCGCCGCGACGGCGGCTTCGAACGCTGTATCGACTTCGTCGGGGCTGTCGACGTTGCAGGCCAGGGTGACCCCCGACCAGCCACCGGCCGGCAGGGGCACGCCCGGTGCCGCCTCGGCGGCCAACTCGGGTAGCGGGTAGAGCGCGAACAGCACACCACCCAGCAGGAAGGCCGACCAGCCGTCGTCACTGGCCGGCAGCTCGGGCCACCCCAACGACCGGTAGAACGACCGCAGCGCGGCGACGTCGCGTGCTCCCAGTGTGACCACGGACAGTCGGGAGGGGACGGTACTCATGGGCAGACCGTAACGTGGTCGCCGTCCGCCACCCGCCCGGACCGGAGCACTGTGGCGTACGCGCCGACACACGGCTGGGGACCCATTCCGGGCAGCGGTTCGATCCGGTTGAGTCGGGCGGGAGCCCGCAGCGCCTCGGTCTCGCGGGGCAGCGGGCCGTGCGCGAGCGTGGGCACCGCGCAGCGCGGCGTCGGGGCCAGCACGGCGAGCACCAGGCCCCGGCCGACGCGCAGTTCCCGACCGACCCAGTCGTTCTCGGCGAAGGCGTCCGTGTCCGTGTCGAGCACCAGGTTGGGCCGGTAGCGCTCCACAGTCCCCGCCCCAGGCGGTAGGTGCCCGGCGATCCGATCCAGGGTCGCGGTGGTGACCAGGTGGATCGGAGCGAAGTCGAAGAAGGTCCCGGGCAGAACCGACCCGAGCCGGCTCTCGTCGGCCAGGACCTCTTCGGTGAGGCCGGCGGCGAGCACCGCCTCCGGGTGGGACCGCAGCAGGGTGGCACCGGGCGGTACGGCGTCGACGAGGGTCACCGGGCGGCCCACCGCCGCGCTCAGCGCCGTGTCGATGCCGGGGTCCTCGCTTGACAGGTGTCGACCGTCGGGCAGGGTTATCCGTACCGGATCGGTCACCCCGCCGGTCGCTCGTAGCGTGAGCAGGCCGCGCCAGCGATGGGGTTGCTTGGCGCTGGCCACCCGCCCACTTGTCTGATCCAGCAGGGCCAGCACGCGGTCACCCGCGATACCGGTCGCGCCGATGTCGGCGGCCGAGGTCCGCTCTCCGAGCAGCGACTTCACCGGGTACCGCCGCAGCTGCACGACTCGTCCGGAGATCATTACGTCACCTTAACCGCGCCCGCCGCCCCGGTCGGGGGACGTGAGGTTGACGCTGACCGACTCGCCCGGGTCGGTGCCCGCGCGGGCGTACTCTTCGCCGTCCGGCGTCCAGACGCCCGACCGCCCCGCCGCCTCGGTGTAGCCACCGCCGGTCGACCCGGCGAAGCTCGCCACCGCCACCCAGACCCGGTGCGCGGCGGCGATCCGGTGCGCCCGCTGGTCTGTCACTGCCGCGTCGCGGGCCGACTCCAGGACGCCCGCCGCGTACACGTCGATCCCGAGCGCGGCCGTCCGGTCCGCGTGCGCGGCCACGCCGGTGTCCTTGCAGATCGCCAGCCCCACCCGCCAACCGTCCACATCGAGCACGACCGGGGTGTCGCCGGGCCGGAACCGACGGGCCTCCGCGTCCCCCAGCCACATCTTCCGGTACGCCACCGTCGCACCGCCACCGGTCACGGCCAGCATCGCGATGTGGTCGCCGGTGACCGGCGCACCGACCAGGGCCAGCGCACCCGCCTCGGCGCACGCCTCGACCAGCGGCGCCAACCGCGGGTCGTCGACCGACACGACCGGCGCGTCCAACTCGTACCCGGTCAGCGACAGCTCCGGAAAGACCACCACCCGGGCGCGCGCCGCGCGGACCGCGGCGGCGTGCGCCCGTGCGTTTGCCGCGACATCCAGGGGTACGCACGGCGGCTGGACCACCGCGAGCCGCAGCGGGGTGCGGCTTTCCGCACCCCCACCGGTGTGGTCGACCCGCGCGGTCGGGCGGTCGGCCCCATGGTCGGCTCTCAGGATGACTTCGTAACGTGGGCGCATGATTCGAACGTCCCACGCCGTGTTCGCCACCGGAACCCCCGCCGCCGCAGCGGAGCCACCACAGGACGGGATCGTCGGCTACGTCACTGACCTGGTGGAACGACTCGGCGGACCGGGCGCTGGCCTGGCAGTGGCGTTGGAGAACCTCTTCCCGCCGATCCCCAGTGAGGTGATCCTGCCGCTGGCCGGGTTCGTCGCCGCGCAGGGACGGATGAGTCTGGTCGGTGCGATCTTCTGGACCACGCTGGGTTCGGTGGTGGGCGCGCTCGCGCTCTACCTGATCGGCGCGGCCCTGGGGCGCGACCGGATGCGCAACATCGTTTCCCGGCTTCCACTGGTCAAGCTCAGCGACGTGGACCGGACCGAGGCGTGGTTCCTGCGCCACGGTGTGAAGGCCGTCTTCTTCGGCCGGATGATCCCGATCTTCCGAAGCCTGATCTCCATCCCGGCGGGGGTTGAGCGGATGCCGGTGAGCACGTTCCTGCTCTACACCACGCTGGGCAGCCTGATCTGGAACGCCACGTTCGTGCTCGCCGGTTACCTGCTGGGTGACAACTGGCATCTCGTCGAGGGCTACGCCGGCATGCTCCAGAAGGTGGTGATCGTCGTCTGCGCGGCGGCGGCCGCCTGGTTCGTCGGGTCCCGCGTGCTGAAGGCCCGCCGCGCTGCCCGCAACCCCGAGCCGACAGAGCCCGAGCAGGGCGCACTGAACGGGATGCCCGACCCGGGCGGTCGCGGCACCCTCTACCGAAGCGGATCGTGGGCGTCGGACGAGCGCTAGCCAGCCCTTCTGGTTTCCTTGTTCCTTGCCTTTGCTCTGCACCCCAGACTGCACCGGCGTCGCGTGCTGACGCCCTGCATGAAACGTGCGCCTGCGGCGGGCGCGTCACACGAAGCGGAGCAAGCGGGAGCAGGCTTGCTGCGGAAGGCGGGCGAGGTGGTGGGGGAGCGGCGGACCGGCAGGTGGTTGCTTCGGCTCCGGCTGCCGCTCGGTGTCGCCGTCGGAGTCGCGACGGCCGTCGTCGAATTCGCCTTCCTCGCCGTCGCGTTCGCAGCCTGCAGTGTGTTCGCGGTCGCGCCTGCGGCGGGCCGTCGGGTTACCGGCCTGACCAGCAGGTACGGCGGGCGGCTCGTACGGATGGAACACCGCCGCCTCGCCGGGCTGCTCGCCACGGAGGATCTGCCCGTGCCGCACACCGTGGCGACCCGGCGGCAGCTCGGCTACCTGGCCGCCCGACTGTTGCCCGGCGCGCTCGGTCTGCTGGCGTACGCCGTGCTCGGCGTCGGTGTGGTGCTGGCCGGGATCGTGCTGCGCGCGGCCGTGCGCGGAGACCTGACTGTTCTCGACGCCCTGTCCCAGGTCGCCGTCGGGGCGGTGCTGTTACTGCTCAACGTTCAGGCCGTCGCCAGCATCGCCGCGCTGGACATCTGGCTGGCGCGACGACTGCTCGGCGCGGGAAGTCGGGCCGAGCTGACCCGCCGGGTCCACGAGCTGACCACCAGTCGGGCCGGAGTCATCGCCGCCGTCGACGCCGAACGGCAGCGCATCGAACGCGACCTGCACGACGGCCTTCAACAGCGGCTGGTCGCCCTCGGCATGCTGCTCGGCCGGGCCCGCCGCGCCCGCGACGCCGACCGCACACACGCACTGCTCTCTCAGGCACACGAGGACGTGCAGCGGGCCATCGAAGAGTTGCGCGAGGTGGCGTGGCGGGTCTACCCGTCAGCGTTGGACGACAGCGATCTGGGTGAGGTCCTGGCCATCGTCGCCCGCGGATCCGAGGTGCCGGTGCGAATCCGCTGCGAGCTGCCGCTCCGGCCCGAGCGGCAGGTCGAGACGGTGCTGTACTTCGTGGCCTGCGAGGCGCTCACCAACGCTGCGAAGCACGCCGCCGCTACCCTGGTCACCGTCGAAATCGGAGTACGGGATGGGTGGATCCGGATGCGCGTACACGACGACGGCGTCGGCGGCGCGGAACCGACCGGACGCGGGTTGTCCGGGCTGGCGCGACGGGTCGCCGCGCTGGACGGCCGACTTCTGGTGACCAGCCCAGCCGGCGGTCCGACGACCGTGCTGGCGCAGCTGCCGTGCGCCTAGTCCTCGCCGAAGACTCGACGCTGCTCCGTGAGGGCCTGACGCGGCTGCTTGCCGACGAGGAGCACGAGGTGCTCGCGGCGGTCGGGACCGCCGACCAGCTTGTCGAGGCGGTCGGACGATCCCGTCCCGACGTGGTCGTCACCGACGTCCGGATGCCACCCAACCACACCGATGACGGACTGCGGGCCGCCCTGGAGATCCGTCGCCGGTGGCCCGATACCGGCGTCCTCGTGCTCTCCCAGTACGTGGAGCGGCGTTACGCCGGGAGGCTGCTCGCGGACCGTCCCGAGGGGGTCGGCTACCTGCTCAAGGACCGGGTCGCCCAGGTGGACGACTTCCTCGACGCCCTCGACCGGGTGGCCGCCGGAGGCACCGCCCTCGACCCGGAGGTGGTCCGTCAGGTGGTGGCCGGCTCGGACCGTCCCGACCCGTTCGGTCGGCTCACGCCGCGGGAACGTGACGTGTTGCACGAGATGGCCCAGGGGCACACAAATCTCGCCATTGGCCAGCGGCTGCACGTATCGCAGAGCGCTGTCGAGAAGCATGTCAACGCCATCTTCGACAAGCTCGACCTCGCACACACAACGGGCTACAGCCGACGAATCCTCGCAATCCTGCGCTACCTGGGCTCCTGACCCGCCCAGGCTCCTGGGCAGGACATTGCGGCCGGCCCGGCGTGATCAACTCGGGTTTCCTGATGTCGGGGTGTCCGGGCGTCCGGGATGCCCCGACTTCCGTGAACCCGAGTGGATCACCTTCGAGTGAGGGGCGAATCGACACCGCCGAACGGCGGGGTGTGGGTGGTTTGTCGGTTGATGGGTGGTTCTGGGATGTGGTCGGGCACACGCGTGGGCCGGAATCATGGCCGGACCGGGGTCGTTACATAGTCTGACGTTCGCAGTACCACGGCCCGCCGCCCGGCCTTTGCGGGCGGGTCGCGCAGGGCGGAATGAGAGCCTCCCCCCGGTCGTTGCAGTCCCCACGGACGACCGACGGGCACCGCTTAGACGAGGGTGCCGGCAGGTGGCCGACCCCGGAATGATCCCGGCCCCCCGGTCGTTACACATGGACCCGGCGCCACGAGCCCCCGCTCGCCAGGTCGCCGACCCTGACGCCCGATCAGGCGTCACCCCCCAGACTTTTTCCCCCTTTGTTTGTGCAGCGCCGGACGAGGTGCTCACACCCTCACCGCCGTTCCCCCTTTGACGGTGTGGGTGTTCTACCCCAGAAGGAGCTACTCCCATGAACACGATCATTCGTAAGAGCATGTTGTCTGTTGCTGGTCTCGCGTTCGCCGGTGGTGTGTTCGCCGGTCCGATCGCCGCCCACGCCAACCCGGTCGACGCCAAGCCCGTCGCGGTGGCCGTGCAGTCGGCGCCGAAGCCGCAGGGCGACCAGTCCCACATCGCCCTCAACGACGAGCAGACCGCCAACGTGAAGGCGATCATCGCCGCGACGAAGAAGGCTGGTTTGCCGGAGCGGGCCGCGGTGATCTCGATCGCGACGAGCCTGCAGGAGTCCAAGCTGGAGAACCTCGGCCACCTGGGCGACATGAATGACCACGACTCGCTGGGCCTGTTCCAGCAGCGCCCGTCCAGTGGTTGGGGCACACCCGAGCAGATCACCGATCCCGAGTACTCCACCACCGCGTTCCTCAAGGGTCTGAAGCAGGTCGACGGGTGGCAGGACATGGCGCTGACCGACGCGGCGCAGACGGTGCAGGTGTCGGCCTACCCGGACGCCTACGCCCAGTGGGAGCAGCAGGCCACCGACCTGGTCGGCCAGCACTGGAACAGCTGACCCGCACCACCGCACGGCAACACCACACGTACCGCTGGCCGGCACCCGCAACCCGGGGTGCCGGCCAGCGGCCTTCCTGCTGCCACCGATCGCCGACCGCCACCCCACGGCGGCTGACGCTGACCGCCGTTCCCACACCACCGGCCCCCGGCGAGGGGTACAGCCGCTGGGAGCGCTGGCCGGCACCCGCACGGGGTGCCGGCCAGCGGCGCTTCCGTTTGCGTGTGGCAGGCACATGTCGTTGGTCATTGCTCGTGGGTGCCGCGACGTCGGGCGAGCCCGGAAGTGGATGAGCGTCGGCAGAGCGGGTGCTGTCGGTGGCTGTCAGCAGATCTTGGACAGTTTCCGTTAGGCGAGAACGGAAACTGTCCAAGATCTCGTGGATTCTGGCCGAAGCACGGCGCGAGGGCGCGGGTGGCGATCGGGTGGGTGGGTGAGGCGGGGGTGCGGGAACAACGGCGGTGGCGGGCTGGTTGTGGAGGGTGTCGGTGTGACTCAGTGTCCCCGGGCCTCACCTAATATCGCCCTCGCGGAATACCGTTCGGCTGGAGCCGCGTCGTGCCACTCGCCGAGAGGCGACCTGCACACCGACATCAGCGCCGCCCCCGGCCCACCAGCCGGGGGCGGCGCTGTCTGTGCTCACCTGTCAGATCGTCGCGGCACAATGTCCGGGTGACTGATGCACAGTCGTGGTCCGAGCAGTCGGGCGTACTCGTACTCCCCAGTGGGGCGACGGTGCGCGGTCGCCGCATCGCTGCTGCGACCTCGCCCGCCGACTTCGCCGTGCTGCTGGCACCTGGTCCGGAGCCCGCCTGGCCGTACCGGCGGATCCGTTGGCCTGATTTCTGGGTGCCGCTCGACCGCGCCGAAGCCCTCGACGTCCTACGGGAAGCGCTGCGACGGGCCCACGACGGTGAACGTGTCGAGGTGGCCTGTCGGGGTGGGTTGGGTCGTACCGGGACGGCCCTGGCCGCGCTGGCGATCCTCGACGGTCTGCCGGTCGAGCGGGCGGTGCCGTGGGTGCGGGCCGGTTACCACCCGAAGGCGGTGGAAACCCCTTGGCAGCGGCGCTGGCTGCGCCGCGTCACCTGACGCCGCCGCGAGAGCGCCGCCCGCCGGACCGCCGCCGCTCGTGCCGGGACCCGTCGCCGCTGTGCGCCGGCCGGTGGCGGGGCACCGGCGTCAGCCCTGGCCGATCACCGCCGGGTCGTTGACGTACTCGCGCAGGTGCTTGGCGGTGAGGGTGTCGCCGGTGGCGACCAGCTCGGCCGGTGTGCCGGTGAAGACGATGCGGCCGCCGTCGTGGCCGGCGCCGGGGCCGAGGTCGATGAGCCAGTCGGCGTGTGCCATGACCGCCTGGTGATGCTCGATGACGATCACCGTGTTGCCGGCGTCGACCATCCGGTCGAGCAGGGCCAGCAGTTGGTCCACGTCGGCCAGGTGCAGGCCCGTGGTCGGCTCGTCGAGGACGTACGTGGTGGTCTTCTCGGCCAGGTGGATGGCGAGCTTGAGTCGTTGCCGCTCCCCGCCGGACAGGGTGGTCAGCGGCTGGCCGAGGCTGAGGTAGCCCAGCCCGACGTCGACCAACCGGCCGAGGACGAGGTGCGCCGCCCCGCTGGGGAAGAAGGCGTGCGCCTCGGTGACGGACATGGTCAGCACCTCGTGGATGTTCTTGCCGCGCAGTGTGTACGTGAGCACCGTGTCGGTGAAGCGCCGCCCCTCGCACCGTTCGCAGACGCTCGCGACGCCGGCCATCATCGCCAGGTCGGTGTAGATGAGGCCGATTCCCTTGCAGGTCGGGCAGGCGCCCTCGGAGTTGGCGCTGAACAGCGCGGCCTTGACCCCGTTGGCCTTGGCGAAGGCGGTGCGGATCGGGTCGAGCAGCCCGCTGTAGGTGGCCGGGTTGCTGCGTCGTGAGCCGCGGATCGCGGACTGGTCGACGATGACGACCCCGGACCGACCGCGCAGGGAGCCGTGGATCAGTGAACTCTTGCCGGAGCCGGCCACGCCGGTGACCACGGTGAGGACCCCGAGCGGGATGTCCACGTCCACGTCGTGCAGGTTGTGCAGGTCGGCCTGGCGGATGGCGAGTTGCCCGGTGGGTTGGCGTACGTCGGGACGCACTGTCACCCGGTGGTCCAGGTGTCGGCCGGTGAGCGTGTCGGAGCGGCGCAGGCCGGGGATGTCTCCGGTGAAGCAGATCCGGCCACCGTCGGTGCCGGCGCCCGGGCCGAGGTCGACCACGTGGTCGGCGATGGCGATGGTCTCCGGTTTGTGTTCCACCACCAGCACGGTGTTGCCCTTGTCGCGCAGCCGCAGCAGCAGGTCGTTCATCCGGGCGATGTCGTGTGGGTGCAGGCCGACGGTGGGTTCGTCGAAGACGTAGGTGACGTCGGAGAGGCTGGAGCCGAGGTGCCGGACCATTTTCACCCGTTGCGCCTCGCCGCCGGAGAGGGTCGCCGACTCGCGATCCAGGCTGAGGTAGCCCAGACCGATCTCGACCAGGGAGTCCAGCAGGTCGCGTAGGTTGGCGACGAGTGGCGCGGCCCCCGGGTCGTCGACGGTGCGGACGAACGCTGCCAGGTCGCTGATCTGCATGGCCGAGCAGTCGGCGATGGTGCGCCCGGCGATCCGTGACGACAGGGCGGCCGCGTTGAGTCGGGTGCCGCCGCAGTCGCCGCAGCTGGTGAAGGTGACCGCCCGGTCGACGAAGGCGCGGATGTGCGGTTGCATCGACTCGCGGTCCTTGGCCAGGAGGAGCCGCTTGACCTTGACCGCCAGCCCCTCGTACGTCCAGTTGTTGCTGCCCACCTTGATCTTGGTGGCCGGCTTGTGCAGGAAGTCCTCCCACTGTTGCGGGGTGAAGTCCTGGAGTTTGACGTCCGGGTCGAACAGGCCGGAGCCGACGATGGTCTGCCAGTACCAGGAGTCGACAGCGAAGTTGGGCACTGTGATCGCGCCGTCGTTGAGGGAGCGCTCGACGTCGACCAGCTCGTTGATGTCGAGGTCGGAGACCCGGCCCAGCCCTTCGCAGGTGGGGCACATGCCCTCGGGCAGGTTGAAGCTGAACGCCCCGGCGCCGCCGATGGACGGTTGGCCGAGCCGGCTGAAGAGGATCCGCAGCATCGCGTACGCGTCGGTGGCGGTGCCGACGGTGGAGCGGGAGTTGACCCCCATCCGCTCCTGGTCGACGACGATGGCCGCGCTGAGGTTGCGGAGCGAGTCGACGTCCGGCCGGTTGAGGTTCGGCATGAAGGACTGGAGGAACGCGCTGTAGGTCTCGTTGATCATGCGCTGGGACTCGGCGGCGATGGTGCCGAAGACCAGCGACGACTTGCCCGACCCGGAGACGCCGGTGAAGACGGTCAACCGGCGTTTGGGGATGTCGACCGAGACGTCGGCGAGGTTGTTCTCCCGCGCCCCGCGTACCTCGATCATGTCGTGGCTGTCGGCGGCGGACCATGCTGGCTGCGACATGCGAACCCTTCACGGAATCGTGGCGGGACTTTGCCCCGCCGGGCACTGGCGGGTTCCATTGTCTCATTCATCCGCATGTAGACAGTTCTGGCGAAGTTCGAGCGCAAGCGGCGGCGCTACGTCCGGGAAAGTCTCAAATCACGTCGTAAGCGGTACGGTGGCTCGCGTGGACGTCGCCTCGCAGGATCGGCTGCGCGCCGTGGACCTGGCGGCCACCGTCGGGATCTCGGTGCAGCAGGTGCGCAACTACGTCGAGTTGGGGGTGCTGCCGCCGGTGCGGCGCACCGCCAGCGGCTACCGGATCTTCACGACCGAGCACGCCCGGGCGCTGACCGTGGCGCGGCGGTTGGCCGAGGGGCACGGTTGGAGCCGTACCCGGGAGATCATGGCCGCGGTGCACGCTGGTGACCTGCCGGCGGCCCTGGCGGCGCTCGACGGCGGCCATGCCGAGCTGGACCGGGAACGCGCCGAGATTCGCCGGGTGCTCGGCGCCTTCGAGACCGTGCTGGCCAGCCCACCGGCGACCCGACCCGCACCACGCCACGGCGCCCGCATCGGCGAGGTCGCCGCCCTGGTCGGGGTCCGGACCTCACAGCTGCGGCTGTGGGAGGAACGCGAGCTGCTGCGGCCGGGCCGCACCCCGGGGACCAACTACCGGGTGTACGACGAGGCGGAGCTACGCGCGGCGCAGGTCATCGCGTTGCTGCGGCGGGGCGCGTACCCGTTCGAGATCATCGCCGCGGTGCTCGGCGAGCTACGGACCACCGGCAGCGCCCAGCGGGTCCGCGCCGAGCTGGGCCGCCGCGAGCAGGAGCTGCACACCCGCAGCCTGCGTCGGCTGCGGGGCAGTGCCGCCCTGCACGACTACCTGCGCGCTCGCGGCAACGCGAGTTGACCGGCATCCCGTCCCGCCGGGCGATCCTCCTGACTAGGGTCGGGCACATGAGAGCTGCGCTGCTGGCGGCCACGACGTCCGCCGTCCTGCTCGCTCCCGTGCCGGTCGGTGCGACGGGAGCGTCCGCCGCGCCGACGGTGCGCTGCCCCCGGGTCCCGGTGCCGGCGGCGTCCCGCCCACCCCGGCCGTCGCCCCCGCCCGCCGTGCCCGAGCAACGGATGATCGGCGGCGCGGCGCTGGACACGGCCGGCCTGGTCGTGCCGTCCGGCGCCGCCGCGCCGCCGAGGGTCACCGCCACGTCGTGGCTGGTCGCCGACCTGGACAGCGGCCAGGTGCTCGGCGGCTGCGGCCCCCACGAGTACGGCACACCGGCGAGCGTGCAGAAGCTCCTGCTGGCGGCCACGATGCTGCCCAGGCTCGACCCGAAGCAGATTGTCACCGTCACCGACGCGGACATGAACATCGAACCCGGCTCGTCGGCCGTGGGCCTGGTCGCGGGCGGCCGGTACACCATCGAGACCATCTGGCTCGGGTTGCTGCTCAACTCCGGCAACGAGGCCGCCAACGCCCTCGCGCGACTCGGCAGCGGAACGGACAGCGCCGCCGGCGTACGCGCCATGAACGAGCAGGCCCACCACCTCGGCGCGCTCCAGACGCACGCGGTCACCCCGTCCGGGCTGGACGGCAAGGGGCAGTTCACCAGCGCGTACGACCTGGCGCTGATCGCCCGTGCCTGCTTCGCCGAACCGAACTTCCGTCGGTACGCGCTGACCGAGCAGGCGTCGATTCCGGTTCAGCCGGCGCAACGCACCAAGGGCTTCGAGATCCAGAACGAGAACCAGCTCATCTACCGGTACCCGGGGGCGCTCGGCGGCAAGACCGGCTTCACCGACCTGGCCCGGCACACCTACGTGGGGGCGGCGGAACGCGGCGGGCGGCGGCTGGTGGTGACCCTGCTGGGCGCCGAATCGGCACCGGTGCGCGGCTGGGAGCAGGGCGCGGCCCTCCTGGACTGGGGCTTCACGCTGCCGCGGGACGCCGCCGTGGGTCGACTGGTCGAGCCCGGCGAGCTGACCGCCACCCCGTCGGCGGCGCCGTCCGCGCTGGCGGCACCCGGCGCGCCCCGACCGGCGGCGGCCAGCGGACCCGCGCCTGCCGGCTCGGGGTGGCTCTGGTCGGTGATCGCGGTCAGCGGCGCGACGGTGGTGGCGTTGATGGGCGGCGTGCTGTGGCGGCGTCGCCGTCGGATGCCCTGACGGATCGACATCGGGCGCTGCCGTCCATAGACTCCGGTCTTTCTGGCTCCACCAGTCCAGGAGGATCCCTGTGTCGAGTGAACTCGAACCGCGCCCCGCAGTGGCGGCACCCCGCCGACCGGTGCGCGCCCTGACCCGCCTCGCGGGGGTGACAGTGCTCGCCGGGGCGCTGGTCGTCGGCTCGTCCGCCACGGCGCTCGCCGCCCCGGGCCCGTCGGCCGACCCGGTGCGCGTCTCCGCCGCGCCGACCGTTGCTGCCGACGCCGCCACCCGACCGCCGCGCACCACCCACGGCCCGTGCGCGTACACCGAGACCCCGGACGAACCCGCGGCCCGGCCGGTGCCGCTGCCGCCCGACCCGCGACGCACCCCGGCCCGGGGCAGCGTCCGGGTGACCCTGGCGACCAACCACGGGCCCATCGGGTTGACACTGGACCGGGCCGCGGCGCCGTGCACGGTGCAGAGCTTCCTGCACCTGGTGAACAAGCGGTTCTACGACCGCACCCCGTGCCACCGGCTCACCGCGTACCCGACGCTGAGCGTGCTGCAGTGCGGTGACCCGTCCGGCACCGGTGAGGGCGGCCCGGGCTACCGGTACCGCGACGAGTTGCCGACCGACCTGCCGCCCGCGCCCACCGACCCGACCGGCGAGCGCCGGGTGTACGCCCGTGGCGTGCTGGCCATGGCCAACGCCGGACCGGACACCAACGGCAGCCAGTTCTTCCTGGTCTACGCCAACTCCGCGTTGCGCCCCAACTACACGATCTTCGGCGAGGTCGACGGGGCGGGCCTGGCCACGCTGGACCGGATCGCCGCCGGGGGAGTGGCACCGACCGCCGAGGACCCGGCACCGGTCGACGGCGCGCCCGCACTGCCGGTGACCATCCGCAAGGCCGTCCGCTGGCACCACCACCACTGACAGTGCGGCGCGGTGGGTGACCGTCGGTCGCTCACCGCGCCGACCGTGGGTGGCTCCCGGTCAAGGGCGACCTCGCCGGAATTTTCGGAACCTGACCGGAACCGGTCCAACCGGTTTCCGACGCAGGTCAGGCCGTCACGCCGAGGCGGGCGACCCGGTCAGCGGGGCGGCGGTGCTGTCCCGAACTACCAACTCGGTGGCGAGTTCCACCCGGGGCGAGTCGATGCCCTCGCCCTGAGCCAGGCGCAGCACCGTCCGGGCAGCCAACCGTCCCATCTCGACCAACGGCTGGCGCACGGTGGTCAGCGGCGGTGAGGCCCAGCGGGCTTCCGGCAGGTCGTCGAACCCCACCACGCTCACGTCGTCCGGCACGCGCAGCCCGCGCCGTCGGATGGCCTCGTAGACGCCGAAAGCCATCTGGTCGCTGGAGGCGAAGATGCCGGTCGGCGGGTCGGCGAGGTCGAGCAGCGCGGTCCCGCCAGCGAAACCGGAGGCGTGGTAGAAGTCGCCCGGGTAGATCAGCGCGTCGTCCACCGGCACCCCGGCGGCCTCCAGCCCAGCGCGGTAACCGTCAAGCCGGGCCCGGCTGCACAGCAGGTGCGTCGGCCCGGCCACGAAACCGATGCGCCGGTGCCCGATCGCGAGCAGGTGTTCGGTAGCGGCGAGCCCGCCGGCCCAGTTGGTGGCGCCGATCGTGGGCACGTCCATGGCCGGTACGCCGGCCGGGTCCACGACCACCACCGGCACGTTGAGGCGACGCAGTTGCGCGTGCAGCGGCGGGCTCAGGTGCGAGGTCACGAAGATGACGCCGTCGGTGGCCCGGGTGCGCAGGTTCTGCAACCACTGCCGGGCCGCTGTGGGCTGCCGGTGGATCGCGGAGACCACGGTGCCGACACCCGCGCCGTGCCCGACGTCCTCCACGCCGCGAATGATCTCCACGGCCCAGGGGCTGTCCAGGTCGTTGAAGACCAGGTCGACGAGACCGGCGCGGCGAACGCTGCGGCTGGTGCGACGCCGGTAGCCGTGGTGGCGCAACAACTCCTCGACCCGCTCCCGGGTGTCCGGGGCCACATCGGAGCGTCCGTTGAGCACCCGTGACACGGTCGGCACCGAGACTCCGGCCTCCCGTGCGATCGCGGTGATGGTCACCCTGCGTCCGTCGTCCGCGCCCACCCGCGTCTCCTTCACCGCTCCGGAAGCGACAGCATGCCGTCGCCACCGTGTGTCCCGGAACGGCGTGCACCGTTCCTCGCGCCATCTTGCCTCACCGATAGGGGTTGACGACACGCCCGGTCGGTTCCGGCGCTCGGCGGAGTTACGGAAGTATTCCGGATATATTTCGGCTACCTTTCGCCGCGCTGGCCCGCGGCAGTTCCGTGTCGGCCGGCTTTCCGCCACCGGGAAAGGGCTCTCAGGGCTCAACCACGGTTCGTGCACGGAGCCTGATGAGACCCCGGCTGCGAGAAGCGACGCCGGGCGGCCGGTCCCCGTCGATGGGGCGATCTCAGTGCTGACACACCGGCCGGTTCGTGACCCAGTGCTGGTTGACCAGGTTGACGACTGGCGGCGGGTTGGGGATCCCGCCCTCGGCGGCGATGGGTTTGGCGTTGAAGACTCTCAGGAAGAAGTTGATCACCTTCGCAACCAGGGCCGGGATGGTGTAGCCGATGCCGTACCTCGCGTTGATGGTGAGGTCGGCGCGGTTGCAGCCCTCACGGTTGGCGAGGCCCTGCAGGCCGCCGAAACCGATGCTCGAGCCTCGGGTGATTCCCATCGTGGTGGTGAGCCCGGCGTAGATTCCGGCGCTGAAGACCACCGCGCCGAGGCCGATGAAGAACTTCACGTCGTAGTCGATGAGCAGTGCGTTCGCCCCCACCGAAGTGCCGTCGACGGAGTCGACGAGGTTGCGTTTCACCTGCAGACCGCCGGGCCAGCGTGCGCCGAACCTGCCGTCGGCGTAGCCGAAACCCATGGTGCCGCCGAGCGAGTACTCGCCGGAGGCCCTGATCGTGGTGTGCCCGGCGCTGAAACCGGTGCGGATGCCGATCGACTGCCGAACGGTCGCGGAGAACGGAATGCCCAATATGGTTTCGATAGGCACGCTGAAGTTGACCGGGACGAAGGCGACTGGATGGACGTTCTGGCCGGTTGTGGTGGTGGCGTCGACCTGGATCCGGACCCCGGCCGCACCGTGGATCCGCAACTCGGCCACGGTGACCGTGGACCCGTCGATCACCAGGTGGAACTTGGCCGTGGGCTGCTTCATCACGAAGGCGATGGTGCCGGAGAGGTTGAGCCCACTGTGACGGTAGGAGAAGCGGGCGCCGACCCCGTCTGCGCAGCAGAGACCCTCGACGTCCAGCGCGCCCGTGGTGGCCGGCGCGGCGGCGGTGCTCGACCGGAGGCCGGTACGTGTCAGCGCGTTGCCGGTCACGGCTGGCGCGCGGCCCAGGGTCGCTGTCGCCGCCGGTTCGGATCGCGCTTCGGTGCTCGGTGAGGCCCAGAAGGTGTCGTCGAACTGGTAGGCGGCCGCCTCGGCCAGGGAGACGGGCTGTTCGGACGTGAATTCGCCGTCCTGGATCACGTCGGTGATGTCCACGGGGCCGATGGTGACCGCGAGGTCCCGGTCGTCACGCCGGGCGTCGACCACCCGCCCCACCCCGCGCCCGGTGACGAACATGACCTTGCCTGGTGCCAGCCGGTCGGCGTTGCCGGCGTCGGGGTCGAGTCGCCAGGTCAGGCCCCCGTCGGTGACCGAACGCACCACGCCACTGCCGCCGGACACGATGACGACGTCCGGATGGAGGGTCACGTCCGGGTGTGGGGCGGGCGCGGCCCCGTAGCGCAGATCATCGCCGTCGTCGCCAGGCGTGCTCGGCTTCGCGCCCCGGCATGCTGTCAGGGCGAGCAGGACGGGCAGGACGCTCGCGGCAGCGATGACCGTACGGGTTCGCCGCGTCGTGGGATTCACAACCGGGTCACCACGTCCCGAGCCAGGTTCGCCAGCGCCTGCTGGGAAGCGGCCGGGTCGGCCAGGCTCACCAGCCGGATGGCGACCCAGGTGTCGTCGACGTTGACGAATACCGCGCCGTCCTCGATGTACGCCTCGTCACCGACGCCGGCGACGGCTTTCAGTTCATGGCCGAGGTCGCGGTCGATGTCGAGGATCTTCTTGGCCCCAGCGCCGGCGTAGACCTCGACCTGGGCGACGGGTCCGCTGATCGGGCCGGTGTAGGTGCAGGACTCCGGGGCTGCGACCGGGTCCTCCAGGGGTGTTCCGGCCAGGCGTTCGGCGGCGGCTTTCGGCACCAACGCGCAAGGGTCGGCTGCCCGTGCCGGGGTCGCGGTGACGTCACCGTGGTCACCGGTGCTGGCCGGTGCGTCGACAGAGGGTTGCAGGCGTTCTCCTTCATCGCGACGTCCGTCCGCCGCCGGGTCGGATGCGGCACTGCACCCCGCCGGCACCATTAGCAACAGGCCTAGCGTGAGCATTGGTAGTCGTCGCACAGGTACCTCCTCCTCTGATCGGCAGCAGTCCTCGTCTCCGGTGGCTGAAGCTGCGTGGACACTGCTCATCGGACTGTCTGCGCCGGATCTCAGGCGCGGTCGCGGACCAGGCCGACCAGCCGAACCGCTGTGGACCGGTCGGTGTTGTCGGTGACCCTGGTGACGACCTGGATCTCACAGGCGCGGTCCCGCAGGGAGAACTCGGCGATGCCGCCCGAGGCGAAGCGGATGCCATCGGAGCCTGCTTCGGTCTGTCCGTACGCGGATTCGGTCGGCAGGTTGCCGCCGACGGCGGTGCCGGGGCTGCCGATCTCGATGGTGATCGAGTGGTAGGTGTCCGGGTTCTCCCAGGCGCAGGAGCTGCCACCGTCGCCGGTGCTGCCTGCCTGCGGGCCACTGTCGCCCGTGGCCCCGATCACCTGCGTGACCTCGTCGATGGACAGCAACGCGCAGGCGTCGACCGGCTTCGCCTCGATCCCCGCAGCACCGACCGAGCGGGACGGGTCGGCGCCCGCCGTGGCCGGCTGGTTCGCCCGTGTGGACCCGCAGGCCGTCAGGCCGCTGAGCACAATTGCGGCGACGTACATCGACCACCGACCCCGCCCTCGAACCTGTCCGTCCGTCATGTGCTGGCCTCCTGTCGATTCATTCAGTGCTGGGGGTGGTCGTGGCAGTTCGATGCCGTGCCGAGCGGCGGCGCGACGATAGATGCTGTCTATTCACTAGCCAGTGTCTTGCGAATATGTTGCTAGTATGGCGAAGCCATGGGTGATGTCAAGGACGAAAAGCCGACTCGGCGCTACCGGTCCGCGGTGCGTGAGGAGAGTGCGCGGCGTACCCGGCGGGCGGTGGTCGGCGCGGCCGCCGACTTGTTCGCCGCACGTGGTTACGCCGGCACCTCGCTGGCTGACGTGGCGGTCGCCGCGGGCGTCGCGCGCCCGACGGTGTTCGCCACGTTCGGGTCGAAGGCGGCGCTGCTACGACAGGTCCTCGATGAGGCGCTCGCCGGCGACGACGAGCCGGTACCTGTCGCCCAACGACCCTGGTTCCAACCGGTCTTCGAGGCGGACACGCAGGCCGACGTCCTGCACGCGTACGGCGGCGTGTGCACCCTGATCGGCAGGCGCGCGGCGCGGATCTTCGAGACCGTTCGGCGGGCGGCAGACGAGACGGCTGAGGTCGCCGACGTGTGGGAGACGCTGCTGCGCAACCGTCGCGCGGGCGCTCGGATGGTGGTCGACCGGGTTCGATCGCTCGGTCCGCTGCGCCAAGGCTCCGACGTCGAGCGGGCGATCGACGCTCTGTGGATCTTCAACGACCCGGCGCACTATGACGCGTTGGTGCTGCGCTGCGGCTGGACGGAAGACTCGTTCAGCGACTGGCTGTCCGAACGTATGCAGGACGCGCTGCTGGTCCGTTGACCTGGTCGAGCCGGCTCGTCCGGCGGGCGTGGCCGAACCGGTCGACGGCCGATCCGGCGCGGGGCCCGGCCGGGGCTGATAGACAGGACCGGTGCCTACCCGCGTCGCCGTCGTGCTCGCGTTCGCCGTGCTGCTGGGCGGCTGCTCACGGCCGGAGCCTCGGCCCGTGCCCGCCACGCCGCAGCCGACGTCGGTGAGCCCCACCCCGTCGCCGAGCCCCGCCGAGCGGCTGCCCGGGTTCGTGGTGCTGACCGACGTCGACCCGCGCATCCACGCCGACATCCGGTACGCCACGCCGCACAACTTCGTCGGCCGGCCGATCGCCGGCTACCGGGAGCCGCTGTGCCTGCTCACCCGGCAGGCGGCCGAGGCCCTGCGCCGCGTAGAGGACGCCGCGCTGGCCGGTGGGCACAGCCTCAAGGTGTACGACTGCTACCGCCCGCAACCGGCGGTGGACGACTTCGTCGCCTGGTCGAAGCGCCCCGACGAGCAACAGACCAAGGCCGAGTTCTACCCGGACCTGGCCAAGAACCGGCTCTTCGCCGACGGTTACATCGGCGCGCCCACCGCGCACAGCCGCGGCAGCACCCTGGACCTGACCCTTGTCGACGAGCCCGCCGCCAGCCAACCTCCGTACCGGGTCGGGCAACCACTGGTCGCCTGCACCGCGCCGCGCGGGCAGCGCTTCGCCGACAACAGCATCGACATGGGTACGGGCTTCGACTGTTTCGACCCGCGGGCGCACACTGCCGACCCCCGCATCACCGGGACGGCGCGGGACAACCGTCGGTTGTTGCAGCGGCTGATGACCGACGCCGGGTTCGTCAACTACGACCGTGAGTGGTGGCACTACAGCCTGAGCGACGAGCCGTACCCGGACACGTTCTTCGCCGCCCCGGTCGCCCGCTCCTCGGTCGGCTGACGTCAGGTCCAGTAGAGGATCCGGCAGGCCGGCACGCGGGCGGTGAGTTCGGCGGTGAACCAGTCGCGCAGCTCGGTCATCTGCTCGCGAGGGTAGACGTACTTCACCGCGCCGAACTTGCCGTGCTTGCGGGTGCGGGACTCCTCGTCCATCTCCAGCCGGGTGCGCGGGTACCAGCCGAGCAGCACCTCCTTGCTGCCCGGCGTGAACCGGTGGGTGATCAGCTCGGCGGTCAGGTCCAGGTCGGGCACCCCGTCGACCGCCGCGCGGACCTGGTCGAGCAGTTCGCCGTAACGCTCCCGCCAGTGCGGCAGCGCGATGATCGGCGCGATGGTCAGCCCGACCGGGTAACCGTCGAGGGCGAGCCGGCGCAGCGCGGCCAACCGGTCCGGCACCCGGGCGGTGCCGCCCTCGAACCGTTCGCTCACCGGGGCGCAGTTGACGCTGAAGCGGACCCGGGTCCGACCGGCGTGCGGCAGCCCGACGAAGGTGTCCACGTCGGCGTACTTGGTGGTCCAGCGCAGTTGCACGGGGGCGTCCCAGTCGGCGAAGTGCTGCACCGCGCGCCGCCAACTGCCGGTCAGGTGCTCCAGGGCGAGCGGGTCGGTGTAGCAGGACGCCTCGAAGGTGGTGCCCTCGTCGGCGCGCCGCGCGTTGCGGCTGGTCACCGTGCCGCGCCCGGCGTACGCGGCCAGCCCGGCGAGGATGTCGTCGAGGTCCGCGTACACCCGGGTCACCGGCGGGCCGGACAGGGATCCGGCGAGGTAGCAGTACTGGCAGTGCGCCGGGCAGCCCTCGGCCAGGTCGACCCGCCAGTCGGCGCTGGGCGCGATGGGTTGCAGCACGCGCCGCGAGGGTGGGCTCACCACTATCGCCATCGTCGACTTGGCCCGGGCATAGGTTTCCCGGTCGTTCTGCCCGCGTACCCCGGTGAGCCGGTTGGCGCGCAGGTGTTCCACCTCGATCCCGAGTGCCCGCACCCGTTCGGCGATCCGTTGGCCGTGCGGGTGGTCGAGCGCGGCGGGGGTGGCCACCACCCGGCTCGGGGTCCAGCGGCGCGCCGACCGGGTCGGCGGCGCGAGGCCGGCGAGGTCGCGGGTCGGCACGCGTTCGCCACTGGCGTCGTGCGGCGCGGCGGGCACGTCCACGGCGAGCGGCTGGTCGACGTCGACGCCGTCCGGGCTGGTCACCGGGCCGGGGTACCCGCTGCCGCAGGAATCCCACCCGTTCGGCCGATCGGCGATTGACGCGATCAGGTCAGAGGAATAACCTTTCGTCTATCTGTAAACCTTGTGAACAGATGTACCTCGACGCGGCGGCGCGCGTCCCCACCGAAGGGACGATCAGGTGATCGCAGAACTCTCCTCCCGTACCAGACGAATCCTGTCGTTGTTCGTCGCCCTGGTCGTCGCGCTGACCGCCGGTGTCGCTGTCAGCGCCTCGCGAAGCGCGCAGGCCGCGCCGACGTTCAAGGTCCTGGCCTTCTACAACGGCACCTGGGACGCCGCGCACATCGACTTTGTCAAGGACGCCCGGGCCTGGTTCCCGCAGGCCGCCGCCCAGCACGGTTTCTCCTGGGAGGCCACCAACAACTGGAGCCTGCTGAACACCTCCAACCTGGCCCAGTACAAGGTCGTCATGTTCCTGGACGACGCGCCGCCCACCGCGCAGCGGGCCGCGTTCCAGCAGTACATGCAGAACGGCGGGGCGTGGCTGGGCTTCCACGTCAGCGCGTGGACCGACAACCCGTCGAGCTGGAGCTGGTACTACAACACCTTTCTCGGCACCGGCTCGTTCCAGACGAACACCTGGGGACCCACCCGGGTCACGATGCGCGCCGACAACCGCACCCACGCCGCCACCCGGAACCTCCCGGCAACGTTCCCGTCGTCGATCAGCGAGTGGTACTCCTGGAGCAACGACCTGCGGCAGAACCCCAACATCGACATCCTCGCCTCGGTCGACCCGTCCAGCTTCCCGGTCGGCACGGACCCCAACCAGTCCTGGTACGGCGGCTACTACCCGCTCGTCTGGAGCAACCGGCAGTACAAGATGCTCTACGCCAACTTCGGTCACAACGCGATGAACTACAGCACCAACACCGGGCTGTCGTCCACCTTCGACAGCGCGCAGCAGAACCAGTTGCTGATCGACGGGCTGCACTGGCTGGCCGGTGTCGGCACCGTCCCGCCGACCACGCCCCCGCCGTCCGACGGCATCTCGCCGACCGCCTGGCACACGGTTGTCAACCGGGGCAACGGCAAGTGCGTGGACGCGCGGGCCGCGGCCAGCGCGAACGGCACGGCCATCCAGCAGTACGCGTGCAACAGCAGCACCGCGCAGCAGTACCAGTTCGTGCCGACCAGCGGCGGGTATCTGCGGGTCAACAACCGCAACAACAGCGCCCAGGTGCTCGACGTGACCGACCGGTCGACAGCCGACTCCGCACCCATCCAGCTCTGGTCCTACAGCGGCGGCAACAACCAGCAGTGGCGGGCCGAGCCCGAGGGCGGCGGCTACTACCGCCTGGTCAACCGCTCCAGCGGCAAGTGTCTCGACGTGCCGGGCGCGTCCACGGCGGACAGCGTCCAGCTCATCCAGTACGCCTGCAACGGCACCGCGGCGCAGTCCTTCCGGCTGGTGCCGCAGTCATAGCTCCACCGCCACGTCCGCGCCGGGGTGAACCGCGACTCGCCCCGGCGCGGACCCGGCGGCGCGAGTGAACCGGGCCGCGACGTCCCGGACGACGGCACGCAGCTCCGGTGGGTAGAGCACGTCGAAGTCGACAGCCAGGGTGCCGAGGAAGGCGGCGAGGTTCCCCAGCGACTCGCCGCCGGTGTGCAGCAGGCAGGTGCGCTCGTCGATCGCCTCCAACAGGCCGGGACGGCAACGACTGCTCCAGCTTGGTCAACGCCCGCAAGGTCTCCTCCGGCCGCGGACGGGGTGTGAGAGCGCCGGTTATTCGGTTGCCCGACCCGACGACGGCCTGCTGAACTACCCGAAACCGCCACCAACCTCCAGGGAGCACCAATGCGCGCTGCGTCGATGTCCGACCAGAAGGGATCTGTCGCCTACCTGAAGGACCTGACGCTGCGTGAAAACCCTGAACCTCGGCATCCTGGCTCACGTCGATGCCGGTAAGACCAGCCTGACCGAGCGGCTGTTGCACGACGTCGGTGTGACCGACCAGCTCGGCCGTGTCGACGCGGGCAGCACCCAGACCGACACCCTGGCACTGGAACGGCAACGCGGGATCACCATCCGCTCGGCTGTCGTCTCCTTCGTGCTGGACGACGTGACAGTCAACCTGATCGACACGCCCGGTCACCCGGACTTCATCGCCGAGGTCGAGCGGGTGCTGGGTGTGCTCGACGGCGCGGTGCTGGTGATCTCCGCGGTGGAGGGGGTGCAGCCGCAGACCCGGGTGCTGATGCGAACTCTGCGCCGGCTGCGCATCCCGACGCTGATCTTCATCAACAAGGTCGACCGGGCCGGGGCAGACCCCGACCGGGTCTTCCAGGCGGTCGCGGAGAAGCTCACGCCGAGCGTCGTGGCGATGGGCGCGGTGGCGATGCCGGGGACCCGCAGCGCCCACTGCACGACGTACGGGCCCACCGACCTCGCCTTCAGCGACCGGCTGCTCAACCTACTCACCGGCCAGGACGACGTGCTGCTCGCCGACTGGGTGGCGGACACGTCCGCGCTGCCGTACTCACGGCTACGCGCTGCGTTGGCGACGCGGACCAGCCGCGCGCTGGTGCAGCCCGTGTACGCCGGCTCGGCGATCACAGGTGCCGGGGTGCACGCGCTGATCGCCGGGATCACCGAGCTGTTGCCCACCGTCCAGGGTGACGCCGACGCCCCGGTCTCCGGCACCGTGTTCGCCATCGAACGGGGTCCAGCCGGAGAGAAGATCGCAGTGGTCCGGCTCTTCGCCGGCACGATCCGGGTTCGCGACCGGGTCCGCGTCGGCGCTGTCGACGCTGAACTGGTCACTGCCGTCCGAGTCGTCGCCCAAGGGGCCGACGTGGTGGCGTCGGCGGTCGAAGCCGGTCACATCGCCCGGTTGTGGGGCCTCAGGCGCGCTCGGATCGGCGACCCGGTGGGCGTGCCACCCGAACGTGCCGGCACCGACCGCCACTTCGCGCCACCCACCCTGGAGACCGTGGTGGTGCCGACGCGCCCCGCAGACCGGGTCGCGCTGCACGCCGCGCTGATCCAGCTCGCTGAGCAGGACCCGCTCATCAACCTGCGGCAGGACGACCGTCAGCACGAGATCGCCGTGTCGCTCTACGGCGAGGTGCAGAAGGAGGTCATCCAGGCCACCCTTGCCGACGACTTCGGCCTGGGGGTGACGTTCCGGGAAACCAGCACGGTGCACGTGGAGCGGGTGTGCGGCGTCGCTGGGGCGGTGGAGGTGATCGCGGTGGCGCCCAACCCGTTCCTGGCCACCGTCGGGCTGCGGATCGCGCCGGCGCCGACCGGTGCCGGCGTGACGTTTCGGCTCGGCGTCGAGTTGGGTTCGATGCCACCGGCCTTCTTCACCGCCGTGGAGGAGACCGTCCGCCGAACCCTGCGCCAGGGCCTTCACGGGTGGGAGGTCCCCGACTGCGAGGTGACGTTGACTCACGCCGGTTACTGGGCGCGGCAGAGCCATTCCCACGGCACCTTCGACAAGAGCATGTCCAGCACGGCGGGGGACTTCCGCAATCTCACCCCGTTGGTGCTGATGGCCGCACTCGCTCGTGCCGGCACCCGCGTCCACGAGCCGGTACACCGCTTCCGGCTGGAGGTGCCGGGTGACGTCCTCGGCACGCTGCTGCCCGCGCTCACCCGGCTGGACGCGGTGCCGACCGAGGCCACCGGGCAGGGCGCGTCCTACCTGGTGCAGGGTGAGATCCCGGCCGGTCTGGTGCACGCGCTGGAGCGTCGCCTGCCTGCGCTGACCCGGGGCGAGGGCGTGCTGGAGACCGAGTTCGACTGCTACCGGCCGGTGCGTGGCCCCGCCCCCGTCCGGGCCCGCTGGGACAACAATCCGCTGGATCGCAAGGAGTATCTGCTGGCGGTCGCGCGCCGGGTCGGCGGCCGGTAGCGTCGATATCCATTGCGGACGCGCGGCAGCCCTCCTACTGTCGTCGGTGCACCGTCAACCGAGCAACCCGGAGGGAGTACGCCATGTCGCGACGTGTCCGCACCGACGCCCGCTGGTGTCTGCTCCCCGCCGGCACCCCTTTGCCGCTCACCGCCAACGCCCGTGCCTACCGCCCAGCGCGGCGCAACGAGCCGGGGTGGCGCGACTGACGCCGACGCCGACGCTGACGCGTCCGCCGGCCGCCCATCCCCACCGGGATCGGGCGGCCCTTTCGTATCCGCGCACCACCGCTGGCCGCCAAATATGATCATTAACGGTCGCCGCGCGACAGAAGGAGACCACTATGGGATTCACCCCCCTCGCCGGTACCCGGGCACCGGTCCGGGTCTGGACCGACCCGTACGCCATCGAGCCGCAGGCCGCCAAGCAGCTGCGCAACATCGGCGCGCTGCCCTGGGTGCAGGGTGTCGCCGTCATGCCCGACGTGCACTTCGGCAAGGGCGCCACGGTCGGCTCGGTGATCGCGATGCGGCAGGCCGTCTCGCCGGCCGCGGTCGGCGTCGACATCGGCTGCGGGATGTCCGCGGTGCGTACCTCGCTGACCGCCGCCGACCTGCCGGACGACCTGGCCGGGCTGCGCTCCGCGATCGAGGCCACCATCCCGGTCGGCTTCGCCCAGCGCACGGACTCGGTCGACACCCGTCGGATCCGGGGCCTGGAGCAGGCCGGCTGGGACGACTTCTGGGGTCGGTTCGCCGGCCTGGACCGGCGGGTGGCGCAGCTGGAGACGCGGGCGCAGCGGCAGATCGGCACCCTCGGCGGGGGCAACCACTTCATCGAGGTCTGCCTGGAGCAGGGCGGCGCGGACGAGGGGCGGGTCTGGCTGATGCTGCACTCCGGGTCCCGCAACATCGGCAAGGAGCTGGCCGAGCGGCACATCGGGGTGGCCCGAAGGCTTCCGCACAACGTCGACCTTCCGGACCGGGACCTGGCCGTGTTCCTCGCCGGAACGCCGGAGATGGACGCGTACCGGCGGGATCTCTGGTGGGCGCAGGAGTACGCGCGGCGGAACCGGGCGGTCATGCTGGCCCTGCTCTGCGGTGTGGTGCGTGAGCACTTCCCGCAGGTCGGCTACGACGAGCCCATCAGCTGCCACCACAACTACGTCTCGGAGGAGAGCTACGACGGAGTGGACGTGCTGGTGACCCGCAAGGGCGCCATCCGGGCCGGCCGGGGTGACCTGGGCATCATCCCCGGGTCGATGGGCACCGGGTCGTACATCGTGCGAGGGCGGGGGAACCCGGACGCGTACTGCTCGGCGTCGCACGGGGCGGGGCGTCGGATGTCCCGGGCGCAGGCCAAGCGGACGTTCAGCACGGAGGACCTGGCCGCGCAGACCGCCGGGGTGGAGTGCCGCAAAGACGCCGGGGTGGTCGACGAGATCCCCGGCGCGTACAAGGACATCACCGAGGTGATGGCCCAGCAGGAGGACCTGGTCGAGGTGGTCGCGCACCTCAAGCAGGTGGTCTGCGTGAAGGGCTGACGTGCCGTGCGGGCCGGGGAGACCGGCCCGCACGGCCGCTGGTCAGAAGCCGACGAAGACCCGGCGCAGGTCGTCGAGGGTCACCGGGCCGGTCACCTGCACCCCGTCGGGGGTGTGCTGAGTGCCCAGCCGTCCGGTGGCCAGCCGCAGCCACGCCTCGGCCGGGGCCACCAGCTCCCCGTCGGGGCGCTCCGGCGCGTCGACGATCTCGACCTTCTCGCCCAGCCGCAGCCCGAACGTCCGCTCGGGCGCGTGCAGCCGGACCAGCACCGTGGCCTCCCGGCCGGCCAGCTCCTGGGGCCGGCTGGTCCAGGCCAGCATGCCGCCGATCTGGTCGAGCAGCAGCGCCACCGCCCCCGGCGTCACCGCCGCGAACCTGTTGAACGCCACCTCGGCGTCCCACTGGTGCAGGGCGAACTCGCTGAGCCGGAAGCGGGCCGCGGTGGCCACGTCGACCGGCTCCGGCAGGAAGCCGAGGTCGATCCGCATCGAGGCCCGGGTCTCGGCGTCCAGCGCCTCGTACGCCTCGACCAGCCGTTCGTTGGTGGCGAGGAACCCGGCGGCGTGCTCGGCCGGGGACATCGCGTCCCAGCGCGCCCAGACGCCACGGTTGAAGTCCCCGTCCGGGCCGGGCGCGCCGGAACGGGCAGCGTCCAGCGTCGCCAGGTTGATCTCGGCGCCGCTGCCCAGGTGGCTCAGCACCTGGGAGACCTGCCACTCGCTGGCCCCCGACGGACGCACCAGGTCGTCCTCCTTGAGGTCCCGTACGAGCGCGGCGAGCTCCTCGTGGCCCGCGCGCAGAGCGGTGATGATCTGGTCAGCAGGGGTCGACATGGATCTCCTCAAACGGATTTTTCGACGATGGTCCGGACGCTACCGGACGTGGCCGCCGGCCGGCCCGCCCCGGTGTCGGGCGCGTTCCGGCCGGCGGCCACGTCGGTCAGGCTCAGCCCATGTGCACTGTGTTGCCGGTCGGGATGTCCTCCTTGCGGACCTTCACCAGGACCAGGGTGGCCAGTCCGGCGAGCACGATCAGCGCCGCGCCCCAGGCGAAGGCCACCCGGTAGCCGTGCACCAGCGCCTCGACCTGGTTGACCGGATTCGGCGCCCGGCCGACCAGATAGGCGGCGACCGCGCTGGTGTAGAAGGTGTTCAGCAGCGCGGTGCCGAGCGAGCCACCGATCTGCTGGGTGGCGTTGAGCGTCGCGCTGGCCGCGCCGGCGTCGTGCTCCGGCACCCCGACCAGGGCGAGGCTGGACAGCGGGACGAAGGTGAAGCCCAGCCCCAGGCCCAGGACGACCTGCGCGGGCAGCAGGTGGGTGAGGAAGGAGGTGTCCACGTCGATCTGGGTCAGCACCAGCATGCCCAGGGCGGCGAGCACCGAACCGGCGACCATCAGCGGCTTGGCACCCAACCGGGGCATCAGCTGGCTGGCGCCACCCGCGGCGATCAGCACACCGGCGGTGACCGGCAGGGATGCGAGACCGGCTTCGAGGGGCTTGTACTGCAACACCACCTGGAAGTAGAAGGTCAGGAAGAGGAACGCCCCGAACAGGCCGGCGCCGATCAGCGTCGAGGTGAGGAACGCCCCACCCCGGTTACGGTCCAGCACGATCCGCAGGGGCAGCAGCGGGTGGCTGGAGCGCAGCTCGACCACCACGAAGGCGGCGAGCAGCACCACGCCCGCGGCGATGAAAGCGAGCGTCGCGGTGGCGTCCCAGCCGTCCTCGGCGGCCTTGGTGAAGCCGTAAACCAGGGAGACCAGGCCGGCGGTCACCAGGATCGCACCGGGTACGTCGTAGCGGGTGTTGCCGTGGGCCCGGCTCTCCGGCACCAGTGGCAGCGCGAACGCGATGGCGATGGCGGCGACCGGGATGTTGACCAGCAGGCACCAGCGCCAGTCGGCGTACTCGGTGAGCACACCGCCGAGCAGCAGGCCGACCGCCGACCCGCCGCCGGCGATCGCGCCGTACACCGCGAAGGCCTTGGCCCGCTCGGTGGCCTCGGTGAACAGGACGGTGAGCAGCGCCAGCGCGGCCGGGGCGAGCAGCGCGCCGAAGGCACCCTGCAACGCGCGGGCGGCGAAGAGCATCTCACCGGTGGTGGCCAGTCCGCCCAGGGCGGAGGCGAGCGCGAAACCGGTCATGCCGACCAGGAAGGTGCGCTTGCGCCCCCAGTAGTCCGCGATCCGACCGCCGAGCAGCAGCAGACCACCGAAGGCCAGCGTGTAGGCGGTGATCACCCACTGCCGGTTCGCGTCGGTGATCCCCAGGTCGGCCTGGGCCTGCGGCAGCGCGATGTTCACGATCGTGGCGTCCAGGACGACCATCAGCTGTGAGACCGCGATGACCGCCAGCGCGATCCAGCGCCGCGGGTGCGGTGCGCCAGTCGACGGCCCGGCGTTGGGCGCGCCGGGCGCGGTCGAGGTGGTTCCGGGCATGGTGAAGCCTTCCGTGTTGCGAATATCGGTGAATCAGGCCGGCGAGGGACGGTCGTGCTGATAGCGGAGTACCGGGATCAGCACCTGGTCGACGACCTGGGTGAGGAACGCGTCATCGGCGGGTAGGCCGTGCGCGACGATGCGGGACATGGTGAGCGCGGGCGCCAGATCGTGGAACAGCTCCCGCTCGCCGGCCTCCGGCGGAATCTCCCCGCGCGACGCGGCCCGGACCAGGATGGCGGTGGTTGCCACCCGCCCGGCCGGCAGCACCTGGTGACGCACCAGGCGTTCCAGCTCCGGGTTGGTCCGCATGGCGAAGGTCAACGCTTGCATGAGGTCACAGTCGGCCGTGCAGATCGCGGCCGTGGCCCGCAGCAACTCGATCAGGTCGCCGCGAAGGGAGCCGGTGTCGGGCGGGTTGTGAACACCCACCTGCCGGTCGCGCAGGGCGGCGACGACCAGCTCGGCCTTGCCGTCCCAGCGTCGGTAGATGGTGGCCTTGCTGACGTGGGCGCGGGCGGCGACGGCGTCGATGGTCATCCGGTCGTAGCCGACCTCGCGCAGGGTGTCGATGACGACGGTGAACAGGTCGCTGTCGGTGCAGCGCGGAGCCCGGGCTGCCGGCACCCCGGCGCCCGCGCCCACCTGTTGACCACCCAGCATCTCGACCCCCCGCGAAACGATGTCGTACTGACCATAGTTCGCGGTTGGCTGGTCGTGCAGGGTTTCGTGAGTTGCCTCGCACTCGGCCGACGAAACGGTGACGTTTCACCTGGAGTCAGCCCGGCTGTCAGGATCGGCCCGGGTCGTGGTCAGGAACCCAGCGCCACTTCCACCTTCTTGCGGGTGCCCCAGCCGGTGCGCCAGCAGGTGGCGACGCCGTACCAGCGGATCGCCCGCAGCACGACCAGGGCGAACACCACAGCGACGGGCGTGAGGAGCCAGGTGCCCCACTGGTACGCCGTCGACTGGTCCGATCGTCGCACCGTCATGTAGCGGAGCGCCTGTCCGTACCCCACGATCAGCGGCACAGCCACCAGCCACGGAATCGCCCGCGGATCGGGGTCGATGATCGGCGACAGGACCGCCACCGCCACGAACAGCACCGTCGCGACCACCGTGGCCGCCCAGCGCAGCAGATGCAGCCACCACGCGATCGACCGCAACGACAGGTACCGGACCCGCCACCAGGTCCTGATGAAGCTGCCGCGCATCCAGCGTAGGAACATCCGGCAGAAGTGCCCTGCGTTCTCCGGCATGAGGGAGAACGCGAACGCCGACGGCTGCTGCACGGTGCGTCCCCGGACCATCGCGAAGAGGGTGAGGAGGGAGTCGTCGGAGAAGGGCACCCGCTGGCCGAAGAACGTCTCCGTCAGATACGCACCGAGGTTGTCGCGAACCACCTCCGCGCGGTAGGCGGCGATCGGGCCCGAGTTCACCCACACACACCCGAACACCGACAGCGACGACCGGTCGGTGAGCTGCCCGGTCACCAGCCACAGGTCGGTGAACCGGGTGAGGAAGCTGCTGCGCACATTCGCGGCCATCACCACCCCCGCGACGGACTGCACCGCCGGGTCGGCGAAGGGCTTCAACAACTCCCGGAGGGCGTTCGGGTCCGAGATGGTGTCCGAGTCCACCGTCCAGTAGATGTCGGCTGCCGGTGTCGACCGCACCGCGGCGGCCTGGGCGTGCCGCTTCCCGGCATTGGGTTGGATGTGCCAGGCGGCGATGATCCCGTGTACGGGGGCGACGTCGAGAAACCACCGCTTGACCGGCTGGTAGCCCTCGGTCAGCTTCGACCCGTCGTCCACCACGTAGATGGTGTCTGGTTTGCGCGTTTGGAAGATCATGGATTCGAGGCAGGCCCGCAGCGCGCCCGGATCCTCGTTGTACGCCGGCACGATACCCACCACGTGCAGAGCGTCGAGGTGCCCCTGCATCCGGTCGGTGACCACGGCGGGCTTCTCCAGATAGGAGGTGCCGAGCTGCCAGATCAGCAGCAGAAACATGGTGGCGTACGCGAAGGTGAAGCGGTGACCGCCTCCGTCGATGGCGCCGATCACGGCGAGGACGTGATGGGCGGTCCACGCCGCCGCGGCGGCCAGGACGACCGCCGCGGCGAACAGGACACGACCCCTCGTGACGCTCGCGGTCACTGTCCGACCGACTGCTGACGACGGAACGTCATTCGGATCATGATGAAGCCGACGAGGACGGCGGTCGCTCCGGTGAGGGCGATGGTGAGCGGCAGGGGGAGGGCGTAGCCGCCGATACCGGCCGCGCCGCCGATCGTGACAACGCCCATACCGGTACGGGGAAGGCTGCCACCGGACATGATGTATCTCCGCTCTGTGAGGGATGGTGAGGCTGTCGCGGCGACCGACGCGACTCCGATACGGCCGATCGCCACAGCGCTGAACAGCGAATATGACTCTGCGCAACGACGCGCTCACGTTGGCAAACATGTCTGTGCAGGTCAATCTCGAAGTTCACGGGGGCGGTCGTCCGGTCCGGTCCGACGAACCGTCCCGCTGCCGGCGTGTCGGAGACGTTCTCACCGGCTCCATGGCGTGTGACCTGCGCTTTCGCCGATTGGCCGCGCCAGCCCGGAGAATGCCGACGAGGAGCCGCTCTGTCGGGTAGACGTCAGGCCCGCATGTCGATGTCGACAAATGGATGACGCACCGGGTTAACACCCTCTCGGGCAGGGCGGTCAGTTGCGAGGTGCGAGGACCACCGGCACTGCCATCGTGTGGATCCGCTCGCCGTTCTCGGCCGACACCTCGTACACCTCGACGGTGCCCTTCTGCTCGCGGACCGTGCGCCACCCGACCACGACGCGGTAGCCGCCCCGGCAGCCGCTGCCGCAACTGGCGGCGCCGAAACCGGTGGCCACCTGCCGGCCGGCGGCGTCCAGCACCCGGACGCTCACCGTCGCCTCGAACACGGTGGCGGTGCCGGTGACGACGAGGGGAGCGGAGACGCGCTCACCGGGGATCGGGCCGGTGACCACGATCGGTGGCAGCAGGTCCGCGTAGTCCGCCCGGTCGACCGGGGCCGCGTCGTCGAGGCGGACCTGACGCACGCTGGGGAACTGGGTGAGCGTCCACACCACCTGCGCCTCGCGCAGCCGCTGGGTTGCCGGGTCGCCGACGGACGGCACCCGCAGCGTCGCCATGCCGTCGGCGATGCGGGTGACCTCGACCCCGGCCGGAAGCAGGGTGATCATCCCGGTGGCGGCCTCGGCCGGGGTCGGCCCGGCGGCCAGTTCCGTCAGCGCCAGCCGGGACGTCGCGACAGTGCCCGGCCGGGTGCGCCGGGTCGGCACCAGCAGCCCGGCGCGGACGTACCACAGCTCCACTGTCACCGGGTCCAGCCGGTGCGTGCCGGTGGACGCCGTCGTCGACGGACCCGGCGGCCGGTTCGTGGCTCGTGGTGTCGGTGCCGCGGCCCGGGTCGGGGTGGGTTCCGGCCGGTCCGTGGGTGCGACGCTCGGCGGCGGCGCGGTGGGCGCCAGGCCGAGGTCACCGGAGCGGGACGTGCCGCAGCCGCCGAGCAGGAGCGCCGCGACCAGCGCCGGTGCGCCGAGCCTGACCGCGCCGCGGCCGGTCACCCCACACCACCTGGCGTGCCGGCGGTACGCCCAACCGGACCCGGGTGGGCGGCGCCGTCGTCCGGGTCCGGCAGGTCACCGTGCTGGCCGGCGGGCACGGCGACGGGCAACTCCAGCCGGAACCGGGTGCCCTCGCCCGGTTCGCTGCGCACGCTCAACGCGCCGCCGAGCACGTCGGCGTGCTCCCGGGCGATGGCCAGCCCGAGCCCGCTGCCCGGCGCGGAGCGGGACGGGTCGACCTGGTGGAACCGGTCGAACACGCGGGGCAGGTGCTCGGCCGGGATGCCCGGCCCCTCGTCGGTCACCTCGAAGACGACCAGAGGCCCGGCGCCCACCACGCTGGCCGTGATCTCGCCACCGCCGTGCTCGACCGCGTTGGCGACAAGGTTGGCCAGCACGCGCTCCAGCCGACGCCGGTCGGTGCGGGCCGCCACCGGAGCACCGGTGACCCGCACCCGGGGCGACCAGCCGCGCGCCGCCACGATGTCGTGCAGCAGCGCCAACGCGTCGACCGGCCCGACGGCCAGTTGCTCCTGCCCGGCGTCCAGCCGGGAGATCTCCATCAGATCCTCGACCAACCGGCGCAGTCGGACCACGTCGCCGACCAGCAACCGGGCCGCCGGCCGGGCGTCCTCGGGCAGTTGGTCGAGGTGCTCGCGCAGCAGCGACGCCGCGGCCACCAACGCGGTCACCGGGGTACGCAGCTCGTGCGCGACATCGGCGGTGAAGCGCCGCTCGCGGGCCTGCGCGGCCGACAGCGCCGCGATCTTCGACTCCAGTGCCTCGGCCATCTCGTTGAAGGTCGCCGCCCAGACGCTGAACTCGTCGCGCCCGCGTACCGGCAGGCGGGTGGCGAGCAGCCCTTCGGTCAGTGCTCGGGCGGCCCGGCTGGCCCGGCCCACCGGCTCCAACGTCCGGCGCGCCAACGCGTGACCCACTGCGGCGGCGAGCAACACCACCAGCACCCAACCGGCCACGAGAGCGGTGCGTAGCTGACCCAGGTCGGTGGCGACGTCGTCCTCCACTGTCAGGACGTACAGCTCGGCGGTCGAGCCGGGGATGCGCCCACCGATCACCAGCAGCCGAGGACGCTCCGCTGGCGCGGAGCGCTGATAGCCGAGCCGCCCGTCCGCGACGACGGCCCGCAACCGGGTGCCCAGCACCGGGGCGTACGCGGGGTGCGAGGCGCGAGTCGGGCCGTCGACGAGCAGCACGTGCCGACCACTGGCCTCGAAGCTGGTGAGCAGTTCGGTGCTGCGCTGCTCGGTCAGCGGCAGGAACTGCCCAGCGAGAACGAGCTGGTAGCGGGCGTCGGCGGCGGCCTCGTGCAGCGACGCGTCCAACCAGGACTGCCGCAGCAGCAGCCCGGTCCCGCCGGCGAGCAGCCCGGCCGAGACTCCGGCGACCAGGACGAACGCGATCGTCAGCCGGCGCCGCAGGCGCCCGGGCAACACAGCGCGTCCGGCCATCGCCGCCCCCGTCAACCCGTCGACAGTTTGTAGCCGGCGCCACGTACGGTCCGGATCAGCAGTGGCTGCGCCGGGTCGTCCTCGACCTTCGCGCGTAGCCGCTGCACCGCCACGTCGACCAGTCGGGAGTCGCCGAGGAAGTCGTGGTTCCAGACCAGGTCCAGCAGCAGTTCCCGGGTGAAGACCTGACCGGGCCGGCGGGCCAGCTCCAAAAGGAGGCGGAACTCGGTGGAGGTGAGCGCCACCTCCCGGCCGTGCCGGCGGACCACGAAGCCGCCCGGGTCGATCTCCAGACCGCCGACCTCGATGACGGTCGAGGGGGTCGGCAGGCTGACCCTGCGCAGCACCGAGCGAACCCGGGCCACCAGCTCGGGCAGGTCGAAGGGCTTGCGCAGATAGTCGTCCGCGCCGCACTCCAGCCCGACCACCACGTCGATGGTGTCGGTGCGCGCGGTCAGCATCAGGATCGGCACCTGGCTGGTGCGCCGGATCTCCCGGCAGACCTCCAGACCGTCGAGGCCCGGCAGCATGATGTCGAGCACGATGAGGTCGACCGGGTGGGCGCGGAACGCGGCCAGAGCCTGCCGCCCGTCCACAGCGGTGTCGACCCGGAAACCGGCGCGGCGCAGACCGAGGGCGGTGACCTCCCGGATCGAGAAGTCGTCCTCGACCACCAACACGCGGCCCTCCATCACCCGAGGGTAGACCCGGCGCCACAGTGCGTAGTCCTGGCGGAACGGCCGACATCGGCGGCCGGCTGGCCCCCTCCGAGCGCCGCCGAACCGCTAACGTCAGGTGCTTTCGGCACCCCTGGATCAGCTCACACGAAAGGGCACGACGTGAAACGTCATGGCTGCGTGATCCGACTCCGCCCCGAGCAGCGGGAGACCTACCTGAAGTTGCACGCCGCCGTCTGGCCGAGCGTGGAGAAAACGCTGCGCGAGGCGAACTTCCGCAACTACACCATCTTCCTCCACGACGATCTGCTCTTCGGCTACTACGAGTACGTGGGCGAGGACTACGAGGCCGACCTGCGGCTGATCGAGGCGGACCCGCAGACGCAGGAGTGGTGGAAGGTGACCGACCCGTGTCAGGAGTCGATTGCCGAGCCCGGCTCGGGGGACTGGTGGGCTCCGATGCGCGAGGTCTGGCACCTGGCCGACGAGGCTTAGGTCGACGGTGTCGATCATGGAGTTGTGGTGCCCGTTTTGGAGACTGACGGTCGCCTTTGTCACCCACCACAACTCCATGATCGGCGAGGCGGCGAGGTCGTCTCGAAAAATCGTCGACAAGAATTCTGGGCGTGCTGTCGATTGGGACCGGTTCGGTTCGTAGCCCTGGTGAGAGCCCGGCATCGCAACGGGCCGCACACCCACTGGAGGGCACGATGACCGCCACTGCGAACACGACCCGCGCCACCACGCCGAACGTCGGTGCGCTGATCCGGACCGGTGTCGCCGCCACTGTCGCGGCGAGCGTCGCCACCATGGCCGTCGCCGCCGTCGGACATCTGGCCGGGATCAGCCTCGCGCTGGGCGGCGCCCCGATCCCCGTGACGGGGTTCGGTGTGCTGACCGCTGTCTTCTCGCTGATCGGCGTGCTGATCGCCGGTGTGCTGGCGCGTTTCGCCCGGCACCCCCGGGTCACGTTCGTCCGCACGACCGTGGTGCTGACGGTCCTGTCCCTGGTGCCGGACGTGATCGCCGACGCCGGGATGGCCACCAAGGCGCTGCTGATGCTCACCCACCTGGTCGCGGCCGTGATCGTGATCCCCGCCCTCGCGCGCCGCCTGGCCGCCTGACCTGCACCCGTCCCACCATCGAAGTACCGGAGGATCGTCATGAAGCAGTACCTGCTGTCCGTGCACTTCGTCGAGGGCTCGCCGACGCCGTCCGACGAGGAAACGCAGACCATGTTCAGGGAGACCGGCCGGATCAACGACGACATGCAGGCCGCGGGCGCCTGGGTCTTCGGCGGGGGACTCACCTCGCCGGAGAGCGCCACCGTCGTCCGGGTCGAGAACGGCACCACCGCCATGAGCGACGGACCGTTCGCCGAGACGAAGGAGCACATCGCCGGGTTCTGGGTCATCAGGTGCGCGGACCTGGACGCGGCGCTGGCCTGGGCCGAGAGGTGCGCGGCGGCCTGCGGCCCGGTCGAGGTGCGCCCCTTCGACGACCTGTCGCAGGCCTGACCGGCAGCCGGTCTTCCGACATGGACCTGGCGACAATCTACCGCGCGGAGTACGGCCGCTGCGTCGCCACCCTGGCCCGCCTCCTCGGTGACATCAACCTCGCCGAGGAGGCCGTCCAGGACGCCTTCACCACGGCGCTGCAGAAGTGGCAGACACTGCCGCCGAACCCGGGCGCCTGGATCGTGACCACCGCACGCAACCGTGCCGTCGACCGTCTTCGGCGGGAGTCGACCCGCGAGGCCCGCCACGCTCAGGCCCTGCTGCTGTATCACCAGGATGATCCCTCGGAGGTGGGACCGGTGCGGGACGACCAGCTGCGACTCATCTTCACCTGCTGTCACCCGGCGCTGGCCCCGGAGGCGCGGACGGCGCTCACCCTGCGCCTGCTGGGCGGTCTCGACGTACCGGCGATCGCCCGCGCCTACCTGGTTCAGGAGGCGACCGTCGCCCAGCGCATCGTGCGCGCCAAGAAGAAGATCCGCGACGCCGCCATCCCGTACCGGGTACCGGCCGAACATGAGCTGCCGGACCGGCTGCCGCCCGTCCTCACCGTGCTCTACCTGATGTTCAACGAGGGCTACGCCTCCACCGCCGGCCCGTTGATCAGAACGGACCTGTGCGCCGAGGCGATCCGGCTGGCCCGTGAACTCGCCGCGTTGATGCCCGACGAGCCCGAGGCCCTGGGCCTTCTCGCTCTGCTGCTGCTGACCGAGGCGCGCCGCCCGGCCCGGCTCGGCCCGACCGGCGACCTGGTGCTGCTGGCCGACCAGGACCGGTCACTGTGGAACCGGCAGCTCATCACCGAGGGCCACGACCTGGTCCGCCGATGCCTGCGCCGCAACCGGCCCGGCCCGTACCAGATCCAGGCCGCGATCAGCGCCGTGCACACCGACGGTGCCGCAACCGACTGGCCGCAGGTCCTGGCACTGTACGACCAACTCCTCACGCTCGCGCCAAATCCTGTCGTGGCGCTCAACCGTGCGGTCGCCGTCGCCGAGGTGCACGGGCCGGCGGTGGCCCTCGCCGCGCTGGAGGGCATCGACCTACCGGGCTACCACCGGCTGCCCGCCACCCGAGCCGAACTGCTCGCCCGGCTCGGACACAACGAAGAGGCCCGAGTCGCCTACGACCAGGCCGCGGCTCTGGCCACCAACGCGACCGAGCGGGCCTACCTGGAGACCCGTCGCAACGAACTCACCAGTGAACGGAGAGCATGATGACCGCCACCTACACCGTCGACGTCTTTTCCAGCCTCGACGGCTTCGGCACCACCAGTGGAAACTGGGGCGGCTACTGGGGAAAGCAGGGCCCTGAACTGCTCGCACACCGCCTGTCCGTCTACAGCGTGGATCAGCGCATGGTCTTCGGGGCCAACACGTACCGGGTGTTCGCGCAGATGCTGGCCGCGAGCACCGAGGAGTCCGAGGTCCGCGACGCCTGGGTGACCCGGATGAGGAACCTCCCGGCGACAGTGGTGTCGAACTCGCTGGAAGGCCCCCTCGACTGGCCGGACGGGGCCGTCGTGCGCGGTGACGCGGTCGACGTCGTCGCCCGACTCAAGGAGGAGTCCGCCGTCCCCCTGCGATCGCACGGCAGCCTGTCGTTGAACCGGGCGCTGATGGCCGCCGGACTGGTCGATCTCGTCCAGGTGACGCTCTTTCCAGTGATCACCGGGCAGACCGGTACCGAGCCGATCTTCCAGGGAGCGGCCGACTTCGACCTGGAGTTGATCGAGAGCCGGACCCTCGACGGTCGCACCCAGGAACTCGTCTACCGGCCCACCCTGCACGTGTGAGTCGCGCGTCGCCTGGCCATCCGCCGCGTCCGGCGAATGGCCAGGCGGATCGGCCGGTCCCGGTCACCACTGGTGGGCGACGTCGAGCACCACCCGGCTGTGGGTGCCGGGGCCGGCGAGCACGAGCACCCGGAACGGCAACCGCGCCCGTACGCCGACGGCGAAGGTGCTGTAGCCCTCGAAGCTGCCGCCGAAGACCACGTCGCGCAGCGTCTGGTAGCGCAGCAGATTCGCCACGTGCTCGCCGACCGCGTAGGGCACGGTGCCCAGGTGGTCGTCGTCGTACGCCGGGGCCCGCAGCGAGACCCGCAGCAGCGCCCCGCCAGCGGTGTACGGCGACAGCGCCAGCCCTTCGCCCTCGGTCCACGTCTCGCCGTAGCCGACCGCGTATCCGTCGACCGGGCCGTTGAACTCGAAGACGACCCGGTCGTAGCAGTCGTGCCGGCCGGTGCGTACATCGATCAGCGGGGCGTCGCTCAGCGCGCCGGCCGCCTTCTCCGCGCTGCCCCAGGTGATCCCGCAGTACGCCGCTGTGGTCGTGGTGCCCTCGGCGGCGCTGCTGCCCGCGCTGGCGACCAGCCCGGCGAGGACGACCGTCAACGCGGTCAGTGTGCTCCTGATCCTCATTGTGGTTTCTCCGTTCGGTACCGGGGTCACGTCGCGGCGTCGCTGCCGGTGACCCTCTGCCGCCACCGTCGTCCTGCCCCGGCACAGGAGCTTCGCTGTGACGTAACCGCCGAGTAACGGCAGGTGGTCCCGACCGTCAGCCAGGTCGGCGGACGACTGGTGCTCGGCACCTGGTAGGCACTGATTCGCTGCCGGTATGACGCTTCCGCTATGCCGAACATCGACCGCCGTCACATTAACATCGGCGTACATCGATGACCGGCGGCCGATGGCCGCCGGACGACCGCAGGGGAGTACCCGATGTTCCGAGGACAACTGAGACGCGCGGCGATGGCCATGCTGGTGGCGATCCTGGCGGCGGCCGGGATGCAGCTCGCCACCGGCACGCCGGCCGCCGCCGTCCGGACCGTCTACTACGACGCGAGCCGGACCGGCGAGTTCCGCACCAACTTCGACCAGGCGGCGCAGATCTGGAACAGCCGGGTCAGCAACGTCCGACTCCTGGCCGGCACCCCGGCCAGCATCACCATCTACGTCGACGACGGCTGGCCCCGCGCGCAGCCGACCGGCCTCGGCTCGGGCCGGATCTGGATGGGCCGCACGGCCGTCAACCAGGGCTACGACCGCACCCGCATCGCCACCCACGAAGTCGGCCACATCCTGGGCCTGCCGGACCGGCGCACCGGCCTCTGTTCCGACCTGATGTCCGGCAGCAGCGCACCGGTCTCCTGCCGCAACGCCAACCCCAGCGCCGCCGAGGCGAGCCGGGTGAACTCGCTGTTCGCCGGCACCCTGGCCGCACCGGCCAGCACGACGTACACCTGGAACGACGCCTCGGACATCAGCCCGCTGGTGGTCGGCGGCCGGCCGGCCACGGAGAACTACCCCTTCATGGTGTACGTCTCCGGCTGCACCGGCACGCTGATCAAGGGCAACTGGGCGGTCACCGCCAAGCACTGTTCGACGCCGTCCTCGGTGCGGGTGGGCAGCGTCAACCGTTCCAGCGGCGGGACCGTGGTGCAGGTGACCCGGGCGGTCAACCACCCGAGCGTCGACGTGAAGCTGCTGCAACTGGCCAGCTCGGTCACGTACGCGCCGGCCCCGATCCCGAGCACCTCCGGCGCGGTCGGCACCGCCACCCGGATCATCGGCTGGGGTCAGACCTGCGCCCCGCGGGGCTGCGGTTCGGCCCCGACCGTGGCCAACGAGCTCGACACGTCCATCGTGGCCGACAGCCGGTGCTCCGGCATCAACGGCCCGTACGAGATCTGCACCAACAACACCAACGGCAACTCCGGCGCCTGCTACGGCGACTCCGGTGGCCCGCAGGTGCACCGGGTCAATGGAGTGTGGAACCTGATCGGCGCCACGAGCCGGGCCGGCAACAACAACTCCACCTGCGCCACCGGCCCGTCCATCTACGTCGACCTGCCGTCCATCCGGTCCTGGATCAACACCCAGGTCGGCGGCCTACCCGTCTGACCAGCTCGGACGCTGCGGGCGGAGGCGCTACAGGCGACCTCCGCCCCTCGGCGCGTGTTAAGGGACCGGGCCACCCGCGGCGGCGAGTGCCTTCAGGAATTCCCGGAGACGGCGCGCGCGGCGAAACCGCCCCTCGAAGAGGCCGATCTGCCACGCGGCGGGGCTGTCGACGCTGCTGCGCCAGTGCTCGGCGAGCTTCTGCGTGTCAGCGTTCGCTGTCAGCGCCTCCGCTGCCGCGGGTGGCAGGTCGAGGACGAGGAGCGGGCCCCCGGGGCTGTCGTGCTCCACGCGAACGCCGCTGAGCGCACGGGCCGGCAGCCGCAGGTCCCACCAGGCCGGATCATCCGGGTCGGCGTCGGCCAGTTCATCGGCCCACACTCCGCGCAGTCGGCCGCGGACCTCCCCGTCGGTGACCGACAGCATCGGAAACCCGGCGCCGCCGGCGTACCAGGCGCCAGCGCCGATATTCGCGATCAGCAACAGCAGAGGAACAGCCACCACCACGGCGGGGACAGCGACGAACGGCAGCCACGGCACCAGCGAAGCCAGTGGCGCGGTCACGAGAAGGGCCAGGAGCCCGGCGACCATCAGGCCGAGAACCCCGCCGACAGTCATCGGGCGCATCTGATAACCGGCCTTGATCGGCCGCAGCGTGCCGAGCACCCGCAGCAGCCGTCGACGCATGCGCAGCTCGGGCGCCTCGGTGCTCACGGCTGGCCGAGGCCGGCGCGCAGCTGCTCGAGTTTGTCCTGCTGCGCGTCGACGAGCCGCCGATACTGGGCGACCTGTTCCTGAGCCTGCCGTACTGCGTCGGTGCCGTACACGTCGGCGCTCTGGGTCACCTGCGAGACCGCGTCCGCCAGGCTGGCGCTGGCCGCGTCGGCGGCCCGGCCAGCGGCGGAAAGGATCGCCTCTCGCAGCTCGTAGGTCTGCATCCGTCTGGTGCCCGCCGCCAGGTCGATGTCGACGAGGCGACCGCTCGCGTCGCACGTCGCGCGCACCAGCTCCGCGTCGTCGGTGCCCTCGCCGCTGAGGTTCTGCATGGCGGCGGCGAACCGGGTCGCCTGCTCGGCCATCCCTTCGATCCGGCGTTGCACGTCTGGGTCGATCACGAAGGCTCCTTACAGCGGAGGTCAGGCGAAGTTCTCGCCGACGCGGAACTCGGTCAGGTCCGGTGTGCCCGCCGCACCGTCGTCCGGCAGCGCCAGCAGCTTCAGAAAATCCTTGGCAAGCCCGTTGATGAGTGCCAGGACCAGCCCGCCCAGCGCGGTCACCCCGGCGATCATCGTGGTGGTGGAGCCGGCGACAGCGGCCCCGGCCGCCTGGATGATCGGCTCCAGCGCGGGGGCGAAACCGGGTATGAGTTGGGCACCGCGCATGGTGATCAACCAGGTCAGGAACGGCACCGTCATCGCGCCCAGGGCGAGCCACAGGCCGGTGAGGGCGATGTCCAGAGAGTGCAGGGTCTCGCCGAGGGTGCGGATGTATGCGCCAAGCTCGTCGAGATGGGCCTTGAGCTTGGTCGACATGATGACGAAGCTGTCCTTGCCCTGGCCCTTCCAGGTCGCGGTCGCCGCCGAGCAGATCTTGTCGAAGTTCGCGTTGAGCGCCTTCTGCAGATTGTCGCCGTGACGAATCAGATCGGCACCGGCCTGGGCGATACCGATGGGGTTGGCCACGAACAGGGCCGCGCCGGTCACACCGACGATGAACGTCGGGCACAGCGCGGCGCAGGCCGACAGGCCAGCCATGATCGCGCCGATCTCCGCCAGCGTGATCGAGGCACCAGCGGCGACGAGCAGCGCCGGATCCTGGGCGAGCTGGCCAGCACTGGTCCTGCCGTAGGCATCGCCGAAACTGCTCGTCGGCACCGGCGTGCCACCGAACCCACCCACGTGCAGGTTCTCCGCGCGCTCGTACTGATCCGCGACGACGCCGAGTTTCTCGCCGATCTGCCGACACACGTCCGCAGCACCCCGCACGTCCTTCACGAGGAATTCGACGCGCTGGATGTAGGCCGCCTCCGCCGCCGACAAGGCGATGCCGAAGCCGGGCGCATCGATGGCGGAGTTGCGGGCGAACTCGTCCGCCTCGTTCGCGTAGTCCTCAGCGATCGTGGTGCCAAGGGTTCGCGCACGCTCCCGAATGTCAACCGGGTCCACCGCGAAATCGACCATGCCGCCCCCTCGCTGCCCGCCGCGTTCCTGGCATCGTAGGCGAGGAGGGCGCAGCCGGCTGTCCTCGAACCTGACACGCGTTCGTCGCCCCGGTGTGCGGTGTCACCCACGCGATCCCACTACGCGGTACGGTGCGTGGCATATCGGCATATCGGAGGTGGCGTCATGCCTACCGTCGTCGTCCTCGCGCTGACCCTCGCCCTCGCGCCCGCGCCGTCCCCGTCGGCCACCTCGAATCCGCTCGGTGACATCGTCGGCGGCATCGGCCAGATCGTCGACGACCTGCTCGGCGGCGACACGCCGAGCGCCGCTCCGACGCCGAGCGCCACGCCCACCGCGGCGGCCACGCCGAGTCGGCCGCCGGTCGCCGGTCGGCCCAGCCCGGTGAAAAGCATCGCGATCCCCAGGTCGGCCGGGTCGGCGAGCGGCGTCCCCGCACCCGCCGCCCCGGGTCGCCCCACCGCCGGCGAGGGCACCGGCACCCGTGCGGCCGCCGTGCCCTGGCGCGACGGCGACACCCCCGCACCGACGCCGCCGCCGGCCCTGGCCAACCCCACCCGGAATGCCTGGCCACCCGCGTCGTACCTGCTGGTCGTGGCGGTCCTCGCGGTGCTGGCACTGCTGTTCCTGCGTCGCCGGGCCCCGGCCCCCGCCGCCGCACCCGACCCCGGTCCGGTACCGGACTCGGGGCCCGCGCCGGATCCCGGCCCGGTGCCGGACAACGTCAGTCGACTGCCGACCAGCCTCAACGCCATTTACGAGATGGGTCGGCAGGACGAGCGCCTCGAGCAGGAGCGCCGCCGCCGTACCTGACGGCACGCCGTCCTCATGATGCCGAGTAGGCGCCCTCACGCCGGGGGACCGCGTCGTCGTAGGCCCCGACCGGCCCGCTGTAGCGGCCCTTTCCCTTCGGGTACGGCCAGGCGTTCGCGGTGCAGCCGTGCAGGCCCAGCGTCTGCTGCTGCATCACCGGCGCCGGCCGGCCCCGCCCGGGGCACCGTTCGTGGCCGTGCCCGAGTTTGTGCCCCACCTCGTGGTTGACCATGTACTGCCGGTAGGTCTCCAGTGTCGCGCCGTAACCCGGCACCCCCTTGACCCAGCGCGCCACGTTGAGCACCACCCGGCCACCGTTGCGGCAGGAGGTGTAGGCGTCCGGCACGTCCTGGCAGAGGGTGTCGCGGGTGCCGGGGGTGGCCAGGTAGATGGTGAAGTCGGTCGGATCGCCGGCACCGACCCGGCGCAACCGCCACGCCCCACCGGCCGTCCACCCGCGTGGGTCGTTCAACGTCGCGGTGACCGCCGTGGCGACGTCCGTGGCCGGCAGGCCCCGGATATCGCGCTCCACGGCGACCCGGTAGCGCAGCAAGCTGCCGGCCGTCGCGCGTCCGGGGGCCGTCTCGCCGGGCGCCACCGACCAACGGTTACCGCCGGTGGCGGGGTAGCTGACCGGGATGACGGGGGCGGACCCGGGTCGGACCTCGGCAGCCACGGTCGGCCGCACGACGGATGTCGCCGGTCCACCGGGCGGCGGTCCGGCGGTGACCGGGTCGGTGGCGGGTTGCCCGGCGGCGGGCAGGCCGCACCCGGTGAGCAGCGCCACCACCAGCAGTGACGCCATCGAGGCGGGACCCCAGCGGCGGGTAACCTTCGTCGACATGTCTCTCCCCTCGCGCGTCGCTCGGCGGCGGCGCGGAGGAGAAGACGGGTGACAGTGGCGAAAAGTTGATGTGACCCAGCGCTCAACCTTTTGCCGACCTCGCCCGTCTCTAGCTCTGTGGCACGGGGAGGGTTCGCGGTGGCGCGGGGTGACGCCGATTTCGTCGAGTTCGCGCGGGCGGCTTCCGCGCGACTGGTGCACGCCGCGTTCCTGATGACCGGTGACCACCACCAGGCCGAGGACGCCGCGCAGACCGCGCTGGTGCGCACCTACGCGTCGTGGTCGCGCATCCACGACGACGACGCCTACGGGTACGCCCGCCGCACGCTGGTCAACCATCTGGTCGACGGGTGGCGACGGCCGATGCGGGAGTACCCGACCGACGAGGTGCCGGAGCAACGGCGTGGCGACGTGGCCGGCGACGTGGCAGACGACGTGGCCACCCGACGCTGGTTGATCACCATCCTCGGCGCGCTCAGCCCGCGGGAGCGCGCCATCGTCGTCCTGCGTTACTACTTCGACCTGCCCGAGGCGCAGGTGGCCCGGGAACTCTCCGTATCCGTCGGCACGGTCAAGAGCACCAGCTCGCGAGCCTTGGAGAAGTTGCGCACCGCCGCGCCCCGCACGGCCGACGAGAGGGCGCGCCGATGAGCGAGCTGGAACGGCTCCGCGACGCCATGCGGGCGACCGAGCGCCCCGACGCCGTGCTCGATCTGGCCACCGTGATGCGCGAGGGACGTCGGCTGCGTACCCGTCGACGCGTCGCCGGAGCCGGGGCGGTGACGCTCGCGACCGGCCTGGCCGCCGTGGTCGTCGTGGTGGCTGTCGGCGCGTCCGGGCCGGGCGATCCGGCGCCGACCGAGCGCCCGCAGCCGGTCGCCGTCGCTCCACCGTCGGTCGGTGTCTCGCCGCGGGCGGAGAAGTCGCCGGGCTCCACGCCGCCGCCGACGGTGGGCCGCGACGTGCCGCAGCCGAAGCCGATGGGCCAGATCGTGGACTCCCAGGTGTGGCACGGCACCGACCGGAGGGTCTACTACTTCACGTCGGTGTCCGTGCCCGGCGAACCCAAGGTGTCGATCGGTCTGGCCGCCGGTCGCCAGGCTCCGGACGGCTCGCTGAGCACGGACATCCTGGTCAACGACGTCCGCGGCAGTGACCGCAGCGCCGGGTTCCACCAGATCGGCTACGACGAGGGCGCTGCCGCGCCGGTGCCCACCTTCGGCTACTTCGTCGGCCCCGCCAAGCGGATCATCGGCACTGTCGACGATCGGCAGGTCGACGCCCGAGTGGTGCCATGGAGCGCCGACAAGCAGGTGATGATCTTCTGGTTCGACCCGGCGCAGCTCAGTCCGGGGGAGCGGCTGGACGGCATCGTCGCCCACGACGCCAGCGGCCGCCGACTCTGACGCGCTGCTGCCGCTCAGGCCAGCCGACGCTCGATGGTCACCGTCGTCCCCTCGGCGGTGGAGACCAGCCGCACATCACCGTAGGCGTTCATCAGCAGCGCGCCGCGTCCCCGGTCCATCGCCGGCCGGCGGTCCCGCCAGGTACCGAAGTCCCGAATCGAGATCCGGATCAGACCGCCACCCACCTGGACGCGCACCCGTACCTCTGGACGGCTGGGTCGCTGTGCGTGCTCGACGGCGTTGTTCATGGCCTCGGAGGCGGCGAGCAGGAGATCTTCCAGCACGTCCGGGTCGACGTCCAGCTCGACCAGCGCGCCCCGGACGTCCCGACGCATCGCGGCGGCCGAGGTCGGCGCGGACGGGAACGTCCACCCGACGTCCAGGAGGTCGCCCAGCCCGTCCGGCTCGGCCGGCGCCGGCTCGATGACGACGGCGTCGCGGACGGGGTCGACCGTCGGGCTCGGCGTGGCGGGACCGACCGGGGCGGTTCGGGCCGGGGGAGCTGCGGCAGCGACCGTCGGCGGGTCGCCGACGACGGCCACGGCAGGGGTACGGTCGCGGGCCCGGCGGATGCTGGCCCTGATCCGGGCGATCAACTCGGCCGCGGCGAACGGTTTGACCACGTAGTCGTCGGCACCCAGGCTCAGGCCCTCCACGCTGGCCTCCCCACCCGAACGGGCGGAGAGCACCAGCACCGGCAGCGCCCGGGTCGTCGGGTCGGCGCGTAGTCGGCGCACCAGGTCGAAGCCGTCCAGCACCGGCATCATCACGTCGGTCAGGACCAGGTCGGGCAGATCACGGTGAATCTCGTCGAGGGCCTGCCGGCCGTCGGTGACGGCTCGCACCCGCCAGCCCTGCCCGGTGAGCAGCCGGGTGAGGTACGCCCGCATGTCGGCGTTGTCGTCGGCGAGCAGGATCCGGGCCCCGGCCAGCTCGTCGGTGGCCGCCCCGGACGTGGGATCGGGCTCGGTCGGCGCGTCGTCCGGTTCGGTGAGCCAGCCGATCGCGTCTTCGACCGCGGCGCGGGCCGCGTCACCCCGCCCGTCCACCGCCGGCCCGGTGATCGCGGTGCGGTGCGCCGCCGACCAGGGCAGCGTCACTGTGAACCTGCTGCCGACGCCCACCTGGCTGGTCACGCGTACGTCGCCGCCCTCCAGCCGGGCCAACTCGTGCACCAGGGCCAGGCCGATGCCGGTGCCCTCATGACTGCGCGAGCGGGCGCCCCGTACCCGGTGGAAGCGTTCGAAGAGTTTCGGCAGGTCCCGTTCCGCGATGCCGATGCCGGTGTCCGCGACGGTGAGGCGTACCTCCTCGTCGTCGGTGTCCAGGGTGACCCGGATACGGCCGATGAACGTGTACTTCAGCGCGTTGGAGAGCAGGTTCGTGACGATGCGTTCCCAGTTGACCGGGTCGACCGCGACCGGTCGGGGCAGCGGCGGGCAGCTCACCTCGAGGGTCAGCCCGGCCCGCTCGACGGCGGCCCGGAACACCCCGGCGAGTTCGGCGGTCAGCGCGGCCAGATCCACCATCCGGGCGTCGCTGCGCGCCCGCCCGGCCTCCAGGCTGGAGAAGGTGAGCAGGCTGTTGACCAGCGTCAACAGTCGGGTGGCGTTACGCCAGCCGGTCTCCACCCGCTCCCGCTGCACCGCCGCCAACGGCGCGGTGGCGTCGGTGAGGGCGTCGGTCAGCGGGCCGAGGATGAGGGTCAACGGGGTACGGAACTCGTGGCTGACATTGGCGAAGAAGTCGGTCTTGACCCGGTCCAGTTCCGCCATCGCCTCGACCCGGCGCCGCTCCTCCTCGTACTCGCGGGCGTTTCGCAACGCCACGGAGATCTGCTGGGCGAGCAGTTGGTGGAAGGAGTGGTACGCCTCGTCGAGCCCTCGGCTGGGGCTGACCCCGGCGAGCAGGACGCCGAGCGGCTGATCCTCGTCGGCGGAGGGCAGCGGCAGCGCCAGCGCGGTGCGGACCGGGTCGTTCCACGGGCCGGCGGGCAGCGGCAGCCGGTCGGCGACGTCGGTCACCGGGGTCGCCCTGCCCTCGGCGGCGTCCGGCAGCCCCCAGGCGTACGCGGGCGGACCCGGGTCGGTCAGCTCGACGGCGTCCGGCAGGGCCCGAGCGTGCCGGTGGTCGCCGCCGGTGCAGGCGACCCGGCGCAGCGCCGTGCCGTCGCGCAGGTAGATGGCGGCGAACGGCACGTCCAGGGGGTGACCGTCGATCACGTCGATCAGCCGGGCGGCGGTGGCGTCCACGTCGACGGTGCGCCCGTCGCCGAGCACTGACAGATCACGCAGGAGACGGAGCCGGCGTTCGCCGACCACCTGCTGGGTGACCTCGCTGCACACGGTCAGGACGCCGACGGTGCGGCCGTCGTCGTCGCGGGCCGGGGCGTGCGAGACGCTGAAGTACGCCTCCTCGCGGTAGCCGGCCCGCTCCAGCAGTAGTTGCAGCGCGGGGACCCAGCTGGCCACCCCGGTCGCCATGGCCTCCTCGATCAGCGGGGCGAGCACGGGCCAGCCCTCGGCCAGCGTCACCCGTACGTCGTCGCCGAGCGCGGCGGGGTGCTTGTCGCCGATCAGCGCCGAGTACGCGTCGTTGTAGAGCTGGGAGTAGCTCTCGCCCCAGAGCAGCAGCATGGGGTACCGGGAGGAGAGCACCATCCGGACGGCGGCGCGCAGGCTCTGCGGCCAGCCGCCGACCGGGCCCAGCGGGGTGTCGGCCCAGTCCAGTCGGGCCATCAACCGCCCGGTGTCGCCGCCGCCGAGGAACAGGTCAGTGCTGGGTCGCGTCACGCTCGATCCGACCCCATCGCAAGCCCCCGTTCCGGGCCCAACGACCCCTGCCGCGTTACCTACCCATCCTGACACCTCTACTCACCTGTGCCGACGCCGGTACCCACCGTCGAACCGGCGGCGGTTCGGGACGAATGACCGATGCTCAAGAAATAGAGATCTGTCAGTGTCTCGGGTATCTCTCCAACCCCGAGGAGCCCCCATGAGAGGCAGAACGCTGAGCGCGGGAATCGCGCTTGCCGTGTTCGCCGGAATGACGGTGACGCTGGCTGCCCAGCCGGTAGCCGCGTCGCCCATGACCACGATGACGGAGGCCCGGCCGATCGCCTCGACCGCCGCCGCGTTGGCCGCACCGGACATCTCCGTCACCAACGTCCAGGCGCACCTGACCCAGTTCAACAGCATCGCCACCAGCAACGGTGGCAACCGACGGGCTGGCTCGGCCGGCTACACCGCCTCGCTCAACTACGTCAAGACCAGGCTCCAGTCGGCCGGCTACACCGTCAGCGAGCAGTACTGCTCCAGCTGCACGTACCCCTCGAACAACCTGATCGCCGAGTGGCCCGGCGGCCCGACCGACCAGGTGGTCATGTTCGGCGCGCACCTGGACGGCGTCTCGGCCGGTCCGGGCATCAACGACAACGCCACCGGCTCGTCGACCCTGCTGGAGAACGCACTGGTCCTGGCCGCGCAGAACCCGACGATGACGAAGAAGGTGCGGTTCGCCTGGTGGACCGACGAGGAGCAGGGGCTCAACGGCTCCCGGTTCTACGTCAACTCGCTCAACACCACCCAGCGCGGTTACATCAAGGGTTACTACAACTTCGACATGGTCGGCTCGACAAACGGCGGCTACTTCATCAACCGGGTCACCTCGACCACTGCGGCGCCGCTGAAGGCGTACTGGGACTCGTTGGGCCTGCAACCGGAGGAGAACGTCGAGGGTCAGGGCCGCTCCGACGACTACTACTTCCAGCAGGCCGGCATCCCCACCTCGGGCTACGCCGCCGGGGCCAGCGCCCGCAAGACCAGCTCCCAGGCGGCCAAGTGGGGCGGCACCGCCAACTCCGCGTACGACCCGTGCTACCACCGGTCCTGCGACACCACCGCCAACGTCAGCGCCACGGTGCTGAACCGGGCGGCCGACGGGGTCGCGTACGCGCTGTGGCAGCTCGCCGTGGGCGGCGGCACCCCGTCCTGCACCGGCGGCCAGGTGGTCGGCAACGGTGGCTTCGAGAGCGGCAACACGACGTGGACCGCGTCCTCCGGCGTGATCACCACTGCCAGTGCCCAGCCGGCCCGGACCGGGTCGTACAAGGCGTGGCTCAACGGCAACGGCAGCAGCGGCACCGAGAGCCTGACGCAGTCGGTGACACTGCCGGCCGGGTGCGCCAGCTACACGCTGTCCTTCTGGCTGCACATCGACACGGCCGAGACCACCAGCTCAACGGTGTACGACCGGCTCACCGTGCAACTGGGGTCGACCACGCTGGCGACGTACTCGAATCTGAACAGGGCGTCCGGCTACGTCCAGCGCAGCTTCTCGGTGGCAGGGTTCGCCGGGCAGACGGTGACGCTGCGCTTCACCGGCACCGAGGACTCGTCGTTGCAGACCAGCTTCGTGATCGACGACGTGACGCTGGTGGCGAGCTGATCGCGTACCCCGAAAAAGGGCCGCCGCCGGCAGTGTCCGGCGGCGGCCCGTCACGTCGTGGGTCAGGGGAGCTGTGGGTAGAGCGCGGCGACGCCGCCGGGGAACCCGGCCTGCACCCGCCGGCTGACGTCGTCGGCCACGATCTCGTAGGCGTCGGCCTCGATGCCGTCGACCGCGAGCCGGGCGATCAAGGCCGGGTCAGACTTGGGACCGGTGATGGTCGCGGCCATGTCGGTGTCCAGGTATCCGACGTGCAGGCCGGCGACGCGGACGTCCCGCTCGGCGAGCTGGAGGCGCAGCGCGTTCGTCATCGCCCACTCGGCGGACTTGGCGGCACCGTACGACCCGTGCAGGGGAAAATTCACCCAGGACAGGACGGAGAGCACGTTGAGGATGGTTCCGCCGCCGTTGCCGGCGATGACCGGCGCGAACGCCCGGATCGTCGACAGGGTGCCGATGTAGTGGGTCTCCAACTCCAACCGGACGAGGTCCAGGTCGCCGTCGAGCAGGTCGGTCCGGGTGTCGATGCCCGCGTTGTTGATCAGCAGGTTCACGCCGCCGGCCAGCTCGGCGGCGGCGGCCACCGAGGCGGGGTCGGTGATGTCGAGGCGGACCGGCGTCACGCCGGGCAGGTCGACGCTGTCGGGGTTGCGGGCGCCGGCGTAGACGGTGGCGCCCCGGGTGAGGAGTTCGGCGGCCAGGTGTCGGCCGAGGCCACGGTTGGCGCCGGTGACGAGGGCGGTGCTTCCAGCGATCTTCATGGCCGTCACGCTATCCGGCCTGACTTCTGTTAAGCAAAGTCAGCTATGTCACGGCGGTGGTCGACGGGATCGGGAATACGACCCGGACGCGCCCACACCCCAACCCGTGACGACTCGTATCCTTTCCGCGAACCTCCGTACGAGCCGAGATGGGAGACGGTGTGAGCAACCAGGCCGAAACGTTGGAGTTCCAGGCCGAGGCGCGTCAGCTCCTCCAGTTGGTGGTCCATTCGATCTATTCGAACAAGGACGTCTTCCTGCGGGAACTCATCTCGAACGCGTCCGACGCCCTGGACAAGCTCCGGCTTGCCACTCTCGTCGACAAGGACCTCGTCGCCGACACCGACGACCTGCACGTCGCCCTGGAGATCGACCGCGACGCCCGCACCCTCACCGTGCGCGACAACGGCATCGGGATGACCCGCGACGAGGTCGTCACGCTGATCGGCACGATCGCCAAGTCGGGCACCGCCGAGCTGCTGCGCCAACTGCGCGAGTCCGCCGACGCCCACGCCAAGCAGGACCTCATCGGGCAGTTCGGCGTCGGTTTCTACGCCGCGTTCATGGTCGCCGACCGGGTCACCCTGCTGACCCGCAAGGCCGGCGAGACCGGCGGCACCCGCTGGGAGTCCACCGGCGAGGGCACCTACTCGATCGAGGCGGTCGACGAGGCGCCGCAGGGCACCACTGTGACGCTGCACCTCAAGCCGGCCGACACCGAGGACAACCTGCACGACTACACCGCCGAGTGGACCGTCCGCGAGATCGTCAAGCGCTACTCCGACTTCATCGCCTGGCCGATCCGAATGACAGTCGAGCGCCCCGGCGCCGAGGGTGAGCCCGCCACCAGCGAGGTGCAGACCCTCAACTCGATGAAGGCCCTCTGGGCGCGGCCCCGCGACGAGGTCGACGCCGCCGAGTACAACGAGTTCTACAAGCACGTCAGCCACGACTGGGCCGACCCGCTCGAGGTCGTGCACATGAAGGGCGAGGGCACCTTCGAGTACGAGGCGCTGCTCTTCCTGCCCAGCCACGCCCCACTGGACCTGTTCTCCCCGCAGGGCCGCCGGGGCGTCCAGCTCTACGTCAAGCGCGTCTTCATCATGGACGACTGCGAGGCGCTGGTCCCGACCTACCTTCGCTTCGTCAAGGGCGTGGTCGACGCGCACGACCTGTCGCTGAACATCTCCCGGGAGATCCTCCAGCAGGACCGGCAGATCCAGATCGTCCGCCGCCGGCTGGTCAAGAAGGTCCTCGCCACGGTCAAGGACCTCAAGGCCAACCACGCCGAGCGCTACCGCACCTTCTGGACCGAGTTCGGCGCCGTGGTCAAGGAAGGGCTGATCGACGACACCGACAACCGGGACACCCTGCTGGACATCCTGTCGGTGAACTCCACCAACGACCCGGACGAGCCCACCGACCTGGCCGGCTACGTGTCGCGGATGAAGGACGGCCAGACCGACATCTGGTACGCCACCGGCGAGTCCCGGGCCGCGATCGAGAACTCTCCGCACCTGGAGGCGTTCCGGGCCAAGGGGCACGAGGTGCTGCTCCTCACCGACCAGGTCGACGAGGTGTGGGTCGAGCGGGTCGGCACGTACGACGGTCGCCCACTGCGCTCGATCGCCAAGGGCGAGATCGACCTGGACACCGACGAGGAGAAGCAGCAGGCCGAGGCCGAGCGCGAGCAGCAGCGACAGGAGTTCGCCGGGCTGCTCGACTGGCTGGGGACCACCCTCACCGACAGCGTCCGGGAGGTCCGCCTGTCGTCGCGGCTGACCACCTCACCGGCCTGCGTCGTCGGCGACGCCCACGACCTCACCCCGACCCTGGAGAAGATGTACCGGGCGATGGGGCACGAGATTCCCACCACCAAGCGGATCCTGGAGATCAACCCCGGTCACCCGCTGGTGTCCGGGCTGCGCAAGGCCCACGAGCAGGGCAGCGACACCGCCGCTCTGACCGAGACCGCCGAGCTGCTCTACGGCCTGGCGGTGCTCGCCGAGGGCGGTGAGCTGACCGACCCGGCCCGCTTCACCCGGACGCTCGCCGATCGGCTGGCGCGCACCCTGTAACGGGAATACCCCCGGCCGGCGGCCCGCCCGAGCAGCGGGCCCGCCGGCCGGCCCCGTCACTGGCCGGGAATCACCAGGCCCGACTCGTAGGCGATCATCACCGCCTGAGCGCGATCGCGCAGGTGCAGTTTGGTGAGCAGGTTGCCGACATGCGTCTTCACCGTGTGCTCGCTGAGGTGGTGGTGGGCGGCGATCTCGGCGTTGGACAGACCAGCCGCGATCAGGCGCAGCACGTCCGTCTCCCGGGCGGTCAGGGCGGTCACCGCGGCGGCCCGGGCCGGGTCCGGATGGCCGCGCCGGTGCAGTTCGCCGATCACCCGGGCGGTCACGGCGGGAGCGAGCAGCGCGTCCCCGGCCGCGACCACACGGACCGCGTTCACCAGGTCGGCTCGGGGAGCGTCCTTGAGCAGGAAGCCGCTCGCCCCGGCCCGCAGGGCCGCGTACAGGTAGTCGTCGCTGTCGAACATGGTCAGGGCGAGGACCCGGCTCGGGGTGAGCGCGCAGACCTGGCGGGTCGCGGCGACACCGTCGAGGACGGGCATTCGCATGTCCATCAGGACGACGTCGGGACCGTGTTCGCGGGCGGCCCGCACGGCCGCCGCGCCATCGGCGGCCTCGGCGACCACCTCGATGTCCGGCTCGGCGCCGAGGATGGTGGCGAATCCCGCCCGGAACAGATCCTGGTCATCGGCGAGCACGACCCGCACCATCAGACCACCGCCGGTGCCGGCAGCGGCAGCGTGGCGGTCACCGTGAAGCCGCGACCGTCGGAGGCCGGGCCGGTGCGCAGAGTGCCGCCGCAGGCGTGGGCGCGCTCGCGCATGCCGACGATCCCGTACCCGGGCCGGCTGGTCTCGGACGCCTGGTGGCCGCGGCCGTCATCGGTGACCGACACCGTCAGCGAGTTCGCCGCGTGGTCCAGTCGCACGCGCACCGATCGTGCCCCGGCATGCCGCACCACGTTGGTGAGGGACTCCTGCACGATCCGGTAGGCGGCCACCCCGACGTCCGGGGGCGGTGGCGCGACGGCACCTCCGGACGGCGAGACGGTGAGCACCGCGTCGAGGCCGGCGGCGCGGACCCGCTCGACGAGGACGGAAAGATGGTCCAGACCCGGCTGGTCGAGTGGTTGGTCGGCGGGTTCGTACAGGCTGCCGACCGCGCGGCGGAGCTGAACGACCGCGTCCCTGCCGGTGGCGGCGATCGTGGCGAACGTGGCATCGGCGCGATCCGGTTGGTGGCGGACCAGCAGCGGACCCGCCTCCGCCTGGACGATCATGACACCGACCGCGTGGGTCAGGATGTCGTGCAGGTCGCGGGCGATGCGGGTGCGCTCGCGCAGCACCGCCGCCGTCCGTTCACCGGCGACGCGACGATCACGTTCGGCGAGGACCGCGGCCTGGGTTCGGCGGGCCCGGGTGCTGGTGCCCAACGCGTACGCGAAGAGGTAGGCCACCGACAGGTAACGCAGCACCTCCACGTCCGGGCGGGGGTAGAGCAGCGAGACCAGCAGGCCGGCGGCGGTGAGCGCGACGCCGAGCAGGCGGATCGGCAGGGAGGCGCGCGCCGCGAACGTGTAGAGGCAGACCAGCGGTCCGACCGGCAGCAGTGGGGGAGCGCCGAGCGAGGCCGAGACGGTCGTGGCGACGCCCACGACGAGGGCGACCCAAAGCAACGCCCGGTCCCGCCACAGCACCGGCACCGACGACGCGACCGCGAGCGGAAGCACCCACCAGGCACGTGGCCCGCCGAGCAGGGCGGGCAGCACCGTCGCGGCGACCGCGGCGACGGTGACGGCGAGATTGACGTACCGCTTCACGTCCGCAGTATCGTCCGGCCCGGCGCGCCGACGCCTCCCTCCACGGGACCAGATCGATCCCGGCTCACCGGGCGATCCGTCCCGGCCGCCCGCGCCACACGCTCGACACATGATGACGATCCTCGCCACGCTCCTCAGTGGCCTGCTCTGGTTCGGTGGCACCGGGTTGCACCCTGTCCCCGCGCTGACCTGGCTCGCCCCGCTTCCGCTGATCCTCGCCTCGACGCGGGTACGCCCGCGGACCGCGCTCTGCGCGACCGCCCTCGCCTGGTCGATCGGTCAGGGCGGTGTGCTCGGCTATTACCTCGGCACCCTGCGACTACCGGTCCCCGTGGTCGCCGGTGTGGTCCTGCTCGGCGTCGGTTTGGCGACCGGAACGGTCCTGCTCGCCCGCGCACTGCTGCTGCGCGGACGAACGGTCCTCGCCGTCCTCGCGGTGCCGTCGCTCTGGGTGCTGGGGGAGTACGCCGCGTCCCGCTTGCTGCCGCACGGCGCCTGGTGGAGCCTCGCCTACACCCAGGCCGACGTCCGTCCGGTCATCCAGCTGACCGCGCTCACCGGAGTCTGGGGCGTCACCTACCTGCTGCTCGCCGTCCCGATCGCCCTCGCCGCCCTGCGCGCCAGCACACGCCCCGCCCTGACCTGCCTGCTCGTCCTCCTGCTCGGCGCCGGCGGGTGGTCGGCCTGGTCGCTGAGCCGTTCCCCCGACCCGACCGAGCGGGTGACCGTCGGCCTGGTGGCCCTGCGGCAACCCGAGGACGGGCTCCCGATCGACGAGCCGCCCGGCCGTGACCTGCTCACCCGTTACGCCGCGCGGGTCGAAGGTCTGGTGGCCCGTGGGGCACGGATCGTCGTGCTGCCGGAGAAGGTGTTCGCCGTGTCGGACACGACGATGCCAGTGCTCGTGGCCGCGCTCCGCCAAGCCGACGCTCAGGTCGTCGTCGGCGCGGTGCGGCAACGGGCCGGCAGGGCGAGCAACGTCGCGCTGGTACTCGAACCCGGTGGGACCGTCGCGACGTACGAGAAGCAGCATCTCATCCCGGGCCTGGAAGACTGGCTGACGCCGGGTGACGGCGAGGTGCTCGTCGAGGGGCGGTTCGGCGTGGCGATCTGCAAGGACCTCGACTATCCCGGCCTGGTCCGGCGGTATCGGGCGCAGGGCGCCTCGGTGCTGCTCGTTCCCGCCCTGGACTTCACCTCCGATGGCTGGCTGCACGGTCGGATGGCGCTGGTCCGGGGCGTGGAGAACGGCCTCGTCGTGGTGCGGGCCGCGGCGTTCGGCCGTCCGACGGTCACCGACCCCGGCGGCAGGATGCTGGGTGAGACCACCGCCGGCGACGCTGAGCTGTTGGTCAGCGCCGCGCCGACGGCAGGGTGGCGCACCGTCTATTCGCGTACGGGAGACTGGTTTCCGTTCCTGTCAGTGATCCTGCTGGTCGTCGCTGTCGTGGGGAGCCGCCGGCCGGTCACGGCCGGTCGGCGTCCGTGAGCCGACGACGGATGCGCTCCGCGTCCGGGTGCCCGAGGTCGTCGAGGAGGCGCAACGCCGCCGACCGCCTCCGCCGGTCGCCCCGCGCGGTGCTGCGCGTACCCGAGAGTGTCCCAGGTCGGGGCCCGAAGCATCGCGACCATCGATCTACGAATTCCTGCTCGAACGTCAATTGCGAACGCTCGGCCGGATCACCGGCCGAGCGTTCCCGCGTGTGCGGTTCGGTACGCAGGTCGGGGTCATGCCGCCGAAGCGGACGCCTTCGACCCCCGGTGCGATGCCACCGGGCCGGCGTTCCAGCCCCACCGGGGAGCCGGTACCGCCGCCTCGCGACGCCCATCCGTGTCGGCGTCGTCGCTGTCGGTTCCGTCAATGGTCCCCTCGACCGAGGCGGAGGCGCCGCGCGCCAGTCGCAGCGAGTGCTCGGCCCCGGTGCGGGCCGCGCACGGCCAGGCCTGCCCGGCGCACTGGAGGTTGCGGCACTGGTCCTCGTCGTCCGGCTCGTGTGCGCTCAACACATCGATCGCCAACTGCCACAGCAGCGGGTCGGTCACGTCGTGCGGGCGCTCGGCGGTGCGACTCGGTCGGTTGCTGGTGTCGTCGGACATGGTGGCCCCCCTCGTCAGGCTGTACCCCTCAAGGGTCACCCGTCAGCCGCTGGCTAAACCGCCGACCTGCTGTGATGTGTCTCTGATCGCAGCTCGGCCGTGGACGCCGCACGCTTATCGGTCAGTCCGGCAGAAGCGGCATCTCCACGCCCGGCTCCCGACCGAGCAACACCGCACGCGTGAGCGCCGCTGATCCGAATCGGTCGCGAACCGCGTCGACCGCAACGTCCAGATCGGACCCGGGGTCCGGCTGGAACGGCAGTTCAGGCTGGATCGGGTTGTCGTCGAGGTTGCCCACGGAGACACCGATCAGCGTGATGCCACGGCGATCGATCTCGGGCAGCGCCGCGCGCAGTAGCGCCCGCGCGGCGGCGAGTAGCGGCGTCGTGTCCGCCGTCGCCTTACGCACCGTGTGCGACCGGGTCGCCCGGGTGTAGTCGCCGAAGCGCAGCCGCAACACCACGGTGCGGCCGGACCGCCCGGCCGCCCGCATCCGCCGGCTGACCCGGTCGACCAGGCCGGCGAGGATGGCGTCCAGCTCGGTGGAGGCGTGCGGGGCACGACTGAGCGCGTGCTGCGCGCCCATCGAACCGCGCCGCCGCCCCACCTGCACCGCCCGGGGGTCGCGATTGTGCGCCAACGCGTGCAGATGCCGGCCGGCGCCCGCACCGAGCAGCGACACCAGCGCGGCCTCCCCGAGGCGGGCCACCTCCCCGACGGTACGGATCCGGCGTTCGCGCAGCTTGGCGGCCGTGACCGGGCCGACGCCCCAGAGCCGTTCCACCGGCAGCGGGTGCAGAAACGCCAGCTCGGCGTCCGGTGCGACCACCAGCAGGCCGTCCGGTTTCGCCACGCCGCTGGCCACCTTGGCCAGGAACTTCGTGCGGGCCACGCCCACGGTGATCGGCAGGTGGACCCGGTCGCGGACCTCCCGGCGTAGTCGTTCGGCGATCTCGGCCGGTGGCCCGACCAGCCGCCGCAGACCCCCCACGTCGAGAAACGCCTCGTCGATGGAGAGCCCTTCGACCAGCGGTGTGGTCTCCCGGAAGATCTCGAAGACCGCGCGGCTCGCCGCCGTGTACGCCGACATCCGCGGCGGCACGACGATCGCGTCCGGACAGAGCCGACGCGCCTGCTGGCCGCCCATCGCGCTGCGGACGCCCCGCGCCTTCGCCTCGTAGCTGGCCGCGAGCACCACGCCACCACCGACGATCACCGGTCGCCCGCGCAGGCGCGGGTCGTCGCGCTGCTCGACCGACGCGTAGAACGCGTCCAGGTCGGCGTGCAGGATGCTGGCGCCGGGCGACACGTACACATGTTCGCATGACGCCGGCCTGGTGCGGCGGTGAGCTGGGCAGACGCCCCGTCAGTCGAGGCAGAACTCATTGCCCTCCGGGTCGGCCATGATGAGATGACCGGCGCCCAACGGGGGAGTGGGCTCGTGCCGATCGAGTCGCTTGGCGCCATGCGAGACGAGCCGTTCGGCCTCGGCCTCCAGGGCCGCCATCCGCTCGTCACCCTCCAGCCCGGGGGCCGCGCGGACGTCGAGGTGGACGCGGTTCTTCACCTGCTTGTGCTCCGGCACCCGCTGAAAGAACAGCCGTGGTCGCGAGCCCTCGGGGTCGACCACCGCTGACGCGTCGTTGCGGTTCTCCGGCGGCACACCCATCGCCTCCAGCGCCTGATCCCAGGACTCGAAGTCTCCGGGTGGGGCTTGTACCTGGTAGCCGAGCGTCTCGGCCCAGAAGGTGGCCAACCTCGCCGGGTCGGCGCAGTCGAACGTGATCTGGACGTCGCGGATCACGGCGGATCCCTGCTTCCTGGTCTGGTCGGTCATGATCCCAGCCTCTCGCGGATAGCGGACAGGGCTGTTCCGCTATCCGTGCAACGATCGACGCGTGACCGTCGAGGCGACGACCGAGCGGGTGCTGCGCCTGCTGGCGCTGCTGCAACGACGACTGTCCTGGACGGCTCCCGAACTGGCCGCGGAGCTGGGGGTCACCGGCCGTTGCGTGCGCCGCGACGTGCAGCGTCTGCGGGCGCTCGGCTACCCGGTGCACGCGGTGTCGGGCGTCGGCGGCGGCTACCGACTCGGCGCCGGCACCCGGCTGCCGCCGCTGCTCCTCGACGACGAGGAGGCAATCGCCACGGCGGTGTCCCTGCGGCTCGCCGCCGGGGGCACTGTCGCCGGAGCGAGCGAGGCCGCGTTGCGGGCACTCGCGAAGCTCGATCAGGTGATGCCATCGCGGCTCCGCGCCGAGGTCCGGGCGGTGCACGGTGCCACCGACACCCTCATCGGCCCGGTCGCCGAGATCGACGCGGAACTGCTGGTGACACTCGCCTGCGCCTGTCGGGACGGGGTACGCGTCCGATTCCACTATCCCGGCCGGGGCGCTGGTGAGCAGGAGCGGTCGGTCGAGCCGATCCGGATGGTCACGACCGGCCGCCGCTGGTATCTGATGGCCTGGGACGTCGACCGCGCCGACTGGCGGACGTTCCGGCTGGATCGGATCCGGACAGCGGTCGCGACGACCTGGCGTTTCCCGGCGCGCGAACACCCGGATCCGGTCGCCTTCGTGCAGCGCGCCGTGACCGGGGCACCGTACCGATACCTCGCCCGGGTGCGGGTGCACGCCCAACCGGAGCGGTTGCGGGAGGTGATCCCACCACAGGTGGGGCGGGTCGAGGACGACAGCGACGGATGGTCGGTGCTGGTCGTCGGCGGCGACAGCCTGGACTGGCTCGCCGCGCACCTCGCCCGCCTGGATCACGAGATGGAGGTGCTGGAGCCTCCCGAGCTGCGCGAGGCCGCAGGCCGGCTCGCCCGTCGCCTCGCCGTGCTGGCGGGTGCGACGTCGGAGCCCGACGCGCGGTGCCGCAGCGTGTAGTGGCGCAGCGACACCGGGCCGCCGTCGGGAGCGGTCCATGGAGCCGTGCTGGTGCCGACACACCGCCATCCCGCGCGCTCGTACAGAGCGGCGGCCGCAGCGCCGTCGGCGGCCAACTCCAGCACCAGGTCCGTCCCGCGTTTGCCCGCCCACTGGCGGGCCCGGTCCAGCAGCGCGCTGCCCAGCGCCAACCCCCGGGCTCTCGGCACCACGAAGAGACGAGCCACCTCAGCCGTCGGCCGGGCGGGCGGCCCGTCCACCTGACCGGGGATCCGATGCACAGCGACGTGTCCGACAACGGCCGCGGCGGCGTCGACGGCGACCCAGGCCCGCGCCGGGTGCGGCTCGCGCAGCCAGCGGTGCGGGTCGACGGGCCAGTTCAGCGGGTACGCGTCGACCCGGTGGACCTCGGCGAGCGCCGCGACGCAACCGTCCAGGTCGGTGGCGCGCCGCCGACGGATGGCGGGCCGGTTCACAGGTCGTCGAACGGGCCGGCGTAGCGGAACTCGCCCCGGATGGACTCGCGCCACGCGTGCATCGGCCGAGCCATGAAGTACTGCGGCCCCCACGGCTGCGGTGGGGTGACGCCCAGCTCGACGGCCGGCCGGAACCCGAAGCGCGGGTAGTAGTCGGGATGCCCGAGCAGGACCACCAGCGGTTCGTCCCGCGCGTCCGCCGCGCCAAGGACCGCGTGCATCAGCGCGCTGCCAACACCGCGTCGCTGCCAGTCGGGCAACACGCCCAGCGGCCCCAGGCCCAACGCCACCGGCGCGCCGCCCACCCGGCCGCGGGTGGCCACCACGTGCCCGACCACCTGGCCGTCCGAATCGGTCGCCACCAGGGAGTACGCGGGCAGCCAGCCCTCGTCGGCGCGCAGCGCGTCGACGAGGGTCGCCTCGACCGGTACGCCGTCACCGCCATCGGCCTTGGCGAAGGCCGCGGAGTGCACCGCGCGAATCGCGTCGACGTCGGCGGGTGTCTCGCGTCTGATCAGCACCGCGCCACCATAGACGCGGTGAGTTGCCGGCTCCACGCGTTTATCGCCGGCACCGATCTGCCGGCGGTCGTCGTGGCTGGCGGTCGTGGTGGGTGGCGAGCGGCTCGCGGACATAGCGGGGAAGCGGTTGATGTCTGTGAGTCATCATGATGTCGCCCAGTCATCAAGCTCATCGCGATCCGCGATCCGCGATCCGCGATCCGCGATCCGCGATCCGCGATCCGCGATCCGCGATCCGCGATCCGCGATCCCGGGCCCGGTACTTCTCTGCTCCGCGCCTGCGGCCCTCGCCGGCGGGTCGGGCGTGATCTCAACCGACGGCAGTGGCGGAGGGCGGGGCGCTGCCGCCCTGGCGTGCCTCCGGGACCATCAGGCGGATGATCTCCGCCTGGTCGGCGGGCGAGGGCAGTCCCCATTCCGGTCGGTAGCCGTACACCTGGTGCAGTGGGGTTGAGGCGGTGCGGCCGTCCAGGATCTCCACGGCGTCGGTGCCGATCAGGCCGGGGTGTTCGACGCCGCAGGCCTCGGCGACCTTGGTCAGGTCCCGGCGTAGCGTCCGCAGGTAGTTGGCCGCCCGGACCGACTTCAACGCCGGGTCCAGCCCACGGGCGAGCCACGCGTTCTGGGTGGCGACGCCGGTGGGGCAGGTGTCGGTGTGGCACTTCTGCGCCTGGATGCAGCCGACCGCCAGCATCGCCTCCCTGCCGACGTTGACCATGTCGCAGCCGAGCGCGAACGCGACGATGGCGTTGTCCGGCAGGCCGAGCTTGCCGCCGCCGACGAAGACCACCTGCTCGTGCAGACCGTACTCGGCGAAGATCTTGTAGACCCGGGAGAAGCCCTGCTGGAACGGGAGCGACACCGAGTCGGTGAAGATCAGTGGTGCGGCCCCGGTGCCTCCCTCGCCGCCGTCGATCGTCACGAAGTCCACACCCCGGCCGGTGTCCCGCATGAGGGTGGCCAGCTCCTCCCAGAAGCTCAGGTCACCGACCGCCGACTTGATGCCGACCGGCAGGCCCGTCTCGGCGGCCAGCAACTCCACCCAGTCGAGCAGGCTGTCGCAGTCGGAGAAATCGGCGTGCCGGGACGGGCTGACGCAGTCCTGACCGGCCGGGATGCCCCGGGTGGCGGCGATCTCGGCGGACACCTTCGCCCCGGGCAGCAGCCCACCGAGGCTCGGCTTGGCGCCCTGGCTCAGCTTGATCTCCAGCGCCCGCACCGGTGCGCCGGCGACCAGGTCCTTGAGCCGGTCGAGGCTGAACCGGCCGTGCTCGTCCCGGCAGCCGAAGTACGCGGTGCCGAGTTGGAAGACCAGCTCACCACCGTTGCGATGGTACGGCGACAGACCGCCCTCGCCGGTGTTCTGCAGGCAGCCGGCGAGGGCCGCTCCCTTGTTGAGCGCGGTGATGGCGTTGCCGGAGAGCGAGCCGAAGCTCATTCCGGAGATGTTGACGACCGACTCCGGTCGGAACGCCCGGGCCCGTCCCCGTGCCGCGCCGAGCACCTTCGCGCAGGGCACCCGTACGTCGTGCCCGGCGGTCGGTGCCGACGGCGGCACGGCACGACCGAACGTGCGGTGCTTGATGATCGGGTACCCGGCGCTGTATTCGATGTCGTTGTCGGTGCCGAAACCGAAGTAGTTGTTCTCCTGCTTGGCCGACGCGTACACCCAGCGGCGCTGGTCGCGGGTGAAGGGCCGTTCCTCGTTGTTGCCGGCCACGATGTACTGCCGAAGCTCCGGCCCGATCGTCTCCAACAGGTAGCGGGCCCGGCCGAGGACCGGGAAGTTGCGCAGCAGCGCGTGGTCGCGCTGGATCAGATCCCGCGCGGCGAGTGCCGCGACGGCGGCGGCGGCGGCGGGTACGGCTCGACGGGCCCAGGTCATGCCGCAACTCTTTCCGCCGGGGCGGCGGATCAAACCGGTGAGCGTGCTGGTGGCGGTGCGGGTGCGCCCCCGCACCACCACCACGGGCTCAGCGGTGCCGGAACGACTCGCGGACCGACCCGCCGACGACAGTGCACCACGTGCTCGTACTGAGCTTGCCGTTGCGGGGCAGCCCGTGCAGCGCCTGCAGGTCCTGCACCGCAGTGCGGGTGGCGTGGTCGTACGCCCCGGTGACGGTGACCGCGTACCCCTTGGTGGCGAGGATTTCCTGCACGGCGGTGACCGGCGCTCCGGCGGCGTGCTGGTCCAACTCCGGCGCGAGCGTCTCCCAGGTCGGCGTGGTGAGGGTGGCGTCCACGTCGACCGCGATGCCGTTGCGGGCCTGCCAGTCCTGCACCGCCGCCACTGTCGCGGCGTCGAACGTGCCGCTGACGATCACCGGGTAGCCGCGGTAGGCGAGCAGGTGCTGCACCACCCGCACCGAGGGGGAGTTGACGAAACGCCACAGGTCCGGCCAGCGGCGCGCCGGCACGTCACCGAGTTTGGTGCCCAGCGCGGCGTGCACCCGCCGCCGCAACTCGGGGAACTGTCGGTAGAAGGCGGCGCCCGGGCACTCGGTGGTGCGGAAGTCCCAGTGGCCGAAGATGTCGTACGCGTGCAGCCCGTACTGCCGGCAGATCGCGACGCAGAGCTTGACCAGCGAGTCGGTCAACGCGTCCGGTGGCGTCTCGGTGACGTAGGTGCCCTCGTTCTCGATGCCGATGGCCCGGCCGTTCTCACCCGGACAGTGCGCCGAGATCATCTGCCGGTCGCCGGCTTCGAGGCGCTCCAGGCTGCCCCGGCGGCCCTCCAGTACGTACCCGCCACGGCTCACCGTGAAGTGCTGGCCGGTATCCGACCAGCCGTTGCCGTCCATGTGCAGGTCCTGGCAGTCGTGGGCCAGCTTGACCGCCTGCTCACGGGAGTAGTCGGTGACGTTCGGGAACGCCATGTGGTGCACGATGATCTTGTTGGTGGCGATGGCGCTCACCGACAGCGGGTCCTTCGGCGGGCGGGCGGCCCACTCGTCACAGCTGATGATCCAGTCCAGGTCGGTGCCCGGCGCGGCCTGCGCCGCGCCCGGGAAGGCGAGTTCGCTCCCGACGACGGCGACCGTGGCGGCGCCGAGACCGGCCCGCAGCAGCGTCCGGCGATCCACTTCGGAATGGTCGACGTGCATTGCATCTCCTCCTGCGGCCGACGGCGGGGGGATGAAAAGTAGCTCCAGTGGCCGCACGCACTCCGGAGAATATTGCCAAAACTCGCCCGCGCGCTAGAGGGCCGACAGGGCCTGATGATCACTTGTGTTTCCGCGTGTCGGGTCGGGGGTAGGTCGGGGCGGACCGTTCCGGCTGCCCCATTTAAGGAATGACCAGATGAGTGACAACGTCAGCGACGCGGTGGGCGACGCTCTCCGCTCGGTGATGCTCTTCCTGCCCAAGGCCGTCGCCTTCCTGGCGATCCTGGTGGCCGGATGGCTGATCGCCAAGGCCGTACTGAAGATCGTGGAGAAGGTCCTCGAACGGGTGGGCTTCGACCGCGCCGTCGAACGCGGCGGCATCCGCCGCGCGTTGAGCCGCTCCCGGTACGACGCCAGTGACATCGTCGCGAAGCTCGTCTACTACGCGGTGCTGCTGTTCACCCTTCAGCTCGCCTTCGGCATCTGGGGCCCGAACCCGATCTCCGACCTTCTCGGCGCGGTGATCGCGTGGCTGCCTCGCGCCTTCGTCGCGATCGTCATCGTCGTGGTCGCCGCCGCCATCGCCAACGCGGTCAAGGACATCATCAGCGGCGCGCTCGGCGGCCTGTCGTACGGCCGGGTGCTGGCCACCATCGCCTCGGTGTTCATCCTCGGCCTCGGCGTCATCGCGGCGCTGAACCAGATCGGCGTGGCCACCGCGGTCACCACTCCCGTGCTGATCGCCGTGCTGGCCACCATCGGCGGCATCCTCGTCGTCGGTGTCGGCGGCGGTCTGATCCGTCCGATGCAGAGCCGTTGGGAGTCGTGGCTGACCCGCGCCGAGCGGGAGTCGCAGCTGATCGCCGAGCACGCCCAGGCGTACCGGGCCAGTCGCCGCGACGCCGAGGCCGCGCTGGCCCGCCGGTCGGCCACCACCAGCGACGCGGAGGCCACCCAGGTGGTGACCCGGCCCACCGACGCCGACGCCACCCAGGTGGTGACCCGGCCCACCGACCCGGAGGCCACCCAGGTCGTCCACTTCCCGGTCAGCTCCGACACCACCCAGGCGGTCAACCGCAGCGCCGTCGACGACCCGACGCCGACGCCGGCCCGGCCCTCAGCGACCGACCACACGACCCAGGTGGTCAGCGGCTCGGCCGATTCGGACGTGACGCAGGCGGTGGGCACCGGCGTCGACTCCGACACCACCCAGGTGGTCACGGGCGGCACCGATCGCGCGGTGCCCGGCCAGCGCACCAGCGACGACAGCGAGAGCACCACCGTCATTCCGCCGCTCGACCGGCGCTGACACCAGCGGTACGGCGGCGGGGGGGACCGATTCGGTCCCGCCCCGCCTCTCGTTGTCCGCCACGCCACGCCCCCTCCCGCCCCGTCCCGCCCACCCGGCCCGGTTCGCGCTGCTCGGCGCGCCGAAAGCGCTGGCCGACGCCGCGCCGGTTGTCTAGCATCGCGGGCATGACCTGGCGACATTGATCCAGCAGCGTCTGCCGATCCCGTGGGCCACCACGGTCACCGCACGTCCGGTGTCCGTCTCCACTCCCACGGGAAGGCCCCATGACCCTCATCGCTTCGCGCGTGCCCGAGCCGGCGGTCCGTCGGCTGACGGCGACCCTCTACGGGTACGCGTTCCTCAGTGACCTGGTCCTGCTCTACCCCCTGTACGTGGTGTTCTTCGCCGACACCGGGCTGTCGGTGGGGCAGATCGCGTCGCTCTTCGTCATCTGGTCCGCCGCCGGAATCCTGTTCGAGGTGCCCTCCGGCGCCTGGGCCGACGTGCTGTCCCGCCGACTGTTGCTGTGCCTCGCCCCGCTGGTGGCCGCCGCCGGTTTCGCGCTCTGGGTGCTGCTGCCGTCGTACCCTGCCTTCGCTGTCGGCTTCCTGCTCTGGGGCGCTGGCGGCGCACTGGTCTCCGGTGCGCTGGAGGCGTTGGTCTGGACCGAGTTGGACCGGCTCGGCGCTGTCGACCGGTACGCCCGGGTGCTCGGGCGGGCGCGGACGGCGGGCGTGCTGGGCGTGGTGGTCTCCGGAGTGCTCGCCGGTCCGGTGCTCGCCGTCGGCGGGTATCCGGTGGTCGGCGCGGCCAGCGTGCTCGCCTGCCTGCTCGCCGCGATCGTCGCCACCCGCTTCCCGGAACACCGCGCGCCCGCCGCCGTCGGCGTTCCGGTCGCCGAGCCGGCGGCGGCCGTCCGGCCGGTGGGTGCCGCACCACCCCGGCAGGACGAACCCGTGAGCCCGGACGACGATGGTGACCTGGGGTGGTGGGACACGCTGCGGGCCGGGGTCTCGCAGGTCCGCACCCGTCCGCCGGTACGGGCCGCCGTGCTGCTGGTGGCCGTGGTCGCCGCCGACTGGGGCGCCCTGGACGAGTACACCCCGCTGCTCGCCCTGGACACCGGCGTCGGGGCGCAGACCGTACCCCTGCTGCTTCTGCTGCTCTGGGCCGGAGTCACAGTCGGTGGGCTGCTCGCCCCGGCGGGGGAGCGGCTGGGCAGCCGAGGTTACGCCGCGCTGGTGGGGCTGGTCGGCGTCGCGCTCGCCGCAGGCGCCCTGTTGCGGCACCCGGCGGGGTTCGTGCTGCTCGCGGTGGCGTTCGGCGCCGCGCAGTTGGCCACAGTGCTGGCCGACGCGCGGCTCCAGGCCCGGATCGTCGGCAGCAGCCGGGCCACCGTCACCTCCCTGGCCGGGATGGCCACGGACGTGCTGATCATCGTGACGTACGCCGCCTACGGCCTGCTCGCCACGGCGGCCGGCAACGCGGTGGCGTTCGCGCTGACCGCCGGGGCGTACCTCGTGGTGGCGCTGGTGCTGCTGACCCGCCGCCGGCATTGGACGACAGTGCCCACCGCGGTGGCTGCGGCGGTGCCGGGCGGCCCGGACTGACCGGGGCCCGGCGGCGGCCTCCGCGGGCCGCCGCCGGGCCGCACGCTCAGCCGGCCATGTGCAGGAACGACCACTGGTGCCCGTCGAGGTCCCGGAAGCCGCGCATGTACATCGGCCCGTTGGCCATCCCCGGCCCCAGCGACTCCCCACCGGCGACCACCACCTTGTCGACCAGTTCGTCGACCTGCCCCCGGCTCGACGCCGACAGCCCGACGATCACCTCGCGGCTGGTCGCCGTGTCCGTGGCGGCGACACCCGTGTACGCCTCGAAACCCGAGCGGAGGTGCAGCACCAGCCGGGTGGTGTCGGAGATGGTGAGCACGGTGCTGTCGCCGTCCGGCTGGGCCTGGTCGCTGGTGAAGCCGATCGCCCGGTAGAACTCGGTCGCGGTGGTCAGGTCGCGCACCGGCAGGTTGATGAATGTCATGGTCATCGGTGGTCTCCGTCCGTCTCGAGCAACACCTTCAGCTCCGCGGCCTGCTCGGCTCCGGTCAGCTTCTCGTGCAGGACGTTGACCCGGGCCTTCGACTCGCCGACGGCGTCGATGCCGACGACGATCCTGGTGGGGCCCCGGCCCAGTCGGCCCGGAAGCTGCGCGGTGGCGGTGCGGACGCGCACCCGTCAGGGTTGGTCACCGTCGAGGTAGACCCACCGGCCGTCCTCGCGGACGAACCGGCTGTGTTCGGTCAACGTGCCGGGCCGGCCCGCGTCCCGGTAGTGGGCGTGGAAGGTCACAGTGCCGGCGGTGTCGAGCAGGCCGCCCCGCTCGGTCTCCACGATCTCCAGTCGGGTCCACCGCTGCCCCGGGTCAAGCTCCAGGGAGGCGGGCCGGGTCGAGGAGTGCCAGCTGCGCAGCAGGTAACCCGAGTCGCCGAGGGCGAAGGCGCTGAACCGGGAGCGCATCAACGCCTCGGCCGTTGCCGGGGCGTCGCCGCCGTGCGCCGGCGCGCAGCAGTCCGTGTACGCCCGGCCGGAACCGCACGGGCACGCCCGTCCCGTTGTCGCGTTCGCCCGCCGACGTCCCGCACCCTTACCCACGTCGCCATCCTGCCGCACCCGCTCCGGGGCCTGCGTCAGAGCCCTGGCTGGCCGCCGTCTGGACCCTGCCTCGGCTCGACCGACGACTCGCACCCAGGGCCTAGTCCAGCGGCACCGGCAGCGGCACCGGGCGCTTGGCCACCCGGTGGTCGCCCGACGACTGGCCCCGCAGGTGCCGGGCCAGCCAGGGCAGCAGGTGCCGGCGGGTCCAGGCCAGCTCGGCGCCGAACACCTCGCCGCGGCGCCGCCGGGGTGCCGGTGGCAACGGCTGCGTCCAGGAGTCGTCGAACCCGGGCAGACCCGCCGTGTACGCCAGTGCGGCGGCGATGCGCTCGTGCCCGGCGCTGTTGGCGTGCAGCCGGTCGTCGCTCCACAGCCGGGGATCGGAGGAGACCGGGTGGGCGCCCAGGTCGAGGAGGGTGGCGCCGGTCTGTGCGGTGGCGGCCCGCAGCGCCTCGTTGAGCGCCAGCATGCGACCACGCAGCGGCCGGGCCAACGGCATCACGGGCGCCGGATCCGGCATCGTGAAGGTGAGCACCGTGGCCCCCTGGTCGACCAGTGCCTGCTGCATCGCCGCGACATCCCCGGCGACCTGATCCGCGTCGAAGGAGGGGCGCAGCACGTCGTTCATGCCGGCGACCACGGTGGCCAGGTCGGGGGCCAGGTCGAGGGCGGGCTGGAGCTGCTCGGCGCGGATCAACGCGGTGGTCCGGCCCCGGATGGCCAGGTTCGCGTATTCCAGACCGCCCTGGGCGCGGGCCACCGCCAGGGCGAACCGGTCGGCCCAGCCCCGGTAGCCACCGACGCCGTCCGGGTCGTCGAGCCCTTCGGTGGTGCTGTCGCCGATCGCCACGTACCGCTGCCACATCACCCGCGCGAGGTTAGCCCTCGGTCAGCTCGGGCGGACCACCGACCTCACAGCCAGCCGGAGCGGCGGAACAGTCGGTACAGGAACAGGGCCGCCGCCGCCATCAGGGCGACCGCCCCGGCGTAGCCGTAGCGCCAGGCCAGCTCGGGCATGTGGTCGAAGTTCATGCCGTAGATGCCGGCGATGCCGGTCTGGGTGGCCGCGATGGCCGCCCAGGCGGCGATCTTGCGCATGTCGTTGTTCTGCTCGACGGCGAGCTGCGCCAGCCGCGACTGGACGATCGAGGTGAGCAGGTCGTCGTACGCGGCCACCCGGTCCACCGCCCGGCTCAGCCGGCCGTCGACGTCGACGAACCAGCGGTGCAGGGCGCGCGGCGGGCCGTCGGGTTCGAGCAGCGTACGCATCGGCCCCTGCAACGGCAGTACCGCGCGCTTGAACTCCACCACCTCCCGTTTGAGCTGGTAGATGTGCTGGATGTCGGCGGTGCGGTCGCGGGCGAACACCGCCTCCTCGACCCGCTCCAGGTCCCGTTCCACGTGGCCGGCCACCTCCAGGTAGGAGTCGACCATGCGGGCGCAGACCGCGTACGCCACCGCCCACGGGCCGGCGGCCAGCAGCGCGGGGCGGCGCTCGATGTCGGCGCGAACGCTGCGCAGCGCCCCGGCGGCACCGTGCCGCACCGTGATGGCGAAGCGGTCACCGAGCAGCACCATGACGTCCCCGGTGTCGATCACCTCGGAGGTCTCGGTCAGCTCGTCGTGCTCCACGTACCCGGCGGTGCGCAGGACCAGCAGCGTGACCGGCCCGTGGCGCTGCACGGTGGGCCGGTGCCCGTCAGCGAGCGCCTGTTCGACTGTCAGTTCGTCGAGGCCGAAGGTCTGGCCGACTGCGGCGAGCACCGCCGGGCCGGGATCGTGCAGTCCCAGCCACACGAAGGCGTCGCGGCCGTGCCGCGCCCGGGCGTACGCGTCGGCGTAGTGCGGTTGACCGGGTTCCCGGCGGCCCTTGAGGTAGACGGCGCAGTCGACCACGGCGTCCGGGTTGGAGCGGCGGAGGTTGGGGGAGTCGCCCTCGACCCGTCCGAGCAGTCGACGGGCCAGGGCGCGTACGCCTCGACCGGTCCGATTCCGTACCGGTCGCTGATCCACCGCGTGCCTCCCCGTCGCCGGCGTACCGTCCCGATCAGGGGATGGTGCCACCGCATTCTGCCGACGAGGGTCCGGCTCCCGACAGCGGGGAGGCGGCGTGGGCGGCTCGGGCAGGCGGTCCGGTTCCGGCGGTGCGGGTAGCGCCAATTCCGGCGGTGCGGGTGGCCCGGTTCAGGCGGTGCGGGTGGCGAAGACGACGACGTTGTCGACGTAGTTGCCGGTCGCCGCGTCGAACCGGCCGCCGCAGGTGATCAGGCGCAGCCCGGCGGCGTCCGCCGGGCCATAGACCAGGGCGGTGGGGAAGTGCTCCTTCGGGTACGCCCGGACGTCGTCCACTGTGAACGTGACGACCCGTGCGTCGGCGCGGGTGACCTGTACCTGCTGCCCGGCGCGGAGCCGACCGAGATCGAAGAAGACCGCCGGGCCGGACGGTGCGTCGACGTGTCCCACCAGGACGGCGTTGCCGGTCTCACCGGGGCTGACCCCGTGCCGGTACCAGCCGGCGAGGGTGGGCCGATCCAGTGGCGGCACCTCCAGCACCCCGGCGGCGTCGGCGCCGACGGGGACGACGTCGGCGCGTACGTCGATGGCGGGGATCTGCACCCGGACCGGCGCGGCGGGTGGCAACGGAGCCAGGTCCGGTGCGGGGTGGGTGCGGGTCGGCGCGTCGGCCGACGGTCGTGGTGGCCGCGCCGGGTCGGCGGTGAGGCCGACGGTGATCAGCCCGAGCCCCGTCACGCCGAGCAGGGCCACCACTGCCGGTAGGGTCCGCCGCCACCACACGTGTGCACCTCCGTACCGGATTGTCGGGGTGCCCGCGCCGGTGTCACCGGCGCGGGCACCCGTCTCAGGGATGGAACGGTCGCCGATCAGGCGACAGTGGACACCGGACGGCGCCGGCGGATCAGGATCACCGCGCCGGCGAGGGCGGTGCCGAGCAGCGTGCCGCCGGCGGCGAGAGCGCCGGTGTCACGGTTGTCGCCGCCGGAGCCGGCCGGCGCGCCGCCGATCGGGGTGACGGCGAAGGTGGCGGTACCGGCCGAGCTGCCGTCGCCGCAGGTCGCCGCCACCGTGTACGTGCCCAGGGTGAATCCGGCGGTGAAGAGTTCGGCGCTCAGCCCGCCGCCGGCGGCGGCCGTGGTGGATCGGACGTTCTGGTCGCGGTTGGGGCCGGTGACCCGGAAGAGGGCGTCACCCGACTTCGGGTTGCAGGTCGTCGCGGTGAGCACGACGGTCCCACCGACCGGGGTGGTGGCCGGTGACACAGTGGTGTCGGCCAGTGCGGCGCCTGGCAGCAGGAGCGTGCCGAGGCCCACGCCGAGCGCCGCCGAGCAGAGTGCTGTTGAGACCTTCATACGCGTCTTCCCTCACTTTTCGTCCGCTGACTGCGTGGGACGTCGTTCGGGTGGCCAACTCCGTGACTAGCACCGGTGTGCCCAACACTAGGTGGGTTGGGTCCTCGATCAGGTGAAAATGAGAAATCCTCGTTGCCGTCACGTGTCCACCCGAAGGCGGGGTGAGCTGCCGAAAGGCCCGGACGGCCCGACCGGCACCGGTGCTCCGATCGATGTCCATCCGGTCGGGCTGTCGTCGCTGGGCCGATGGCGAGGTATTGCCGGAGACGGCGGAATTGCACCGCCGGACGGTGCGCCCTCGGGTCAGCCGGCCGGGCTCGGGTCGGGCATCGGCTCGCCGGTCTCCAGCAGGGTCTTGAGGCTGGCCAGCAGCTCCGGCCAGCCGCCGCTGCCGTCGAGTTGGCCACTGATCGCCCGGTGCATCTCGCTGTCGGGGGAGAAGTCGTCGTGGATGACGGTCAGCCGGACGGTCGAACCGCTGTGCGGCTCGATCTCGAAGGTCACCTTCGACCGGCGCTCACCGAGCCGGGCGGTCAGTTCCTCGGCGGACCAGCCGAAGTGCTCGGCGTGCTCGGCCTGGAAGCCGTGCCAGGTGTAGGAGAGACGACGGTACGGCTCGGCGACGAGCACCCGCTGGCCGAGGTCGCGCGGCTCGCCGTCCGGTGCGTCCTGCCACAGCACGGGTGACCCGACCTGCCAGTCCGAGACCAGCGCGACTCCACCCCAGTAGCGACGGGTGAACGCCGGTTCGGTGAGCGCGGACCACAGTCGCTGGGCGGTGGTGGTCACGTAGGTGGTGTAGACGAAGGTCGGGCTCTCCATGGCTTGTCGCTCCAATGCGGTGGTCAGGTCGGCCAGCGTGGCGGCGCGTTCGCGGTCGTAGCGGCTGAGCCACCGGTCGGCGATGGCGTTGATCGGGGCGGCGTTGAGGTAGTGCAGCTTCTCCCGGCCGCGCCGCATGGTCGTGACGAGATTGGCCGCCTCCAGCACCGACAGGTGCTTGCTGACGGCCTGTCGGGTGCCGGCCAGCCCGTCGCACAGCTCCCGCAGGGTCTGGCCGTTGCGCTCGTTGAGCCGGTCCAGCAGTCGACGCCTGCTGGGGTCGGCCAGCGCCCGGAACGCGTCGTCCATCGACCCTCCCCACAACAGGCAACCATTCGGTTGCCTGTCAAGTTAGGCAACTACCGGGTTGCCTGTCAACCTGGCCGCGGGCGGGCTTCTGCCGGAGGGATAAATCCCCGTGCCGCCCGGAGAGACGCTGGTAGGTTCGCTCGCCGTGACACGGAATGTGGGAGCTGGCCTGGGACCGGTGTTCGCCAAACTCTGGGCGGCGAGCACCCTCTCGGCCCTGGGCAGCGGCCTGGCCACCGTCGCAGCGCCGCTCTTCGTCGCGTCGCGCACCGACGACCCGCTCGTGGTCGCCGGAGCGTCCGCCGTGGCGTGGCTGCCGTGGCTGCTCTTCGCCCTGCCCGGCGGGGTGCTGGTGGACCGGATGGACCGGCGCCGCCTGATGATCGTCATCGACCTGGTCCGGGTGGTCGCGCTCGCCGTTCTGGCCACGGCCATCCTCAGCGGCAAGGGCGGGGTGGTGCTGCTGTTCGCGGTGCTGTTCCTGGTCAACACCGGTGAGATCGTGTTCCGCGCGGCGAGCCAGGCCATGGTTCCGGTAGTGGTGCCGCGGCACCGCCTGGAGCGCGCCAACGGATGGCTCAGCGGCGGCGCCACTCTCATGCACAGCATGCTCGCCGGCCCGCTCGGCGGCTTCCTGTTCGCGATCTCGGCGGGCAGCCCGTTCCTGGTCAACGCCGTCACGTACGCCCTCAGCGCCGTACTGGTGGCGCTCATCGGCGGGGACTTCCGGGCCGCCGTCGGCGACACGCACGCACGCCGTACCCGCTCGATGGGCGGCGAGATCGTCGAAGGTCTGCGCTGGCTGGCCAACCAGCGGCTGCTGCGCACGATGGCCCTGCTGATCGGTCTGCTCAACGTGACCCTCACCGCCGCGCTCGCGGTGCTGGTGTTGCTCGCCGGCGAGCGGCTGGGCCTCGGATCCGTCGGCTACGGACTGCTCTTCACCTGCATGGCCACCGGCGGGGTGCTCGGCGCCCTCCTCGGCGACCGGATCATCGCCCGGATCAGCGCCACCTGGACGATCCGGATCGGCCTGCTCGTCGAGGCGGGGCTGCACCTGGCGTTGGCCGCGTCCCGCAGCACCATCGTGGTCGGGTTCGCGCTGTTCGCCTTCGGCGTGCACGGCGGGCTGTGGAACATCGTGTCGAACTCCCTGCGCCAACGCCTCACCCCGGCGAACCTTCAGGGTCGGGTGGCCAGCACGAACCTCTTCGTGGCGGCGGGTGGCAACTGCGTGGGCGCACTGCTGGGCGGGCTGCTGGCCAGCCGATTCGGCATCACAGCGCCGTACTGGGTCGGGTTGGTGGTGGCGATCGGCGTCTCCGCCGCCACCTGGCGGGTGTTCAACCGCGCCGCGGTCGCGCGCGCCTATGCCGACCCGCCCCCGGTCGAGTCGCCCGCGCCGGTGGCCTGAGTGCCGTGGCGGCCCATCGGGTGGTGGCGCGCGTCGGTGTGGCAGCGTGGTGCGGGTGACCGACTCCGCGCCGCTCGACGTCGACCTCGCGCTGCTCGGTGGCGGCGGCGCCGCCTCGTTGCTGCTCGCCGCACTGGACCGCCACGGCGTCCGGGATCTGCGGGTCGCCATCGTCGACCCGGTGCGCCGACGCGGTCAGGACCGCACCTGGGCGTTCTGGGGTCACCCCGACGGCGACCTGGACCCGTTGCTCAGCGCGAGCTGGCAGCAGGTCGAGGTGGCGACGGCGGCGCGACGCCGCGTCCTGGACCTCACCCCGCTGCGGTACGCCATGCTCCGCTCCGGCCCGGTCTACGACCGGGCTGCCGACGCCGAGCGTCGCCTCGACGCCATTCGGATCGTCGCGCCCGCCGAGACAGTGCATGACGACGGCAACCGGGTGCTGGTGGGCACCGGCGACGGGCGCGGCGTACGGGCCGGCTGGGTCCTCGACTCCCGCCCTCGCCCGCCGGCACGAGCGGGGCGAACCACCTGGTTGCAGCACTTCCGGGGGTGGTGGCTGGAGGCTGACCGGCCGGTGTTCGACCCGACCCGTGCGGTGCTGATGGACTTCCGTACGCCGCAGCCGCCCCGGGGCGTCTCCTTCGGGTATGTGCTGCCGGTGAGCGACCGCTACGCCCTGGTCGAGTACACCGAGTTCTCGCCGGACCTGCTCACCGACGCCGGGTACGACGCGGCGCTGGCGGGCTACCGGGATCTGCTCGGACTGGACCCGACCGGGCTGCGGGTGCGCGAGGTGGAGAACGGGGTGATCCCGATGACCGACGCGCCGTTCCCCGCCCGACCCACCCCCCGCGTGGTCCGGCTCGGCACGGCCGGTGGAGCGACCCGCCCCTCCACCGGCTTCACCTTCTCCGCCATGTACCGCCAGGCCGACCAGGTGGTCCGCGCCCTCGCCGCGGGCGGCGCGCCGGTGCCCGAGCCGGCGTACCCGCGCCGGCACCGCTGGATGGACGCGGTGGCGCTGCGCGCGCTGGACCGGGGCGGGGTGGGCGGTCCTGACTTCTTCGATCGGCTCTTCGACCGCAACCCGGCCGAGCGGGTGCTGCGCTTCCTCGACGGCGGCACCACTCCGGCCGAGGAGGTCGCCATCATGAATTCGACCCGGCTCTTGCCGATGATCGCCGCGACCGCCGGCGACGCCGCGGACCGGGTCCGCGACCGGCTGCGCCCCGCCCGCCCGGCGCCGGCCATCCCACCCGCGGTGGTGGGTCCGACGCCGACGGCTCGGCGCGCCGGCCCCCCGAGCGGGGAGGACGACGTCCGCTCCCGGTAGGTTGCCGGGCATGGTGGACGCGGCGGCCGGCAGGGGCGTGCAGATCTGGACCGACGGGGCGTGCAGTGGCAACCCCGGTCCGGGTGGTTGGGGTGCGCTGCTGCGCTACGGCGATCACGAGCGGGAGCTGTGCGGCGGTGAGGCCACGCCCACCACCAACAACCGGATGGAGCTGATGGCGGCCATCCAGGCGTTGGAGAGCCTGAACCGGCCGGTCACCGTGGAGCTGCACACCGACAGCACGTACGTGCGCAACGGCATCACCGGTTGGCTGGCGTCGTGGAAGCGCAACGGTTGGCGGACCGCCGCGAAGCAGCCGGTGAAGAACGCCGACCTGTGGCAGCGGCTGGAGGCGGCCTGCGAACGGCACGAGGTCACCTGGCTGTGGGTCAAGGGGCACAACGGCCACCCGGAGAACGAGCGGGCCGACGGGCTGGCCAACAAGGGCATGACCGAGGCCCGGGGCGCGCTGACCAGCCGCTGATCCCGGGTCAGCGGGCTGCGTCGGGGTGCCCCGGCATGCTGGAACCGCCGCCGCTGCTGCCGGATGAACCACCGACGAGGCCCGAGTTGTCGGGCTCGGTCACGATGTCCGGCCGGACGTCGGTGTCCGCCGGTGCGGGGACCTCGGTGTCCGCCTCGACCTGCACCAGTGGCACCTGGCCGGCTTCGTCCTCACTGTGCTGCGGGTCGCCCGGCAGCTCGCCGTCGCGCTTTCGAAAGCCCACGCCGTGCCCCCCGTCGATGCCGGTTCGCGTCGGCGCTGGCTACCCGGCGTCGTACCGGCCGAAACCTCGCGGTCAGCGACGCCGGCCCCGACGGGCAGGTGCGGGAGACCGGGCGGGCTGACGGACCGGGGTGAGCGGCAGGGACGTCCAGTGCGCCGGCCGGGTGAGCGTCGGTGGCAGGCCCGTGTGGGTGTCACCTCGGGCGGCGTCCAGCTGGGTCTGGTGCAGGAAGAGCGTGCGCCGCAGGTCCGCGCCCCGCAGGTCGGCCCCGCGCAGGTCCGCACCGGTGACGTCGGCCAGACCGAGGTCCGCTCCGCGCAGGTCGGCGCCGATGAGCAGCGCCCCGCGCAGGTTGGCCCGGCGGAGGTCGACGCGGCGCAGGTCCACCCCGAGCAGGTGCGCGCCCCGCCGGTCGGCGCCGCCGGGGGCGCGGGCCACGTCGCTGGCCCGGGACAACAGCGGGTTGACCCGGCTTCGTTGGTCGGCGACGTTCACCGCGCGAAGTTGCGCCGGGTCACCCTCGGTGAGCGTCAGCGTCTCGGCGCGGGCGCGTTTCAGCTCGGCGCGCAGATCGGCCGGCGGGCGCAGCGCCACCGCCTCGGTGAGGTACCAGAGCAGTTCGTGCAGCGGTCGCAGCACCGCGAACGCCTCCGCCATCGCCGGCAACGTCTCCGGCGCGTCCCGCCAGTCCCGCCCGCCGAAGGTCACCTGGGCGACCTGCTGCCCGGCCCCGAAGCAGTCGAACACCGTGCAACCGGGAAAACCACGCTGCCGCAGCTCGGTGTGGATGCCGCAGCGGTGGTCGGGGCGCAGGTTGGGGCAGGGCGAGCCGGCCGGCTTGTCGATGGCGAAGTCCGCCGACGCGGCGAAGGCGGGCACCACGCAGCACAGCCCGAAGCAGCGTCCGCAGTCGGCGCGCAGCTGCGCCGCCCCGGACGGCGGTGCGGTGCGGTGCGGCACGCCGACGGTCCTCCTGGCGATCAGGGTGGACCACCATTGTTTCCTGTGCCGAACCCCGAGGTCGGTCGGGGGTCACCGTGCGTGTGTGTCGCCGGCCGGCGCGGTGCGGGGCGCCGGGGTACGGGCATCGCCCGGTGGCGGCACGAGCCGGCGGACGTCCCGCTCGCCGTCGTCGTGCCCGTACTTCTGGTCGAAGTGCCGTTTCACGACGGCGACCGGGGTGCGGTCCCCGTCGGCGGGCTCGGCCAGGGCGAACACGCCGGGCGTCGCCCCGGGCGCGCGGGGCGGCAGCACGGCTCGCACCGTCAGCGGCCCGGTCACCCGGAACCCCCGGCAGTCGACGTAATGCTGCCCGTCCACCGTCACGAACGGCACGCGTACCTCGACCACGTCCGACTCGTCGTGGCGCAGCGTGACCATGACCGACCAGTACCGCTCCAGGTCGAGGGTGGCCTGCTCGTGCTCCCACAGCTCCTCGAACCGGGCGTGCACGAACCCGCCCCACGGGCTGTCCATGTCCACCTCGAGCTGCGGCACGTTGAACGACAACTTCCCGATCGGGAAGAACGAGATCAGCGCCCGCCCGTCCCACTGGTAGAGCTGGATCGACGGAGACGCGTCGTAGAGCCGGACCTGTAGGCGGTGGCGCAGCCGCGAGTCGAGCGCGTCGGCGAACGAGGCCAGGTGGCGCAGGTTGGTGCGGATCTGCCGGGGCACGTCCACCCGTTGCCGTTCCAGCTCCTCGGAGCGTTGCTGGGCGGCGGTGCAGTCGGGGTCGAGCAGAAGCAACTGCACCTGGGCGCCGTTGGCGAGCGCCGCTCGCACCGCGCTCAACGTTTCCTCCCGGTGCCGTTGCTCCAACAGGATCGTCCAGGTGTCGAGGATGCGCACCCGACGCCCGGAGCGGTGCAGCCGTGTCACGAACGCCTGCTGGTCGAAGCTGAGGTGCTCCTGCACCCGCGCCTTGCGGGCCTCCTCGAACAACGGGTCGAAGATGACGTACGAGATGGCCGCGAGGACCACGCTGGCCCCGAGGTTGAGCAGCAGGTCGCTGAGGAAGCCGGTGCTGCGCCAGGCGGCCAGCAGCATGACGACGGCGATCGCGAAGAGTGCCCCACCGACGACGAAGGCCCGTCGTTGCCGCCCGCCCCCACCAGCCCACCCGAGCATTTCGCCGCTCGGACCCGATCCACCGCTCATAGGCTGACGGTAACGGAGTCGTGCGACCACGGAGGGTGGCGGGATGGACGAGAGTGAACGCGAGCAGGCGCTTCTCACCGTCCTGACCACCGAGCACTACGCGTTGCAGACGTCCCGCGCCGGCACCATCGCCGAGGCCACCGGTCGCGCCACCATCTTCCTGTCCGTCCTGTCGGCGGCGCTGATCGGCCTCGGCTTCGTCGCCAGCAACGACCGGCTGGTCCGGCCGTACCTGGCCGCGGTGCTGCCGACGCTTGTCATCATCGGGGTGCTGACGTTTCTGCGTCTGGTGGAGACCACCGTGGAGAACTCGTTGGACCTGCTGCGGATCCAGCGCATCCGGGCCTATTACCACCATCAGCTCGCCGGCGAGCACGACTTCTTCGCCGACGCGGTGGGGGCCGACGACGCCATGAGCACGGCCTGGAACATGGTCGGCACGCGTCCCGGACGGTGGGAGTTCCTGCTGACCACGGCCGCACTCGTGGGCGCGGTCAACGCCGTCCTGAGCGGGCTCGGCATCGCCCTGGTGGCCTCGACCGTCGGTGCCGGGGCCGTTTTGACGGTCCTGGTCGGGGTGCTGGTCGCGGTGGTGGCGTTCGGTGTGCAGTTCGCCTACATCCTCAGGGCGTCGGCCGCACGGATGCGCTGACGGCCCGCCGGTGCCACTCAGGTCGATCGCCAGCGCGGCGGCGTACGGTCGGCTGATGCGGATCACCCGGTTCACCCACTCGTGTGTACGCGTCGAGCACGACGGCGGGGTGCTTGTCGTCGACCCGGGGACGTGGAGTGAGCCGCACGCTCTGGTCGGCGCGGACGCGGTGCTGGTCACCCACGAACACACCGACCACGTGGACGTGGCGCGCCTGGCCCTCCGGGGCGTCCCCGTGTACGCCCCGGAGGGTGCTCAGCTGCCGGATGTCGCGCCGCTACCGGTGACCCGGGTCCGTGCCGGGCAACGCTTCACCGCGGCCGGCATCGAGGTCAGCGCCCACGGCGGCCGGCACGCCACCATTTACGGGGGCCAACCGGACTGCCCCAACCTCGGGTATCTGATCGGCGACGGGCTCTACCACCCCGGCGACGCCCTGCACGTGCCGGACGAGCCGGTGCGCACCCTGCTCGTCCCGGCCCAGGGGTCCTGGCTGCGCCTGGACGAGGCGATCCGCTTCGCCGGCGCCGTGGGCGCGGCGGCGGCGTACCCGATCCACGACGCGCAGCTCAACGACCGCGGTATGGCCAGTGTCGCGGGTTGGTTCGCCGAGACGATCCCCGGCTACCGTCACCTGCTGCCCGGCGACACCGCCTGACCCCGGTCGTCATCCGCCGTCGCGGTGCGGAAACGCGGCCCGGCGGCGGTGAGCACCGCGGCGGTCGTCGGGGCGGACCACACCTCGGTCAGCTCTGTCACGAGGTCGGCGACCAGCCGGGTCACGGCCGGCTCGCCGCCCGGGTGCAGCGCCTCGGCGACGATCAGCACCGACGAGGTGCCCGCCCGCACGGCCGACCAGCCGCTCTGCCGGTTGGTCCACCGTCGGGCGTGGGCCCGCCCGGCGGAGTCGACGAAGGTCACCTCGCCCGGTTCGGGATGCTCGGTGTCGCCCGCGAAGCTCAGGTACGCCTCGTCCCCGTGTGCCGGCCGGACGACCAGGTCGCCGTCGACCCGGTCCAGGTCGAGCGCCGCGACCGGGATGGCGTACGCGGCCGAGACGGCGTTGCAGAGATCGACGAGCGGGTGCACCCGGGGCAGTTCGCCGTCGAGGCGCAGCCGACGCAGCAGCGCCTCGGAGGCGCACCGGTACTTGGTGGGCCGCAGCCCCATCGCCGCGTACGCCCGCCGCCACGCCTGGATCTCCGGGAACCCGCTCTCGGCCCCACCGGCCAACCGCCGCCGCGCTTCGCCGAGATGGGCGGCCGTGCGTGCCGCCACGTCGGCGGTGGCGGTGATCCCGACGACCTGCACCACACCGGCGACCAGATCGGGGTACGCGTCGCGAAGCCGAGGAGAATGTTCGAACTGCACTGTGCTCCTATCGTTCGGTGAGGGCGAGGGTCACGCCGAGCGCGACGAAGGTGCCGGCGGCGGATCGACGCAGCCAGTCGGTGACCCGGGGGCGGGTCAGCACCCGGTCGCGTACCCGGGCCGCGAAGATGCCGTAGCCGCTGAACACCACCATGGTGAGCAGCATGAACACCGCGCCGCAGCCGAGCATCGCCCGGGTCGAGCCGGGTGCCGTGGTGTCCACGAACTGCGGCAGGAACGCGACGAAGAACATCGTCGGCTTCGGGTTGAGCAGGTTGACCAGCACGCCGGAGACGATCACCCGGATCGCCGAGCGGGGTGCGGCGTCGGTGGTCACCGCGAAGGCGTCGCGGTCGCGCGCCATGGACCAGGCCAGGTAGAGCAGGTAGCCGACGCCGAGGTAGCGGACGGTCTCGAACGCCACGGCGCTGGTCTGCATCAGCGCGGCCAGCCCGGTCATCGCGGCCAGCAGGTGCGGCAACGTTCCCAGCGTGCAGGCGAACGCGGCCAGCACTCCGGCCCGCGCGCCCCGCGACAGGCCGGCGGAGAGCGTGAAGATCACCCCGGTGCCGGGGGTGACCACCACGATCAGCGTGGTGATCAGGAACGGGATGGTCACGATCGTCCTCCGGCGGAGTCGGCAGGTCTGGCTCCTCCTCACTCTGCTGCCACAATGGTCCGATGGGCAGAGCCAAACCGACTGCGTCCGAGAGGTCCATATCGGCCGGCTCCGACTTCCTGCACCTGACCATCACCGACGCGACGCCGGGCGGGCGCGCCGACTGGCTGACCGACCGGCTGCGGCAGGCCATCGCCGAGGGGCGGGTGCCGGTCGGTGACCGGCTGCCTCCGACCCGGGTGCTCGCCGCCGACCTCGGTGTCTCCCGGGGCGTGGTCACCGAGGCGTACCAGCGCCTGACCGAGGAGGGGCACATCGCCGGCCGGGGCCGGGCCGGCACTGTCGTCGTCGCCGCGCCGGCCGCGCCCACACCCACACCGGCCGCCGCGCCGGCACCGGTCACGACCTTCCCGCCGGCACCGGGCACCGACATCTTCGAGGCGTTACGCGCGGCGCACGCGTCAATCGACCTGACGCCCGGCGTACCCGATCTGGCCGCCTTTCCCCGCGCGGACTGGCTGCGCGCCGAACGGAGCGTGCTGCGCCGACTCGCCGCCGCCGACCTCGGCTACGGAGACCCCTGTGGCACGCCCGTGCTGCGACAGGCCGTCGCCGCCTGGCTGGCCCGCAACCGCGGCATCAGCGTCGACCCCGCCGAGGTGATCATCGTGGCCGGCGTCTCCCAGGCGCTCGGGCTGCTCGCCCAGGCACTCCAGGCTGCCGGCGTCGCCAGGATCGCCGTCGAGGACCCGGGGTCGCTCGGGGTACGCCAGCACCTGAACAACTGGCGGATGGACACCCCGCCGATCAGCGTCGACGACGCCGGGCTGCGGGTCGACGAGTTGAGCGCCAGCCGCGTACCGGCCGTGATGCTCACCCCCGCACACCAGTTCCCGACCGGCGTGGTGCTCGACGGTGACCGCCGCCGCCAACTCGTCGCCTGGGCGCGGGCCGGCGGATTGATCATCGAGGACGACTACGACGCCGAGCACCGCTACGACCGCCCTCCGGTGCCGGCGCTGCGGGGCCTGCTGCCCGAGCAGGTCTGCTACGCCGGCAGCGTGTCCAAACTGCTCGCCCCCGCCCTGCGGGTCGGCTGGCTGCTCGTGCCGGCGCGGCTGCGCGAGGCAGTGGTGGCCGCCAAGCGCAACGCCGACCTGGGCAACGCCGTGCTACCGCAACTGGTACTGGCGGAGTTGATGACCTCCGGCGCCTTCGAGCGGCACCTGCGGCTGCTGCGCCGGCGACACATCCGCCGACGGGACGCCATGATCGCCGCGCTGGCCCGCGCGTTGCCGTCGGCGACAGTGCACGGCGCCGCCGCCGGGCTGCACCTGATGATCACGCTGGACGACACCGTCGTCGACACCGAGTTGGCGGCGGCGACGCTGGCACTCGGGGTGAAGGTGCAACCGCTGTCCTGGCACTGCCAGCGGCCGTACCGACCCGGCCTCGTGCTCGGCTACGCGGCCCGTACTCCCACCGAGATCGAGGCCGGCGTCGCCGCCGTCGCCGCCGCGCTCGGCTCCGGCTAGGACCATCCGGCGTATCCTTCGCCAGTGGGACTGCGCTTCGAGACGCGCGGGTCCGACTCGCCATGGGTCGACACCGTGTGGACCTGCACGAGCGAGCAGGTCACCGCGATGACGTCCGTGGCGGGGGTGCGCTGGGGCCTGGTGTTCTGGGAGCAGGCTGGCCGGGCGTACGCGAGCATCACCGGTCCCGAGACCCGCACCGGCACGGCGCCGGTGCCGCACGGCGCGACCTTCACCGGCATCGAGTTCGCCGTGGGCACCTCGTTGCGGGCCGTGCCCACGCCGACGCTGGTCGACGGCGGCATCGAGCTCCCCGACACCACGCGCCGGACGTTCCGGCTGGACGGCGCTCGCTGGGAGACGCCCGGCCCCGACGACGCCGAAGCCTTGGTCGACAGCCTCGTCCGGGCCGGGACCGTGGTCCGTGACCCGCTCGTCGCCGAGCTGCTGCGGGGCCACGGTCCGGTCGTCTCGGCGCGTACCGTCGAACGCCGGTTCCGCGCCGCGACCGGGCTCACGCGCGGCGCGGTTCGGCAGATCGAGCGGGCCCGCGCGTCGGCGGAGCTGCTGGCTGGCGGAGACGCGGCCGCCGACGTGGTCGCCAAGCTCGACTACTTCGACGAGCCGCACCTGGCCAGGGCACTGCGCCGCTACCTCGGACGCACCGTTCGGCAGCTACGCGAGGGCACTGGCGGGGCCATCGCCCTCGACCTCGATCAGCGCTTGACGTCGTAGATCACCTTGAGGATCCCGTTCGGGTAGCTCTCCGACTCCCGCAGCGTCAGCATGTGCTTGTCGCGGTCTGCCCGGCCGAACAGGCCCTTGCCGGCACCGAGCAGCACGGGGAAGACGAGCAGGTTGTACCGGTCGATCAGCCCCTCATCGGACAGCCGCCGGGCCAGCTCCGCGCTGCCGTGGATGAAGATCGCTCCGCCCTCACCCTGCTTGAGCGCGGCGATGTCCCCGGTCGAGCGCAGGATCGTGGTCGGCCCCCACCCGTCGACGAGCGCGTCGTCGGACAGCGTGCTCGACACCACGTACTTGGGCAGCTCCTTGTAGTCGGCGTGGTCCTCCGAACCGGGCCAGACCCGCGCGAACGCCTCGTAGCTGCGGCGGCCGAACATCAACGCCGTCGTGTCGGCGAGCTCCTCGCCCTTCAGCGACCAGGCCTCCGGGACGAACTCGAGGTCCTTGAACACCCAACCGCCGCTGCGGTGCTCCTCACCCGGCCCGCCGCCGGGCGAGTCGACGACGCCGTCGAGCGACATGAAACCGGTGTAGACCAGGTCGCGCATTGTGTTGTCTCCTCAGGCTTGGAAGCGAGCTGCCGGGTACACGCTAGATCGCTGACGTGGCGCTGTCTTGGACGGAAGCGACAGCCGGTCCGAACGCGCCGCCGGATCGCCTGGTGCCGTCATCAGGCCCCGGAACGACCGGGCGGATCCTCAGCCCAGGAACAGCTGGACGAGGACCAGCACGGCGAGCAGCGCCGGCCCCCGTGACCCCTGACGCATCAGGTCGACCGGGATCATCCCGAACGGCGTGTTGACCGTCGCGCCACCGTAGTCGATGGGCGGACGGGTGCCGGCCCGGAACGCGGCGGCCACCACCCCCAGCGCCAGCGTCGGCGCCAGCCAGGCCGGCCCCGGGTCGACGGTCGGCAGGGTCAGCAACCACCACACACCCGCGCCGACAGCCGGCACCACCACGTGGATCCCGCTCAGCAGGTTGTCGCTGCCACCGAGCGCCCGGCGCAGCCCGGGTGAGCGACTGACCGACCGCAGACCGCCGGTCAGCCGATTGGCGGCGAGGTACGCGAAGACCACCTGCGCGGCACCGGCCAACCCGGGCAGGGCGAGCGCGGCAGCGTACTGCACCCCGATCAGCGCCGCCCAGATCAGCACGGCGCTCGGGTGGCGGCGCAACCGGCGTACGTCGGCCTGCAACAGCGCCCACCAGCCGGGGCCGGGCCGGAACCGGCGGCTGCGAACCCGGCCGATCCGGCGCCAGCGGCGGCTCTCCACCAGGCCGGCGAGCAGGCTCGGATCCAGCAGGATCGTGGCCGTGGCGGCGGCGTTGGCGAACTGCGCGCCGGTGGTCAGGGTGGCCCGGTCGACCCGGGGTAGCGCGCGTACCGCCAGGATCACGCCCACGCCCACGAGCGGCACCGCGGCGGCGAACAACGCGACGGTCGGCGTCGTCGCCGGCCGGGACAGCCCGTCGCCGAGGCGACCGACGAGCACCACCAGGGCGGTGATCACGGCCGCCGCCACCATCGGCACCGCCCCGACCACCGTCGGCCACCGCCGCCCCGACCGGCTGCTCTGGGCGACGACGCTGAGCGCCAGCGCGGCCGCGCCCCACCCCGCGCCGGCCGCCGCCGCCCAGCCCAGGGCGGACGGTTCGGTGACCCCACCGAGCGCCGCCACTGCCACTCCGAGCGCAGCGGTGCCGGCTGCCGAGCCCAGCAGCAACAGGACGAAACGGGGCGCCAACCAGGCCCGTCGGTCGATCGGCGCGCTGGTCGCCCAGCTCTGCGTCGCCGGCGTGACCAGCAGCGGGCCGAGCGCGCGCAGACCACGCCAGGCCAGCCCCGCGCCCGCCAGCAGCGCGGCGACCGCCAGCCACCACCGCACGCCCGGCTCGGCCTGACCCACCGTGGGGGAGTCCAGCAGGTCACGGCTGGCGCTGATCGCGAACCAGCCGTACATGCCCACGAACAGGACCATGACGTACGCGTCGCCGAGCACGTCACCGAGGGAATGGTCGTGGTGCCGGCTGCGTGCCTTACGCAGGTGCGTTCGCACCTGCCGGGCGGTCGGCACCCCGACCGGCGTGTCGGCGATCGTGGCCGGCGCGGCGGTCACTTGCCGATCTCGATGCGCTCGTCGACCACCGCGTCGATCAGCTCCGGGTCGTGCGAGGCCAACAGCACGGCAGTGCCCGCCGCCCGTTCCCGCAGGAGTCGGTCGGCGAGCCACTGTCGCCCGCGGACGTCGAGCCGCTGCTCGGGCTCGTCCAGGATCAGCACCCGGCGGGGCCGGACGAAACAGGACGCCAGCGCCAGCCGGCGGCGCTGCCCGCTGGACAGCGTCACCGGCAGCTGGTCGCGGGCCGGCTCCAGACCCAGCTCGGCGAGGACCTCCTCGACCGGCTCGGCGTCACCCCCGTGGGCGTACGCGACCAGCTCCAGGTGCTCGACCACCGACAGGTCGGGGAAGAAGTCGATGTCGTCCAGGGCGGCGGCCACCAGCGCCCGCACCTGAGGATCGGTCTCGTCGGCCCGGCGGCCCTGCACCAGCACCTCACCCGCGTCCGGCCGGTCAGCGCCGACGACGCACCGCAGCAGGGTCGTCTTGCCGCTGCCGTTCGGGCCCAGCACCACCGCGATCCGGCCCGCCGGGAGCGTGAAGCTCACCTCGTCGAGCACGACCAGATTGCCGAAGTTGCGACTGAGTCCCCGTACCGAGAGCGCGTCCACGATCACAGAGTCTCCCAGAGCCACGCCACCGACCAACCCGAGCGACCTACGTCACCCGGCTGTCGGCGTCGTTGTCCAGTCGGGCGTCGGCGGCGGCCAGCCCCTGGGCGTCGGCGACCTCCTCCGCCACGGCCGCCGCGTCCGCCCAGTGCCGCCGCGCGTCGGCCTGGTCGCCCAGCGCGGAGCAGGCGTCACCCAGGTAGAGCAGGGTACGCGCCAGCCCGGCTGTCGGCCGGGTCTCCTCGCGCAGCCGGCGGCTCTCGGCCAGCAGCTCGTACGCCGTGCGCGCCTGCCCCGGGGTGCTGCTCAGCAGGGTCGCCCCGGCGTTGAGCAGCGCCGTCGCCCGGCTGGTCGGGTCGTTGACCGACTCGTACTCGCGCAGTGCGGCCCGCCACGCCTGAGCGGCGTCCAGGTGCTCGCCGAGCGCCGCGTGCACCAGCACCAGGTTCGTCAGGGCCGCCGCGTACCCGCGCGCGTCACCCACCGACCGGAACGTGTTGGCCGCCCGCACCAGGTGGTGGTGCGCGGTGTCCGGTTCGCCCCGGGCCAGTTGGGCGGCGCCCAGGCCCAGCTCGGTGAGGGCGTGCCCGGCCCGGTCGGCGCCGGAGCGATGTCGGCGCGACATCTCCAGGTGCTCCACCGCGTCGTCGAGCTGCCCCAGGTCGAGCAGGGCCAGACCGAGGTTCATCCGCGCCTGGGCGTTGCCCCGCCGCCCCCGCTCGTTGACCGCGAGGGTGAGCGCCGCCGCCGCCCCCTGCGGGTCGTGCCGGCGTCGACGCAGCACCCCCAGCTCGTTGTGCGCCCACCCGGCGATCTCCGGACGGTCGTCGGCGGTCGGGGTGGCCAGCACGGTACGGCAGACCTGCTCCCACTCGTCGAGCCGCTCGGCGTACGCCAGCCACCCGCACAGCGCCACCGCCAACCGGAACCACCACCGGCGCACCCGCCGGGGCAGGGTCTCCTTCGCGCCGGCCGGCACCCGCACCACCGCCAGCAGCAGCTCCTGGTGCAGGTCGAACCAGCCGTACGGGTCGTCGTCCAACGGCAGCGACCACTCCCGGTCGGGTGAGGAGCCGAGCACCGCCAGGTTGGCCGCGTGCCGTTCGGCCCGACGGGCCAGGTGCCGGGTCAGCCGGGCCTGCGCGGCGACCCGGGCCCGGACCGGATCCGCGTCCCGCAGGTGCAGCCGGGCGCTGCCGGCCAGCAGGGGGCGGATCTCGTACCGGTCGCCGGGCGCGCCGACCACGAACGCCGCCACGGCCAACCGGTCGAGCAGTGCGGTCACCAGCTCGGGGTGCCGTCCGGCCAGCGCGGCGATGGTGGGCCGGTCCACCGGGGCGGGGACCAGCGACATCAGCCGGTACAACCGTCGGGCCTGGCGTGGCAACACCCGGTACGCGATGTCCCGTTCGGTGACCAGGCGGGCCGCCGGTGAGACGGCGAGCCGCTGGTGCGGTGGCGTCTGCACCGCGCGGCGCAACGCGTCCAGCACGTCGGAGTGCCGCCAGCCGTGCTGAGCGGTGCGGTAACCGAGCGCCCGGACGGTACGCGGTTGCCGCCCGCACAGGTCGACGATCTCGCGTACCGCCGGGTCGGTGCGTGGGTCGGCGCGACGGACCCGGGCGGCGGGCGCGGCCCCACCCGCCGTCGCGAACAGCTCCACCGCCTCGGACGTGCCCGGTTCGGCGATCCAGTGCGCGACCACACCCTCCAGACCAACCAGCGCCGGACCACCGGCGAGCAACAGGCGGCAGGTGCGCGCGGTCGGCGGCAACAGAGGCCGCACCTGGTCGGGACGGTCGACGTTGTCCAGCACCAGCACGATCTTGCGACCGTCGAGCTGACCGCGCAGCGCGTCGGCGGCGGCGGCGAGCGCGTCCGGCCGGCCGGAGGTCGGCGGGGCGGTGCCCAGGATCCGGGCCAGCGCGGTGAGCACCTGCCGGGCCGAGCGGGGTCGGCCGCGCCGCCGCAGGTCCAGGTAGTACTGACCGTCGGGGAACTCCTCCCGGCACTCGTTCGCGGCCTGCACAGCGCACGCGGAGGTGCCCACCGCACGCCGGCCCAGCACCGCTACCGCGTGCTCCCGGGCGAGCAGACCAACCAGGGCGTCGACGTGCTCCTCGCGACCGGTGAACTCGGCCGTGTAGGGCAGGTTGGGAGCCCCGGCGGCCGGGGTGGTGAGCACCTCCGTCGGCTCGGGGTCGACCTCCCGGCCGGTCCGGCGGCGGCGTACCTCGTACACCACGTAACCGACGACGCCGCCGGAGGCCAGGACGATGGTCACCGGCCCGAGCACGCTGGCCGCCAGCTCGGAGAGGACATTGCCGGCCAGGTTGCTGGCCACGTTGGCGAGGACGCTGCCGACCACGCCGCCGATCGCGATCAACGCCGGCCAGCGTGAGCCGCCGCGCGCACCACCCGGCCCGGTCACCGCACGCCCCCGGAGACGAGCCCGGCGACCAGGTGCCGCCGCGAGAGGACCACCAGCACCACCGGCAGCACCGAGGCGAGCACCGAGCTGGCGGCCAGCGCGCCACTGTTGCTCACGAAACTGCGGGTCTGCTCGGCCAGGAACGGCCCGAGCGGCGAGGACCCCGACGCGCTGAACAGCCGCCCCACCACCAGGTCGTTCCAGACCTGGACGAACTCCAGCACGGACACCGCCACCACCGCCGACAGGTTGTGCCGGGCCAACCGGCGCAGTGTGTGCCACCACCGACGTCCGCCCAACCGGGCGTCGCGGACCTGCTCCACCGGCAGGTCCGCGAACGCGTTGCGCAGCACCAGCACCGCGAACGGCACGCCCAGCGCGATGTGCACCAGAGCCAGGCCCTGGGCCGTACCGGAGGAGAGCACCAGGCCCAGCACCTCGTTGACCGGCCCGGCGATGACCTGGATCGGCACGACGCTGGCCGCCAGCAGCAGCAGCCCGGTGGCCTGCGCGGCCGGCCCGGTCAACCAGGCCAACGGGTACGCGGCCAGCAGCGCCACCACCAGCACCGTGGCGGTCACCGCGGTTGCCAGCAGCAGGGTGAAGCCCAGCGTGCGCCACAGCTCGGTGCCCGTGATCAGGTTGCGGTAGGACTCGCCATTCGGCGGCGCCGACCACCAACCGCGAGCGGCCGCGTCCACCTGGCCGTGGGCCGACGTGGCGACCAGCACCACCAGCGGCACCAGCCAGGCGATCGCGGCACCCGCCGCGAGCAGCCGGAACACCCGTCGGGGCGGGGCGACCGGGGCGGGCTCCGGTGCCGCCTCGACGCGCGGCGGGGGCCAGGCCTGCCGGACGAAGAGCGCGGCCACCATGATCCCGCCGATCACCGCCACCAGCCACACCACGCCGAGCGCCGCGCCGTCGCCGGTGGTGGTGCCCCCGGACGTCTGCCAGATCCGCAGCGCCAGCACCGAGGCCTCGTCGCGGACCGAACCGGGGGTCATCACCAGGATGAGGTCGAACGTACGGCTGGTGCCCACCGCCACCAACGCGAAGACCACAGCGGTCGTACGCAGCAGCAGTGGCCGCCACTGCGCGTCCCACAGCACGTGACGACGGGTTCCGCCGTAGGCGCGGACCGCGTCGGCGAGGCTCTGCGGCACCGCGTCCAGCGCGGAGCGGAAGACCAGCACCGCCAATCCGACCCAGGCCCAGACGAACGCCGACATCAACGCGACGGTGACCATTCCCGGCCCGAGCAACTGCGGGGCGTCCTCGATCGGGCGGCCGGCCAGTCGGGTCGCGACCAGGGTGGCCAGCCCTCGGCTCGGGTCCGGGTCGTACATCAGCCGGAAGGTGACCCCGGTGACGACCAACGGCAACGCCACCGGCACCAGGAGGATCAACCGGACCAGGCCGCCCTCCTGGGAGCGGCGGGACGCGGCGGCGAGCAGATAGCCCAGTGCCGTCACCACCGCCGGCACCAGCAGCGCCCAGAGGACCGTCCGACCGACCACCGCGCCGGTGCCCGGGGCGGCGAGCGCGGTCCGGAAGTGCGCCGCACCGACCCAGCGACCGTCGGTGGTGACGCTGGCGTGCATGGTCCGCAGCACCGGCCACAGCACCAGCCCGCCGAGCAGCACCGCGGCCGGCAGCAGCAGGGCCGACGTGGCCCCCGCCGCCGGATAGGCCCGACCGCGCCGGGCTGGACCGACGTCGTCGAGGACCGCCAGCTCGCCGAGGACCCGCACCTGGCTCATCGGCCGCCTCCCGCGCTGCGGGCCGCTGCGGCGAGCAGGCCGGTGGCCCGGCGGATCGCCTCGCCGGCGCGGACCCCGTCGGTGACATCGGCGAAGAAGCCCTGCATGATGCGCCAGATGCCGACCCCGTCCGAGCCGGTGAACGCCCCGCGCAGTTGGTCGGAAAGGTCGAAACGCAGGGTACCGGGGGCCCGCATCTCCGTGGCGAGTTGCTTGCCGACGCCGTCGGTGTAGCTGGTGATCGAGACGTTGGTGTTGGGCGACAGGTAACCGCCTTCGCGTAGCCACGGTTGGAACGAGTCGGCCCTGGCCAGCCATTCGACCAACTCGACCCCGCCCCGGGCGTCGGCGAACGCCACTGCCGCGTCGCCACCGACGATCAGGGGACCACCGCCCGGCTGGGTGCCCGGGAACCGGAACGTGACAGGTGCCTCCGGGCCGCGTCGGAACGGACGAACGACGTCGGCGGTGAAGTCGGCTCCGAGGAGCATCACCGCCCGCTTCGTGTGCACCACCTGGATCACCGACTCCTCGTACTGGGTGAGCAGGGCACGACGGCCGCCACCGACGAACGCGCCACCGATGCTCCACAGCCCGGCGAGGCGGTCCAGGGCGTCGCGTACCGGCGTGTCCTGCCAGTCGGCGCCCCGTTGGGCGAGGGCGTAGTAGCTGTCGGGTGCCATGTCGGCCAGGACGTTCTCGAACCAGTCGGTGATTACCCAGCCGTCGGCGGCGCCGATGGCCAGGGGCGCCGGACCGCCGTCGCGTCGGGCGCGCGCGGCGAGCTCCCTGGTCCGTTGGAGCAGGTCGTCCCAGGTGGTCGGCGGCGCGGGCAGCATGGAGGGCAGGTGCCAGACCAGCGACTTGTGCGCCGCCTTGACCCAGACGCCGTAGCGTTCGCTGTCGGTCATCAGCAGATCGCTCAGTTCGACGCGCACTGCGTAGTCGGTGGACGGGTGCACCGGGCTCAACCAGCCCCGTTGGGCGTACTCGGTGACCAGGCCGGGGCGCGGCAGGATCGCCACGTCCGGGCTGGTGCCGGCGAGGTGTCGGGCGCGCAGGAACGCGTCGATGTCGTTGCCGGCGCTGATCACCTGCACCGGGGCGGGGTAGCCGGCGACGACCTCGCGGAACCGGTCCAGCTCGCTGGTGCTCCACACCACCGCTACCTGCACCGACCGGGTTCCGCCGGAGCAGCCGGCGGCCAGGGTGGTGGCGCCCGCGGCGGCGGCGCGCAGCAGCGTACGGCGACCCACCCGGGCGGCCGGCCTCATCGGGCCGCCTCGCTCGGCTCGGTGACCAGCTCGTGCCGCACCGGTATCTCGGCCAGGGTGGCCGGGTCGGCGGTGCAGACCAGCACCGCCACCCCGGGTGCGTCCGGCGGCGAGAGGCGAGGCATCAGATCACCGAGGCGGCTGTCGCCCGCCGAACCGGCCGGCAGGTCGACCACCAGCACCTCCGGCAGGCAGGCCGCCGCGCGGGCGAGCGCCACCCGGAACCGCTGGGCGTCGGAGATCTGGTGCGGCAGCAGGGCGAGGGAGAGCGCCAACTCGAGCCGGTCGACCACTGTGGCCGTCCAGTCGTCGGCCACCTCGTGCACCCGTTCGCGTTTGCGCTGGCCGTACTCGATGTTGCGCCGCACGGTGAGCTGCGGCAGCAGCGCGCCACCGGCGGGCACGTAGCCGATCTGCCGGCGCGGCGGCGGCAGGCTGGTGACGTCCCGGTCGCCGACGAGGACGCGGCCGGTCACCGGCGGGGCCAGCCCGGCCAGCACCCGGGCGACCGCCGTGCCGAACCGGGGCGGCGCCACCAGGGCGGCAAGTGTGCCGGCGGGAACGTCGAGGGTCACCGGCCCGGTGCCGGGGACGGCGACCAGTGCGCGTAGCCGTAACGTGGCCCTCACCTCCGGTGACCATTGATGACCGTCCCAGGGTGGCACACCGTGCCGACAACCGACGCCCCCGACCTTTCCACTGTGGAGACGGTCGGAGCTGTTCAGGAGGGGGAGTAGAGCGCGGCGAGCCCGGCCGCCGTGGCGGCCAGCCGTTCGCGCAGCGCCACCGGGGTCAGTACCTCGACGTCGGCACCGAGGCGCAGCAGGTCACCGTGGGCGTGGGTGAGCGACTCGATGGGCAGCACCGCTGTCACCCACCCCCGCGCGTCCGGTGGCCCGGCGCTGGTGTCCATCGCTGTCACCACCGGGTCGCTGCCGATCTCACGCAACCGGTCCCGCCCGGCGGGGGAGAGCCGGACGTGGGCCTCGTCGCGGTGCAGTCGGGCCCGGAACTGCACCACGTGCGCCCGCCACCAGGACGGCAGGTCGAAGTCGTCCGGGCGGTCGAACTCCTGCGCCAGCGGGGTCAACGCGAGGATCTGGTTGACCCGGTAGGTCGCCGGCGCGCCCCGGCCGGGCTGGTCGGCCACCACATACCAACGGCCGCCCTTGAGGACCAGGCCGTACGGCTCCAGGACCCGGGTCACCTCGCCGTTCCAGCCGCGGTAGCGCACCTCGACGCGGTGCTGGCGCCAGACCGCCTCGGCCGTGCGGGCCAGCTCGGGGGAGGCGTCGCCATCTGCGTACCACCCGGGAGTGTCCAGGTGGAAGCGTTGTTGCAGTCGGGTCGCCCGGTCGCGCAGCGGCGCGGGGAGCGCGGCGTGCAGCTTGAGTTGCAGCGCCGCCACCACGTCGCCGTAGCCCAACTCGTCGGCGGGGCCGGGCAGGCCGGCGAGGAACAGCCGGTCGGCCTCCTCGGCGGTCAGCCCGGTCAGTCGGGTCCGCCAGCCGTCGACCAGTTGATAGCCGCCGGCGTGCCCGGCCTCGCCGTAGAGCGGGATGCCGGCGGCGTGCAGCGACTCGACGTCCCGGTAGATGGTGCGGGGGGAGACGGCCAACCGCTCGGCGAGCTGCGCGGCGGTCAACCGTCCGTGCGACTGGAGCAGCAGCAGGACGGAGAGAAGTCGAGAGGCCCGCACTTCACTGACACTAGTTGTCAGGGGACCCGTCCTACCGTCCCGGCATGGCATTTCGCGACAAGGAACTACGAACGCCCGGGCCAGTGCTGATCGGCGGCCGGCAACTCAAGCGCTACCACATGGACCAGCCGGAGCAGCCGATCGAACCCGAGGTGGAGAAGGCCGCGTACGACCTGCTGCCCGACCTGTTGGCCGACGTCGTCGACGACGGCACCCCGGCCGCCGGGTGGGTGGTGCTGCACCGGGGCGCGGACACCGGCGCCTATCTGCTGGCGTACACCTGGGTGTGGGACAACGCGCTGGAGATCCGTGTCGCCGCGGCCGGGCAGCCGGCGCTGGACTGTCCCGACGACGACCCGGCACACTTCGTCCACCTACGCCGCCCGGCGGTGGGCTGCGTCTGGGAGTTGGCGGTTCTGGAACACGAGCGGGCCGCCTGGGTCCGGCACATGCTGCTGCCGGAGAGCCCGAATCTGACCGATTATCTGCGTGACACGCGAGCGGAAGGGCCGGTGGGCCGCTGATGGGCGACTTCGACTTCTTTGTGGGCACCTGGAACGTCGTGAACCGGCGGCTGCGCGAGCGGCTGGTCGGCTCCGACGAGTGGGAGGAGTTCCCCGGGGTGTCGGTGGCGCACGGCTTCTTCGCCGGCGGCGGTCACTTCGACGAGATCACCTTCCCGACCAGGGGATCCGCCGGCGCCACGATCCGGGTCTTCGATCCGGCCCGGCAGGAGTGGTCGATCTACTGGACGAGCAGCGACACCGGGGTGCTGGGGCTGCCGCCGATGGTGGGCCGCTTCGTCGACGGGGTCGGCCACTTCTACGCCGACGACCAGCACGAGGGGCGTCCGGTCCGGTGCCGGTTCATCTGGTCGGGCATCAGCGCGACCACCGCCCGGTGGGAGCAGGCGTTCTCGGTCGACGGCGAAAAGACCTGGGAGACCAACTGGATCATGGAGTTCACCCGAGCGTCGGACTAGTGGTCTCGCGCTGACGTCCGGTGGGTGATTCGGGAGCAACGTCAGGTCACCGGCGTGCTCGGGCCCAGGTCGCGGCGGCGCAACAGGATGGTCAACGCCACGAGGACGACCAGCAGGGCCGCCATCGCGTACACCGGGGCCGGACCGAGCGGTGCGAGCAGTGCCAGCAGCGCGACGACCGGGAAGGCGACGACCACCGCGCCGTGCTGCTGGCGGCGCACGTGCAGCATCCAGACCGTGAGCAGGAAGACGGCGATCGGGACGGCCACCGCGTACCCGGCGACCCTTTCCGAGATGTGCGCGAGGTGCCGCTCGTGGTCCACCGACACGCTCAGACCCGCGCCGACCGCGGCCACCGCCGCGAAGATCAGGTAGTGGCCGTAGCCCCAGACCAGCGTGTACGGCATGCGGTCGGGCGCGTCGATGCGCCGGTCGAAGTAGAGCCACCACAGGGCGAACACGATCACGGCGGCCGCCGCCGCCAGCGACCAGAGGTGACGGTCGCCGGCGTCCACTCCGGTCTGGATGGCCACCGACGTGGCCAGCACCACGTCCCCGAGCACGATCAGGGTGAACAGCCCGTACCGTTCGGTGATGTGTCGCGGATGCCAGGGGGTCATGCCCGGGCGCTCGGCCACCGCCGGCACCAGCAGGTCGGCCACGACCAGCAGCAGCAACGCCGCGGTCCCCCACGCCTGCGGCAGGGCCAGTCGGAGCAGCCAGCCGATCTGGACGACGGTGACTCCGACCGCGTACCGCCGGGCCGCCGGGCGGTGCGCCGGGTCACCGGCGGCGGCCCGGCACCACTGCACGACGAGCGCGATCCGCGTCACCACGTAGCCGTACGTGATGACGCTGAAATCGCCGTCGTTGAACGCGCGAGGCACGCCGGCCGCGATGATCAGAGCGCCGGCGATCTGCACCAGCGTCGCGATCCGGTAGAGGTCGTCGTCGGTGTCGTAGGCCGAGGCGAACCAGGTGAAGTTCATCCACGACCACCAGATCGCGAAGAAGACCAACAGGTACCTGGTCAGCGCGTGGCCGAGCTGATCCTCGGAGACGGCGTGGTGCAGGCTGGCGGCGGCCTGCGACACCGCCACCACGAAACACAGGTCGAAGAAGAGCTCCAGCGGCGTGGCCGTGCGGTGCGGCTCGTCGCGACGACGGGGCCGCATCGGCCGGTAGAACGGCCGCACCGACCGGGGCTGGGTCACCGAAACTCCTCAGACCACCTGTCGGGTCAGTGGCGCCGACGGCCGTGGGTCAGCCCCTCCAACACCAGGGTCAGCCCCGCGCCGATCAGCCAGACGTCCTTGGCCAGCCCTGCGCCCTGCTGGGTCGGGCGAATGCTGCCGGGTTCGCGCATCCCCGGCGTCTTCAGGTAGAGCTGCACCAGGCCCGCGCCGAACGCGGTCAGGCCGAGCCCGGCCAGGGGCGCCGGGACGAACGGCGCGAGCAGCGCGGTCCCCAGGGCGATCTCCGAGTACGACAGCAGCTTGGCGAATCGCGTCGGCTCCAGTTGACCGAGCTGGGGCATGGCGGCTACCGCCATCCCGTGCAAGCCCTCCGCGGCGGTCCCCTCCAGAGTGCGCTTGCCCAGACCCGAGTTGAGGAAGTACGCGCCGATGCTGACCCGTAGCGGCAGGTGCGCGAATTTCATTGTCACTCCCGTTGGCCGTGGTCGAATGCGGCCCGCGTACCCCGCACCGCCCGCGATAACCCGCCGGGCCGGCTGGGCTGGCCGTGGTGGTCGCGGTAGGTTCGCCAGGGGCCCACCGCCGAGCCCGTGGCACACCCGCCCACCTCGGCATGCGGCCCCGCCGCAGACCACCAGCAGGAGGCGAAGTGAGCCAGGAAGTCCGGGGAGTCATCTCCCGCAGCAAGGGCGCACCGGTCGAGGTCACCACCATCGTGGTGCCCGATCCCGGGCCCGGTGAGGCGATCGTCCGGATTCAGTCGTGCGGGGTCTGCCACACCGATCTGCACTACCGCGAGGGTGGCATCAACGACGACTACCCGTTCCTGCTCGGTCACGAGGCGGCGGGCATCGTCGAGCAGGTCGGCGAGGGCGTCACCGACGTCGCCCCGGGCGACTTCGTCGTCCTCAACTGGCGCGCGGTCTGCGGCGTGTGCCGCGCCTGCCGTCGCGGGCGGCCCTGGTACTGCTTCAACACCCACAACGCCACCCAGCGGATGACCCTCACCGACGGCACCGAACTCGCCCCGGCTCTCGGCATCGGGGCGTTCGCCGAGAAGACCCTGGTGCACGCCGGGCAGTGCACCAAGGTCGACCCCGCGGCCCGACCCGCCGCCGTGGGCTTGCTGGGTTGCGGGGTGATGGCCGGGCTGGGTGCGGCGATGAACACCGGCAACGTCACCAGGGGCGACTCGGTCGCGGTGATCGGCTGCGGCGGCGTCGGGGACGCGGCGGTCGCCGGTGCGGTCCTCGCCGGCGCCACCACGATCGTCGCTGTGGACACCGACAGCCGCAAGCTCGACTGGGCCCGCAAGTTCGGCGCCACGCACACGGTGAACGCGTCCGAGACCGACCCGGTCGAGGCGATCCGTGCCGCCACCGGTGGCTTCGGCGCCGACGTGGTGATCGACGCGGTGGGCCGACCGGAGACCTGGAAGCAGGCGTTCTACGCGCGCGACCTGGCCGGCACCGTGGTGCTGGTCGGCGTACCGACCCCGCAGATGCAGATCGAGCTGCCGCTGCTGGACGTCTTCGGACGGGGCGGCGCGCTCAAGTCCAGCTGGTACGGCGACTGCCTGCCCAGCCGGGACTTCCCGATGCTCACCGAGCTGTACCTGCAGGGCCGGCTCGACCTGGACGCGTTCGTCACCGAGGAGATCGCGCTCGACCAGGTCGAGAACGCCTTCGACCGGATGCACCACGGCGACGTGCTCCGCTCGGTGGTGGTGTTCCCGTGACCGCCCGCGTCGACCACGCGGTCACCTCGGGCACGTTCTCCCTCGACGGGAAGACCTTCGACGTGGACAACAACGTCTGGGTGATCGGTGACGACCGCGAGTGCGTCGTCCTGGACGCGCCCCACGACGTGGCGGCGATCCTCGCCCTGGTGGGCGACCGGCAGGTCCGGGCGATCCTGGCCACCCACGCCCACGATGATCACGTACGGGTGGCGCCCGAGCTGGCCGAGGCCACCGGCGCGCCGGTGCTGCTGCACGCCGCCGACCGGGTCCTCTGGGACATGGTCCACCCGCACCTGCCGCCCAACGGCGAAGTGCACGACGGGCAGAGCATCGAGGTGGGCGGCACCACGCTGCGGGTGCTGCACACCCCCGGGCACAGCCCCGGGGCGTGCAGCTTCCACGCGCCGGAGTTGGGCGCGGTGTTCACCGGCGACACGCTCTTCGCCGGTGGGCCCGGCGCGACGGGCCGCTCGTACAGCGACTTCGACACCATCGTCCGGTCGATCCGCACCCGTCTGCTGACACTTCCCGCGGAGACGGTCGTGCACACCGGCCACGGCGACGACACGACGATCGGCGCGGAGGCACCGCACCTGCAGGAGTGGCTGGACCGCGGCCACTGAGCCCAGCACACCGGCCTGCTGGGCGCGGTCGACGGGCTCAGCGTTCGTCGGCCGCGCCCAGCACCGGTTTGACGTCCAGGATCGGGCTGCCGTCGAGGGCCTCCAGGTCGGTCACCTCGACGCGCAGCCCGTCGACCGTCAGGACCCGCACCCGGTGCAACCCGATCGGGTTGGGCCGGTGCGGTGAGCGGGTGCTGAACACCCCGGTCTCCGGACGGTTCGCGTCGCCGCGTGGGTGCACCGCGAGCACGTCGCGCCGGGCACGGTCCAGCCAGGTCAGCACCAGCAGCTCCGTGCCGACCCGCAGGTCACGCACGGCCCGGCGCTAGGATCTTGAACATGGCCGCCGACTCGCCCGTCCCCGCCGTCCGTCAGTTGCGCCTCGTGGTGGAGGCCACCGACCACGAGGCCGCCGTCGCGTTCTTCCGCGACGCGCTGGGCCTGCCGGAGGAGGCGGCGTTCAGCGGCGAGGGAGACGCTCGGGTGGTGATCCTGGACGCCGGCCGCGCCACGCTGGAGATCGCCAACCCCGCGCAGAAACGCCTGATCGATGAGGTTGAGGTGGGCCGGCAGGTCGCGCCGCGCATCCGGGTGGCCTTCGAGGTGGACGACACGGAGGCGACGACCGCCCGGCTGGTGGCCGCCGGCGCGGGCGAGATCGCGCCGCCGACGCGTACGCCGTGGCAGTCACTCAACTCCCGCCTCGACGCGCCCGCCGGGCTTCAGATCACCATCTTCCAGGAACTCCTCGGGCCGAACGAGGGTGTCGGGACGCGCGATGCGGGGCCCGCAGGTGACGGCGACAACTAACTCCGGCGGCGGGCGGACCGGGGCCCTGATCCGATCGGGACCCTCCAGCACCCCACCGCCACGGCGCTTTCTCCTCGGCTAGGGCGAGCCGCACCGCTGCCTGACCCACCGTGCTGGTCTCGACACTCACTCACGGTAGCGACAAACCGCCAGCTGCCTGCCTCCCCAACACCCCGCACGGACCTTTGCTCTGCTTACCTATCTGCACCACGTCCCGTCAGCTGCGCATACGCCCTTTCCGCCAGCTACCGCGGTCCGTCCTCGTGGTCACGAAACGTGGCAGGTGCGTATAGGTAAGCAGAGCAAAGGCTGACGTCCGCACATCGCTCTCGCGCTCCGAGAACACCCCTGTGTCACGCCCGTCCGGTCTGATGCCGGCAGGGCCTCGGTATCCGAGTCTGCGCGTGACCAGGGCCGCAGCCAGCCGAGGTTCGGGCAATTCCGGAATGCCCGACACGTGAACCCGGTTGTGTCCCCCGTACCGCCGGAGCCCAAACCCTTTTCCGCGGTCATCTCCCGAGGAGTGTTCACCCCGGAGCGCTCCGCACGATCGAAAGGGCAACCATCGTGAAGGTCGACTTCACTCGATGGCTCCCCGCCATCGCTAAGGACTCGTACCGCAAGACCGCGCTGAGCGTGGCGGGTGTGGCTGCTCTCGGTGGTCTGGCCCTCGCGCCGACCGCGGTCGCCGCACCGGTCACCTCCGGACCGCACCAGGGCGCCGTCGCCGCCATCGACCGCGCCACCGGAAAGGCCGCCACCACGGCCCGCCAGGACGACCAGCCCGTCGAGTCGGGCCTCACCACCGGCTCCGCCACCGGCAAGCCGCCGGCCGGCAAGCCGAGCCGAGCCCAACTGATCCCGCACGGCATCGAGGGCGCACAGTCGCGCGTACCGCTCGACGACGCGCAGTTGGCCAACGCCCGGGCAATCGTCGACGCCGCCAAGAAGACCGGCGTCGGTGACCGGGGCGCGGTGATCGGCGTCGCCACCTCGTTGCAGGAGTCGAAGCTGTACAACCTCGGCCACCTCGGCGCGTACAACGACCACGATTCGCAGGGCCTGTTCCAGCAGCGTCCGTCGTCCGGTTGGGGCACGCCCGACCAGATCACCGACCCGGAGTACGCCGCCACGGCGTTCTTCACCGCACTAAAGAACGTCGGCGGCTGGCAGGATCTGCCGCTGACCGCCGCCGCGCAGACCGTGCAGGTCTCCGCCTTCCCCTACGCGTACGCGCAGTGGGAGGAGCAGGCGGCGGACATCGTCCAGCAGATGTGGTGACACCCGCACACGAGGCCGGCCGGCTCCCTTCGACGGGAGCCGGCCGGTTCTGTGTGTCCGGGTACCTCAGCAGGCCGGGTAGAGGCGGCGGGTGCCGACCCCGGCCGCGTACGCGTCCCGGTCGCTGAACCGGCAGCCGTAGTCGGGTCGGGCCACCACCGCCGGGTCGGTCACGGTGTCGCCGGCCGGGCGCTTGCCGGTGCGTACCCAGGACACCAGGTCGTCCCAGGCGGTGCCGGCCTCCGCCGGGGTGAACTCGCAGTGCTGCGTCGCCCGGATAGCCCGCTGAACCACCAGCCTGCTGCGACCGTTGCGCGCCACGTCGGTGGCGTACGCCTGCTCCATGCTGAACGGTACGAACAGGTCACCGAGACCGTGCAGGCTGAGTACCGGCGCGGTCGGACGGCCGGCGATGCGCGGCACCTCGGTCAGCGTCGGCAGCAGCCGCTGCCGCAGGTTCTCCGGGGCGACCCGCTGCACCGTCGCGTTGATGTTCACCGGGCTGTTCGGGGTGTAGCGGGTGAGCAGGTTGGTGGACAGCTGGCCGGGCCGCTGGGCGGGGGAGTTGCCGCTTCCGGTGGGCACGCTGATCGAGAAGAGGAAGTCCTTCCAGACCGCGAATGCCGCGTCGGCGCCGGGACGCGGCCCGCCGGAACGGTTCACCGTGATCGCCCGCAGCTGCTTGCCCCGGTCCGTTGTGGTGTCCGGCCCGGTGGGGGTCAGCCCGGCCAGACCGAGCGCCACCTGGATGCGGGGCACCGCGTTGGTCAGATAGTCGGCCGGCGTGGGATACGCCGGCACCCCGGAAAGTGTCTGCGCGACCAGGTTGTAGTCCAGGTAGAAGTCGAGCAGCGTCTGATCACCGAGCACCCCGCACATCGGCAACGCGCCGTCGTAGAAGCCGGGGTACTGCTCCAGTGAACGACCGATGACGTACCCACCCATCGACACCCCGGCGACGTAGGTGTGCTGCGGTCGGCGGACCGTCCGCCCGAAGTGGTCGGCGAGATCCTTCGTTCCCAGCACCCCGGAGCGGATGTCGAAGCCGTTCCGGTCGTACGAGGACGACGCCCACGCGTACCCCTGCTCCAGCACGCGCTGCCGCAGCCCGAAGGCCGGCGGTTCCGGCGAGAGCACAGTGCCCTGGCCGCGGTAGCCGTGCGCCCACAACACCAGGTCGCCGTTCCACCGGGCGGGGACCTCGATGATGTACCCGGCGTGGCGGTGCACGCCCTGGCGTACCGTCGTCGGCCGGCCGCCCACCACCAGCGGCGCCAACGGCGGATTCTCGATGGTGTAGCCGGGCAGTGGCTCGCCGCCCCTCGCGTCGCGACCGGTGGCGCTGGCCGGCGCCGCGCCGGCCAGACCGACCGCGAGGGTCAGCGTCGCGGCGGCGGCGAGCAGCCGGCGGAGGTGACGAACGGGTGTGGACAGCATCGATGCTCCCCATCGGGCGGTTGTCGCCCGGGGGCGACCAGCGGGACGGTTGCCTACCGGTCGGTAGCGTCCTGAACCTAGAACCGCCGTCGACCAGTGTCAATGGGTTCGCTGATCCGCCGGTCAACACGACGATCCAGCCCTACCCGGTCGTTCAGGCCGGTGGGCCGATCGGGTTGACTGGTCGCCGTGGACGAGTCGATCTGGGAGGCGGCCAGAGCGTCACGCGGCTGGCTGGACGCCGCGAACGGCACCGGGCAGACCGAACTGACCTGCCGCATCCTCAAGCTCACCGAGGAGGCGGGGGAGGCTTCGGCTGCCTGGATCGGTTTGCTCGGGCAGAATCCGCGCAAGGGTGTCACCCACACCCGCGAGGACGTCGCGGCGGAGTTGGCCGACGTCGCCTTCACCGCGCTGGTGGCTATCGAAAGCCTCGGGCTGGACGCGCAGACGGCTCTGGACGCCTGCGCCGCGAAGGTGCGCTCCCGCCTGACGGGGCAGTAACCGCCTGACGTCCGGGATGCCCCGACTGTCGTGAGCCCGAGTGGATTACGTGGTTGACCGGTGCTCCGATGCCACAGGCCCGGTGCCGTATGGGCGTGGTGTCCGTTTCTGGGGTGTGGCGGGGTGCACTCGCGGGCCGGAATCATGGCCGGGCCGGGGTCGTTACACAGTCTGACGATCGCAGCACCACCGACCCGCCGCCCAACCCCTGAAGGCTGGTCACGCAGGTCGGAATGACCCCGGCCCCCCGGTCGTTACAGATGGACCCGGCGCCACGAGCCCCCTGCTCGGCAGGTCGCCGACCCCGACGCCCAACCAGGCGTCACCCCCCAAGACTTTCCCCCTTTGTGAAGTGCAGCGCCGGACGAGGTGCTCACACCCTCACCGCCGTTCCCCCTCTGACGGTGTGGGTGTTCTACCCCCGAAGGAGCTACCCCCATGAACACGATCATGCGTAAGAGCGTCCTGTCCGTTGCTGGTCTCGCGTTCGCCGGCGGTGTCTTCGCTGGCCCCATCGCGCACGTGGCCAACCCCGTCGACGCCAAGCCCGTCGCGGTTGCGGTGCAGGCCGACAAGCCCGACACCAGCAAGCTGATTCCGCACGGCACCCAGGGCGACCAGTCCCGGATCACCCTCAACGACGAGCAGACCGCCAACGTGAAGGCGATCATCGCCGCGACGAAGAAGGCTGGTTTGCCGGAGCGGGCCGCGGTGATCTCGATCGCGACGAGCCTGCAGGAGTCCAAGCTGGAGAACCTCGGCCACCTGGGCGACATGAATGACCACGACTCGCTGGGCCTGTTCCAGCAGCGCCCGTCCAGTGGTTGGGGTACGCCGGAGCAGATCACCGATCCCGAGTACTCCACCACCGCGTTCCTCAAGGGTCTGAAGCAGGTCGACGGGTGGCAGGACATGGCGCTGACCGACGCAGCGCAGACGGTGCAGGTGTCGGCCTACCCGGACGCCTACGCCCAGTGGGAGCAGCAGGCCGCCGACCTGGTCGGGCAGTACTGGAACAGCTGACCCGCGTCACGGCACACAGCACGACAGCATCGGCCGCTGGCCGACACCCGAAATCCGGGGTGCCGGCCAGCGGCCTTTCTGCTGCCGCCGGGCGGACCACGTCGTCTGGCGGTGGAGGCGACGTAGCGGAGTGACGTGATCGGCGCCGAGTGATCCGATCGGCCGAAGGGTACGTACCCCTGAACGGGGACCGGCGGAGGGACACAGGCATGGCCGCAGTGGGGCACGGCGCGGATCGCGAACCGGAGTCGGAGCCGGAACCGTCCGGTGAGGCAGCACCGCGACGGTGGTCCATCGGGGCTCGACTGTTGGTGGCTGCTGCCGCCGTCGTCCTGCTCCTGGGCGCGACAGCGGTGGCCGTGATCGTTGCCGATCCCGACCACCTCGGCATGACCTACGCCGGCCGCCCCGACGGCACTCGCCCCGACGGCACTCGCCCCGGTGACGGCGGCCGCCCGGGAGGCGTCGCTGACCCGGACGCGGCTGAAGGTCGCCGCGGTGGCGCGGGTGCCGCGGCCGAGCAACTGTTGACAGCGCCCCTGGCCGGTCGGCAGAAGGGCACCTTCGTGCTCGCGGATGGGCTGTCCTCGTTCGAGCTGCGGGTGGCCGAGTTGGGCGACGACCTGTACCGGATCAGTGCCCCGGCCGGCTCGGGTGTGGCGGGCCGACCGGCGGTGCGGGGGGAGACCGTGCGGCTCGACCTCGTGGAGTCCGGTACGCGCGGGCCACGGGCGGTGCGGGTGTTGCTCAACGAGCGGGTCGCCTGGCGTGTCCACCTCGTTGGTGGGGTGAGCAGTCAGGTGTTGGACCTGACCCGGGCCCGCCTGCTGGGCGTGGAAATCGCCGGAGGCTCCAGCCGTACCGAGATTCTCCTGCCACCGATCACCGCCGACGGTTCCGGTAACCCCACCGGCCCGCGCTCAGACCAGCCCGCCAGCATCCTGACCGTACGACTCACCGGTGGGACCAGCCAGCTCGACGTCCGGGTCCCGGGGGAGACTCCGGTACGGGTTCGGGCGGGAGCCGGCGCCGGTTCGGTGGTGGTACGCGACGACCGCTGGGACGGGGTGGCCGCGGGCTCGGTGCTGGGTACGCCGGGTTGGGACCGGTCGCCGGAGCGCCTGTACCTGGACCTGGTCGCCGGTGCCAACAGCGTGCTGGTCTCCTCCAGCAACCGGTGAACCAGGGCCCGGGCCAGCGCCCGCCGGGCCAGCCACACTGACAACCACGGGCCGGTGAACCCCGCCCGCCCTGGCTGGAAGCGCCGCGGTCGCGAGCAGGCGTGCGCGTACAGTCGGGCGGTGGAGCGTACTGAATCAATGCTGGCGCAGACCCGACCGCCTGGCGTGGCCGACGTCGATCCCGGCAGTGTGTTGTTGCCCGGCCACGACGTGCCGTTGGGCCGGTACACCACTGTGCGGCGGCTGCTTCCGCAGCGCGCGCGCCGGATGGTCGGCGCGTGGTGTTTCGTGGATCATTTCGGCCCGGACGATGTGGCGCAGCGGCCCGGCATGGAGGTGCCGCCGCACCCGCACACCGGGCTCCAGACGGTGACCTGGCTGCTCGACGGCGAGATTCTGCACCGGGACAGCCTCGGCAACGTGCAGCCGATCGTGCCCGGCCAACTGAACGTGATGACCTCCGGGAACGGTATCGCCCACTCGGAGCGCTCGCCGGCCACCCATCCGCCGGTGATGCACGGTGTGCAGCTCTGGGTGGCTCTGCCGGACCCGGCGCGGGCCGGAGCGGCCGACTTCGCGCACCACGCCGACCTGCCGCGCTGGCGGGACGGCGATCTGGACGGCACGGTGCTGGTCGGCGAGTTCGCCGGGGAGCGGTCACCGGCGGTGGTGCACACCCCGTTGGTGGGGGTGCAGCTGGAGTTGAGCGGTGAGACGCCGGCGACGATGGCGTTGCGGCCCGACTTCGAGTACGCCGTACTGGCGATGTCCGGGTCCGCGGAGGCGGCCGGGGTCGGGTTCGAGCCGGGGGCGCTGCTGTATCTGGGCTCGGGCCGCCGGGAGCTGACAGTGCGGGGCGGGGCCGGGGCCCGGTTGCTGCTGCTGGGCGGTACGCCGTTCGAGGAGCCGTTGGTGATGTGGTGGAACTTCGTGGGTCGGTCCCACGAGGAGATCGCCGCCGCCCGGGAGGACTGGATGGCCGGTGACGGGCGCTTCGGTGTGGTCGCCGACGACTCGGCGCCGCCGCTGCCGGCGCCCGCCCTGCCCACGACCCGCCTGAAGGCCCGCGACCGCACGGGTGGCCTGCACGGCTGACGCCCCGCATCTCGTCGATCTGTGAGTGGGGGTTGTCAAGAGGTGCGGTGGTGGGTGGTGATGGTGCGGTATAACTGTCGGGCGATGTAGCGCTTGAGGCAGCGGGTGATTTCTCGGGTGGTGCGGCCTTCGGCGCGGCGTCGGTTGATGT
>NZ_JBNCKJ010000017.1:0-131090 GCF_049841475.1 Micromonospora sp. DT15
AGCTAAGCCCTCCAGCGCCGATGGTACTGCACTCGTGAGGGTGTGGGAGAGTAGGACGCCGCCGGACAATCTTCCAGTCGAGGGCCGCCCCATCAGGGTCGGCCCTCGACTGCGTAGCGCCATTGGTGGCGCAATCAGGAAGGATGTACCTGTGAGTTCAGGACCGCAGGGCGGAGACCGTCCCCGTCGTTACGAAGACCGTACTGACGGTGCGGGCGGACGCGACCGCGGCCCACGCCGCGACGACCAAGGCCGGCCCCCGTACCGGGGAGACCGCGACAGCGGCGGCGCACGAGGCGGATACGCCGGCGGCCGCGACTCCGGCTCCCGTGGTGGTGACCGGGACAGCTCGCGCTCCAGCGCCCCCCGTGAGGGCGGCTACCGAGGCGGTGACCGCCGCGAGGGTGGTTTCCGCGGCGGCGACCGCGACGGCTCGCGCTCCAGCGCTCCGCGCGAAGGTGGCTACCGTGGTGGCGACCGTGATGGGTCACGCTCGGGGGCTCCGCGTGAGGGCGGCTTCCGGTCCGGCGCTCCCCGCGAGGGTGGCTTCCGTGGCGGCGACCGGGACGGCTCGCGTTCGGGCGCTCCGCGCGAAGGCGGCTACCGAGGCGGCGACCGCGACGGTGGTTTCCGGGGCGGTGACCGCCGTGAGGGTGGTTTCCGTGGTGGCGACCGCGACGGTTCGCGCTCGGGTGCTCCGCGTGAGGGTGGCTTCCGTGGCGGCGACCGTGATGGCTCGCGGTCCAGCGCTCCGCGTGAGGGTGGTTTCCGTGGGGGTGACCGTCGTGAGGGCGGTTACCAGGGCGGCGACCGCACTCGCTCCGGCCCGCCGCGTGAGGGTGGCTTCCGTGGCGGTGACCGTGAGGGTGGCTTCCGTGGCGGTGACCGTCGCGAAGGTGGCTTCCGTGGCGGCGACCGTGACGGTTCGCGCTCGGGCCCGCCGCGTGAGGGTGGTTTCCGTGGTGGTGACCGCGAGGGTGGCTTCCGTGGCGGTGACCGTCGCGAAGGCGGCTTCCGTGGTGGTGACCGCGACGGCGGTTTCCGTGGCGGTGACCGGGACAGTTCGCGTTCCAGTGCCCCCCGTGAGGGTGGTTTCCGGGGCGGTGACCGTGACGGTGGTTTCCGTGGCGGTGACCGTCGTGAGGGCGGTTTCCGTGGCGGCGACCGTGACGGTTCGCGCTCGGGCCCGCCGCGTGAGGGTGGTTTCCGTGGTGGTGACCGCGACGGTGGCTTCCGGGGCGGAGACCGCCGTGAGGGCGGTTTCCGAGGCGGCGACCGTGACGGCTCGCGTTCCAGCGCTCCCCGTGAGGGCGGCTTCCGGGGCGGCGACCGCGACGGCTCGCGTTCCAGCGCTCCCCGTGAGGGCGGCTTCCGGGGCGGCGACCGCGACGGTGGTTTCCGTGGCGGCGACCGCCGTGAGGGCGGTTTCCGGGGCGGCGACCGTGACAGTTCGCGTTCCAGCGCTCCGCGTGAAGGCGGTTTCCGCGGTGGTGACCGCGACGGTGGCTTCCGTGGTGGTGACCGCCGTGAGGGCGGTTACCAGGGTGGTGACCGCACTCGCTCCGGCCCGCCGCGCGAAGGTGGCTTCCGTGGCGGCGACCGGGACGGTGGCTTCCGGGGCGGCGACCGCCGTGAGGGCGGCTTCCGGGGCGGCGACCGTGACGGTTCGCGCTCGGATGCTCCCCGTGAGGGTGGCTTCCGTGGTGGTGACCGTCGCGAAGGTGGCTTCCGGGGCGGGGACCGGGACGGTTCGCGCTCGGGCCCCCCGCGTGATGGTGGTTTCCGGGGCGGCGACCGCGAGGGTGGCTACCGGGGCGGCGAGCGTACCGGGGGTTTCCGGTCCGATGAGCGGCCGCGTCGCGAGGGGGAGTTCCGTCGCGATGACCGCGCGGGTGGCTCCGAGTCGTCCGAGGGCGGGCGTAGCTCGGCCCCGGCACTGCCGGACGACATTGTCGCGACCGACCTCGACAAGGACGTCCGCGCTGAGCTGCTCTCGCTGAACAAGCCGGTCGCCGAGACGGTGGCCCGGCACCTGGTCGCCACTGGGCAGCTGATCGACGAGAACCCGGCCGAGGCGTTGGCGCACGCGCTGGCCGCCCGGCGGCTCGCGTCGCGCATCTCCGCTGTCCGTGAGGCGGTCGGTCTGGCCGCGTACCGGGCGGGAGAGTGGCAGTCGGCGATCGCCGAGCTGCGCACGTACCACCGGATGAGCGGACTGCAGAGCCACCTGGCCGTGCTCGCGGACTGCGAGCGGGCTCTCGGCCGGCCGGAGCGGGCCATTGACCTGTTCCGTGGCGCGGACCGGGAGAAGCTGGACCAGGCCGTGGCGATCGAACTGCTGATCGTCGCCGCCGGCGCGCGTGGTGACCTCGGGCAGAAGGACGCCGCGGTCGCGATGCTCCAGGTTCCGGACCTCACCAACGAGGCCACCGTGCCGTGGACGGCCCGACTGCGGTACGCCTACGCCGACGCGCTGCTCGCGGTGGGTCGGCGCGAGGAGGCCCGCGAATGGTTCTCCCGCGCTGCCGACGTGGACACCGAGGGCGAGACCGACGCCGCCGAGCGGCTGCTCGAACTCGACGGCGTGGTCATCGAGGGTGACGAAGAGGACGAGGCCGCCGAGGAGATCGCCGCAGGCCCGGGCGCTCCCGGTGCGGTGCCGGCCCGACCCGACGCCGACCTGGCCGGCGACACGAACGACGACGATGAAGATGACGACGACGACGACGATGAAGATGACGACGACGACGACGATGACGACGACGATGATGACGACGACGAGGACTTCGACGACGACGAGGATGACGACGCTGTCGGCCGCCCCGCTGACGACGAAGGCTTCGACGACGAGGACGAGGACCGTCACCCCACCGGGAGCGGCAACGCCGACGCGGCCACCACTGGCGACAGCGGCGTGACGGACCGGGACGCGGCGAACGGCGACGCGGCGAACGCCGACGGGACCGTGCCGGCCCGGGACGACGAGTCGGGGTCGACGCAGCGGTGAGCGCGGGCGTGGGGGAGCGGCTGGTCGACGGGTACACCCTGGTCGTCTTCGACCTGGACGGCGTGATCTACCTGATCGACCGGCCGATCCCCGGCGCCGTCGACGCGGTGGCCCGGCTGCACGCCGAGGGACGGGCGGTGGCGTACGCCACCAACAACGCGTCGCGCCGGTCCAGCGAGGTCGCGGACCTGCTGACCGGGATGGGCGTGTCGGCCCGACCGGAGGAGGTCCTCACCTCCGCTGCCGCCTCGGCCGAGTTGCTGCGTGACCGGCTGCCCGCCGGCGCGTCGGTGCTGGTGGTCGGCGCGGAGGCGCTGCGCGCGGAGCTGCGCGCGGTCGGCCTGAACCCGGTCACCCAGGCCGATGAGAAGCCGGCGGCGGTGGTGCAGGGGTACGGCCCGCAGGTCGGTTGGGCCGAGCTGGCCGAAGCGTCAGTGGCGGTGCGGGCGGGTGCGATCTGGATCGCCACCAACACCGATCGGACCCTGCCCAGTGGGCGGGGACCGCTGCCCGGCAACGGGTCGCTGGTCGCCGTGCTGCGTACCGCACTGGAGCGAGACCCCGACGTGGTGGTCGGGAAGCCGGAGCCGGCGCTGTTCGAGACCGCTGCCCGGCGCAGTGGCGGTGGGCGGAGCCTGGTCGTGGGTGACCGGCTGGACACCGACATCGAGGGTGCCCGCCGGGCCGGGCTGGACAGCCTGCTCGTGCTCACGGGCGTGCACGGCGTACCGGAGCTGCTGGCCGCCGAGCCGCGGCGACGTCCCACGTACGTCGCGAAAGACCTGGCGGGGCTCTTCGACCCGGCTGCCGCCGTGCGGGTTCCGGGCCCGGCGGACGCCGGCGGCTGGTCGGTGACCGACCGGGACGGCACGCTGGAGCTGGCCGGGGCCGGTCGGCCGCTGGACGCCCTCGCGGCGCTCTGCGCGGTGGCCTGGTCGGCGTCGGTGCCGGCGCTGCCGAAGATCCGTCCGGTGGGCTCGGACGCGGCCCATGCGGTGGAGAGTTTCGGTCTGACCGCGGCGGCGTGAGCCGGGCGGTCGTCAGAGCAGCTTGCGCAGCTTGAGCAGGTCGAACGGGTTGGCTTTGATCGACACCCGGCGGGAGGTCACCGCGCCGGTGACGTCCAGGTCGCCACGGACCAGGGCGAGCAGGTCGTCGCTGGACGTGCTCAGCGCGATCTTGGCCTTGGGGTCGTCGCCGTCGGTCAGCTCGACCAGTCGGCCGCCGGTGATCCGGCCGTGGAACGCGGTGTCCAGGTCGGTGATCCGGCAGGCCAGCGTCCGGTCCAGGTCGATCCGTTCGCGCACGGTCTCGGCGTTGCGATCCAACCGGGCGGCCAGCTCCTGCAACGCCTGCCGGCACTCGTCCACGCTGGCCACATCTCCCCCTCGGTGATCGCCACGCCGTCCTCGGCACCGTACCGCACGGGTCGGTCGGGGGTGCCCGGTAGCGTGACACCTGCACACCCCGCCCCGTGGAAGGACTCAGGCATGCAGGACGCGTGGCGCGCCTACCTCGAGCTGGCCATGGGCCTTACTGAGGCGCCCCGGAAGAAGGCCCAGGACGTGGCACGTCGCCTCGTCGGCTCCGGCGGCGCGACCGCCGCCCAACTCCAGGCCCTGGGCGAGGAACTGGTCACCACCGGCGCCGCCAACCGGGAGGCGTTGACCAAGCTGGTCCGCTTCGAGGTCGACCGGGCCCTCGGCGCGGTCGGTCTGGCCACCGCCGACGAGGTGGCCGAGCTGACCCGGCGGGTGCACGATCTGGAGCGGCAGCTACGGGAGGCGCGGTCCACCGAGCCGGCCGAAGCGCCGACCGCCGGCCCCACGCCACAACCCGACCCGACCGTCGCCGCGAAGCCCGGCACCGGCCTCGTGCCGTCCGGCGCCCCGGTCTCCGCGCCGGTGGCGAAGAAGGCCGTCGCGAAGAAGGCGGTAGCCAAGAAGGCCATCGCGAAGAAGGCGCCGGCGACGATCAGCCGGACGGCCGACGAGGACATCCCGACGCCGGCTGTGATGCCCGCCAAGAAGGCGGCGATTCGCAGGCAGCGGCCGGACGACGCAGAATGACCCGGCCCGGACCGCCGCCTGGCGGGTCGTTCCCGGCCCGGCCCGGTCCGCCGGCTGGCGGGTCGTTTTCGGCCCGCCCGGGCCCGCCGGTGGGTGCCCGCCCCGGACCGCCGCTGGATCTCGGGGACGACGAGGCACGGCATCCGGCGGTGGACGCCGCCGTGCGGGCCATCGCCAACGCGGCGACGCTCGCTCCCGCCGACCAGATCGCCCAGTACGAGGCGGCCTACGAGACGCTGCGGGAAACCCTCGCCACCATCGACCAGACCTGAGCGGGACGACCAGGCCTGAGCAGACCGGAGAACCACCCATGGCACGTCGTAACCGGCTGGACGCCGAACTCGTCCGCCGCGGTCTGGCCCGCTCGCGTGAGCAGGCCGCCGCGTTGGTGGAGGCCGGCCGGGTCCAGCTGCGGGGCGTGGTCGCCCGCAAGGCGGCCGCGATGGTCGACCCCGCCGACCCGCTCCTGGTCACCGGTGCGGACCCGGCCGAGGAGTACGTCTCGCGAGGCGGGCACAAGCTTGCCGGCGCGCTGGCCGCGTTCGCCCCCGGTGGGCTGCACGTGGCCGGGCGGCGTTGCCTGGACGCGGGAGCGTCGACCGGGGGGTTCACCGATGTGCTGCTGCGCGCCGACGCGGCCGAGGTGGTGGCCGTGGACGTCGGCTACGGGCAGCTCGCCTGGCCGCTGCGGACGAACGAGCGGGTCCGCGTCCTGGAGCGCACGAATGTCCGTACCCTCGATGCGGACGCGATCGGCGGCCAGGTCGATCTCACGGTGGCCGACCTGTCGTTCATCTCGCTGCGACTGGTGCTGCCGGCGCTGGCCGGCTGCACCCGTGACGACGGTGACCTGGCACTGATGGTCAAGCCGCAGTTCGAGGTCGGCAAGGACCGGGTCGGCGCCGGCGGTGTGGTCCGCGATCCGGAGCTGCGCGCCGAAGCGGTGCTGGACGTGGCTGCGGCGGCCGCACGGCTCGGCCTCGGGCTGGCCGACGTGGCGGCCAGCCCGCTGCCCGGGCCCAGCGGCAACGTGGAGTTCTTCGTATGGTTGCGCCGGGGCGCACCAGCGGCCGACCCGGAGCGGGTGCGGGCCGTGGTGGCGGCCGGGCCGGACGGCTCGACGACGGCCGGCGCGGTGCCGGACGTGGCGGCGGAGGAGGTCGCAGGGTGAACGCGCGCAGTGAGGGCGCCGCAGTGGGCCGGGCAGTGACACGCGGCCGGGCCGAGGTGTCGGCGCCGGTGACACGACGCGGCCCGGTTCGGCGTGGGCTGGTGGCCCGATGAGCCGGACCGCGCTGCTGGTGACCCACACCGGTCGTCGGCGTAGCACGGAGCACGCCCGGTCGGTCGCCGCCGACCTGATCGATGCCGGTTTCGAGGTACGGGTGGTCGCCGACGAGGCCGAGGACCTCGACCTGCCGGGCGTGGTGCCGGTCGGCGGCCCGCAGGCCGCCGAGGGCGCCGAGATCGTCTTCGCGCTCGGTGGGGACGGCACCTTCCTGCGCGCCGCCGAGCTGGCCCGACCCGCGAAGGCGCCGCTGCTCGGCATCAACCTCGGCAAGGTGGGCTTCCTGGCGGAGGCGGAGATCGACGATCTGGACACCGCTGTCCGGGACGTCGTCGGCCGCAACTACACGGTCGACGAGCGGCTGACCCTGGACGTCACGGCCGAGTTCGACGGTGGGCCGACCATCGAGTCCTGGGCGCTGAACGAGATCAGCATCGAGAAGGGCGAGCGGGCCCAGATGCTGGAGCTGCTCGTCGACGTGGACGGTCGGCCGCTGTCGCGGTACGGCTGCGACGGTGTCGTCTGCGCCACCCCCACCGGTTCCACCGCGTACGCGTTCTCCGGTGGCGGCCCGGTGGTCTGGCCGGAGGTGGAGGCGTTGCTGCTGGTGCCGATCAGCGCGCACGCGTTGTTCAGCCGCCCGCTGGTGACGGCTCCGACGTCCACCTTCGTGATCACGGTCGACCCGTTCACGACCCTCGCCGTGCTCTCCTGCGACGGGCGTCGGGTCTACGACCTGCCGCCCGGCGCGCGGGTGACGGTGCGTCGTGGTGCCCTGCCGGTGCGCATCGTGCGGCTGCGCCCCCGTCCGTTCACCGACCGGCTGGTGGCCAAGTTCGGTCTGCCCGTGCACGGTTGGCGTGGCAGCCGCCGGTGACGGTGGCGCACACGGTCGGTGGATGTCAGCTGTCCACCTGACGACATGTCGCCGCTGCGGCGGCCGGCGACTAGTGACCTGGTGACACGCTCCGACGCAGACTCCGATCGGCCCTCATCTACGGATGGCGGGCCTGGAGGAGTAGAGGAGCCCATCGCATGCACTGGTCCCCACGCTGGCTCGCCGTCGGCGCGGTCGGCGCGTTGGTGGTCGGCGTCGCCGCACCGGCGTCCGCCGACCCGCCCGCCCGGCCCACCGGCCCGACGTCGGGCACGCCCGCCCAGCACGCACCCGTCCGCATCACTCTGATCACCGGCGACCAGGTCGACCTGGTGCAGGCGGCACCCGGTCGGGTCGCCGCCACCGTCCACCCCGGCCCGGGGCGCGACCGGATCGCCTTCCAGACTGTCGAGGCCGACGGCGGGTTGCGGGTGCTGCCCAGCGACGTGATGCCGTACCTCTCCGCGGGGGTGCTCGACCCCGACCTGTTCGACGTGCAGGAGTTGGCGGCCGACGGGTACGGCGATGCCGCGCAGGGCGCGTTGCCGCTGATCGTCCGCTATCAGGAGCCGGCCGCCGGACGGGTCCGGCCGCTGGCCGGCGCGACCGACGCGCGTCCGCTGGAGAGCATCAACGGCGCGGCGCTGCGGGTCGGCAAGGGTGACCTGGGTGGCTTGTGGACGTCGCTGCGCGGCGCGCCCGGGCAGCGGGTGACAGCCGGTTCGCCGGCCCGGCTCGGGGCCGGTGTCGCGCGGATCTGGCTGGACGGAAAGGTCCGCCCGACGCTGGAGCACAGCGTGCCGCAGATCGGCGCTCCGATCGCCTGGGCCGCCGGCCGCGACGGTGCCGGCGTGAAGGTGGCGGTGCTCGACACCGGCGTCGACGCCACCCACCCCGACCTGGCCGGTCGGGTCGCCGAGGCGCAGGACTTCTCCGGCAGCGGCAGCGCCCGCGACGGGCACGGCCACGGCACCCACGTGGCCGCCACCATCGCGGGCAGCGGGGCGGCGTCCGACGGGTTGCGCAAGGGCGTGGCCCCGGGTGCGCGGTTGCTGGTCGGCAAGGTGCTCGACGACGATGGCTCCGGCTACAGCTCGTCCATCATCGCGGGTATGGAGTGGGCCGCCCACTCCGGCGCGAAGGTGGTCAGCATGAGCCTCGGTGGCGACCCGACCGACGGCACCGACCCGATGAGCCAGGCGGTGAACGACCTGACCGCTGAGACCGGCGCGCTGTTCGTGGTCGCCGCCGGGAACTCGGGTGCCGCGCGGACCGTCGGTGCGCCCGGCGCGGCCGCGGCGGCGCTGACCGTCGGCGCTGTGGACCGTGCCGACGAGCTGGCGGAGTTCTCCAGCCGGGGTCCGCGCCTCGGCGACAACGGCCTGAAGCCTGAGATCACCGCGCCGGGCGTGGGCATCGTCGCCGCCCGGGCCGCCGGCACCGCCATGGGTACGCCGGTGGACGACGCGTACACGACCGCGTCCGGCACCTCGATGGCCACTCCGCACGTGGCCGGGGCGGCGGCGATCCTCGCCCAGGAACACCCCGACTGGTCCGCCGCGAAGCTCAAGGACGCGCTGGTCAGCACCACGAAGGCGAACCCTGCGTTGACCGTTTTCGAGCAGGGCGCCGGTCGGGTCGACGTGGCCCGCGCGCTCGGCCAGCGGGTGTATGGGTCCGGCACCGCTGACTTCGGCCGGCTCAGCACCGGTGGCGTGCCGGTCGAGCGGACCGTGACGTACACCAACGGTGGCACGGCCCCGCAGACCCTGCGGCTGGCCCTGGAGCTGCGTAACCTGGACACCCGTGCGGCCGAGACCGACGGGGTCACGGTCGGCGGCGTCGAGGTGACGGTGCCGGCCGGCGGCAGCGTCGCCGTGCCGTTGCGGGCGGACCCGGCGAAGCTGGACCGGGGTGTGCACAGCGGGTGGCTGGTGGCCACCGGCGCGGACGGCGTCGCGGTGCGCACCGCTGTCGCGCTCACCCTCAGCGGCCCGCTGCACACCGTGACCGTGCGGGCGCTGGACATGCAGGGTCAGCCGGGTCTCGCGTCGGTGCTCACCCTCTTCGGTGAGCAGCCCGAATCCGACTGGCTCGGGTGGGTCGGCGGCGAGGTGCAACTCCAGGTCGAGGAAGGCCCCTACCTGGTCCAGGCGTTGATCGAGCACGGTGCCCCGCTGGACGAGCAGATCACCCTGGTCACCGACCCGGAGCTGCTCGTCGACCGGGACCTCACAGTGGTCCTCGACCCGCGCAAGGGCACCCCGGTGCGGATCGAGACGCCGAAGCCCTCCGAGCAGCGCTCGACGATCAGTTTCTACGAGCACCGGGTCTTCGGCAACGGCCGGCAGGTCGACCACGGTGTGATGACCTTCAGCACCATCCAGCAGGTCAACGTCACCCCGACCCGTGCGGTACGCCAGGGCGAGTTCGAGTTCGCGTCGCGCTGGCAGTTGGTCGCGCCGATGGTGGACGCGACGATCAGCGGGGTGTCCGGTCCGTTGGACATCAACCTGATGGGCTACTCGCCGGCGACGGCCGAGCGGCGCAAGCTGCCGCTGGTCTGGGCCGGCACCGGTACCCCCGCCGAGCTGGCCCGGGTACGTGGTGCCGCGGCGCTGCTCACCAGCACCCCGGACGCTTCGGAGGAGGAGCAGATCGCGGCGGCGGCTGCCGCTGGCGCGAAGGTGGCGCTGATCGTCCGCCCGGCCGACCAGAGCGCGTGGACGTCGTGGACCCCGTTGGGTGACCGGCTGCCGATCCCGTCGATGGCGGTGGCGTACGACGACGGGCAGAAGATCATCGCGGCGGTCCGGAAGCGTCACACGACGCTGGACCTGACGTTGACGGTGGAGAGTCCGTACCTGTACGACGTGTGGCAGGTCTCGAAGGGCCGGGTCCCGGAGCGGATCCTGCACAAGGTCACCGACCGCAACACCGCCGAGGTGACCGCCCACTACGGGAACGTCGGCGGGGACTGGGCCAGCGAGCAGCGGTTCGGGTGGCGTCCGTGGCAGGACACCGCGTGGAACGACAACCAGCGGCTGGTCCGTACCGGCACCACTCGACGGGAGTTCGTCAGCTCCGGGGACAACTGGTGGCAGCAACGGGTGCTGCACAAGATCATGTTCATGCAGGGCGGGCAGCTGACCGGTGGTCTGACCCAGCAGCCGCGCCGTTACGCCGCCGCCGACCGGGTGACCGAGACGTGGCACGCGCCGGTGCTCCGCCCGGCCGTGCCGGCCCGTGGTGCACCGGTGCCCACCCGCACCGGTGACAACCTGGAGTTGCGGGTGCCCGAGTTCGTCGACGCCGAGGGGCACTACAGCGTGGCCGGCGAGAGTGAGGAGTCGGACGTCGTCACGGCCCGGGTCAGCCGCAACGGGCAGCAGATCGCGGACCTCTCCGAGGGTTGGGCGTCGGTGCCCACGACCGCCGGGGCTGCCCGGTACCGCCTGGACGTGACCACCCAGCGGTCCTCGGCCGAGTGGCGTTACGGCACGCGGACCGACACGGCCTGGGAGTTCACCTCGGCCCGACCGGCGGGCGACGCCGCCACGCTGTTGTCGCTGCTCCAGGTGGACTACCGGGTGCCGGCGGACCTGCGCGGCACGGTCCGCGGCAACCGACCGCACCAGCTCGGGCTGACCCTGCGGCAGCCGGCCGGGGCGCCGAGGCCGACCGGTGCCAGCGTCCGGGTGCAGGTCTCCTTCGACGGGGGCGTCACCTGGCGCAACGCGCCGACCACGGGGTCGGGCACCCGGTACACCGCTACCGTGCCGGCGGGGCGCGGAACGGTGTCGCTGCGGGTGCGTGCCGCCGACCGGGCCGGGAACACCGTCGACCAGACGGTGCTCCAGGCGTACGGGCTGCGGTGATCCGGAGGGGCGGGGCGGCCTGGCCGTCCCGCCCCTCCGGTCGAGGGTCCGCCGTCGGTCGACGGCGGACCCTTTCGCGTCAGAGCCAGCCGCGTCGGGCCACCTGGAACGCCAACCCGGGCCGGGTGTCCACACCGGCGGCGGCCATCAGGTCGGCGATGCGCCGTTGCACTGTCCGCCGGCTCACCCCGAGCTGGGAGGCGATGGACTTGTCCGGTACGCCCGCCACGAACAGCGACAGCAGCCGGGCCTCGTCGGCGTCGGGTTGGTAACCGTCGCCCGGCTGGTCCGCGGGCTCCGGCCGTCGAGGCTCGGGGGCCGCGACGGCGAGGGGGTCGTCGAGGCGCAGCCGGGTGGCGACCCGCCAGTGGCTCTCGAAGAGGGCGAGCAGCGCGTCGAGCAGTTGACTGCGGCCGATCACGGCGGCGCTCGGTTCGCCGCCGTCGCGGTCGGGCACCAACGGACAGATGGCGGTGCGGGCGTCCACGATGGCCAGTCGAACCGGCAGCCGGTCCAGGACGCGGGCCTGCTCCCCGGCGGCGACCCCCTTGGCCAGGTCGGCCAACGCGCCCGGTTCCAGCAGCAGGTCACGCTCGTAGATGGCCCGGTAGCTCACCCCACGGGCCAGCGCGTCGAACTCCTCGACGTTCTCCGGGCCGGCCATGGCGAGGGGGTTGGCCCGGCAGAACCAGAGCACCTCGGTACGCGCCGAGTTCTGCAGGTCGCGCAGACGGTCCCGGAGAACCCGGGCGCCGGTGATCACCTCGACCAGATGGTCGACGTGGTGACGGCGCAGCCCGGAGCGGTACTCCTCGGCCAGTTGGGTGACGAGTCGGCGGGCCGACTCCAGGTCCTCCTGACGCCGCAGCAGCGTCGCGCCGAGGGCGACGTCCGGGGCGGTCGGGCGCAGCGGGGCGTCCGGGTCGGTGTCGCTGCGCTGCACGAGGCCCTTGCCGCGCAGTGCCTCGACCTGGGCGGCGACCTGCTCCCGGGGTCGGTGCAGGCGACGGGCCAACTCGTCGATGCGGGCCGTGGTGAGCTGGAGCAGGCAGCGGTAGAGCTCCTCCTCAGCCGAGGTCAGGCCGATCACATCCAACACGGGGCAGAACTGTACGTCGGCCGGGTACGGGCCTGACCCGGGCCCGTCGGCTGGTCAAGTGTCGGGCCTCGCGTCTACTGTCGGTGGCTGTGCTGGAAGAGCTGCGCATCACCGGACTGGGCGTCATCGAGGACACCACGCTGCCGTTGACCGGCGGCATGAACGTCATCACCGGCGAGACCGGTGCGGGTAAGACGATGGTGGTCACCGGCCTCGGCCTGCTCTTCGGCGGCCGGGCCGACGCCGGGCGGGTCCGCGCCCAACCCGGTCGTGCGGTGGTGGAGGGGCGGCTGCGGCTGCACGGGCGGGTCGCCGACGCCGTGCACGCGCGGATCGTCGAGGCCGGCGGCGACCCGGACGAGGACGGCTCGGTGCTGCTGAGCCGCACGGTGACGGTGGAGGGGCGCTCGCGCGCCCACGTCGGTGGCCGGAGCATGCCGGTGTCGATGCTCGGTGAGGTCGGCGAGCAGGCGGTGGCCGTGCACGGCCAGTCCGACCAGTTGCGGTTGCTGCGCCCGGCCGAGCAGCGGGCCGCACTGGACCGGTTCGCCGGCCCGGCGCACGAGAAGCTGCTCGACGCGCTGCGCGAGGCGTACACGGGGTGGCGTCGGGTCGTCGACGACCTGGCTGACCGTCGGCGCAACGCCCGCGAGCGCAACCAGGAGGCCGACCTGCTGCGGTTGGGCCTCGACGAGATCACCCGGGTCGATCCGCAGGCCGGTGAGGACGACGAGCTGAAGACCGAGGCGCAGCGGCTGGAGCACGCCGAGGGTCTGCGGACGGCCGCGCAGATCGCCCAGCAGTGTGTGGCCGGTGGCGCGGAGGCGGCCGAGGAGACCCCGGACGCGACGGCGTTGCTCGGCACCGCCCGGCGGACCCTGGAGGCGCAGTCCGGCACCGATCCGGCGCTCGGTGAGCTGGCGGCCCGTCTGGAGGAGGCGGCCACCCTGGTCACCGACGTGTCCGCGGAGCTGTCGGCGTACCTGGCGACGCTGGACGCGGACCCGGCCCGGTTGCAGCACGTCTATGAGCGGCGGGCGGCGCTGCGCGCGTTGACCCGCAAGTACGCCGACGACGTCGACGGGGTGATCGCCTGGGCCGATCGGGCGCGCACCCGACTGTCCGATCTGGACATGTCCGACGACGTGCTCGACGAGTTGGAGCGGGAGGGCCAGCGGCTCGCCGTGGAGGTGGCCGACCTGGCCGGGCGGGTGTCCACCTCCCGGCAGGAGGCGGCGGTCCGCTTCGCCGACCAGGTCACCGTCGAGCTGGCCGGGCTGGCCATGCCGCACGCGCGGATCGAGGTGGCGGTGCTGCCCCGTCCGGCCGGGCGTGCCGAGCCGACGCTTGCGGTCAACGGCGTCGAGGTGGGTGTCACGCCGGACGGCGGTGACGAGGTGGAGCTGCGGTTGCTGGCCCACCCTGGGGCGCCGTCGTTGCCGTTGCAGCGTGGGGCCTCCGGCGGCGAGTTGTCCCGGGTGATGCTCGCCATCGAGGTGGTGTTCGCCGGCTCTGGTGGCCCGCCCACGTTGGTCTTCGACGAGGTCGACGCGGGGGTCGGCGGGCAGGCGGCGGTGGAGATCGGCCGCCGGTTGGCGCGGTTGGCCCGCAGCCATCAGGTGCTGGTGGTCACGCACCTGCCGCAGGTGGCCGCGTTCGCCGACCGGCACCTGGTGGTGGCGAAGGACACCGGCGGTGCGGTGACGACCAGCGGGGTGCGCGTGGTGGAGGACACCGAGCGGGCGCGGGAGTTGGCGCGCATGCTGGCGGGTTTGCCCGATTCGGATCTGGGTATCGCCCATGCCGAGGAGCTTCTGGCAGTGGCCGCCAAGGAAAGGCGGTTGTGACGCCGCGTATTGTGAGCGCAAGCACACCGGCTTGTGCCGGTGTGTGCTTCCCTGGGTAGGCGGCCCTGCTCAGGCATGTCGCGACAGAAAAGCCTGCCTCACATGCCAGGATGGTCACGATGCGTCTACCCACGTTGCGCCGGAACCGGAACGCCGAACCGGGCAGAGTCCTCGGCACCGCGCGCCTTGATCGCCGGACGAAACGCCTGGTCGGTCGGCTGCGCCCCGGTGACATCGCGGTCATCGACCACGTCGACCTGGACCGGGTGGCGGCCGACTCGCTCGTCGCCGTCGGGGTCGCGGCGGTGCTCAACGCCAAGCCCTCGGTCTCCGGCCGTTACCCGAACCTGGGCCCGGAGGTGCTGATCGCCGCCGGCATTCCGCTCCTCGACGACCTGGGGGAGGGCGTCTTCGAGCGCATCCGCGAGGGCGACCAGGTGCGCATCGAGGGCAACACGGTCTTCGCCGGTGACGAGCCGGTGGCCCACGGCAGCCTTCAGGACGCCGAGTCGGTCGGCAAGGCGATGGCGGACGCCCGGGAGGGTCTGTCGGTGCAGTTGGAGGCGTTCGCCGCCAACACGATGGACTACCTGCGTCAGGAACGCGACCTGCTGCTCGACGGTGTCGGTGTGCCGGACATCGAGACCCAGATGCAGGGTCGGCACTGCCTGATCGTGGTGCGCGGCTACGACTACAAGGCCGACCTGGACGTGCTGCGCCCGTACATCCGGGAGTTCAAGCCGGTCCTCATCGGCGTCGACGGCGGCGCGGACGCGCTGGTCGAGGCCGGCTACACCCCCGACATGATCATCGGGGACATGGATTCGGTCACCGACGACGTGCTGCGCTGCGGCGCCGAGGTGATCGTGCACGCGTACCCGGACGGGCGCGCGCCGGGCCTGCCCCGGGTCAACGGCCTCGGTGTGCCGGCCATCACGTTCCCGGCCGCGGCGACCAGCGAGGACCTGGCCATGCTGCTGGCCGACGAGAAGGGCGCCTCGCTGTTGGTGGCGGTCGGCACCCACGCCACCCTCGTCGAGTTCCTCGACAAGGGTCGCGGCGGGATGGCCTCGACGTTCCTGACCCGGCTGAAGGTCGGCGGCAAGCTGGTCGACGCCAAGGGTGTGAGCCGGCTCTACCGGCAGAGCATCTCCGGCTCGTCGCTGCTGCTGCTGGTGCTGTCGGCGATCGCGGCGATGGCGTCCGCGGTGGCCGTGTCGACAGTCGGGAAGGCGTACCTGGGCGTGGTCGCCGAGTGGTGGGACAATTTCGTGTTCCAGCTGTACCGGCTCTTCTAGTTCCCGACCGATCAAGAGGCTGCAAGCGTGATCAACTTCCGCTACCACGTGGTGTCCCTCACCGCGGTCTTCCTGGCTCTGGCGATCGGGCTGGTGGTCGGCACAGCCGCCCTCAACGGCCCGGTCGCCGACTCGCTCGAGGGGCAGGTCACCGGGCTGCGCAAGGACAACCAACACTGGCGTCAGACGGTCAGCAACATGGAGAAGCAACTCGCGTTGGAAGAGGAGTTCGCCGAGGAGACCGCTCAGATTCTCCTGCCCGGCACCCTCACCGGGCGTCGGGTCGTGGTGCTCAGCCTGCCCAACGGGCGCGACCACACCGAGGGCGTGCTCAAGAAGCTCCAGCTCGGCGGGGCGACCATCACCGGCCAGGTCGACCTGCAGGACAAGTTCATCAACCCGGACAACAACTCCAACCTGCTGGAGTTGGCCGTCACCGCCGCCCGCCCCACCGCGCAGACCACCGGCCTGCCGGGCAACGGGCACGGCGTGGAGACCTCGAGCGCGTTGCTCGCCAGCGTCCTGCTGGACCGGCCGCAGGGGGTCGCGCCGGTCAGCGACGCCGACCGGCGGGCGGTGCTCGCCGCTTACAACAACGCCGGTTATCTGACCACTGACAGCAACAAGGTGACCGCCTCGGCGGAGGCTGTCGTCGTGGTCAGCGGCCAGCCGTACGTCGACAAGGACTCCGACAAGCGGGACGAGTCGGTGGTCAAGGTCGCGGAGCAGTTCGACCGCACCGGTTCGATCGTGGTGGCCGGCAACGGTTCGGTCGGCGGCAACCTGGTCGGCGTGGTGCGCGGCGACCCGGTGCTCGCCCAGACCATCTCCACGGTCGACAACGCCAACACCGTGCAGGGCCAGGTGGTCACCAGCCTCGCCCTGGTGCAGCAACTCACCGAGAAGAAGGCCGGGCAGTACGGCGTCGGCGACAACGCCGCGTCGCTGCTGCCTAGACTGCCCCAGTGAGCGAACGACGTACCCCCGTGTCCGGATCCGACCAGGTGACGCGTGACCGAGCTGGCGAGGTGGCGGCGTGAGCGCCCTGGGTCGGCTGTTGATCGCCGGTGCGGGCGCCGCGGCGGCCCGCTACGCGCTGCGTGAGGCGCGCACCTCGCCGGCCGGGCCCGCGTTGGAGCGCACCAACTTCCGTGGCCGCACGGTGAGCCTGGCCGCCGGCCCGGCGCTCGCCGCCGGCGCTGCCGCCGCCGGCGCGTTCGGTGCCACCGGCGGTGCCGCCGGTGGGGCCGCCCTGGTCGCCGGTCTCGGCGCGGGTGGTGTCGGCCTGTATGACGACGTGGTCGGCGCGCGGCCGGAGCAGAAGGCGGCCAAGGGTTTCGCCGGGCACCTCGCCGCGCTGCGCGAGGGGCGGGTCACCGCCGGTCTGGTCAAGGTCGTCGGGGTGGGCGCCGTCGGGCTGGGCGCCGCCGCGCTGCTCGCCGCCGACTCCCGGGTCGCCGCGCACCCGCGCCGGCAGCGGCACGGTGCGTTCGGCCGGGGCGTCGACGTGCTGCTCGGTGCCGGTGTGATCGCCGGCACGGCCAACCTGCTCAACCTGCTCGACCTGCGGCCGGGCCGCGCCCTCAAGTCCGGGCTGCTGCTCGCGGCGCCGCTGACCGGCGGCCCGCAGGGCGGTATCGCGGCGGGCGCGGCTGGCGCCGCCGCCGGTCTGCTCCGTGACGACCTGGCCGAGGACGTGATGCTGGGCGACAGCGGCGCGAACGCGCTCGGGGCGGTGCTCGGCGTCGCGCTCGCCGCCCGGACCGGCCCGCTCGGCCGGGCCGGTCTGCTCGCGGTCCTGGCCGGGCTCACCGCCGCCAGCGAGAAGGTCAGCTTCACCGCGGTGATCCAGCGGACCCCGGGGCTGCGCGAGCTCGACGCACTGGGCCGACGCGCCGACTGACGTGGACAGACCGGCACCCCTCGCCGGCGCCGGCCGGCTGGCCGGGGCAGCCGCGCTCATCGCCGTCCTCACCGTGGCCAGCCGACTCGCCGGCTTCGGCCGTACCGCCGTGTTCACCTGGGTGGTCGAGCAGAGCGACCTCGGCGGCATGTACGTCATCGCCAACACGGTGCCGAACATCGTCTTCGAGATCGTCGCGGGCGGGGCGTTGGCCAGCCTGGTCGTGCCACTGCTGGCCGGGGCGGTCGCGGCCGAGGACCGGCGGACGGTGGCGGCGACCACCGGCGCTCTGCTCACCTGGACGGTGAGCCTGCTGGTTCCCCTCGCCGTGCTCGTCGTCCTGTTCGCCGACCCGATCATCTCTCTGATCAGCGAGGGACGATCGGCGGCGGAACTCGCCGCCGGCGCCCGGATGCTGCGCGTGTTCGCCCCGCAGTTGCCGCTTTACGGGATCGGCATCGTACTCACCGGCGTCCTCCAGGCACACCGACGTTTCGCCTGGCCGGTCATCGCGCCGCTGCTGTCCAGCCTCACCGTGGTCGTCGTCTACGTGGCCTTCGGCGCCGCGCAGGGGCGGGGCGTGTCCGTGGCCCAGGTCGGCCGCAGCGGCGAACTGCTCCTCTCCGGCGGCACCACCCTGGGCGTGGTCGTGCTGTCGCTGTCGCTGCTGATCCCGCTGCGGCGGTTGCGGCTCCGGCCCCGCTTCGGGTACGCCTTCACCGAAGACGCGCGGGCGCGGATCGGCGGGCTCGCCACGGCCGGGGCGGTGACGGTGGCCGCGCAGCAGATCGCGCTCCTGGTGGTCCTGAACCGGGTCTCCGGGGGTCCTACCGGCTCACCACAGGTGTTCAACCTGGCCCAGGCGATCTACCTGCTGCCGTGGGCGGTCCTCGCCGTGCCGTTGGCGGTGGCGTCCTATCCCACGCTGGCCACCGCCAGCGCGGCCGGTGACGAGGACGGTTATCGGCGCACCCTCTCCGGCACGGTGCGGGGTGTGCTGCTCTTCAGCTGCCTGGGCGTCGCCGCGTTGATCGGTACGGCGCAGCCGATCGCAGCCCTCTTCTACCCGGACAATCCGGCGTCCACCGCGGCGGCCATCAGCGGGTTCGCGCCGGGACTGCTCGGCTACGGCTTGTTCGCAGTGCTGTCCCGCGCGCTGTACGCACGCGGCGACACCCGCTCGGCGACGGTGGCGATCACCCTCGGCTGGCTGGTCGTTCCGGCTGTGGCGCTGCCGTTGACGGTGCTGCTCCCCACCGCCGACCGGGTGCTCGCGGTGACGGCCGCGAACTCGGTGGGGATGCTGGTGCTGGGCGCCCTGCTGCTCCTGGCGGTGCGGCGCAGCGCCGGCCGTCCCGCCCTCGCGGGAGCGGCACGGGCCGCAGCGGCCGGTGGCCTCGCCGGTGTGCTCGCCGGGCTCGCCGGGCTGGGCCTCAGCCGTTGGCTCGACCAGTCGGACGGCGGCACCCCGACGACGGCGGTGGCGTTCGGTCAGGGCATGCTGTCCGGGGTTCTGGTTGGGGTTGTGTTCCTCGCCGTGGTCTGGTTCGTCGACCGGCGGGACGTACAGCCACTGCTCGCCGGGGTGCTGCGGCGTCTGGGCCGGCGGGGGCCGTCCGGCGGTGCGCCGACACCGGGCGCGGGCTCCGCGCAGCGGGGCGACGGGAAGGAGACGGCGACGCGATGACTGAGCCACCTCTGCCCGCCGGCTGGTCGGGCACCGTCGCGTTGGTGCTCGCGTCCAGCACCGGCGGGGTCGGCCAGCACGTCCGTTCGGTGGCCCGTGGCCTCGTCGCGGGCGGCACCACAGTCCTGGTCTGCGGGCCCGCCGCCACCCAGGAGCAGTTCGACTTCACCGGTGTCGGTGCCCGGTTCGAGGCAGTGGAGATCCCGGCCAGCCCGACTCCGGCCGACGCGCGGGCGGTGCTCACGCTGCGCCGGGCGCTCGCCGCCGCCACCGTCGACGTGGTGCACGCGCACGGCCTGCGGGCCGGGCTGGTCGCCGTGCTGGCCCGTCCGGCCGTCCCGCTGATCGTCACCTGGCACAACGCGGTGCTCGCCGGGGGACTGCGGGGCGGGGTGTCCCGGCTCGTCGAACGGGTGGTCGCCCGGGGCGTCCGGGTGGCGCTCGGTGCCTCCGCGGACCTGGTGCGGCGGGCCGCCGAGGTGGGTGCCGCCGACGCCCGGCTCGCCCCGGTCGCCGCACCGACGCTGCCCGCGCCGCGACGACGCCCGGCGGCGGTACGCGCCGAGTTCGGCGTCCGCCCGGACCAGCCGTTGATCGTCTCAGTCGGTCGGTTGCACCCGCAGAAGCGCTACGACGTGCTGATCGACGCGGCGGCCCGCTGGCGTACGCGTACCCCGCCGCCGGTCGTGGTGATCGCGGGCAGCGGGCCGGCGTATCTGCCGCTCGCCGCGCGGACCTCCGCCGCCCGCGCCCCGGTGACCCTGCTGGGGCACCGCACCGACGTGGCCGACCTGCTCGCCGGCGCCGACCTGGCGGTGGTGACCAGCGACTGGGAGGCGCGGCAACTCTTCGCCCAGGAGGCGTTGCGCGCCGGTGTGCCACTGGTGGCCACCGCTGTCGGCGGGCTCCCGGATCTGGTCGGCGACGCCGCCACGCTGGTTCCCGCCGGTGACGTGGACGCCCTCGACGCGGCCGTACGCGCGTTGCTGGACGACCCGGCGGCGCGGGCGGAGTTGGGCCGGCGCGGGACCGAACGGGCGGCGACGTGGCCGACCGAGGCCGACACCGTCGCCACGCTTGCCGCCCTCTACGCCGAGCTGGCCGGGAACCCCGGCGGTGCGGCGGCCGCCCCGGGCTCCGACGCCCCGAGAACGGGACACCGGTGATGTTGCGCCGAATCGCCCCCGCCCTGTTGACAGTGCTCGTGGTGGCGCTGGGCGTCACCGCGCTCGCCGCCCGCCCACCCCAGGGCGCCCCGCAACGCACCGCTGACTTCGTGGTGCTCGCCGGGATCGCCGGGCTGCGCTGGGACGACGTGGATCCGCAGAGCACCCCGACGCTGTGGCGGATGGCCCAGGACGGCTCGATCGGCTCCCTGTCGGTGCGTTCCGCGCACCGGCCCACCTGCCCGGTGGACGGCTGGCTGACCCTGGGCGCGGGCAGCTTCGCCGCGTGGAACGGCAGCCGGTCGGTCGACGGTTGTCCGTCGGCGGCGGTGACCGTGGAACAGCCCGACGGCATCGGCGCGAACCTGCCCGACCAGGAGAGCGTGGTCCAGTACAACCAGCAGCGGCTGCCCTGGGGCGCCCTGCCCGGCTCGTTGTCCGAGTCGGTGCGGTGTTCCGTCGCCGTGGGGCCGGGCGCGGCAGTGGCCGCCGCCCGACCGTTCGGCCGCGTCGACCGGTACGCCTCGGGGCTGCCGGCCGACCCGCGGCCGCTGCTCGGCTCGTGTGTGCTGAGCATCGTCGACCTCGGCACGGTCAAGGGGGCCGACCCGGCCACCCGCGCCGAGGAGGCCCGCGCGGCGGACGCCGAGTTGGCCCGGGTGCTGGCGGCGCGACCCCCCCGGTCGTTGGTGCTGGTCGCGGGGATCTCCGACACCACCCAGCCGGCGCGGCTGCACGTGGCGGTCGCCGACGGGCCGGGCTGGGAGCGGGGGTGGCTCACCTCGGCCAGCACCGGCCGGGACGGGTACCTGCAACTCGTCGACCTCGCGCCGACCGCCCTCGCCGCGTTGGGCCGGCCCATGCCGGAGCGGCTCTTCCTCGGCCGTCCGGCGATCAGCACCGGCGGTCGTCCCGCCGATCTGACCGAGGCCATCAACGCGCCGGCGAACGCCGACCGTGAGGCGGCCGCGCAGCGTTCCGTCTCCGGGGTGTTCTTCACGCTGCTCGCCGGGGTGCAGGTGCTGCTGGCCGTCGCGATCCTGCCGCTGCTGCGTCGGGCCCGTCCGCACGCCGGCCCGGCCGGTCCGACGCCCGTCTCCGGGCGGATCGTGGCGGTGATGGAGCTGCTGCTGGTCGCTGCGGCGTTGACGGTGCCGGCGGCGCTGCTGACCGACGCGGTGCCCTGGTGGCGCGGTGAGCACCCGGGGTGGATCTTCGCCGGGGTGACCGCGCTGCTGGTGGCCGCCGGCACCGCGGCGGTGCGGTTCGCCCCCGGGTACGCGAACACCCTCGGGCCGCTGGGAGCGGTGGCCGGCCTCACCACGCTCGTGGTCGGGCTGGACGTGCTCACCGGGGCCCGCCTGCAGCTCAACGGCGTGGTCGGCTACTCCGCGTTGCAGGGCGGCCGGTACGCCGGGCTGAGCACTGTGGGGCTGGGAGTGTTCCTCGCCGGTGCGCTGGTCACCGGCGGCTGGTTCGCGCAGCGGGTGCACCGGGGCTGGCGGCCGGCGGTGATGGTGGCGGTGGGTGGCCTCGCCGTGGTGGTGGTCGGCAGCCCGTATCTGGGCGCCGACCCGGTCGGCGCGATCGCGCTCACCGCCGGGGTGAGCGTCGCCGCCGTGATCAGCGCCGGTGGCTGGTTGACGGTCAGCCGGCTGGCCTGGGCCACCATGGCCGCGCTGGCGGTCGGTATCGGGTTCGCAGTGGTGGACCTGCGGCGTCCGGCCGCGGAGCGGGGCAGCCTGGGCCGGTTCCTCTCCGCGCTCGGTGACGGCACCGGCGGGTTCGCCGTGCACCGCTCCAGCACGGAGAACTTCGAGACGTTGGTCAACAGCCCGCTGACGGTGCTGGCGCTGGCCGCCGGGTTGCTGGTGTGGTTCGCCCTGTTGCAGCCGTGGGGTGGGCTGATGCGGTTGTTCGGCATCTACCCGGCGGTCCGGGCCGCGCTGGCCGGCACCGTGGTCGCCGCGGTGCTCGGTGGTGTGCTCGACGGCGCGGCCCTGGACGTGATGGGTGCTGCGGCCGCCCTGGTGGTGCCGATGGCGGCCCTGGCGTCGCTACGGGTGCTCGGGCACGCCGCGGACCGGACCCGCCCGGTAGCGGCCCGTTCCCGCGCCAACGGCGCCGACGACGACTCGGGGTCCGGCGGGGTCGGCCCGGCCGGTGGCGGTGACGGTCCGACCGGCGGCGGGGGGCCGCTGGGTGCGGTGCATCCCCGTCCGATCGCCGGCCCGCCCCCGGGCGCACCGGCGACCCTCGCCCAACCGGTGTCGGACGCTGCGGGCGAGCGCCGGGGGGACGCCGACGAACCGGCCGAGCCGACGGCGAGCGGGTCGACGCCGGACGCCGCGCCGACGGTGCCCGTGCCGCCCCGGCAGGTCTCCCGGTCATCGACGGAGGTTGCCGCGTCCTGAGCGCCGGGCCTCGTCCGGATGGCCCGGAGGTGTCGCGGCCGGGGTGCGGCCTGCGGGTACCCGCCCGGGAGGTGTTACCGTCGAATCCCGTGGATCGCGTGATCACTTTGCTGATCAAGCACGGCGGTCTGCATGACCGCGACAGACGACACGGGAGCAGGCCTTGGCCCCATCAGCACGGACGACCAGGCACATTTTCGTCACCGGGGGCGTCGCCTCCTCGCTGGGTAAGGGCCTCACCGCCTCCAGCCTCGGCAACCTGCTGACCGCGCGCGGGTTGCGCGTGGTGATGCAGAAGCTTGACCCCTACCTGAACGTGGACCCGGGGACGATGAACCCGTTCCAGCACGGTGAGGTGTTCGTCACCGAGGACGGCGCCGAGACCGACCTCGACGTCGGGCACTACGAGCGGTTTCTCGACCGGGCGTTGTCCGGTAAGGCGAACGTCACCACCGGTCAGATCTACTCCGACGTGATCGCCAAGGAGCGGCGCGGCGAGTACCTGGGTGACACCGTCCAGGTCATCCCGCACATCACCAACGAGATCAAGTCGCGGATCCTGGCGATGGCCGATCCGGACGAGGACGGCCAGCTTCCCGACGTGGTGATCACCGAGGTCGGTGGCACGGTCGGTGACATCGAGTCGCTGCCGTTCCTGGAGGCGATCCGTCAGGTCCGCCACGACCTGGGCCGCGACAACTGCTTCTACCTGCACGTCTCGCTGGTGCCGTACCTGGCGCCATCGGGTGAGCTGAAGACCAAGCCGACGCAGCACTCGGTGGCGCAGCTGCGCAACATCGGTATCCAGCCGGACGCGATCGTGCTCCGCTGCGACCGGGAGATCCCGGTGAAGCTCAAGGAGAAGCTGTCGCTCTACTGCGACGTGGACGCCGAGGCGGTCGTCGCCGCCCCGGACGCCCCGAGCATCTACGACATTCCGAAGGTGCTGCACCGGGAGGGGCTCGACGCGTACGTGGTGCGCCGGCTCGGCCTCTCCTTCCGGGACGTGGACTGGGCCAGCTGGGACGACCTGCTGGAGCGGGTGCACCGCCCCCGGCACACCGTCACCGTCGCCGTGGTCGGCAAGTACGTCGACCTGCCCGACGCGTACCTGTCGGTGAGTGAGGCGATCCGGGCGGCGGGCTTCGGCCACCGGGCCCGGGTGCAGCTCAAGTGGGTGCCCAGCGACGAGTGCGTCACCCCGGCCGGCGCCGCCGCGGCGTTGGCCGGCGTGGACGGCATCCTCATCCCCGGCGGCTTCGGCGTGCGCGGCATCGAGGGCAAGATCGGCACTGCCCGGTACGCCCGGGAGGCCGGCATCCCGCTGCTCGGCCTCTGCCTCGGCCTGCAGTGCATGACCATCGAGGTGGCCCGGCACCTGGCGGACCTGGACGGCGCGAACTCGGTGGAGTTCGACGAGCAGGCGGCCCACCCGGTCATCGCCACGATGGCTGACCAGGAGGACATCGTCGCCGGTCGGGGTGACCTGGGCGGCACGATGCGGCTGGGCGCGTACCCGGCGACGTTGACCGAGGGCTCGATCGTCGCCGAGGCGTACGGCAGCACCGAGATCAGCGAGCGGCACCGGCACCGGTACGAGGTGAACAACGCCTACCGGGACGCGCTGACCAAGGCGGGTCTGCACATCTCCGGCACCTCGCCGGACGGCCGGCTGGTCGAGTTCATCGAACTGGACCGGAGCCTGCACCCGTTCTTCGTGGCCACCCAGGCGCACCCCGAGTTGAAGAGCCGTCCGACCCGCCCGCACCCGCTGTTCGCCTCGTTCGTCAAGGCCGCGGTGACGTACTCGCAGGCCGACCAGTTGCCTGTCGACCTGGACGCGGCGGCGGAGGCCCCGACGACGCGCAAGGCCGCCCGCAACGGTGCCGCGACGAAGGCGTCGTCGGCGTCGTGAGCAACCTGGAGCACCGCTACGAGGTGCGTTCCCGGCAAGAGCGGTACCGGGGGCGGATCTTCGACGTGGTCACCGAGGAGGTGAGCATGCCGGGCGGTGGGACCGGGCTGCGTGACCTCGTCCGGCACGTCGGGGCGGTGGCCGTGGTGGCGCTCGACGACGCCGGCCAGGTGGTGCTGATCCGGCAGTACCGGCACCCGGTCGGGCGGCACCTGTGGGAGCTGCCGGCCGGTCTGATGGACGTCTCCGGCGAGGAGTTGCCGGTGGCCGCGCTGCGGGAGCTGGCCGAGGAGGCCGATCTCACCGCTGGGCGGGTCGACGTGCTGGTGGACCTGCACAGCTCGCCGGGGTTCACCAACGAGATCGTCCGGGTGTTCCTGGCCCGCGACCTCGCCGACGTGCCGGCCGACGAGCGGCACGAGCGCCACGACGAGGAGGCCGACCTCCAGGTCGTCCGGATCGATCTGGACGAGGCGGTCGCCATGGTCGCGGCCGGTGAGATCACCAACGCGTCCGCGGTGGCCGGGCTGCTGGCCGCGGCCCGGGCCCGGGACACCGGCTTCGCGTCTCTGCGTCGGGCGGACGCGCCGCTGCCGCGCTGAGCGTCGCCGCCGGTCCAGCCGGTCGGGGGAGTACGCGCCAAAGGGGCCCCGCGGTCAACCGCGGGGCCCCTTTCGCTTGCTGGTCTAGGAGTCGCGCAGCGGACGGCCCTGCGCGTCCGTGCCGCCGTTGACCAGGATGAGGATGCCGTCGATGAGGCCCCAGAAAGCGCCGAGGCCGCAGGTCACCACGCTCACGACGAGCTGGAGAACGGCGATCTTGGTGTGTCCGGTGTAGAACCGACCGGCACCGAAGGTGCCGAGCAGGATGCCGAGGACGCCCGCGACGATCTTGCTCTTGTCGGAGACGCCCTGCGGGTACCCCGGCTCGGGGTAACCGGGCTGGTAAGGAGGAGTGGTCATGGGCGGACACATTAGTGATCCACTCGCCGGCTGTCCGCACCGCCGCCCGGCAGATGGGACGATAGTGGTGAAACATTGTCCTGTTGGCTGAGGTGACGCTCGACCGCCGAATCTCGGCGGTGCCCTGACACATCGTCAGGACACCCGGGCACCGGGTGTCACTGTGCTGGCTCGCGGCGGCACCGGGCGCGCCTAGACTGCCGCCGCAGGACCGGTGTACCGCGGCGGCAAAGGGGCCGTCGTGGCACCGAGCAGTCGGGGGAGAGCAGCCCCGAAGAGAGGTGTCTGCATCGTGAAGGTCGGAATCCCACGCGAGGTCAAGAACCACGAGTACCGCGTGGCGATCACGCCAGCGGGTGTCAACGAGTTCACCCGCAGCGGCCACCAGGTCTTCGTCGAGTCCGGCGCCGGGGTTGGCTCCAGCATCACCGACGAGGAGTTCGCCGCCGCCGGCGCGAAGATCCTCGCCACCGCCGACGAGGTGTGGGAGACCGCCGAGCTGGTCCTCAAGGTCAAGGAGCCGATCGCCGAGGAGTACCACCGGATGCGCGAGGGGCAGGTGCTCTTCACCTACCTGCACCTGGCCGCCTCCAAGGAGTGCACCGACGCGCTGATCGACCGCCGGGTCACCGGCATCGCGTACGAGACCGTCGAGCTGCCCGACCGGTCGCTGCCGCTGCTCGCCCCGATGTCCGAGGTCGCCGGCCGGCTCGCCCCGCAGGTGGGCGCCTTCTACATGATGCGTACCGGTGGTGGGCGCGGTGTGCTGCCCGGCGGTGTCTCCGGCGTGTACGCGGCCAAGACCGTGGTCATCGGCGCCGGTGTCTCCGGCATGAACGCCGCCGCGATCGCGCTGGGTCTGCAGTCCGAGGTGCTGCTGCTGGACAAGAACGTGGCCCGGCTGCGGCAGGCCGACGCGATCTACCGGGGCCACCTGCAGACCGTCGCCTCCAACGCGTACGAGGTCGAGCGCGCCGTGCTCGACGCCGACCTGGTCATCGGCGCGGTGCTGGTGCCCGGCGCGAAGGCCCCGACGTTGATCTCCAACGAGCTGGTCTCCCGGATGAAGCCGGGCAGCGTGCTCGTCGACATCGCCATCGACCAGGGCGGCTGCTTCGAGGACTCGCGCCCCACCACGCACGCCGACCCGGTCTACAAGGTCCACGAGTCGATCTTCTACTGCGTGGCGAACATGCCCGGCGCGGTGCCGAACACCAGCACCTACGCGCTGACCAACGTCACCCTGCCGTACGCCCTGGAACTGGCCAACCAGGGCTGGCGCGAGGCGCTGCGCAACGACCCGGCGCTGGCGCTGGGCCTCAACACCCACGCCGGTCAGGTCACCTACGGCCCGGTCGCCGAGGCGCACGGCATGGACGTGCTCCCGCTGGCCGACGTGCTGGCCTGAACGGTGGCGGGCTGACCGGCGACACGGACTCCGCCGGCGTGGGCACACCACCCACGCCGGCGCTGCGCCGTGCCGTTCGCGGCTACCTCGACCACCTGACCGTCGAACGTGGCCTCTCCGCGAACACGCTCGCCTCGTACCGCCGGGATCTGGACCGCTATCTCGCCACCCTGACCGACGCCGGCGTCACCGACCTCGCGTCGGTCGGCGCCGGCCTCGTCGAGTCGCACCTGGCGCGGCTGCGCGCCGGCGACGACGCGCACCCGCCCCTCGCTGTCTCCTCCGCCGCCCGCGCGGCCAGCGCGGTACGCGGCCTGCACCGCTTCGCGCTGCGCGAGGGCCTCACCGGCGCCGATCCGAGCCGCGACGTCCGCCCGCCCACCCCGCCCCGGCGGCTGCCCCGGGCGCTACCGGTCGACGACGTGGTCCGGCTGCTGGAGACCGCCGGCCCGATCACCGCGACCGGCGACGACGCGCCTCTCGCGCTGCGCGACCGGGCGCTGCTGGAGTTCCTGTACGGCACCGGCGCGCGCATCTCCGAAGCGGTCGGCGCCGCCGTGGACGACCTCGACACCGACGACGGCACGGTGCTGCTGCGCGGCAAGGGCGGCCGGGTGCGGCTGGTGCCCATCGGCGGGTACGCCGTCGACGCCGTCAGCGCCTACCTGGTCCGGGCCCGTCCCGGGCTGGCCGCCGCCGGTAGGGGCACGCCGGCGGTGTTCCTCAACGCCCGCGGTGGCGCGCTGTCCCGCCAGGGCGCCTGGGGCATCCTGCGCCGCGCCGCCGACCGGGCCGGGCTGCCCGTCGACGGGCCGGCCGCGGTCTCCCCGCACACCCTGCGCCACTCCTACGCCACCCACCTGCTCGACGGTGGCGCCGACGTCCGGGTGGTCCAGGAGCTGCTCGGCCACGCCTCGGTGACCACCACCCAGGTCTACACGTTGGTCACCGTGGAGCGGCTGCGCGAGGTGTACGCCACCGCCCATCCCCGCGCCCAGGGCTGAACCGGGTAGCGGTCGACGCCGACACGCCGGGCCGGTGCCGAACCCCCTGCTGGTCGGTGGCGTACAGTCGGCATCGGCGCGGACCTCCTGGAGCAACACGACCGGGGTGCGCAGCGGCGCCGCGAAGGACGTCGGACGGCTCCGACGCCGGGTGGGTCGTCGGGAGGGGGCAACGAGCACATGGCTGGCAACGGTGACCGTGCCGAGACCTGGACGTCGGAGCTCCGCGAGCAGCAGGCCACGCTCGGCGCGGACCTGGGTCCTGCGGACCCGGCTGCCTACACGATGCGCAAGCCCATTCCCGAGCCGATGCCCACCGACCGGCACGGCCCCGCGCGCATCATCGCGATGGCCAACCAGAAGGGTGGCGTCGGTAAGACGACCACCACCATCAACCTGGGCGCCGCCCTCGCCGAATACGGCCGCAAGGTGCTGCTCGTCGACTTCGACCCGCAGGGCGCGCTCTCGGTGGGCCTGGGCGTCAACCCGCACAACCTCGACCTGTCCATCTACAACCTGCTCATGCAGGACGACATCATCGCCGAGGACGTCGTCATCAAGACCGACGTCGCGGGGCTGCACCTGTTGCCGGCCAACATCGACCTCTCCGCCGCCGAGATCCAGCTCGTCAACGAGGTCGCGCGGGAGATGGCCCTGGCCCGGGTCCTGCGCACGGTCCGCAAGGAGTACGACTACATCCTGATCGACTGCCAGCCGTCACTCGGCCTGCTGGCGATCAACGCGTTGACCGTCGCGCACGGCGTGCTCATTCCCCTCGAATGCGAGTTCTTCAGCCTGCGCGGTGTGGCACTGCTGCTGGACACCATCGACAAGGTGCGCGAGCGACTCAACTTCGACCTGGAGCTCGAAGGCATCCTCGCCACCATGTACGACAGCCGCACCACCCACTGCCGCCAGGTCCTCCAGCGGGTGGTCGAGGCGTTCGGCGACAAGGTCTACCAGACGGTCATCACCAAGACGGTGAAGTTCCCCGAGTCCACCGTGGCCGGTGCCCCCATCACGACGATGGACCCGGCCTCCTCCGGGGCACGCAACTACCGTCAGCTGGCCCGCGAGGTGATCGCCGCCCAGTCGGAGCGGTAGCCGGAACGTCCCGTGCCCGCCTCGTGGACTACGGTCGTCCGGTGACCGCGCCACCCCTCGACCCACCCGAGACCGCCGACGCGGCCGTGGTCGACGGTGTGCCGCCCGTCGACCCCGCTGCCACCGGCTTCACGGTGCGGCTGGCCAACTTCACCGGCCCGTTCGACCTGCTGCTGCAACTGATCGGCAAGCACAAACTCGACGTCACCGAAGTGGCCCTGCACACGGTCACCGACGAGTTCATCGCCTACATCAGGGCCATGGGCGACAACTGGGACCTGGACGAGGCCAGCGAGTTCCTGCTCATCGCCGCCACCCTGCTCGACCTGAAGGCAGCCCGGCTGCTGCCCGCCGCCGAGGTGGAGGACGAAGCCGACCTCGCCCTGCTGGAGGCACGGGACCTGCTCTTCGCCCGGCTGTTGCAGTACAAGGCGTACAAGGAGGCGGCGGCGCACATCGCCGAGCTGGAGGCCGTCGGCGGCCGACGCTACCCGCGCGCCGTCAGCCTGGAGGCCCGCTACGCCGAGGCGCTGCCCGACCTGGTGCTCGGCATCGGCCCCCAACGGCTGCTGAAGCTGGCCGTGAAGGCGATGACCCCGAAGCCGGTGCCGGAGGTCTCCATCGCCCACGTGCACATGGTCCGGGTCAGTGTCCGGGAACACGCCGCGATCCTCGCCGCACGGCTGCGCCGGGCCGGCACCGCCACGTTCTCGCTGCTCTGCGCGGACTGCGAGGCCACCCTGGAGGTCGTGGCCCGGTTCCTCGCGCTGCTGGAGCTGTACCGGGAGGGCTTGGTGTCGTTCGTGCAGGAGCAGGCACTGGAGGAGCTGACCGTGCGGTGGACCGGTCCGACCGACGGCGACACCGAGCTGCACGTCGACGAGTACGCCGGCAGCCCGCCCGACCCGGAGTCACCGGGGCCTGAACTGGCGGGGGCGGGTCCTGAGCCGGCGGGGGCTGAGCTTGACCCGGCGGGGCCTGGGCTTGCGGGGAGTCCGCCTGAGCCGGCGGGGGCAGAGCTGGACCCGGCTAGGGCTGAGCGTGACCCGGCAGGGGCTGACCTTGTGCCGACGGGGGAGGCCGGCGGGCCGGACGGGACGGGAACGACGGAGGGTGCGCGGGATGAGTGACGAGCAACGTCGGGACTCGCTGGCCGACCAGGCCGCCGCCTGGGTGCCCCCGTGGGACCGTCCCCGCCCGCCCGCCGCCGACACTCCCACGGAGCCGGACGGGTCCGCCGCATCACCGGAGACCGACGAGCCCGCAGCGGCAACGCCCCGACCGGAGCCAGAAGCCGCCGAGCCGGACCTGGACGCGCCGGGCTCTGCGCACGTTGACCCGGATGGGCGGGGCCCAGACGACGTGAGCCCGGGTGAGCCACGACCTGTCGAGGTTGCCGCGGGTGTGCCCGATCTCCTTGAGGTGGCCTCCGACGAGGTGGGCCAGGGTGAGCCAGATCGCGGCCCGGGTGAGCCGGATCGCGGTGAGGCGGCTGCGGACGACGTGGGCTCGGCGCGCCCGGACCTCGGCGAGGTGACGGACGGCACGGTAGGGGAGTCGGGTGACGCTGCGGGCGTACCCCGGCGGCAGCTGGCGGGACGGCGGCGGGCGACGGTCGTGCCGGAGCCCGCGCCCGAGCTGTCCGACAGTGAGCTGCGCGGCGCGTTGGAGGCGATTCTGCTGGTCGTCGACGAGCCGGTCAGCGAGCTGGTGCTGGCCCAGGTGCTGGAGCAGCCCGCCGAGCGGGTCGGGCCGATGCTCGACGAGATCGCCGCCGGTTACACGGCGGCCGGGCACGGGTTCGAGCTGCGGCGGGCGGCGGGCGGGTGGCGGCTGTACACCCGGCCGGAATACGCTACGTACGTTGAGCGGTTCGTGTTGGACGGGCAGTCCGTGCGGCTGACCCAGGCGGCGCTGGAGACGCTCGCTGTGGTTGCGTACAAGCAGCCGGTGACCCGTTCGCGAATCTCAGCCATCCGGGGTGTGAACTGCGACGGGGTCATCCGTACGCTGGTCACCCGTGGCCTCATCGAGGAGTGCGGCACCGAAACGGACAGTGGGGCGTTCCTCTACCGGACCACCACGTTGTTCCTGGAGAAGCTCGGGCTGAACACCGTCGACGAGCTGCCGCCCCTCGCACCCTTCCTGCCCGACGACGTAGAAGAGCTTGCTGATGCGACCCGATAACCGTTCCCCGAAACCCGACGCGCCCGTCTACGAGGGGGCTGAGCGCCTGCAGAAGGTGCTCGCCGCCGCCGGCGTGGGTTCCCGGCGCGCCTGTGAGGACCTGATCTTCCGCCGCCGGGTCACCGTGGACGGGCGGGTCGCCAAGCTCGGCGACAAGGTCGACCCGGCCACCTCCGTGATCCACGTGGACGGCGAGCGCCTCCAGGTCGACATTCGCCTGGTCTACGTGGCGATGAACAAGCCGCGCGGGGTGGTCACCTCCATGGCGGACGACAAGGGGCGCAACGAGCTGGCCGAGTTCATCGGCAACCGGGTCGAGCAGCGGGTCTACCACGTGGGGCGGCTCGACGCGGACAGTGAGGGCCTGCTGCTGCTCACCAACGACGGCACCCTCGCGCACAAGCTCATGCACCCCTCGTACGAGGTGCTGAAGACCTATCTGGCCGAGGTGGTCGGGCCGATCCCGCGCAACCTGAGCAAGCGGCTGCTGGCCGGCGTCGAGCTGGAGGATGGGCCGGTCAAGGTCGACTCGTTCAAGGTGGTGGACACTCTGGGTAAATCCGCCCAGGTGGAGCTGAGCCTGCACGAGGGCCGCAAGCACATCGTCCGACGGCTGATGGAGGAGGTCGGGCACCCTGTCACCCGGCTGGTGCGTACCTCGATCGGTCCTATCCGGCTGGGTGAACTGCGGACCGGACGGATCCGGCGGTTGACCAACGCCGAGGTCGCCGCCCTGTTCAACGCGGTGGGTGACTGACCCCCGAGTTCGGGGTACGGCAGCCGGTAGGCTCCACCGATGGCCGGGACGCGGCCGCCCGGGTGGCGTGGGTCGCCTCCGGCGGCGTCGCGCGCAGGTCCGCCAATGGACCCGGGCATGATTGATGACGATTGACAACCGCTTGCGGCGCCAGATCACCGGGCGATCCGCGAGGTACGGGCTGAGGAGGACACGGTGGAGGAAAACGTACGGGCCGGGCGATGTGTGGTCGCTGTGGACGGGCCGTCCGGGTCGGGTAAGTCCACCGTGTCGCGGCGCCTCGCCGCGAGCATCGGTGCGCGCTACCTGGACACCGGGGCGATGTACCGGGCGATCACGTGGGCCGTGCTGCGCTCCGGCGTGGATCTCACCGACACCGCGTCGGTGGCCAAGGTCGCCGGCGAGGTCAACCTGCGCATCGGCACCCACCCGCAGGGGTACGCCGTGACCATCGACGGGGTCGGCGTGGATGCCGACATCCGTGGCCCCGAAGTGACCGGCGCGGTTTCCGCCGTCGCCGCCGTGCCGGCCGTCCGTGAGCTGCTCGTCAACCGGCAGCGCGAGATGATCGCCAACGCTGGTCGGATGGTGGTCGAGGGTCGCGACATCGGCTCGGTCGTGGCGCCGGACGCCGACCTGAAGGTCTTCCTGACCGCCTCCGAGGCGGCCCGTGCCGCCCGGCGCAGCGCCGAGGACGCCGCCGACGTGGCGGCCACGGCCGCCGATCTGGCCCGGCGGGACCGTCTCGACTCGACCCGCAAGGTCAACCCGCTGACCCAGGCGCCCGACGCGGTGGTGCTGGACACCACCGAGCTGGGCATCGACGAGGTCGTGGCGCGGCTGCGCGACATGCTCACCGAGCGGGGCGTGGCATGAGTAGCGATGGTGGTGGGTGGGTCGAGTTGCGGGAGCCCGACGTCGCCGTCGAGGAGCCGAGCGGCCCGCAGCCGGTGGTGGCCGTGGTCGGCCGCCCCAACGTGGGCAAGTCGACGCTGGTCAACCGGATCATCGGCCGCCGGCAGGCGGTCGTCGAGGACGTCCCCGGCGTGACCCGCGACCGGGTCCCGTACGACGCGCAGTGGAACGGCCGGGCGTTCACAGTGGTGGACACCGGCGGTTGGGAACCGGACGCGAAGGACCGGGCCGCGGCCATCGCGGCGCAGGCCGAGACGGCGGTCGTCACCGCCGACGTGGTGCTCTTCGTGGTCGACGCGATGGTGGGCTCCACCGACGTGGACGAGGCCGCGGTGAAGATGCTGCGGCGCAGCGCCAAGCCGGTGATCCTGGTGGCGAACAAGGCGGACAACAACTCCATCGAGATGGAGGCCACCTCGCTGTGGTCGCTCGGTCTCGGTGAGCCGTTCCCGGTGTCCGCGCTGCACGGGCGCGGCTCCGGCGACCTGCTGGACGCCATCCTCGCCGCGCTGCCGGAGGCACCGGCGATCGTGGAGAACCGTCCACGTGGGCCACGCCGGGTGGCGCTGGTCGGACGGCCGAACGTCGGCAAGTCCAGCCTGCTGAACCGGTTCTCCGGTGAGGAGCGGGCGGTCGTCGACTCGGTCGCGGGCACCACTGTGGACCCGGTGGACAGCCTGGTCGAGATCGGCGGTCAGACCTGGCAACTGGTCGACACGGCCGGGCTGCGCAAGCGGGTCGGCAAGGCCAGCGGCACCGAGTACTACGCCAGCCTGCGGACCGCCGGCGCGATCGAGGCCGCCGAGGTGGCAGTGGTGCTGCTGGACTCCAGCGAACCGATCAGCGAGCAGGACCAGCGGATCCTGTCGATGGTGACCGAGTCGGGTCGGGCGCTGGTCATCGCGTTCAACAAGTGGGACCTGGTCGACGCCGACCGTCGGTACTACCTGGACAAGGAGATCGACCGGGAGTTGCGCCGCATCCCCTGGGCGATCCGGCTGAACCTGTCGGCGATGACCGGCCGGGCAGTGGACAAGCTGGCCCCGGCCCTGAACAAGGCGCTGGCCAGCTGGGAAACCCGCGTGCCGACCGCGCACCTCAACCAGTGGCTCACCGCGCTGGTGCAGGCCACCCCTCACCCGGTACGTGGTGGGCGGGCGCCGCGGATCCTGTTCGCGACGCAGGCCGGTGTGGCGCCGCCACGGTTCGTGCTCTTCACCACCGGCCCGCTCGACGCCGGCTACCAGCGTTTCGTCGAGCGCAAGCTCCGCGAGGAATTCGGGTACGAGGGCAGCCCCATCGAGATCTCGGTCCGCCCGCGTAAGAAGCTCGGCCCCGGCGGCCGAGGCAAGGCGCACGGCTGACGCAGTTGTAGCTCTCCAAAATGCCGGATGGGCGATCCTGCCCATCCGGCATTTGCCTATCCAACCCCACCCTCCTAGGACGCTCTAGGGTGTGTGCGGCGGTTCGCTGTGCGCTGGTTCGGCTAGGTCGCGACGTCGGTGGGGCCTGTGCGGACGACTCGGAGCTCCTGCGCTAAGCTGTACCGGCTGCCGCGGGGGAAACCGCGCGGGGGCGGGACGTGGCGCAGCTTGGTAGCGCACTTGACTGGGGGTCAAGGGGTCGTCGGTTCGAATCCGGCCGTCCCGACAGACAAAAAGCCCTGGCCAGCGGAAACGCTGGTCGGGGCTTCAAGTTTGCCTATGGGGTTTTGAACCGCCCCCGAAAACCCCTCATTTACCGGAGTCGGCAACCAGGTTCGTCATCCCTGCGCGTCGTTGGGGGGCAATGCGGGTGTGGGGCGTCGCCTGCGGTCGGCGCCGAGTCGCTCGAGGATGTCCTGAGACGTCGGGGGCTTGGGCGGGTTTGGCGATCTAGTACGTGGCAACCCATCCGCTTGCCGTGCGTAGAGGCGGAACTTGGCGTGTTCGTGGTGCCGGCGTCGGATCAACCAGGCGAGGATGTCGGCGAGGGGCGTCCACCAGGGTCGTAATTTCTGCTCGGGCAAGGGCCTGGTCAGCCAGGCTGAGGCGAACCTGAGCCTTGCTGACCAGGCCACCTGTGGCTAGGCGTTGCCGGACCCTGCCCCCGGCAGCGTCCGCTCGGCGGTCAGCGTCATGGCGCCGCCCTTGTAGGACACCCGGAACATGTGGCCGCGGACGTTCAGGACCCGCCGTTCCGGCATGGAGTGGAAGTGGCCCTTGATCGAGGCCCCGCTCATGATCGTCAGTACCGTGCCCGGGGTGATGGGCGCGCGGACGTCCAGGGTGAGTTCGCCGTCCAGCACCAGGGCACCCGTGGCCCGCACGCTCGTGTAGTCGCGGTCGCCGGAAATGGTGATGGCGAGGCGACCCGCTCGGCTGATGGTCACGTCACCGCCGACCTTCAGGACGTTGCCCTGCGGAACGTCGGTGAGACTGACGGACAATGCGGACGCCGCTTCCGCGGCCGACAGGCCGGGCTGCAACACGCCGCTGTTGACGCGGACGCTGCCTCCCACGAGACCGCTGCCGCCGAGCGTGCCGCCCTTGACGGCGACCGAGCTTGCGTGCGAGCCGGCGATCGAAAGCTTGCCGCCTTCCACCGTCGTGCCGCCCTCGTAGGTCGCGTGGCCCGACATGACCAGCATCCCGGAGCCCTGCTTGGTCAAAGACGCCGTGTAGCGGTTGTTGTCGATGTTGTTCTGAATGAAGGCCGTGCGCGCGTCCATCCAGTCCTTACGCCACTTGGTGGCGTCCTCATAGCTGATCTTGTCGTACAGTTCCGGGTGGCCGTTGGTGATGGCTTGAACGTAAGGATCAGCCAGAATGCCCTGAAGCATGAAGGCGTTTTCGCTGAGCTTGCCGTCCGGGGTCAGTACGTTGGGGCTGAATTCACCGGCGAAGGCGATGCCCTGTCTCTTGTAGGCCGCCAGCCACTCCCGATCCTCCCGCTCCCTTTCCTTGATCGCGATCTGGCTGATGTCGTTCGACCAGACGTCCAGGGGCGACTTGTCCATGTTGTAGGTCATGGGGCCCAGGAACTGGCCGGGGCCATACATGCCCTTGTCCAGATCGGGGATGCCCCAGCCCCAGCGTGCATCCGGAACCCCGTCGGGAGCGGTCCAGGCGATGGATGCCCCGGAGGGGGAGGTCTGACCCGTGCCGAGGAACCTCACACCGTCGGACATCTTGTTGTTCGCCGTGGTGAACATCAGATCACGGACCTGCTTGGCGTCCATGTTCGGATAGCGGGAGAGCAGAACCCCCATCACTGCTGTCGCAACGGGCGTCGCCGGAGACGTTCCGCTCGAGTTCGAATAGTTGGTGTCGCCACCGCTGTTCGTGGTCCGAACACTGTTCGACGGAGTGGACACGGTCCACCATTTGGCGAGCCCTGCCTCGTTGTACCCGAATTGTTTCGTGTATTCGGGGTTGGTCGCAGTGGGAGGCTGCACCCCGCCGACGCATACCCACTGCGCCTCCGCCGCAGGATTGAAGAAGGGGTACGCCGGGCGGAAGTACGGGTTGCTCCAGTCGTTGTTGCCGGCCGACCTCACGTTGACGGTACCGCTATCCTTGATAGCGTCCCAGATGGCATCCATGAAGGAGCGACCGGGGTAGCTCGGGTTGTATTGAATACCGTCTTCCGAATAGCTCTTCTTGAAGAGGAAGTACTGGTACTCCAGGTCCTTCAAATGCTCGTTGGGGATGATGATCGCCATCGCCGTGGCGTTGGCGCTGTCCTTGCCGCGCAGTTGGTAGGCGTTGGCGAGGTTGCCATTGACCCCAAGGTCGTTACCCAGGCCGTCGAAGCGGCTCCTGTCAAGAGTCTGGACATAAGAGCCCCAACTGCTGTTGATGACCTGGGCGCCTGCGTCAACCAGGGCCTTATTGGCCGTACGCCAGTACACGTAATCGTGGAAGGGGCCGTGGGACTGGGTATCGGAACCGCCGGTCATGGCGACATACATCGTCGAGCCAAAGGCGATGCCGTGCTGCTCTTTGCCATCGCGAATGCCAGAGGTGACGCCAAGCATGCCGGTCCCGTGACTGTAGTCACTCGTTCGCGCCTGGTCGCCGGCCACAGTGAACCGCTGGCCCGCGGTAAACGGGTTCGACGGGGTTACCGAGTTCCGGTACCCGAAGCCGGACGTTCCGTAGAGCCCCTCCGCTCTCACCGGAACGATCAGCCTGGTCTGGAATCCTTCGTGGGTAGGCCGGTAGCCCGAATCCATCATGCCCAGCGCGACGTCCTGCCCGCGGTACCCAAGGGCGTAGGCGGTGGACGCGTTTACCGCGACGAGCTGCCAGGGGTAGTCGATCGCTGTGCCAGGGTTGGCGGGATTGTGGCCGGTGTAGTAGCCATACTCCGGCGTTTCCCAACTGGCTTTAGCGGCACCCAGTTCCCCCGGCGTCCTGGCGACAAAGCCGGGGTCTCCCGGATACGCCGGTCCGCCGGCTGTGCTGCCGGGGGTTGATGTCAGGCCGGTCTTGGGCGATGCCGAGGCGAACCCGGCCGGAAACAAGGCGATGCCTGCGCCGGCAATGAAGGTGCCTCCCACTCGACGCAGTAAATCCCGCCGACTCAAGAAACTCATACTCATCTCCGATTCCTTCCGAAGGATCGATCTCCAGTGGGCGGGGGCGCAGTCCTGCCGCCTTTATCGGGCAGCGAATGTCGTTGGCTTTGTTCGGGATCCCGACAGCCGCGCGAGCCGACGCATGGACGTCGGAACGGCGAACTGGAACTCTCCCGCAAGTCGACCTCCCCTTTATGGACACCAAATTAGACTGCGGCAGAAGCCCATCGTCAAGGGGTCGACATCGGCCCGCCGGGAACAGTTAAGCGACGATCTATGTCGATACGACTAACTGCCATGCATCGGGTCACGGGTTGACTCCGTGGAGGTGGTGTGCGAGCCGGCGATCTCGGCTGTCGTCAGGGGGTTGGACAGGCTGCGGAGCAGGACGCCGTGGGCGGTGATCTGCATGAGTCCGCGGTCGAGTCGGACGGTGAGGCGTCTGCCGGCGAGGTGATAGCCGACGGGGTGTTGCCGCCGGCGAGGCTGATCAGGCCGGTGGCGTTGACGAGCCGTTCGGTCTCGATCGGGACGCCGGCCTGGACGGGGCCGGTGGTGATCGGTGGCGGCCCGGCGGGTCGGCCGTCGTCGGCGAGGAGCTGGCGCAGGTGGGTGGGGGTGAGCCGGGACGGGACGGTCTTGCGTCGGACGCCGTCGAGGAGCAGGTGAACGACGGTGGTGTCGGCCCACAGGGTGACCGGCAGTCCGGCTCGGTTCGGGCTGAGCCAGAACTTTTGTCCGCAGACGGTGAGGTTGCCGCGTTCAGCTTGCTAGGCGGGATGACGTAGTGGCTGGGTGGCTTATCAGGACATGTGCCCTGAGCCGCCGATCAGAGCTCCACCGACCCACGTTGCGGACACGTCGTTGGCTTGTTCCGCCGGTGTTCTTTAAAGTGTCGCCTCCACAGGACGATATCCAGGACCCGCAGGATGCTCACTTCGTTGCCTAGGCCTAAGGTCGTGCGAACGTCACCGAGGGCGGCGCGCAGGTCACCGCCGTTCTCGGTGAGCCGGTCGTGCAGCTTCAGCCACACGTGCGTCGGCGCTCCGAATTGGCTGACGATCGAGTCGTAGGCGGGGATGAGCTCGGGCCGCTTGCGAGCCAGCAACTTGCCGGCAATCACCCAGCCGATACCCGTCTTCTTGTTCCGATCATTCAGCAACTGCCATGCCCGATCGGCGTGCCCACCGTCGACGATGAGCTCGTCGGCGTCGGGGGCGCCCAGCTCCATCATGGGGAATCTTCTGCAAGCGTGCGCTGATATCCCAGCCGAGCTGGCCGTCAAGCAGCTCCCTGCCGACGGCGAACGGAACTTGGACGTTGAGCGCCTCCACCGCATAGAGATCATCGACGGTGATCCTGTCGCGGGTCTCGACACGATCGCCGCCACCCGCGAAGGACTCGAACCACTGCCCGGTGTACGCCCCGGGCGTGAAGTAGGCCCCACGATGGCCCACGCCTTCACGACGAACGATGTCAATCAATCTATCCGGCACTGGCAGATAATACTGAGCACTGGCGCTCAGTCGCATCCGCCGCCGCAGTCGGAGAAGAGCTGGGACGTTCGCGCGGCTGACGGCACGTTGTTGCAGATCAAGTGCCGCGTCATTGAGCCCGGCAGCCGGCGTACCCACGTCTTCTCACCGTTTCGGAGCTGGAGCTTCGATGCTTGCGTGTTTGTTACCTTGAGTAGCGTCACCTACGACATCGAGCAGGCTGTCGAGGTGCCGGTAGACCAGGTCAGGGCAGCTGCCCGAACGAGCTCCTGGGTCGCCGGCCATCGGGTATCCCTGAGTCAGGTCCGCGTTGGCCTTGATAACGCAGTCGATGTGACTGACCGTCTTCGGGAGGCCTATGGTGCAGAGGAGCGATCGGAGTAGAGACAGCGATCTGACGTCTCCTAGCACCGCAATGATCTGCTGCGGATCGCGTGCCATGCAATGTCCGGTCTTACAGACTGGACGGCATGAGCCCGGGGTCCTTCAGCTTGATCACGATGGACGCCCTGCCATGAGGCCTGCATCGAAGCACTGACATGTCCACGCAGTGATGTCCAGCTGCGTGAAGCAGAGAACAGAATAGTTGCAGGAAGCCTGGTGAGGCGTGCTAGTCACGGTGCGTCAGGATTACCCGGGACATCGTGGCACTGTCCGACTCCGTCAACTGCCCAGCAGGCCCGGGCAACGAGTTGATGGTTGGCTTCGCTGCCTGCGGCCGGCCCGGTGAACCGGGAGATCCCCACGCTGTCGCCGCTTTGGGAGTAACCCAGCGTGCGCGTCAGTTCGTGGACCGCGTGCCGGAGTGGGGGAATGCGCGCGCCGAGCAGTGCCAAGCGCAGATCCGGACGGGGATGTACCATGAAGCGCACCATCCAGTCGAAAGCCGAGCCGATGGTGCCAGGGTTCGCCTGGATCCCCGGCACGACAAGGGAGCCCACGGATTCCCGATACCGTGCCTGAAGGTCCTGCCAGCGGCCGAACCGCCCCTGAATGAACAACCTCGCTGGCGAGGCTCTGTTGCTCAATGCCACGGTCAGCGCCGGCCAACCACTAACGATGGTCATGCTTCGACCACCAGGCGCCGACGTCGCTGCCGGCCACTGTCCATCATGGCCGGATGCTGTCGAACGCCGCGAGTATCGAGCTGCCCGTCATCTCCCGACCGTCGAGGGAAGATGACCAACCGGCTGCTGTTTGCGATAACAGCAGCCGGCTGGACTGGCGGTCAACGAGCGGTGAACAGGAATTCGGTCTGCGCCTGTCGGAGGCCGCTGAGATCGCTGGGTACGGGCATGACGCCGTAGCGGTCGAAGGCGTCAACGCTCGCTCCAAGCGACGGCGGCGAGTGCCGCTGCCACTCGGCCAGCGGCACGCTCGAAGCAGTCAGGCGTAGTGGCTCGGCGAGCCGGGCGAACTCCACCTGCTGCCACTCGCGCAGCGTATTACCACGCCGCGCGAAAGCCACCAGCGAGGCGGCGACCACAGTGGTCGCAGCCGTCTGCGGCTGGATCACGTCGCCGTTCATGATCGAGTGTCGGCCCAGCGGCAGTGCGGCGCGGTGGCCGTACCGTTCTCCGACGACCTGCGAGACGTGTCGGCAGGTCCCGCAGGCCAGCCACGACCACCGGGTCCGGGTGGTCACCGTGTCCCGGACGCACAACACACACAGGTCGAGGTCACCGGCGAGGTCCTGGCCCTGCCACTGCTGCTCCCACTCCGGGGTACGTGGCTGGCAGCGGCACCACTGCTCGCGCGGAGCGCCGTCGCGGAGGTGCCCGCAGGTCAGGCAGACCGCGAAAGCAGTCAGGTCCAGCTCTTCGAATGGCACGATGAACTCGCTCTCCGGTGCCACGAGGCACCCGCTCTTGCCGTACCGCAGCTGGCGGTCGACCTGGTCTTCTCCCGGAGGCACCGTGCGCGGGTGGCGCGGTTGCCGGGTCAGCAAGCCGGGAGGCTTGACGCTGACCACTCTTGACGCCCAGGAAGCATAGAGATCATCGAGGCCGGGAGCAATCCCGCGGGGGAGACCTGAGCCAACGGTGGTGGCGGAACTATCCGTCGGCGGCGAGTCGGAGCCGGGCAAGCAGATCGGCGAGTTCCCGGGTCAGCTCATGATCTGGGCCGTAGACGCCGCACAGGTCGTCGTGCAGCGGTTGAACCTCGTCTACGCCCTCGCCGATCTACTTCTTGATCGACCGATCCATCTGTACGGCCATCGCTCGTGACGGGGGTGTGGACGACTAGGTCCGCCGCCCGGTGGTCTGCAACCTCATCCGCGACGCCCTTGAGTACACCTGCCACGAGCGGAACCTGACCCGTCTCGCTCTTGAACAGCGGCTGCAGGACTACTGGAAGCGGATCGCGCCGTGCGTCGCCGGCCGGCCCATGCGCCACCAACTACTGGTCCTGCCCGTCTACGCCGGCGCCGGGGCAACTTCGAGGGCGTGCACCGTATGGCACGGCTTGTGCCGGGCCAGGCATCACCACACGTACGGACTGGCACCAACGGTCGCTGAACTTCGTGGCTGGCACGGAGATGTAGCTATGCTGCTGCACCGACTCCAGCAGCCCGGCACCAACATCTCGCCGCTCCTGTGACGCGATTCCATGATGGGCCTCTCGGGTGAACAACACCGGATCCGGTTAACGCGTGGCACAGCAACCTCGATTAGTGGTTCCTCCAATCGGGCGACGGTGCGGACGACCTTGGCAGCCTTGGTTCGGCCGACCAGGCACCCAATTGGTGGTGACCGCTGCTCACCTTGTGCTGATGGCCGCTCACTTGCATAGTCGCTCTACGGCTGCCTGCCGAGTTCTAGAGGGGAAGAACGTGTCAGAGCCACTTGAGTTTCTCCGCGACCGGGAACCCACCTGGGCGCTGCACGCCACGCCGACCGCCTGTGAAGTCCGCGCCCTGATCGAGCAGAGCACAAGAGGTCATTTCGGGACGGCGGCTTGGCTCTCCGGGGATGCCGTCCCGACCGGTCGCCAGCCTCAAATCGACACGTGGCCAAGCAAAGGGTCGCCTCGGCGATGACCACCTCTTCAACTGATGACGCCACGTTCGGCTATTTCCCGGATCACGAGCGAATCGATGTCGCGCTCGATCGAGGTCGCTTTACACGTGCGCTCGTCCTGGACACACCCGTTCGGTCGCTTGCCGACCAGGTGAGCGAGTGCCGGTTGTTGTGGCAGCCGGAAGTGGAACTTCCCGAGGGCATCTACTGGTTCCAAGCGGTTGACGGTGGCCCGATCGTCCTGCAGGTCGCAGCCGGTGCCGCGCCAGGCGGCGGGATTGTGGTGTCCCCGTACGGCCTTGAGCCTGAGCATCCTCTGCTCGCCGCCTGGGCCTGGGCGGAGGAGTTGTGGCACAAGGCTGTGACGGTCCCCGCGCCGCTATTCACGGTAAATGATGCCGCCCTGACTCATCCCGGGGGCGCGGACGTGGTAGTGCGCGACCGCAAGTTTCTCCGCGAGCACTGGACGTACACCGTGATGGTCGAAGGTCGGCAGCAGGACGTGGTGGAGCCCCGGCTGCGGCCGCGTCCGCAGGTCGAAGCCCCACCTACGTGGGTGACCCGTGAGCCAACGCCGGCGAGCAGGTTCGGTGCCACGCTCACGCGCGCGAAGCTGCTGGGCAAGTTCGCCAACACGCTCTTTTCTTTCCGCGCCACACGCACGACGTTCCGGCCCTACCAGTTCAAACCGGTGCTCAAGCTCCTGCAAACCGGCAAAGCGAGGTTGCTCATCGCCGACGAGGTGGGCCTCGGCAAGACCATCGAGGCAGGTCTCATCTGGACCGAGCTTGAGGCTCGCGGAGAGGCAGACCGAGTCCTGATCGTCTGCCCGTCGAGTCTCCTCGGCAAGTGGAAGGAGGAGATGGAGGACCGCTTCGAGTTCGAGCTCACGGAGCTCGACAGCGGGGCCCTCAAGTCCTTCCTCGAACGCCACCAGCAAAACCGGCTGCCTACTCGCCAGGCCTACATCTGCAGTCTCGAACGCCTGCGTACCTGGGGCGGACTGGAGGACTTGCAGGCCGTGCCGCCCGAGTTCGACCTGGTGATCGTCGATGAGGCGCACGCCATGCGCAACCAGGACACCAAGAGCTACGCGCTCGGCACGGAGCTCGCGGATTGGGCTGCGAACCTGGTCTTTCTCACCGCGACGCCGATCAACCTCCACGAGCAGGACCTGCTCAACCTCCTTGAACTTCTCGTGCCCGAGGACTACGGGAGCAGCCTGGACCTGCAGCTACGACTGGAGCCCAATCGGATCATCAACGCCGTCACTGCCAGGCTCGGCGAGAAGGGAGCCCGCGGTCGGCAGCTAAAGCGCCAACTCGATGAGCTCAGGACCACGTCACTCGGCGCTCCGCTTATGCGACGACCCGACTTCGGGCTCTTGCGGGACGTACTGACCAAGGACGAGCTGACGCCCCGCGACATCGTCGACGCCAAACGTTACCTGGCGGGGCTGAACACTCTCTCCACCGTCATCACGCGCACGAAAAAGGTCGAGGTCGACGATCAGAAGGCCAAGCGCACCGAAGATCGGCAACCGGTTGAGTGGACCAATGCCGAGTCAGCCTTCTACTCGGAGTACGTCCAATGGTGCGCGAACCGCGCAGCGGCGATGGACAGCAGCCTCTATTTCGCGATGCAGATGCCCCTACGCCTGGCAAGCGCATGCCTGCCCATGGCGCGTCAGGCGGTCCTCGACCCAGGCGACTTCGGGGAGATCACCGACGCCGACTCGGATGCGGCCGCCTACCGGCTCGAGCCGCACGCCGACCTCATTGCGGCCGCGCAGCGTCTCCCCGACGACGTCGACACCAAGTTCGACGCCCTTCGCAAGGTGCTGCAAGGGCTGCACCGGCAACAGCGCCGGGCTCTGCTTTTTACGCACTCCCGCCCCACCCTGGCCTACCTTGCCGATCGTCTCGGCGCTGAGCTCAAGGTCGCTGTCATGCACGGTGGTGTCAGCCGCGAAGCCCGGCGTCACATCATGCGCGACTTTCGTGCTGGTGCCTATGACCTTGTGCTGGCCAACCGTGTAGCGAGCGAAGGTCTGGACTTCGAGTTCTGCTCAGCGGTGATCAACTATGACCTGCCGTGGAACCCCATGGAGATCGAGCAGCGCATTGGCCGCATTGACCGGATTGGGCAGAAGGAGGAGACCATCCTCGTTGTCAACTTTGTCAACGAGGAGACCATTGACGAGAGAATCCTTGCCCGCCTACTGGATCGCATCGATATTTTTGAATCATCTATCGGTGCTTTGGAGCCCATCATCTCCGCTCAGGCGCCGCGGGCGCTGCAGGCGGGATTCGACTTCGCACTCACCGAGGCGCAGCGGGCGCAGAAGGTCCACGAGGCGTTGACCGCGATTGAGGAGCAGCGCGCCGGCTTGCGAGACGTCTCGGACGCGTCTAGCGCCCTGCTGGTGAGCAACGACGTCGATGTCGCAGGGCTTGAAGACGACCTGGTGCGGACCGGCCGCTACATCGGGCAGCGCGAGCTCGCGCTGCTGCTCGACGACTGGGCACGCACCGATGCGTCGACCGGAGTGAGGATCTCCTCAGATGGCCTGACCCTGGAGCTACGTGGCAACGCCGCCATGGCGGCCCGCGTTGACGACCTCGCCAAGTCCTCACAGCGCTCCCGTGCCGAGACTCGTTCGATCTCTTCGCAGTTGCGCAACGAACTGCCGCTCACGCTCGTGCTCGACCAGGAACACGCCCGCGCTAACGGCGGCACCCTGCTCACCGCAACAAGCCCGCTCACGATGGCCGCTGCCTCCATCCCCGACCACCGTCAGGCACGTTTCGCATCGTTGCGAATCTCCGCAGACCCGACTGAGGTCTCACTCGGCACCTACGTCGTTGTCCTCGCGACGGCGGCGACGGCGTCGCGACGTGGCGACGAGATCTGGGGTGCCGCCGTCACCGACACCGGACGCAATGCCGGCGAAGGACCCGCGAACGCGCTACTGGCAGCGCTTGCGGAGGGGAGGCTTGCCGATGCACCGCTCCCGGCCATCGACCGGCTTCCCAGGCTCGCCGAGCGCGCGACGAATCATCTGCACCTTCGGCACTTGGAGGAGCAGGCTCGGCGCGACCGCGAGTTCGACGCGCTGCAGGAGGCGCGGATCGCCACGATCACCGCACAGCACCAGCGCAAGCTGGCGACAATCCGCAAGCGGATCGAGACTGCACTATCTCGGGGTCGCGCGCTCCGCGCCGTCGCGGGGTTCCGCGGCCAAGAACGCCGCGCAAAGGAGAAGTTCACCGCATTGATCGAAGAGATCCGTACGGCCGGCCAGCCCGAGATCAGGCTGGAACCGCTCGCCGCATGTGTTGTTCAGATTGTCGGCCCGACGGAGGCGGAATGAGCCTGGGAAGGAAACAGCTCGATCTTGAGGACGAACGGACCGCCCAGAAGCGCTATCGCCGCAAGGTTCAGGCCCTGGCCAGCAGGCCCATCACGCATGCGGGATCGCGCAACAATTTCTGGACTGGTAACGGATTGCCGCAAAGTCGCGTCATGCCGTTCGGTGCTCTCGTCGGTCGCGTCGCCCTGCGCAAGCCTGACGAGGAGCTTCTCAACGGGCAGTGCGACTTCTACATCGGCGAAGCCTACGCCAACCTCGACGGCGTATACGTTTTCAGCTGGGCAGCACCGGTCGCCTGCACGTTCTTCCGCGGGTCGCGTCACCACGAGTTCTGCGACGAGGTCGCCGTCATCCGCGCCTTCGAGCACCGGGGCGACGACATCCTCGACTTCGACGACGAGCGCGTGTGCGAGGACGGACCAGAGCAACCTTTTCGCAAGCGCACACTCACCGTTCCCGCCGCGCCGAGCCGTACGCTTCGCCCACCCGCGCGGCCCCGCGAAGCGCCACCAACGATGCCGCCGGCAGTCCACGAGCCCAGATCGTCCCGCAGCTTGTCCTCCGCCGGAAGCGCTGCCGCCCCTGAGTCGCAGCCCGGCGGCCAGGCTTCTCCGACCGTACGCCCACAGGCTCATGCCCCGAGCGTGCCCGCACAGACCGGCCGCCCTGCCGCCACGCCTGTACGTGCATCGGCCCTGCTGCGTGCACGCCTCGCCGCGCCCCGTACGAAGAGCCTCGCTCCCGTACTCGCCACGCTTCAACCGGACCAGTACGACCTCGTCAGTGCGCCAGCAATGGACAGCATGATCATCGAGGGTCAACCCGGCACCGGCAAAACCATCATCGCCTCGCACCGGGCCGCCTACCTGATCAACGACGACACTCCCGAGGAGAACACCCTCGACGGGGACGTCCTGATCGTTGGACCGACCCGCGGATATTCGCGGCACGTCCAAGCGGCGATCGATCGGCTGACCGGCGGATCACCACGGGTCCGTGTCCTCTCACTGCCTGAGGTCATGCTTCACATCCTCGGTGAGCGAAGCGAACCCCGGGGAAGCATCTCCCGGTCTTGGCAGGATGTCGATCAACAGCTGGCCATGTTCGTGCGCGCTACGGTTACGCGACTGAAGACCGCAGGAACCCGGCCGACATGTGACGACGTCTATGATTTTTTACGCCGCAACGGCAGCAGCTTGCAGCCGGTGACAGAAGATCCGGAGTGGGCCGCCTACCTGCGTAGGCTTCCCCCAGCCCGGGACGCGCTGACCATGCGCGCGCACATCCCAATGCTCGCGACCATCCAATGGGAGGTCGCCAAGCCAGCCGACCTCGTCGGCATCGAGCACATCATCGTCGATGAGGCGCAGGACGTGACGCCGCTGGAATGGGACCTCCTGGCGTCGATGAACGAGGCTCACGCATGGACCATCGTCGGTGACCTCAACCAGCGTCGCTCCGATCACACGTTGGCGTCCTGGCGACAGATCCTCGATCTGCTGGCCATCCCGTACGGCGATCCTCCGATCCGTCGGCTGGACCGTGGATACAGGTCCACCCGGCCGATCCTTCAGTACGCTAACCGGCTTCTTCCCGCCGCGGAGCGTGCGGTTCTGGCCTTCCAAGAGGAAGGACCGGAGCCGACCGTCGAGAAGTGCAAGTCCTCGGATGTAGCTGCTTCACTGGTGCGCGAGCTCGCCCGCCTGCACGCCGCCTATCCCGAGGGCACTGCGGCCGTCATCACCGCCGAGCCGAAGGCTGTGGAGACCATGCTGCGGTTGGCGGGGTGGGTGAAGTCGGTGAGCGACCGCTTCACCTGGCAGTACTCGGGTCGCGACGTGGTGGTGGCCCATCCGGATACCGCCCGTGGCCTTGAGTTCGACGCTGTCGTCGTGGTTGAGCCCGCTGATTTTCCGCAGAATCTCGGCCGGCAGGGACCGCTCTACACCGCACTCACTCGGCCGAACCGCGAGTTGGTAGTCGTTCATGCCAAGCCCCTGCCCGAGCGGCTACGGAGGAGAAAGTAGCCCCCTGCACCCGCACGCCGAGCCGCTGTAGCTACATGCTGACTACGTCAGCCGAACCGGGGGCCACGCCCCAGCAAGTTGCCGGCGCATTCGAGCCGTGACCCGTCAAGCAGCGAAAGTGATGATGAGTTGACGATTGAGGTGCGCTCATTGGAAGAGGCGGTTCGGTCGGCCGTCGAGCAGGGACGCGCGGAAGTGATGCACCTGGACGACATCACGGACGACCTGGTCGCCGCCTTCAGCCAGGGGCAGGGCCCGGGCTCGATCGCTCGGCTGGAAGACTTCATCCAGGGATTTCCGGCGGAGCTGCGGCGTCACCTGGACCGTGAGCGGGAGTCGCTCGGCACGTTCAATATCGCGTTCTTCGGACGGACCGGTGCCGGGAAGAGCACGCTGCTGTCGGTGTTCGGCCGGCTCGACGGGGCCTACGTCTCGCCCGGTGACAACGATTTCACCACCGAGGTGCGCCATGTCAGGTGGCGGGACTGCCGGCTTTTCGACACCCCCGGGATCAACGGTTGGGGCGCCTCCGAGAGTCGTGACGTCCTCGAAGCCAGGGCCCGTGCGGCGGTGGAGATCGCCGACATCGTGCTCCTGTGTTTCGACAGCCAGTCCCAGCAGGCGATGGAGTTCGAGAAGATCGCAGCCTGGGTCCTCGACCGGGGAAAGCCGGTGGTGGCCGTCCTCAACTGCCGAAACCGGCGCTGGCGCCACCCGGCCCTGGTTCGGGAGTCCGGCCGCCGGCATCTGTCCGAGACGGTTCGCCAGCATGCCGACAACATCCGGACCCAGCTCGCCCAGATCGGGTTGTTCGGCGTCCCGGTCGTCGCGATCCAGGGCCAGCGGGCCCTGTACGCGCGCGCCGCGATCCCGTTTCGCGGACCGCACCCCGGGGACTTCCAGAACGAACGCGACAGATTCGCTACGGACTACCTCGATCGCTGGTCGAACTTTCCCACGCTGGAGCGCCTCATCACCGCCTCGATCGCGGAGGGCGGTGCCGATCTGCGGCTGACCGCGCTGCGCGAGGAGATCCGGTCACGCTGCCGCCGCGGGGTCGGTGAGCTCGAAAACCTGGCGTCCGAGTTCGGGCGGGAGGCGCAGGCCCTGGAGCGCCGGGTCGAATCGATGTTCGCCGTGCTGGGCTATCCGGAGGACGCCGAGCGTGCCGAGTGGCTGCACGACACAGCGCTCAGCGGGGATCTGGTCGATCTGTCCGAGCAGGCGCGGGGTGGCCCCTACACCTCACCGCCGAAGGGGTCGCTGGACCGTTACGTCCGGCACCTCGCCACGTCGTACCTGGCCGGCTGCCACCGGCAGGCGAAGGCCAACGTGGACGATGCCATCCAGCGGGCCTTCGCCGAGCGCAAGGCGTTCGGCGAGCCTGAGTTCCGGGCGGCCACGTACGACGAAGAAGCCATGACCGCCGCGGCGCAGGCCGTGTGGGCGGACCGTCAGGCGTTCCTGCGGCGTGAGCTGAAGATCGCGGTGGATCACGCGTCCGCCGTGAGCGGGCCGGCCGCCGTGCACGCCGTGACGATCGCCGGCGACGAGGGCGGCACCCTGCTGGGTAACGCCGCCCAGGGCACGAGCATTGCGCTGGGACTCGGCGCTCTTGCGCTGCCGCTCATCTGGAACCCCGCAGGATGGGTGCTCGCCACCACCCTCGCCGGCATCGGCATCGTCAACCACGCCGGGCAGTACTTCGGCAAGAAGGCGAGCCAGCAGGGGGAGGAGCAGACCCGCAAGGCGATGGCCGACGCCATCGCTGAAGGCCATCGAGCGGTGGATCGGACGTTCGTCGCCTCCGAAGACGCACTGGTCCAGGACAGCCGCAGAGCCATGTGGACGTCACTGGGGCCGGCGGCCGGCGAGGCGCTGAGAGCCGCGATCGAGTTTCGGCTCGCGCGCGCCCGGATCACTCGGCTGCTCGACAGCCTGCGGACCTACACCGACGCGGTCCGGCCGGCACCCGCAGTGACCGACGTCCTGCGACGGGCACAGCGCCGGATTGGGGAGAGTCCGGCCGAGGTGACCCGGCTGTTGCTGGGCGAGGACTGGCTGGAGTCCGGTGTCGACCATCAGCCGGTGCGGATCAGCGAGGCGGTGCGCGAGACGCACGCAAGGCTCCAGGAGGCGGACCGCACACGGCTGGCGCGCGCCGTGACGGCGGCGTGGCGGTCATCGACACCGGCCCAGATCCACTCCTGGCGTCACGACCTCGAGGACGCGGCCCGGCGTGACCCGGCCCTGGCTGACGTCGTGGGAGCCTTCTGGCGCGTCGGTGGCGCGCGGCCGGTCTTCGCCGTGCTGGGTGACTACAACTCGGGGAAGTCGTCGCTGGTCCACCGGATCATGGTGGACGGTGGTCGGCGGCCAGACACCGCGTTCGACACCCGGGCGCTGCCGGCGACCACGGCCGCGAGCCGCTACCGGTTCCCCGGGTTCGACCTCATGGACACACCCGGCCTTCAGAGCGGACACGACGAGCACGACGCCACCGCGCTCGAGGCGGTCACCGAGGCCGCTCTCGTGCTCGTCGTCGTCAACGTCAACCTTTTGGTCGGGAACACCTCGATGCTCGAGGAACTGTTGCGCGGCACGGAGCTGACCGCCGCCAAGGGCGGTCGGATCGTGTTCCTCATCAATCGGTGCGACGAACTGGGCGCAGATCCGCTGACGGCACCCGATCAGTTCCTCAATCTGCAGACCCGCAGACGTGAGGCACTGCGCTCGGCCCTCGCCGATTTCGGCGCAGACGTGACGCTCGACCGGATCCACTGCCTGTCCGGGGACCCGTTCGGCCTGGTCGGTGGGGTCGCGACGGCGGAGCCGGCAGACTTCGACGAGCATCGCCTGTGGGACGGCGTGGCCGCACTGACGAACGCCCTGTTCGGTCTCTCCGACGAACAGCTGGCCGACGCGGCGTCCATGGCCGCCCTCGACGCGGCGGTCACCGCCCTCAAGCGTCACCGGGCCGCGCTGCACCAGGTGCTAATCGACGGCGAGAAGGCGCTGAGCAGCCTGGAACCCCTGATCGCCGGCCTGCGGGCTGCGATACGCGACGCCGTGGTCGTCGAGGGTTCACTGCGCGAGGACGCCCGCCGCATGGTCGACCGGCACGCGGTGCCGGCGAAATCCGCAGTGGCGGACCTCGACCGCGAGGATGCTCAGACGCTGAAAGACATCGTCGAGTCCTGGTGGAAGACCCCACAGTTCGAAGCTGATCTCGAACGCTACCGCGACGACGCGGCACGCCGGCTGGCCGAGTGGCATGGCGAGCATCTCCCCACGATCGGACGCGAGATGCGCGCTGCCGAGATCCAGGTGGCACCCGAGCTCGCGGCAGAGTTCCAGGCCCAGGGAACCGCCTGGTACGAGGAGGTGGCAGCGGGTGCGGGCACCCTCGCGGGAGCGGTGGCGCCGCTCGTGCAAGCCCTGGGCAACCGGGACGCGTACTACACGGTCCTGAAGCAGTTCAACTACAAGTTCAAGCCGTGGGGCGCGGTCAAGGGCGGCGCCAAGGTCGCCCGCGTCGGGCTCGTCCTCGGGGCCATCGCCTCCGTCGTCGACATCGCGGGGATGGCCACCGACGCCCAGAAGGCTGGCCAGCACCGGGAGCAGCAGGAATCGGCGTTCCAGAAGATCGACGAGACGGCTGCGGGAATCGTCGACCTGATCATGTGCGACGAGCAATGGGGCCGTCACGTCGCCTACCTCGAGCAGCGGACCGTGGACCTCGAAGAGCTGCTCGACGTACGCCTCGCCCGGGAATCGTCGATCGCCGACGAAATCGACTCGGCGAAGGTCCGGGTCGAGGCGGCCGACGCCCTGATCGTGTCCGCAGAAAAAATGGGAGGAACGGATCAAAGTGGTGGTTGACATCGATGCGGTGCGCGACTGGCTGGGGCGGCTTCCCGGTGGATCGCCCGGGCGGCACGCCGACGACTGGGACGCCTTCCAGAAACAGGACCGACCGGTCGTGACCCTCTTCGGGTCCTACGACACCGGCAAGAGCTCCCTGCTCCGCCGCCTGCTCGTCGACTCGGGCCGTGACGTTCCCGACTGGCTGACGATCAGCGCACTCCACGAGACCTTCGAGGTCAACGACGTCGACCTCGGTACGTGTATCGTCCGCGACACGCCCGGATTCGAAGTCGGGGCATTGGGTGCCCGCGAACAGAACAACTCCCGCGCGATGGCCGCGGTCGAGCTCACCGACGTCGGCATCGCGGTGCTGACCCCGCAGCTGGTGACCGCCGAACGCGACGTGCTGCGAGAGCTGCTCACGCAAGGCTGGCCGGCCGGGACGATGTGGTTCGTCATCTCCCGGTTCGACGAGGCCGGCGGGAACCCCGAGTACAACCTCGCGGCATACCGGGACCTCGGTGCCCGCAAGGTCCGCGAGCTGCGGAACCTGTTCGGCCTGGACGACCAGGTGCCGGTCTTCGTCGTCTCGCAGGACCCGTTCCAGACCGCCGGACCGGTCACCGATCTCGACCGCGTCACCTGGGACGAGTTCCGGGACTGGGACGGCATGCAGGACCTCGCGAACGCTCTCGGGGCGGTGTCCCCGTCAGCTCTGCCCGGATGGCGGCACGCGGCCGGGCAACGCTACTGGTCGGTGGTGCTGGACGAGACCTTGTCCGAACTGCGCGGCCAACTGGCGGACTACGCGGAACAAGCCAGGGTGGCGGCCCACGGCGTCGATCGCCGCGACCAATGGGAGAGGCAACTGGGCAACCTCGACCGGGCCGCCCAGGCCGGCCTCGAAGGTCTCGTCGACGAGGTGCTGCGGCGGTCGTGGGATTCCGGCTCCGCCGCCGACGAGCTGCAGCGCACGGTCAGCGAGTGGTTCACCAAACACGAGAGCCACCTCGATCGGCTGCGGCAGTCGATCCGCAAGGGCAGGGATCGAGACCGCGCCCTACCCACCTGGGCCGGCTTCGCATCGCTGGTCGGGACGCTCAAGTCCGGCGAGGAGAACACCGCCACCGCCGCCGACGGGTCCGGCCAGATCTCGCGACACACCAACACCATCGGCAGCATGCTGCTCGGCGTGCTGAAGACCATGACCGAGGACCTCGGAGAGACCACCGGCAGAAAGACCAAGGCGGTGAAGATCGCCGAGAAGGTGAAGCCGTACGTCGGCACCGTCGAAGCCGCGCTCCCTCTCACCGTCTACCTGACGACATTGGTCGACCAGCGCCTCGCGAGTCGCACGCGCCTGAACCAGGGCAAGGCGGCGGCCGAGATGCGTCAACAGGTCGTCGCCGAATGTACGCGGCTCGCCCGCGAAACCTGGCAGCCGTTCGTCGACGACGTACGCGACGAGATCACCGCCCAGACAAAAGATCAGGTCGACCTCGACGCGAGCCTGCGCCAACTGGTCAGGCAACTGCACGAAGTTATCGTGGAAGGCGAGGGTCTGTCTCGAGCGACCTGCCGGAAAGCCTCCAACGCGGTGGATCCCTCCGACCGGCGGGCGAGTGTGGGAGAGCGCTCGTGACCGTCACTCTGGGGCCGGCTTGGACGCTCAAGCCGGATACACCTGAGGACACCGGCCGTCAGCCGCTTGCCGTCGAGCCTGTGGTCGCTGCGCAGGCTGCGGCGCTGATCCCCCGGCGTCATCACTACCACCCCACACGCCCGTTATTAGCCCTGCACGCCCGCCTCGCGATTGAGGTGGAGCGGCGCGGCTGGACCGAAGGCAAGGACTCGAAAAAAGCATTCTCATGCGCTGGTCCGGCGCAGCGAGGTCGTCCTAGGCGCGGTGTCCATCGCTCACGGTGAAGCAGAGGACGGTCACCAGGCGGGACTTCGTCGGCTCGATGGGGAAGGCCGCTGTGGGCTAGCGCTGAAGCTCGGCATGGGTCTGCGACGAGCGGTCCACATCACGGGAGGTGACTACCCAGGAGAGCCTCTACCTGCTGGGTCGTGACTTTCAGGCCGTATCGGCGCATGACCGCCCGACTTATGTCTTGAGGCGGCCTGTTCGGGTCCTCCCGGTATACCTCTAGGATCCGTTTTCGAACGTCCTCGGCGGGCTCCAGCGGAGGATCCGAGCCGGCCCTTCGTGGGTCGAGTCGTGCTTCGTCATCGAACCAGAGCCGCCGATACGGGTCGTCTCCGCGTTCATCGTCAAAGACCATGGCCGCCCCCTGTGGTCGTCTCATTCGACGCTAGGCGTGGCTCCGTTGGCAGGTCCACGACGTGAATGCGAGCGGAGACCTGACCGGCAAGCGGCCGGATCATCTCGTTCCCACGGCTGTTTCAGTGGATCGCCGCCGCGTCGCATAAAGCGGACAGGGTGCTGTGAGACCCTGGTTCGACAAGCGAGTGACAAGCACGTGAAGGGGTTCTGACGCGACGTGGTCTGGATAGCCGTCGCGGATCCCCTGCCGCTGTTCATGGCGGGAGTGGCGGCCACCCTGACTGCGGAGGGCCACCAGGTAGAGGCGCCCTCAGACCTCGTCGGTTGGGTACGGACTCGCGCAGGGTGCATCGTCGTGATCACGTTGGCCGCTGGACCGGACTGGCTGCTGCTCTCGGACATCGCTGGGATCGGCGGCGACGCTTTCATCGTGGCGCTGCTTCCGGAGCAGGACGGCGTCTTGGGCTCGCAGGCGGTGCGGGCCGGCGCCCATTCCGTGCTCGGACGGGATGCGCCGCCAGACGGGTTGCAGAGGATCATCGAAGCTGCGGCCGCCGGGCTGGCTCAGCTTCCGATCAACGTGGTCCGCGAGTTGCGGACCACTGCGACGTCGAGCGCTCCTCCCCGCCGACCGACCCCACGACAGCTCTCGTGGCTACGCACGCTCGCGGCCGGCGGCACAGTTACCCGGCTCGCTGAGCTGGAGGGCTATTCGGAACGCGCGATGTACCGCATGCTCCAGCGCCTCTACGCTCAAATCGAGGTCAAGACGCGTACCGAGGCGTTGATTCGTGCCCAGATGCTCGGCTGGTTAGCCGCCGACGGCCGTGAATAGTCCGGGTGCGTTGCTAGGGTTCGAGCGCCTGCAGTGCTCGGTCGAGCGTTCCCGGTCGCGCACATTCTGCGAGGCAGGTGAGCAGGGTCCGTAAGCGGCCGGTGAGTTGGGCTGGGATTCGCCGCGGTGCTGCCTCGTCGTTCTCGCACGCAGGGTGCGCGTACCGGCTCAGTGAGCGAACTGCGTGCTCGAGCGGTTCGTCGGCGCAGACGTGCCTGCCGCAGAGTGCGAGGCCCAGGAAACCCTCGGCGGCGAAGTCGCGCGGATCTTGCCGGATACGATCTGCGGCTTCGTCCCGTAGCAGGCTGAAGTCCTCACGTGCCGAGAAGCGATCACTTTCGTGCAGGGCGGTCAGCGCGCGCAGGGCCACGATCAGTAGGTTGCGCCCGCCCGGACGTTCCCGGGCCGCCAGCACCGCCCAGCGTCGGGCTTCCTTTGGCGCGCCGGCTTGCAGTGAGGCGAATGCGAGCGTGGTTCGTGCGCGCTGGAGCGCGATCCCGTTACCAACTCGCCGGGCAATGCCTTCCGCTTCCGTCGCGTGAGCCACCGCAGCCTCGATGTCCCCTTCGGCGAGCAGTTGCTCCCCGAGCTGATCGAGGTACGCCGCGCGAGCCCGGTCATCGGTCTTCTCCTCTGCCGCGGCTGCTAGATGGTCCTGGGCCCGCGGGTCGCCGTCCATTGCATACCAACGCGCCAGGCGCAGGTTCAGCCGGAACCGCGTGTCGGCGCCGGCGTGCGCTAGGGCTCGGTGTAGGTGATCGAACGCGGAGTCGAGCTCGCCCCACCGGCGGTGACAGTTGGCGATTCCTTCCAGGGGGAGAACCTGCTCTGCCGGGTCAGGCCGCGTTTCGGCGGCAGCCAGCGCCTGCCGGTACCTGGCGAGGGCGTCTTTGGTGCGCCCCACTCGCATGAGTGCCGTGCCCAGGTTGACGTGCGTTGCCCAGGTCAGCTCCTTAGACGGAATCGAGGCCGCCAGAGTCTTGGCCCGCAGCAGGATCATCAGGGCCTCGCGGTACAGGCCGTTCTCGAGGTAGATCTCGCCAAGGGCCGTGTCGTTGACGAACTCCAGGAAATCCCGGGGGAGTCGGCCGCGGAGCCGCAGGCGCTGCTGAAGCAGCAGAGAGCTGCGATTCCAACGGACGAGATGCCGGTCGATTTCGTCGATGCGCTTGGCAGCGTCCTCGTACTCCTCGGCCGTGATCAGCGCGTTGATCGCGGCGATGGGGTGGTCGAACTCGTCGGCGCTGCGGGGGCGCGCTGGACGCTGCCGCCAGAGCACATCCGCAGCCGTGGTCAGCAGGGTCAAGCGGCCCCGGCGCGGCACGTCTCGAGTGTCGTCGTCTTCAAGCGGCATCCATCGCAAGATGCGCTGCCGGTCCGGGTCCTGGAGGTAGAAGAGGCCCGCCACGGTGCTGACGGCGTTGCGCGAGACCAGCCAGCGCAGGATGTTGCTCAGTCGGCGTGGCTCGAGCGTGATCGTCGCAGCTTCAACGATCATGTGCTGGATCGTCGCCTCGTCAACCGGTGTCCCGAGCGCGGCCAGCGCCTCCAAGACGATCCTGGCGTGGCCGTCAAGAGCGGCAATGAACTCGTCGAAGACGTACTCCGCTGTACCAGTTGGATCGATTATCTCGAGTTCGGCCACCACTTCGTGGATGGTGTCGAAGCCGCGGGAGGCACGGGCGTAGACGAATTCAGCGAGCCGGGGGCGCCCGTGCAACAGCCGGCACGCGTCGGCGATGAGAGTGTCCGGCGTGGTGGGGGGCACCAGATCTGACCGGCGGTCGAGGTCCTGCAACAGCCGGCCGAAGCTCTCCGGGTCGAGGCCGTTGTCGACGCGGACGTGCCGGGCGGTGAGCAGCCAATTACTGCGGTGCCGCGGCCGCGGCAGGTCGCGGGTAACCACCACGACCTTGAGGCGATGGCTGCGCAGCCGGGAGATCCGCTCGAGAACTTCGTCGAGGTCGAGGTCGAGCAGACCGGCGCCGTGTCGGTCGACGAGGTTCTCGAAGGAATCGATCGCGAGAACGGCGTCCGTGTCGCTGGCCAGGCCGAGGAGCTCATCGATGTCGGTAGGCAGGTAATCGCCGGCGGAGCCGTCCTGCTCGCGGGCCCGGGTCGGATCCGTGATGACGGACTCCAAGATCGCCGCGCCGAGCATCTTGCCGGGCCTAGCCACACGGTAATGGATCGTTGGCCCATCCACGCTTTCGAGCTCCGCCAATTCGCTGCGGACGATCGCGGACTTGCCGATGCCCTCGGGCCCCGAAACGACGATGATGCCGACGTCCTCGCGGGCGAGGAAGCCGCGCAGGTCTTGGCGGGGCCGTTCGTGGCCATGCATCCGGATCGGCCAGGGATCGCCGCGTGTCTCGCCGGCGAGCCACGCCGGCGTCGCGGGCGTCCCTCCCCGTCCGCGCAGCTTTCGGTCCTGTGCCCGGTGCAGGCGGTAGCTCTTCAGCTGATCCTGCCCCTCGGGGCTCTGCCACTGACGGACGCGTTCGCGGAGCGTGGCCAGGCCGAGTTCGCGGCCCTGACTGAAGTCGATACTGCTGTACCGATCGGTGTACTCGTACGGCGGCGTGTCGGCCTCTATGTCGAGGACCGCGATCAACAAGGCGTTGTGATCGGCTACCTCGACCTCGAAGCGGCAGTACGGCGAGCTGAGACTGAATCGCGACCGAACGAAGAGCAGGATGTCGCAGCCGCGGATGAGTACCGGCAGGCTTTCCCGCCACGGCGGTCCGAGCGCGAGGTTCTTACGGTCGATGAGCGGATCGAGGACTGAGTCGGGCTCCTTGAGCTTGTCGTAGAGCCAGGAGGCGAACCGCCGATCGTCCGGTTCATGCGAGTAGCTGATGAACGCTTTCATTGCATGGCCGTCCCCGGGTTCATTGGGGCGAGCTTGTCCGCGTCGGGAATTTTGAGCTGGTGGCGTACGGCGCGGTAGAAGGCGAACAGGCCGTCGAGGGTCCGGCTGCGATGCCGAGCTGCGTCCTCGGGCTTCGTGGACGCCGTCATGCGCAGGCCGTGCGTGGATGCCACGACGCCGCGGGCTGCCGCCTGCACATCGAGCCCGCCGAGGATACGGACCTCCGCCATGTGTACCTGAAGCATGCGATGCTCGGCTTCGAGGGCACCTTCGTCGCCGGTCGGCTCCTCGGCCAGATCAATGATGCGGCGGGTGCAGGCGGCGAATTCGGCACATACCTTCTGCAGCTCCTGGTCCCAGCGGGTACGCAGCGCGGCTGCGTTCCTGATGCGCTCCAACAGTAGCGTCGGGAAGACGCCAATGACCGCGCCAGCAAGGACTGGGAGCAAGAGTTGGAGCAGTTGCGCCCATGTGACACCCATGCCCACCTCCGGAACGAGGGATAGCCGACGGCGCCGCTAGGGAGCGACTCTTCCCGATGGTGTGGATCGATGCAACGGCATCAGATAAGCCTGACGCGAACCTGACAGACCGGTAACAACTTGGCTCGCCTGGTGCAGCCAGCCCCGAACGCGGTGGCAAGGGGTGACAAGCTGGTTCGGTTACTGTTGGTAACAAGGGGTCGTCGGTTCGAATCCGGCCGTCCCGACGCAGCTCAAAGGGCTCCCCTTTTGGGTTCAGGTCAGCTAGTCGCCGCGGTATCCCGAGGACACGCCCACCATCACTTCGTGTTGGTGTCGATGGTGTAAACCACGTCTGACCCGACGTCGTGGCGGGTGATGCCGGGTACGTCGGGGATGTTAAGCAGCGGTTCGTATGGGGTGCCATGGACCCGGTCGCGCAGCAGGACGACGCTGCGGATGCCGAGTTGGTGCAACCGATCCAAGGCCTGCTGGCTGGGGAAGGTCGTCATAACGTCGCGGATCGACTGACGGTTGGGTGTGGTGTAGCTGGCCGCACCGTTGACCACCGCGGGAAAACCGTCGGTCGACCAAAGTAGGACGTGGAGGTCGATGCCGTCGTCGGACGGCAATACCATGATCGGAGCGTGCGCGGAGGCTAGCGCCATCGCGGCCGGTTTGGCTGGGGTTTGGGGGTGCTGCAGGTCAGGCAGGCCCTCAGCTAGCACGAGGACCAGCAACGGAACGGTCAGTAGCCGTGCCTCTTCCACCGACCATTTCGGCTTGGCGCCCCTGCGAGCCACCTCGGCTAGTTGGGTAACCAGGCCGGCCGCGAGAATGGCCAGGCAGATAGTGGGCCACAAGATCAACCGTCCTGGTGTACGGGATCCATCGAACCCGGGCACGTAAAGATAGAGCAGACGGTAGATCGGCCCGTTCGTGCCTAGCGCGAACAACACTCCGACGACCGCTCCAAACAACAGCAGAAGTCGTTGCACCGGTGACCAGCGGGATAGGAACAGGCCGGCGAAGGCCAGTAAATACAGTGCATACCCGCATAGCAGCACTTTCTCAGTCGCTGCGCCACCAAGAGCGATGCGGTCGTCGTTGTGTAGGGTGCCCCAGGGCAGCGAGGACTGCGGAGCCACGAGAAGTCCGCGCAGTGTCGGGGAGAAGAACGCGACGTAGTCCCAGTCCCGGGTGACATGTGGGTTGAGCTCGCGCACGTGTTGGTACGCGTACGCGAAGTATCCGGTCACCGCGGTGAAGACCAACCCGCCGATCAGATCACTGACGATCAGCCGGGGGCTAAGGCGTGGGCGGTGGATCAGCCAGGCTGTCAGTGTGATCAGGCAGAGGGCGGCGAGGACGTATACGAATCCCAGCCCCACGCCGAAGCCAAGGCTGACCTGCCAGGCCGCGACCAGCCAGCCAGCGAACGCCCAGCCCGGTCGGACTCGTTCGGCAAGGTAGCCGCGGGTGAACGAGAGTCCGTGGCCGCGCGCCAGCATCGCCAGGGCCAGGGTGATGCCACCGGTGGAGAGGATATTCAAATGGCCGTCGTGGCCGTAGCGCCAGGGCGCGTAGGCGAGGGCGGCCCCGGCTACCGCGGCGGCGACCTTATTCGCGCCAAGCTGGCGCAGGAGCGCGTAGCCGCCGAGGAAGGCGAGCGCGAAAGCCAGCACGAACAGGATGTTGTAGCGCAGCACGGCGCCGACTACACCGCTGCCTATCAGCCCTGCCGGGGCATAGCCGAGCAGGCTGTCGTTCAGGGCTAGGCCGTACTTGTCGGGATAAAAGGCGTTGGTATCCCACAGGCCACGCAGACCGTGGGTGAGAGCGTGGCCACCCCATCCCACCAGCCATGCTTGGGCCGTCGGGTCACCCGCGTCACCGACGATGGTGTGGGCCGGGTTGGCGATCGGCACAGTCTTGGCGCCGGAAGTCATCACGCGAACCGCGTACGGCGGAATCAGCCAGATCATCGCGACAGCGAGGAGCACCGAACCGAGGCCCGCGATGCTCAGTTCCCGCCGATGGGCCCCACGTTTCAGCCAATCCCTCGTGCCTGAACTGGCACGCGCGAGTCGGCCATTTTGTCCAAGATCGCTGAGAGTGACGACTGATGGTTGGCCTCCTACCGGTGGCTCTACCTGCGTCATCACATTGACCCTCACTGTTGGACCGCCGAAGTAAATCATGAGCAGGGCGGCGCATAGAGTCAAGACCTCGATCAATGCCGATCAGGTAGCCGGGCCTTAGGCTGTTTTTCAAAGGCGTGTTGTCACGCAGGAGTCGCGAGCTGCGCAGCAGCGCATCTTGCCGCTGTCGAGACAGGACACACGCCAGGGTTGCTGCAGGCCCTCGCCCGGGTTCCGGACCCACGGGACGCCGGCGGCCGGATCCATCCGCTGCCGGGACTGCTCGCGATCGCGATCGCGGCGGTGGTTCGGGGATCGTGCACTTCTACGGCACCCACTTCGTCGACATCGACGGCGAGCTCGCCCAGCTCGACACCGACGGCTACCGGCCGCTGCGACTGGCCCCCGGCCAGCGCGGTAAGCAGCTGACCGGGGGGTGGGCCCTTGAGGAGCATGACGAGCGGGACCACGTCTGGCTGCAGGATCGCGGCGTGTGCCAGGCCGGTGCTACCCGGCGATGGTGGCGTCGCTGGCCGAGTTCGATGCGGCGGTTGCCGGTGTGATCGGCGCGGTTCCTTGAGGGCCTCGGGCCAGGACGTAGACGAACAGGATCGTCATGACGGCGACTCCCGCCCACATGGCTTGTTGCCAGCCGTCGACGAACGCTTCCTGGGCGGCGCGGATGAGTGCGGGTGCCTGGGTGCCGGCGGTGTCGGCGGTGGCGATGGCGTTGGCGATGCCTTCGCGGGCGGTGTCAGCGGTGTCGGCCGGGATGGTGTCGAGGCGACCGTTGATGGCGTTGCGGTAGCCGGCGGTCAGGACGGCTCCGAGCAGGGCGACGCCAAGGGCGGTGCCGAATTCTCGGGTGACGTCGTTGAGGGCGGACGCGACGCCTTGACGTTCGCGGGGCAGGGCGGAGGTGATGGCCTCGGTGGAGGGGGTCTGGGTCAGGCCCATGCCGAGTCCCATGGCGAGCATGCCGGGCAGGATGGCGAGGTAGCCGCCGTCGACGGAGACGAGGGTGGCGATGAGCGCCAGGCCGGCGCCGCCGAGCAGGATTCCGGCTGCCATCGTTGCGCGAGCTCCGGCTCGGGCGGCCACTCGGGGGGCGAGTCCGGAGGCGAGCATCATCATCGCTGCCATGGGCATGAGCGCGAGGGTGGAGCGCAGTCCGGACCAGCCGAGAACGGCCTGGAAGTAGGGGAACAGCACGACAAAGATCCCGGCTTGGACGCCGAACAGTGCCAGCAGTGCCAGCGAGCCGCTGGCGAGGCGCCGGTCACGGAACAGGCGCACGTCGAGCAGGGGCGCCGCCCGGCGTAGTTCCCAGGCCACGAACCCGATGGCGGCGACGACGCCGACGAGCAGGCTGGCCACGGTGACGGGCGAGGTCCAGCCGTGGACCGGGCCTTCGTGCAGGACGTAGATGAGCGCGACCACGGCGATCACCGACGTCAGGGACCCGACCATGTCGAAGCTGTGCTGCGACGTCTCGCGGGAATTCGGGACGGCTCGCAGGGCCGTGACGGTGGCCGCGGCCACGAGCACGACCGGCAGCAGGAACAGCCACCGCCAGTTCGCCCAGTCGACGAGGACCGCGGACAGGTACATGCCGAGAATGCCGCCGCCGCCGGCGACGCCGGTCCACACACCGATGGCTTTGGAGCGTTCCTCGTCGGGGAACGTCGAGGTGATGACGGCCAGGGTGACCGGCATGATCATGGCGGCGCCGACGCCGGCGAACAGCCGGGCGGCGATCATCATCTCGGATGAGGTGGCCAGGCCCGCCGCCGCGCTGGCGACGCCGAACAGGGCGAGGCCGGCGAGCAGGATCGGTTTGCGGCCCACCCGGTCGCCGAGGGCGCCGAGCGGGAGCAGCAGCGCGGCCAGGCTGAGGGTGTAGATGTTGATCATCCACAGGACGGTGCTCTGCGAGGCGTCGAACGCGACGGCGACCTGCGGCTGGACGACATTGAGCCCGGAGACCGAGGCGATGACCGCCATCAGAGCGATACACACCGCGATCAGGATCGCGCGACGCTGGCGCGGGTCGCGAATCGTCGCGTCGGGGACGCTCACGCTTGGCGAACTGTCGAGGGCAGGCATGCGCGGGGTTCCTTCCACAAGGGCGCGATGGGGTACGGCGCCGGGGTGGACCTCGGTCCCGGCGTCGCAGAGAAAGTGGTTCAGGGGCGGCGGGTGGCGCGCACGACGACGTCGTGCAGCGAGACCGCATGGCCGCCGGGCCCGGTCGCCGGGCGCCGGTGCTCCTCGGCGGTGACGATCTCCCAGTCGGCCGCATTCAGGACGGCGGTGATGTCGGCGAGGGTGACCGTCGCCTCGGCGGGATGCTGATGCCCGTGCCCGTGGCCGGTGTGCAGGTGCCCGACGATCAGCAGGGTGCCGCCGGGCGCCACCCAGTCGGAGATGCGCTGGTAGAAGGCCAGTTGGGGCATCGCGGGGTGCGCGTAGTGGGTGGTGACCAGGTCGAAGCGCATGCCCGGTTCCCAGACGGTCAGGTCCGCCTCCACCCACCGGATGGACTCCGTCTGCCCGCTGGCGGTGGCGCGGTCGGCGGCGCGGGCGAGGGCGTCGGCGGAGATGTCGGCGGCGGTGAGCTGCCAGCCGTGGGAGGCGAGCCAGATCGCCTCGGCGCCGGCGCCGCACCCGGCGTCCAGGGCGGTGCCCGGTGCCAGGCCGGCGGTCTCCTGGGCGAGGTAGGGGTTGGGTGGGCTGCAGGCCATGGAGCCGGGCTTGTCGCCGTGGGTCTGCTGCCAGTGCTGTTGCCAGTAGTCCTTGTCGAAGCTGTGCGTCATCGGAGGTTCTCCTCGTCCGTCAGCCGGGCGACCGCCCGGTCGGTGTCCTCGGCGACGAGGTCGGCGTTGAGATGGGCTGCGGCGCGGGCGCCGCCCGCGGCGGCCGCACCGACCTGGGCGGACAGATCGGTGGAGTTACCGGCCGCCCATACCCCGGGCACCGAGGTCCGACCGGTCTCATCAGCGGCGAAGGAACCCACCGGGTGCTGCGTCGCGGTGATGCCGATACCGGCGAACGCCTCTGCTCGGGCGACCATCCGCGGCGCCACCGCCACGGTCTCGACCGGTATGACCTTGTCGTCGTCGAGACGGACCCCGGTCAGCCGGTCGTCGACGATGATCTCGCCGCCGTAGCCGGTGACCTCATCGCGGCCGCGCCTGAGGAACTCCAGCGGGCTCAGTCCGAGGGCCAGCAGGCCGTGCACGGCCTGCGCCGGCGCGTTGCGCGGTGCGCCGGCGTCCAGGACCGTCACTCGCCGCCGCGAACGCCCCAGGATCAACGCCGCGCTCAACCCGGCCGCGCCGCCACCGACCACGACCACGTCCCTCTCGATCTCTGCCTGCTCCACCATCTGCCCTGCTCCCTTCACCACCTTCGCCGGTGACTTGATCCTGAGCCGCCCGGCGAATATGTGCAAAGATCTTTGCCGAATGGCAAAATGGGGTTGTGGACGACAATCTGGACCGCACCCTCGACGCGGTCGGCCCGCGGCTGAGGCAGCTGCGGCAGCGCCGCAACATCACCCTCACCGACCTGGCCGAGGAGACCGGCATCTCCGTCAGCACGCTGTCGCGGCTCGAAGCGGGCCTGCGGCGTCCGACGCTCGAACAGCTGCTCCCGCTCGCCCGCGCCCACAGCGTCACCATCGACGAACTCGTCGACGCGCCGCTGACCGGTGATCCCCGGATCAACTTGCGCCCCATCGCCGCTGGCGACGGATCCACCATCCTGCCCCTGACCCGCAGGCCGGGAGGCATCCAGGCCTACAAGTTCGTCCTGCCCGCCGGCGACGACAACCGCGTACCCGACCTGCGCACCCATGAGGGCTACGACTGGGTCTACGTCCTCAACGGCACCTTGCGCCTGGCCCTCGGCGACGAGAACCTCATCCTGCAACCCGGAGAAGCCGCCGAGTTCGACACCCGCACCCCCCACTGGTTCGGTGCCACCAGCGCCGGGCCTGTCGAGTTCCTCAGCCTCATCGGCAGACGAGGCGAACGCGCACACGTACGCGCCACACCACAATCAGGCACGTCCCATTGAGCAGCAGAACTGCCTCCCCACTCACGCCAGGCTCCGGCAGGCGGCACACCCTGCTCTCACGTAAACCCGCTGCCGACCTCGTCGATTCGCCTTCACCGCAGAACCGCGATGCTGGAGAACGATCAGCGCAGCATCCTTCGCAGAACGGTCCATTCTGAGTAGAGATCCGGAAGCCGGTCCGTCGGGCCAGATCCGCTTTCACAACCCGTTCTCAGGCAAGAGCGTCGCGGCGTGGTTCTGAGGAATGTTTGTGCGAGCATTCAGGACCGCGATCCCGAGACCCTTGACGCCGACGATGTCGATCAGGCGGCGGTATGACCGGCGACGACATACCTCGCCCGCTCAGCGACATCGAGCGGGACGTCATCGCGCGGCTGCTGTTCGTGCCGTTCCCTGGGCGCGACGAGTTGCGGGCGCAGTTGCCGTTCGCCACAGTCGAGGGCCGCTGCGGGTGTGGCTGCGTGACCGTCAACCTTGCTGTGGACCGCGCCGCAGCGCCGGCCACGGTGCTGTCCGGTGCACCAGTGTCGGCTGACATCATCGACGACGAGTTCTACGTCGGCGTCGTGCTACTCGTCGATGGTGAGGGCTATCTGTGCTGCCTGGAGGTCCACTCCATCGGTGACGAACCCGTTCGGCGGCCCCCGCCCGTCGAGCAAATCAACGCCCGTCCGCAGGGGTAGCGTCCGCCTCACCGTCACCGTCTCCGCAGGAAGGCGTAGACGACCTTGTTGGAGGCGAATTCCGAGATGTTGACGAGGTCCCAGCCGAACTGGCCCAGGACCTCGGCGGCAGCAACCGCCTCGCTGACCTTGGTGCCGCCGATGCCGTGATGGGAGACCACGGCCAGCAGGCGATAGGGGTACGCACGAAGATCGGCTTCGCCCTGCAGGACCGCCTGGGCGGTGACCATGCGGGTCCGGGTGATGTGCTCCGGAGTCTCTGCGGTGGTCATACCCGGCACCATAGTGGCTTGTCGCTCGGGCAGTCTGCCAGCTTCGCAGCCGGTATGTTCGCGACGTGTCTGCGGCGGCCGGTGCCTCTCGGCGTGGTGGGCACTCGCGGCGTCGCCGGTCTACTTGGGCAGGTTCTCGTTCGCTGAGTCGGTGGTGGCGGACGATGAGGAACGGATGCCCACGGCCAGCCTCGGCACATTCATCCCACTGGAGTGACGTCAGGCGACCCGATGGCCTGCCGGTGTTCGGCCGGGCTGAGACCGCGTACCCGTTTGAAGGCCGCGCTGAGTGCGAATGAACTGCCGTAGCCGACCTGGCGGGCCACCGCGCCGACGGTGGCGTCCGGTTCGCGCAGCAGGTCGGCGGCCAGCGCGAGCCGCCAGTTGGTGAGGTACGCCATCGGAGGCTCGCCGACCAGTTCGGTGAACCGGCGGGCCAGCACCGCCCGCGAGATACCGGTGCCGGCCGCGAGGGTGGCCACCGTCCAGGGCTTTGCCGGGTGGTCATGCAGCAGTCGCAACGCCCTGCCGACCACCGGATCGCCGTGCGCTCGGTACCAGGAGGGTGCCGCCGCCTCGGGCCGGGAGAACCAGGCCCGAAGTACGGCGATGAGCAGTAGGTCGAGCAGCCGGTCCAGGACCACATCCTGCCCCGGCTCGTCCTTGGTCATCTCGTCGCCGAGCAAGGGGATGAGCGGGCTGTCCAGCGCTCCGGCCGGCAGCACCAGGAGATGAGGCAGGACCCTCAGCAGCCGTTGGCTGACCTCGCCCTGCAACTGGTACGTGCCACTGAGCAGCACCGCCATCCCGTCAGCGCGTTCGCCCCAGGTCCGGACACCCAGGTCCATCACCTCGCACAACTCGTCCCCGGTGGGCGTGGTGCTGTGCTCGCCGGGATGGATCACTGCCTGCGGCGCCGTGGCCGGGTCGTCGGCGATCGTGTATGGCTCCGGGCCACGGATGATCGCGACATCGCCCGGGCGTAGCGGCACCGGAGCGCCCTGATCCGGCACCACCCACGCCGTGCCGCGCAGCATGGTGACCAGGGTGAGGGGCGCACGATCCTGGATCCGTACCGACCAGGGCGGGTCGAACACCGACCGCATCAGGAACGCGCCGCGCGCCCTCGGCCCGTCCAGCAGCCCCGCGAGCGCATCCATGCGCTCAGGTTAGCCCTGTGAGGTGGGCTGTCGAGACGTCGGGACATGCGATCGAGAGTCTCGCCCATTCCCGGTGCGCTCACCCTCGACTTGACTGGTTGCCATGACGAAGACCGTTGATGAGCAGCCAATCCTCGTACTGGGCGGCACCGGCAAGACGGGCCGCCGGGTGGTTGACCGGCTCACCAGACTCGACCGGCCGGTACGGGTCGGCTCCCGCTGCGGCGAGCCGCCGTTCGACTGGACCGACCAGCGCACCTGGGCGCCCGTACTGGACGGGGTTTCGTCGGTCTACCTGGTGTACTACCCGGACCTGGTCGCGCCGGACGCCCTCGCGACGATCCGTTCGTTCACGGAACAGGCGGTGTCCGGCGGGATCGAACGGTTGGTTCTGCTTTCCGGCCGGGGCGAGGAGGAGGCCACACTCAGCGAGCGGGTGGTCCAGGACTCCGGAGTGGCCTGGACGATCGTGCGGGCGAGCTGGTTCAGCCAGAACTTCAGCGAGGACTTCCTGACCGACTCGATACGCGGCGGCGAGGTCGTCCTCCCGGCCGGGAACGTGCCGGAGCCGTTCGTCGACGCCCTCGACATCGCCGACATCGTGGTCGCTGCGCTGACCGACGACGGGCACGCGGGGCAGCTCTACGAGGTGACCGGGCCGCGACTTCTCACCTTCGCCGAGGCGACCTCGGAGATCGGCAACGCGCTCGGGCGGGAGATCCGCTACCGATCGGTTTCGCCAGAGGAGTACGGCGCCGTGATGGCCGGGTACGACGTGCCGGCGGAGCTCACGGCGGTGCTGATCGAGCTGTTCGGCAAGGTGTTGGACGGCCGCAACGCACAGCTCGCTGATGGTGTGCAACGGGCGCTGGGCCGCAGGCCGCGCGACTTCGCCGACTATGCCCGGGACGCCGCCGCCGCTGGTGCATGGGACACGTCACCCGGTGGAGACTGGGCATGAACGCCACCCTGGCCGCCTGGTCGGCGGCGGTGACCCTGGTGGTGACGGGTGCGATCACCGGTGTCTACTACGCCTTCTCGGTGGCGGTGATGCCCGGTCTGAACGCCGCCGACGCTGGCACCGCGATCCGGGCCATGACGAGCATCAACCAGAGGATCCAGAATCCGCTGTTCTTCGTCACGTTCTTCGGCCCGCTCGTCGCCGCCACGGTGACCGGCGTGTTCCTGTTGATCCTCGGGAAACGGTCAGCGGGTGTGCTGTTCCTGGTGGCCGCCGGGGTGTACCTGGTGGGCGCGTTCCTCCCGACGGTGGTCGTCAACGTGCCGATGAACGAGAAGCTCGACGCCGCAGGCGTGCCAACCGATCCTGCGGAGGCGGTACGGGTGTGGGCCGCCTACTCGTCCGCCTGGACGTGGTGGAACTCGGTACGCGCCGGTGCCAGCCTGATCAGCCTGCTGCTGGCTGGTCTCGGGGTCTACTTCTCGAACACGTCCCGATGACGTCGCCGCCCGGTGCGGGCAGGGGTGGCCAGTTCCGGGCGGCCGGGGGGAACGCGGCACGGGGTGTGCCCAGCAGATCGTCACACCGACAACGAGGTGTCCCGCATCCAGGTGCAGCGGGTCGACCGCGCCGTCGCACGTCACCTGCGCGGCGTCTACCGCAGGGGGCTGACCGCCCACGCGGCGCGTCGCGTGTGCTCCGACCTGCGAATACAGAAAAATCAGCGAAGCCGTGCAGACGGCGGGGGAATGCTTCGGGTTATACCGACTGCAAGGAGCGCACCCGGATGCCCGCCACGCTGAGCACCACTCCTACGGCGTTCGTCACCGATCTGGTGAGTCGCTTCGCTCTGTCCGAGGAAGACTTCGACCGTTCGTACGCCGATCAGGACGCCTACGCCGAACTGCTCGAGAACGTCACCCGGCTGGGTACCGCGGCGTCCGCCGGGGACGCCGACGCCCAGTTCGCGCAGCAGTACCTGCTGGCGAAGATCTACGCTCTGCACACCCAGTTGGGGGCGGAATCGACAGCCGAGGCGTCCACCGTCCTGCACGCGGTGACGCGGCAACTGGAGCGGGACACCGCGCGGGACGAGGACAGCTGGATCGACGAGAGCATCTACGCCTCGATCCCGGACGACCCGGAACGGTTCGTGCCGTGGCTCAAGAACATGACGCGGGAGCACCGGGTGTTCAAGCACCCCTATTACCACTCCTTCCTGCGCGAGCGGGCCACCCCGGCGGACTTCCGCAGCTTCGTGTTGCAGGAGTCGTCGGTGGACGCCCGGTTCGACGACCTGCTGGCCATGATGCAGGTCGGTTCGGACGGTGAGACCAAGATGGAGATCGCCAAGAACTTCTGGGACGAGATGGGCAACGGCGACCCCGCGATGGTCCACACCACGCTGTTCGGCCGGATCATCGCCCACTTCGGCATCACCGACGACGAGCTGAAGGAGAGCCTGTCGACGGAGGCGCTGCTCGGCGGGAACCTACCGGTGCTGATCTGCCGGTACCGGAACCTGTTCGGCGAGGCCGTCGGCCACCTCGCCGTTGCGGAGTGGCTGGCGCCGGACCGGTTCTCCCAGGTGCTGCACGGCTGGGAGCGCCTCGGGCTCCCCGCCGACGGCATCACGTACCACCGGTTGCACATCGGCATCGACGCCCACCACGCGAGCGCGTGGTTCGCCCACGTCGTCAAGCCGATGGCGGCCGAGCCGCAGACCCGCCGGGCCATGGCACGCGGTGCCCTGTGGAGGCTGAACTCCTCCTGCCGGTACCTCGACCGCATCCTCGCCCAGAACCCGGCCTAGCGCGTGCGTCGACGCCCCTGGCCGGACCGCCCCCTGGACTCCGCCTCGGCGCGACCGAGGACGTCGACACCCGCCCTGACGATGGACCGGCCGACTGCAGACCGGTGGCGCATCGCCGCGGCGCTGCTCGCGGTGTGGCTGCTCTGGGGTTCGACCTTCCTCGGCATCCGGGTGGTCGTCCAGGAGGTGCCGCCCCTGTTCGCTGCCGGGGTCCGCTTCTCCGTGGCGGGGGCGCTGCTGCTCGGCGGGCTGTGCTGGCACTGGCGCCGGCGCGGCCAGCCGGGACTGGCGGTGCGGTTGCGGGGGCACACCGGGCGGCTGACCCTGCTCGGGCTCATGCACTTCCTCGGCGCGAACGGGCTGGTCAGTGTCGCCTCCGAGGATCTGCCGTCGGCGGCGGCCGGCACCTACTTCGCCACCGTACCCATCTGGGTGCTGGTGATGGGGGGCCGGCCGAGAGGGCGGGACCTGGGCGCTGCCACGGTCGGACTGGCCGGCGTGGCGATCCTTCTCGGTTTCCAGCCGGGCCCGCTGCTGCCCTCGCTGCTCGTGCTGGCCGCGGCGCTGACGTGGGCCGTGGCGGGGCGGATCGCCGCCGCCTCGGCGGGGCGCGGCACCCCCGGCGACCTCGTGCCGGGCGCCGCACTGTCCAGCGCGGTGCAGATGCTCGGCGGCGGCCTGGCGCTGCTGGTCGTCTCCGGGTTCGCCGGAGAGTGGGGCCGGCTGGACGTCGGTCACCTACACCCCACCGTGTGGTTGGCGCAGCTGCACCTCGTGCTGCTCGGTTCGCTGGTGGGCTTCCTCGCGTACACGTGGCTCGTCACCCGGGTGGACCAGCGGCTGGCCAGCACCTACTCGTACGTCAACCCGCTCGTGGCGGTGGCGCTGGGAGCGCTGGTCCTCGGTGAGGACCTGACCTCGGCCACCGTGGTGGGCACCGCCTGCCTGGTGGCGGCGGTGGCCTGGACGGTGCGGTCCGCCGCCCGGCCGGCCGCCTCGCGCACCTCCGATGTCCCGACCGCGCCGGCCGTCCCGGCCAGCCGGTAACCGCACCCGCCGCACCGGTACGGCCGCGCCCGGACGTACCCGTGTCACCCGAGACCGTTCAGGAGTCAGCCGATGACCCGTCCCACCGCCGAGAGCGTCCGTGACCGCCTCGCCGACACCCTCGCCACCATCAAGAAGCGCGACGTCTCGGCCGAGCTGGCCGCCGACGACAACTTCATGCGCGCGCTCAACCTGGACTCACTCGACGCTGTGGAGCTCACCGTCCGGCTCGGCAGCGAGTACGGCATCGAGTTCGGGGAGGAGATCGAGGACCTCGACGCGTTGGAGAGCCTGTCGACGTTGGTCGCCCTCGTCGAGCGGCGTGCGACCCGATGACCATGCTCGTCGAGGCCTCGACGCCGCAGGCCGGCGCGCCGACGCCGGTCGGCTGGTCCCTCATGGCGGCGCTCGCCGCGCACGCCGCCACCGGGCCGGACCTGCCCGCGCTCACCGGACCGGACGCGACACTCACCCGCGCCGAGCTGTGGCAGCGGGTGCTGCGGGTCGCCGCGGGTCTGCGCAGCCGTGGGGTGCGCCGCGGTGACCTGGTCGCCGTCCACGGCGAGAAGACCGCCGCCACGGTGACGGCGCTGCTGGGTGCGGTCGCCGCCGGCGCCGCCTACCTGCCGATCGACCCCTCGGCGCCCGCTGACCGGCGACGCGCGCTGCTGCTGGACTGCGGCAGCCCACGCCTGCTGGCCCGCCGCGCGGCGGTGGCCCGGCTGGTAGACCAGGCGCTGCCCGTGCCGGTGGTGGCGGTGGAGGAACTCGGCACCGAGGCGGACGCGCGCCTCGACGACCTGCCGGTGGCCACCGCGCCGGATGACGGGGTGTATGTGCTGTACACCTCCGGCAGCACCGGCCAACCGAAGGGCGTCCGGATCCCGCACAGCGCGCTCGAGGCGTTCTTCGCCGCGGTCGACCCGGTGCTCGGCATCACCGATCGGGCACGCTGCCTGAACACGACAGCCCTGCACTTCGACGGTTCGGTGGCGGACCTGCTCCTGCCGCTGCTCAAGGGGGCGCACGTGCGGCTCGGCCCGGCGTTCGTCGTGCCGGCTCGGGTGCTGGACCTCATCGAACGCGACCGGATCACCCACTTCACCGCGGTGGTCTCCACGTTGACGCTGCTGGCCCGGACGGAGCCCGGGTTGTCCGGGCGTGACCTGAGCGCGCTGCGCCGGATCCTCACCGGCGCGGAGGTGCTGAACCCGGCCACCGTCCAGGACTGGCTGCACGCGGCCCCGAATCTCGTGGTGGTCAACGGCTACGGGCCGACCGAGGCGACGTGCGGGGTGACCTTCCACCCGATCGCCGAGCGGGAACCGGGCCGCACCGAGGCGTACCCCATCGGGCCGCCGCTGCCGGGGGTGACGATCCGTTTCCGGGACGCCGACGGCCGGCTCACCACGGACGGCCCGGGTGAGATCGCCATCGCCGGGGCGCAGCTGATGAGCGGGTACCTGGACCGCCCGACGGAGGAGGCGGCGGTCCTCCTCGACCACGAGGGAACGCGCTTCTACCTCACCGGCGACATCGGGGAACGCGGCGCGGACGGGGCGCTGCGCTTCGCGGGCAGGCGCGACGACGAGGTGAAGATCAAGGGCTACCGAATCAACCTCAACGAGGTGCGCCGCGCCGTGGAGACGCACCCGGCCGTCGGCAGCGCGTTCGTGGCGGCCGTCCCGGATCCGCGCGACGGGCTGTCGCTGGCGTGCGCCGTGGTACTGCGCGCCCCCGCGACCGTCGACCAGCCGGATCCCGGCCCGGCCGCCGCCCTGCTGCCACTGCCCGGAGACACGGTGGAGGCCCTGCTCAGGCACGTGGGCAACCTCCTGCCCCGATACATGGTGCCGCGGGAGCTGTACCGGCTGCCGTCCGTACCGGTGCTGTCCACCGGCAAACCGGACCGCGCCCGCATCGCCGCGCTGCTGCTCGACGAGGCACCGTGAAAACCGCGGCCCTCACCGTCGCGGCCCGCACCGGCTGGTTCACGCCCGCCGAGGACGAGCTGCGGGCCCGCCTCACCGAGCACCTCGCGGCCACCGTCGTACCCATGGTCGACGCCTGGGAGCGGCACGGCGCGGTCCCCCTGCGCGAGGTCCTGACCGGCTTGGCCGCGCGAGGCTGGCTCGGCATGCGGTTCGCCGTCGACCAGGGCGGCGCCGGCGGCACCGCCTGGGAGCACGTGGTCCTCGCCGAATGCCTCGGCGCGCTGTTGTTCGACAGCGTGGGCATGGGGGTGACGGTCCACAACGACATGGTCGCGCCCATGCTGGCCGATGCCGGCGGGCCGGAGGCCGTCGAGCGTTTCCTGCGCCCGGCCCTGGCGGGGCGCTGCCTGCTCGGGCACGCGGTCTCCGAGCCCGGCGCCGGCGCCGACGTGGCCGCCGTCGCCACCACGGCCACCCCCGAGCCGGGCGGGTACCGGCTGACCGGCGCCAAGCGGTGGGTCGTGGCCGGGCTCACCGCGGACGCCTTCGCGGTGCTGGCCCGGCTGCCCGAGGCTCGTGGAACCTTCGGTCACGTCCTGCTGATGGTGCCGGCCGACGCCCCGGGCGTGAGCAGGGAACCGGCGGACGCCACGCTCGGGCTGCGGACCGCCGGCGTCGCCGGGCAACTCCGCTTCGACGGCGTGTTCGTGCCCGACGGGCACCGCCTCGGCGGGCACGGCCTCGGACTGGTCACCCAGCTGCGCCAGTTCGAACCGGAGCGCATCCTGTCCGCCTGCCGCGCGATCGCCATGGCGGACACCCTGCTGCTGCGGACCGCCGAGCGGCTGCGGGAGCGGCGGACCTTCGGCGTACCGATCGCCGACCGTCAGCAGCCCGCCGCGCAGCTGGCACGCCTGCGCGCCGAGGTGGAGGCGGTGCGCCAGCTCGCGTACACCGGCATCGACCGGTGGGTGACCGGCGGTGCGGTGAACACCCTGTCCGCAGCGGTCAAGCTGCGCTCCAGCCGTCTCACCCGTGAGGTAGCCCGCGCCTGCCTGCACCTGCACGGCGCCGAGGGACAGCTCAGCACCCACCCGGTCAACCGCGCGTTCCGCGACACCCGGCTGTTGTCCATCTCCACCGGATCGGACGAGATGATGCTCACCGCCCTCGCCCGCCTGCGCGGGTGGCCCCAGTGACCGCCGCGTCGGTGCTCGCCTCGACGGTCGGGTCGCGTTGTCCGCAGGGTGCCGCCGACGTCGAATTCGCGACGCGGCTCGACGCCTTCACCGACCGGCACCGCGACGGCCTGCTCGCTGCGGGCGTCTGGGAGTCGGCCGGCCCGCCCGTACGGGAGCTGCTGCGCGCCGTCGGCGAGGCCGGCCTGCTGCGCGCCGCGTGGGCCGAGCGTGGCGGCGACCGCGCCGCAGCCCTGTGGCGTGCCGCCGCGTTGCACCGCGCGTTCGCCCGGGTCGGTAACGGCGCGCCGGGCGCGGCGCTGCTCACCCACCTGGAGGTGGCGACACGCCTGCTCGGCGTCCTGCCGACGACACCGGTGGGGCTGGTGACGGACGCCCTGGCCGGCTCGGCGACCAGTGCGCTGGCCGCCACCGAACCGGACGGCGGCAGCGACCTGACCGCCCTGAAGACCACTGTGGGCGCCGGAGCGGCCGGTGGGTTGACCGTGACCGGAACGAAGTGGTTCATCAGCAACGCCCCGTACGCCGACCACCTGCTCGTACTGGCCGACGACCGCGACGGGCGCACCGGTCGGCGTGGACCGGCGCTCCTGCTGGTGCCCGCCGGGCCGCGCGTCGGGGTGACCACCCAGGACGGCCTGGGACACACCGGCCTGACCGGTGCGGTGGTGCTCGACGCGGCCCCGGTCGCCGCCGTGCTCGCCGTCGGCGGGCACGGACTGCTGGTGCTGATGCGCCACTGGATCCACGAACGCGTGATGCTCGCCGTCCGGATGGCCGAACTGGCCGAGTCGGTCCTGGACCACGCGGTCGCCGACGCCGGCCGGCGGATCACCTTCGGGGTTCCGCTGATCACCAACCAGCACGTCCGATTCACGCTCGCCCGGCTCGACGCCGCAGTCCAGGAGGTGCAGGCGATGGCCGGGCAGAGCCTTCGGCTGCTCGCCGCGGGCGCCTGCCCGGGCGGCTGGGCGGCCGCCGGCAAACACCGGGCCGCCGCGGTGCTGGCCGAGGTGGCCGACGAGGCGCTGCAACTCTCCGGTGCTGACGGCTACCGGCGCGGCCATCCGGCGGAACGGGCCCTGCGTGACGCGAGCGGCCTGGCGCTCGCCGGCGGCACCACCGAACTCATGCTCCAACAGATTGATCGAGGGTGACACGATGACACAGCACTCCGTCCACCAGTTCCGGCCCGACCCCGGGTGGGACGCCGACCGCTACGACCGTCAGTTCGGCTACGTGTCCGCGCTGGCCGGCGGTGTCGTCGAGCTGCTCGCCCCGGTGCCCGGCGAGACAGTCCTGGACCTGGGGTGCGGCACCGGTGAGCTGGCCGCCACGATCGCGGCGAGCGGGGCGCGGGTGATCGCGGTCGACGGCGACCCCGCCATGGTCGCCTCGGCCACCGCCCGGCTGGGATCGGACGTGCTGCTCGCGGACGGCCACGACTTCCAGATCGACGAGCAGGTCGACGCGGTGTTCTCCAACGCCGCGCTGCACTGGATGACCCGTCCGGCGGAGGTCGTCGTCGCCGTCCGTCGCGCGCTGCGCCCGGGTGGGCGTTTCGTCGCCGAACTCGGCGGTGCCCACAACGTGGCCGGGATCCTCGCCGCCGTCCGCGCCGCGCTGGCCGAGCAGGGTCTGACCGAGGGCGCGCGGATGCCCTGGTACTTCCCGAGCCCCGGGGAGTACGCCACCCTGCTGGAGGCGCACGGCTTCCAGGTGCTGCGGATGGACTACTTCGCCCGGCCCACCGAGTTGACCGACTGCCCGGGTGGCGTCGCCGACTGGGTCGCCATGTTCGGCGCGGCCCTGATCGGCCATGTGCCGCCGGAGCGGCGCGACGCCGTCCTGGCGCGGATCAACGAGCTGGCCGCGCCGACGTTGCTGCGCGACGGCCGCTGGTACGCCGACTACCACCGGCTGCGCTTCGCCGCCGTGTGGGAGCCGGCCGGAGCGCCGGACGCGGCGGTGATGCGGTGACCGCGCCCGCGCGCAACGGCGCCGACCGCGACTTCGGGACGCCCGCGTTCCAGCTCGACCCCTATCCCGTGTACGCGGCGCTGCGGGCGCAGGGCCAGCTCGTCCACTCGACGTCGCGCCGCACCTGGTTCGCCACCGACCACGCCGCCGCCGGGGCGGTGCTGCGGGACCGACGCTCCAGTGTGGAGAGCCCGTTCCGGGCGACCCGGGTGCTGTTCGGTCGCACAGTGACCGACGTCGAGGGGGAGGAGCACGTCCGGCTGCGGGCGTTGACCAACCGGAGCTTCTCCGCGTCGGCCATCCCCGGGTACCTCGACGAACTCGTCCCGGCGGCGGTGCACGGCGTGCTCGACGACCTCGACGCGGCGGCCGGTGATGGCCCGGCCGACTACGTGACGGGCTTCGCGAACGCCGTACCGATCCGGGTGATGTCGCGCATCATCGGCCTGCGACCGGCGGACGTGCCGCAGTTCCAGACCTGCAGCGACGCGGTGATCGCCTTCATCGACTCGGCCGATCCGGTGCGCCGACGGGCCGCCGTCGCGGCGTGGGCACGCATGAGCGCCCTGTTGCACAGCCGGGTCGCGGAGCTGCGACCCGCACCGGACGACAGCGTCATCGGGCAGCTGCTGTCCTCCGCCGCGGAGGGCGCCGACGTCGACGACGACGAGATCGTCCGCCAGGTCGGGCTGCTCATCCCCGCCGCCATCGACACGAGCAACCGGCTGATCGCGAACGTCCTGCACACCCTGTGCTCGCGCCCGGAGCTGATGGCGCAGGTCGCCGCGGACGGCAACCTCGTCGAGGCGGTGGTGGACGAGACCCTGCGGTACGAGGCGCCGATCCACAGCACCATCCGGATCTGGGGTGGCGGGGAGCTTCTCGGCCAGGACATCCCGAAGGGTTCGTTGCTGACCGTCCTGCTCGGCTCGGCCAACCGTGACCCGGCGGTGTTCCCGGACCCGGACACGTTCGACCCGGGCCGGCCGGGACACCAGCGCCTGCTCTCCTTCGGCGCCGGGCGTCACCAGTGCATGGGCCGCCGGATGGCCCTGGCAGAGGTGACCACCGCGCTGCGCCTGCTGCTCGAACGCCGGCCCGGCCTGCGCTTCGCCGACGTCACGCCGAGCCCCGTGCAGGGGCTCAGCTTCCGCTCACCCGCCACCCTCCGCCTCGCCTTCGGGAGACGCCCGTGACCACCACCGTCGACGGTCCCAGGACCGGCAGCCCGACGAGCGACGCCGTGACAGTGGCCTTCGTGCCCGAGCCCGAGCCCGTCGCCGTCGCATACCCGACCCGCGACGTCCCCGGGGTGACCGCCCACCAGTCGGAGGTCACCGGCCGGCACTGGAACGCCGTGGAGAGCGTCTACTACGACTGCCACATCGTCAGCCTGACCCAGCTTCTGCCGCCTCGCCTGCTCGCGGCGTTCCTTTTGGTCGCCGGCGCCCCGACGCTGCGCGCCGAGTGGGGTGGCCTGTCCTGCCGGAATCTTCTCGACGGCGAGGCGGCCCGCGACGCCCTGTTGCTGGGGGAGTGGGGCGTGGAGAAACACCACCTGCCCGTCGACGGTGACATCGAGGTGACGTTGCGCGGCGCCGTGCGCGACCACGGGCACTGCGTCGCCCGCGTCGACAGTTACTACCACGAGCACTTCGACGAGTACTACCTGCGCGAGCACCGCACCAACGGGCACAAGGTGACGGTCGTCGACTTCGACGAGAACTCGTACCTCGGCATCGACAACGTCGGCGTCCGTACCCTGGTGCTGCGCTTCGATCGGGCCCTGTTCGTCGAGGCGATCCGCTCCAACCTGTTCCACGTCTACGACAAGCACGACTCGCTCTACCGGCTGCACCTGGGCGAGCGGACCCAGACCGCCCTGGCCGACGGGACGGTTCACCGCCGTGAACGCGCCGCCGTCGACGCCCTCCTCGCCGACCGGCGGACGCTGCCCCAGCAGCTGTCCCGGTACCGCGACGCGTTCGTGCCAGCGCTCACCGCACCCGGCCAGCGCCGGCACGCGCAACTGACCAACACGTACCACTCGGCGCTGATGATCGAGCGGGCATACCTGGCGGTGGCGGAGGCGTACCGGCGAACCGGCGAACCGTGGACGGGGCTGGTCGGTGACGGCGAGCCGTTCATCGAAGGGCTCGCCGCCGCCACGAAGAGTTGGCGCGCGCTGAAAATGCTGTGCCGCACGGCGCTCAGCGGGGGGACCGTGGCCGACCGTACCCTGGTCGCCGCCTTCGACCGGATGTACGCCGCCGAGCTCGCCGTCCCGGCGACCGCGACACCGTGACCGTCGCGGCGGGCCGGCTGTTCCTGCTGCCCCCCGCGGGTGGCTCGGCCGGCGTCTTCCGCGGTTGGGACGACCGACTCGGTGAGCTGCTGGGCGACGCCCTGTCGGTCGTCGCACCGGAGCTGCCGGGCCGCGGCGCGCGGATCGCCGAGCGGCCGCCGCCCGAGGTCGACGGCTACGTGCGGGACCTGGACCAGCGGTACGCGCCCGCCCCCGGCGAACGCTGGGCCGTCGTCGGCCACAGCTTCGGCGCCCTGCTCGCCGCGTCGTGGGCGGCGGTCGCCCACCAGGCGGGCAGGGGCCCCGCCCTGGTGGTGGTCAGCGGCGCCGCGGCGCCGTGGCGGCACAGCACGGCAGCCCTCCTCGACGGCACCGACGACGAGATCTGGGACCGGGTGGGTGCCCTCGGCGGTCTGCCGGCGCAGATCCGGGCGACGCCGCTGGGCCGGCGGCTGGTCGAGCGGGCCCTCGTCGGCGACGTGCGGGCATCGGCCCGCTACCGGCCGGCCGGGCCGGCGCCGGTCGGCTGCCCCGTCCTGGCGGTTCGCGGCGCCGACGACCCGCTTGTCACCGACGAGCTGACGACCGCCTGGTCGGCCCTCACGACCGCCGCATTCACCTTCCGGGTCCTGCCCGGAGGCCACTTCTACCGCTGCGGCATGGAGGACCTGGTGCCGTTGCTCGCGGACGTCCTGTCCGCACCGACCCTGCCGGCTACTGCCGAACGAAGGTGACCGCTGTGACCATCGAGACCACCGACACCCGACCCGACCAACTCGCCGACCTCGCCGACTTCTACCGCTCGCGGTCCGGCGACGACGTCAGCCTCTTCGACATCTGGGAGACCGGGGGCGCGCGCGGCGACTCTGTCACCCCCTCCACCCACTCGCCGGCCTATCGGACCTGGATGCTGGAGCTGCTCAACGGCGAGCTGACGCGGGCCGGCAGCCGCCGGCTGGTCAGCCTGGGCAGCGGCAACGCGGTGGTGGAGGGTCACCTGGCCGCGGCCGGGGTCGAGGTGCTGGCAGTGGACGCGATGGCCGAGGCCGTCACCATGTCAACGGCCAAGGGCGTCCGGTCGATCGAAGCCGACGTGACGACCTGGACGCCGACCGACCCGTGGCCGGTGGCCTATCTCGACGGGTTGCTCGGCCACCTCTACGACGCCCGTACCGCAACCTTGCCGATCATGGCGCACGTCCGGAGCTGGCTCGGCGTGGACGGCCGCGGCATCCTCGTGGCCTCCAACGACGCCACCCGCGACGGCAGCCGGGTGCAGGCGGCGCCGGGGGTGACCGGCTTCCACTGGCTCGCCGTCGACTACCTGCGGGAGCAGGCTCAGCTGGCCGGCTTCGACGACGTCAGCGTGGACAGCTACGTCTACCGACGCCCCCTCTCTGGCGACCGTGTCCGCTCAGTGATCATCGCGCGGTTCGGCTACTGACCCCGAACCACCCGCCCCTGGCAGAAAGCGAGCCCGACAGATGCCCGTGAGTCCCGCGTTCCAGGCACGTCTGGACGACGCCCTACCGCGCGCCGTCGAGCGTTTCGGCACACCGTTCCACCTCTACGACGAGCAGGGCATCGACGACACCTGCACGGCCTTCGACCGGGCGTTCCGGTCGCTGGGCTACACCGAGTACTTCGCGGTCAAGGCGCTGCCCAATCCGGCGATCCTGCGCATCCTGGCCCGGCACGGCTTCGGCTTCGACGTCAGTTCGGGTCCCGAGCTGACACTGGCGCTGCGGGCCGGCGCGCGGGGTCGGCAGATCTGCTACAACTCGAACAACACCAGCCGGGCGGAGCTGACCGCGGCACTGCGCGCGGACGCGCTGATCACCGTCGACGACGCAACGGTCCTCGAGAAGATCGCCGAACTGGGCGCCGTGCCGGACACCCTGGCGTTCCGGGTCAACCCGGGCGACGACGCGCACCGGGGTTCCCGCCGGCACGCGGACACCTTCCTCGGCGACCCGGCCGACGCCAAGTTCGGCGTCCCCGCCGACCGGCTCACCGACGTGGTGGCGCGCGCCGTGACGCTCGGCGTTCGGACCGTGGGCCTGCACATGATGCTGGCCTCCAACTCGCTCACCGCGGCGCCGGTGCTGCTCACCCTCGAACTGCTGCTGGAGCAGGTCGTCGCCCTGCACCGCGACACGGGCGTCGCGGTGCGGACGCTGAACCTGGGCGGCGGCATCGGTATCCCTTACCGGCCGGGCGAACCGACCGCCGACATCGACGCGCTCGGCCGGGCGCTCCGCGAGCGTCTCGACCGGTGGCAGCAGGAGTACGGCCTGCCCGCGCCGCGTCTGTGTTTCGAAAGCGGCCGTTTCATCACGGGACCGCACGGGGTGCTCGCCACCCGGGTGGTGAACCGGATGTCCAAGTGGCGCGAGTACGCCGGGGTGGACGCCAGCATGACGGCGCTGATGCGTCCGGCGCTCTACCGCGACGCGTACCACCACATCACGGTGCCCTTCGCGCGGGCGGCCGGGCCCACGGAGTCGGTGGACGTGACCGGGCCGCTGTGCGAGAACAACGACCGGTTCGGCAGGGACCGCCCGTTGCCGGCGCTGCGGGAGGGTGATCTGCTGCTGATCCACGACACCGGTGCGCACGGCCATTCGATGGGCTTCACCTACAACGGTCGCCTGCGTCCGCAGGAGCTGCTTCTGCGCCGCGACGGCAGCATCGAGATGATCCGCCGGGCCGAGGGTGAACACGACCACTTCGCCACCCTCGAATTCCCGCCCGCCGTGGTGCCCGCCCCCGCGCTGGTGGCCATGTCCGGCGTTGCGGTGCCGTGCTGAGCGCCCCGCCGTCGCGCGAGGAGCTGCTCGACCTGGCGCGCGGGTCGGGGTCGGCACTGCTCGACCTGTCGCTGGGGGTACCCGCCGATCCGCCGCCGGTGACACCCGGCGAGCCACCCGGGCAGGAACCGGCCGGCTATCCACCCAGTGCCGGGACCGAAGAGCTGCGGCTGGCGGCCGCCGGCTACCTGCGCCGCCGGTTCGGGGTCGCGCTCGCGCCGGACGCCGTCGCGGCCTGCGCCGGCGCCAAGGAGTTCATCTCCACCCTGCCGCTGTTCCTGCGCGACGCCGGACTCGTCCCGCCGGGGCGTGACACGGTGCTCGTCCCGCAGCTCTGTTACCCCGCGTACGAGAACGGCGCGCGTCTCGCCGGCTTCGCCACCCACCGGGTACCGGCCGACGCCGACCACCGCATGCGGCCCGACCTGCTGCCTGCCGCGGTACGCGACCGCGCGCTGTGCCTGTGGGTGAACAGCCCGAGCAACCCGACCGGTGCGCTCGAGCCGTTGGACACCCTGGTCGCCTGGGGCCGACGGTACGGCGTGCTCGTGATCTCCGACGAGGCGTACACCGAGTCGACCTGGTCCGGGTCGCCACGGACCGCGTTGGCGCACGGCACCGCCGGGGTCCTCGCCGTGCACAGCCTGTCGAAGCGGTCGAACAGCCCGGGGCTGCGCGTCGGCTTCTACGCCGGCGATCCCGCCGTGGTCGAGCGGTTGGTGCCGTGCCGCCGCGCTGCCGGGCTGATGGCGGGCGCGGCCGCCCAGCGGTCGGCCGCGTACCTGCTCGGCGACGACGAGCACGCCCGGATCCAGTACGAGCGGGGCGCCACCCGGGTGGCCGACCTGGTGCGACTGCTCACCGTCAACGGGGCGGCAGCACGGAGTCCCGACGGTGGCTTCTTCGTGTGGACCGCCGCGCCGGGTGGGGACGGCGACACCTGGGCGAGGAGCCTTGCCAGTCGCGCCGGCATCGTGGTGATGCCCGGCGGCGCATACGGGCCGGCGGGTCGGGGACATGTCCGCTTCGCCGCCGTCCGCGACATCGCCGAGATCACCCCCAGGGCGGGTGCCCTGGGGCCGCTTGAATCCGACCAGAGAAGGGCGGCGCATGTCTGACGCCACCGTCGTGCCGAACGCCCCGACCGGGGCGCCCCTGCCAGCCGAGATCGACGAGCTGTGGGACCGCCGGGACACGGTGACCACCGACGATCCGACCGGCCACGCCGTCGTCACCGCCGCCGTGGACCAACTGGACAGCGGGGTGAGCCGGGTCGCCGCCGTCGATCCGGTCACCGACGAGGTGGTCGTGGACCAGCGGGCGAAACGCGCCATCCTGCTGGCGTTCCGGGTCCTCGGGCTGGAGCCGTCCGAGGCCGGGCCGTTCCGTTACCACGACCGGCTGCCACTCAAGCGCACCTTCGACGGGGTGCGGGTGGTGCCCGGCGCTATCGCCCGGTGGGGCAGCCACCATGCGCCCGGGGTGGTGCTGATGCCCTCGTACACCAACATCGGCGCCTGGGTGGGAGCCGGCACCATGGTGGACACCTGGGCCACGGTGGGCTCGTGCGCGCAGATCGGCCGCAACGTCCACCTCTCCGGTGGGGTGGGCATCGGCGGGGTGTTGGAGCCGGCCTCCGCGGTACCGGTCGTGGTGGAGGACGAGGCATTCGTCGGGTCCCGGTCGATCGTGGTGGAGGGGGGCCGGGTGCGTCGCGGCGCCAAGCTCGGTGCCGGCGTCATCCTGACGGCCAGCACCCGGGTCTTCGACGCGGAGACCGGGGTGGAACTGCCGCGCGGGCAGGCACCCGCGTGGTCGGTCTGCGTCGGCGCGACCCGGTCCAGGTCGTTTCCCGGTGGTGAGTTCGGCATGCCGTGCCTGCTGGTGCTGCGCCGACTCGCCGAGGGTCAGACCTTCGACAAGGTCGCCATCGACGAGCTCTTCCGAAGCCACGGCGTGGCCACCTGACCGGCGTCCCTATCGGACGCCGGCCAGCACCGCGCCGTCGTTGGCCATCGTCCCGCCAGCGAGCACCGCGCACTGGGCTGCCTGCAGCAGGGGGCCCGGGTCGACACCGAGTTCCTCGGTGAGGATCCGCCGCCCAGCCTGGTAGACGTCGAGCGAGTCGGCCTGGCGACCCGAGCGACACAGCGCGATCATCAGCTGGGCCCGAAGCCGCTCCCGCAGCGGATACCGGGCGACCAGGCCGGTCAGCTCGCAGACCAGCCGGCCGTGCTCCCCGAGCAGGAGGTCTGCCTCCGCGCGGCCCTCCAGGGCCTCGAGCTGCAGCTCCTCCAGTCGTGGCCGTTCGGCTGCCGCCAAGTGGGAGGTGACGTCGGTGAGGGCGTCTCCGCGCCAGAGGAGCAGGGCGCGGCGCAGTTGCGGCGCGGCCCGTTCGGGATGCCCCTGGGCCAGCGCCTGCCGGCCTGCGGTCGTGAGGCGCAGGAATTCGGCGTAGTCGACCCGCAGGTGCTCACTGATCAACCGGTAGCCCCGCCCGACCCGCAGCAGCGGCACCTCGCGGCCCAGCTCGCGGCGCAGCCGGGAGGCGTAGGTGTGCAGTTGTCCGATGGCGGTGGTGGGCGGCCGGCTGCCCCACAGCAGCTCACTGAGCCGGTCGTCGCCAACCGCGCCGTCTCTGGCGAGCAGGAGGACGGCGAGCACAGTGCGGGGCTTGGTGCCCCCCAGGTCGCTCTCCCGCATGGTCGTGGTCTGGCCGCCGGACCGGTCGTCGACGCGCGCTCGCACTGGCCCTAGGATATTTATGTCCATATGTTGTTTTTCCCCCGATTTGCGCACCACGGACCGTCACGCGTTGGCGTCCGTGATCGTTCTGCCGGCCACCGGGCGGCATCGTTGTGAGCGGTGGCGTGCTCACGGTAGGTCGGCGATGGCAAGGGCAGTGGCCTCGCCCGTGAGACACACGCGTCCACTGTGGCGCGATTCGCGGTACATGTCAGGGCGGCTGGTCGGATCGGCGGGAAGGCCGGTTGTGAGAAGGGGGCCGATCAGGTATGCCCCGTCGGTGGGCGACACCGTCCCTGGTCGGCCGACCGCGGGTGCCCTGTCCGGGATCCGTGTCACAGCCCCATGGCCGGCCCGCAACGGGCTCTGGCGACGACCCGGCCGCAGGGGAGATTCGTCCGGTGCCAGGATGCCGGTCCCCGCGCCGGATGCGCACCCGTGGCCCGACATGCGGGAAGTGTTCGACATCCGACAGGAGTCCACCAGGCGGGCGGCGACGCTGGTTCGGCCGTCCGAGCTCGGCACGCCGGGCGGGTCGAGGGCGACGGGACGGCGACCAACTCTCCACTGGGACTGGCCTGAATCCAGGGTGTTGAGCCCAGCCCAGGTGTGGACCTCTGTGGTCTCTGCGCTCAGGTGATTTCCGCAGTGATCATCGCGATCCTCCTCGATACTGGTCGCGGACTCACCGCATAGACGCCCTCAATTCCTCTTGGCGGCCCTCGAATTCGGGGCACCGCAACTCGCTTGACTGGTGCGGTTCGCCCGCGCTTGGGTGGCGCCGTGAGCAAACTGTGGACCACCCCTGAGGACGACCCCAGGACCTTCGGCCAGCCCGTCGGCGAAAAGGCGACCTACCGGGAGTACCTCGGCAACTACCGTCTGACCATAGAGATGAAGTGCGACGGACTGGACGCCGAGCAGCTCGGCCGACGCTCGGTGCCGCCCAGCACCCTGAGCTTGCTCGGCCTGGTCCGCCATCTGGCCCAGATGGAGCACCAATGGTTCCAGCGTGTACTGCAGGGGACCGACGCACCGTGCCTTTACCAGCACGAGGACGACCCGGACTGGGACTTCGGGGGCGCGGTAGCCGATCCAGCGGTGGTGAAGGAAGCCTTCGCGATCTGGAAGGCCGAGATCGCCAGGTCCGACAAGTGGCTCGATGCCCTTGAGGAGGCCGACCTGGGCCGCGAGGTGCCGGTCGAGGGTGGCAGCCACGCCACGCGCGACGTGCTCCTCCACGTGATCGAGGAGTATGCGCGGCACGCTGGCCACGCCGACCTCCTGCGCGAGTGCATCGACGGGCGAACCGGCGTGTGACCCACCGGTCCGGTGGGTCACCACACCCGACTGCCACAAAATGCGAAACGCGCTCTCATGTGTTGATGGTGCTCACGGTGCTTTATGTGCGCCGGACAACTCGCGCTGAACGCATGGGCTGCACCGGAAGCCGGCCGCCGCGTGGGGCGTGCGCCCTCTGACCAAGCCGATTACGCCTGGAGGCGTTGTGCTGGCGACATCACCCGAAGAGGTTGCCGGTGATGTCGGCGTAGAAGAGGGCGGGGTCGCCTGAGAGGGAGGCCTTGACGTTGGCGGTGGGCTTGTCGGCGATGACTTCGATCTTGCCCGCTTCCAGTCCGTCGAGAGCCTGGCTGACCACCTCGTGGGGCGCGAGCTTGGGGATGTCGATGCCGGCCATCATGTCCGTGTCGGCGATCGCCAGCGCCAGGGCGGTGACCAGAGTCTTCTGGCCGGCCAACTCGAGTCGGATGCCGTTCGTCAGGGACCACTCCGCGGCCTTGGAGGCGGCGTAGCCGTTGCTGCTCGGGGCGAAGCTGTACCAGCTCAGCGCCGAGATGACGTTGAGAATGGCACCACCGGCCAGCCTCGGCGCGAAGGTGCGGGTGACGTTGAGGGTGCCCCAGAAGTTGGTGTCGAAGTCGTGGCGGATGTTCTCCAGGGAGGGGCCGAGCAGCGGGGCTTGCGTGGAGGTGCCGGCATTGTTGATGAGGATGTTGAGGTCGCCCACCTTGCCTGCCGCGGCCTCGATGGACGCTGGATCCGTGATGTCCATCTGGAGGGCGACGGCACCGGGGATGTCGATGCTTTCCACGCGACGGGCGGTCGCGTAGACGGTGGCGCCGCGGGCGAGGAGTGCCTCGGCGAAGGCCTTGCCGAGCCCGCGGTTGGCACCGGTCACGAGAGCTGTTGAGCCGTTGATCTGCATGCCACCACGCTAAAACCTCACGCTAACGTGAGAGGCAAGTACTGCGAGGTGGATCACGGCCGGCACGGGTGGCGACCGGCCCCGGCAGCGCGATCGGGAGGCTCCCGCTGACCGGGTTGGCACTGGTCTCAGTGCGACTCCGGCAGCGGGAGCCTTGAAATCAGTCACTCCACCATCTGACCCAGGCCGCCCGGTTCGGAGATCGACCGGGACCGGCCGGTCAGGCGGTCAGGCGGTCGACGGGATGATGAGTTCGTCGGCGACCCAACGCGCGACGTCAGCCGGGTAGGGCGCCGGCAGTGTGAGCACGATGTGCCCGATGCCCGCGCCGATCGCCCTGCCGATGGCGACGCGGGTGAGCCGGGGTTGGTCGTAGGAGACGGGCAGGTTGATCGAGCGGGTGATCGACGCCGGGTCGCGGCCGATGGCGGCGCAGTAGCGTTCCAGCAGGGCGCCGCGGCTGACGGCGTCGTCGGCGACGGTGCGGCGGGTCAGCGGCAGGCGGACGCGTAGGCGTACGTCCGCCTGCCGTCTGGTCGCCGGCGTGCCGAGTGATCAGCGGCGGCGCAGCGCCGGCTCGAGCAGAGCGGGCGGAGTGTCGTTCTTCTCGTGGGCCGCGAGGTCGACGCCGGGAGCCACGATCGCGTCGATCGTGTCGAGCACGTCGGCCGAGAGCACCGTGTCCGCGGCGGCGAGCTGCGAGCTGAGGTGGCCCATCGTGCGGGGACCGATGATCGCGCTGGTGACGCCCGGATGCGCGGTGACGAAGCCGAGCGCGAGTTGGATCATGCTGAGGCCGGCCTCGTCGGCAACCTTCGCGAGCTGCTCGACGGCGTCGAGCTTGGCGCGGTTGGCGGGGATGCTGACGTCGAAGCGATGCTGCATGAAGCCCGAGCGGTTCGTGCTGATCTCCTGGTCGGCGCGGATCGCCCCGGACAGCCAGCCCGACGCCAGCGGACTCCAGGCCAGCACGCCCATGCCGTACTCCTGGGTCGCGGGCAGCACGTGGGTCTCGATGCCGCGCTGCAGGATCGAGTAGTTCGGCTGCTCGGTCACGTAACGGCTCAGACGCCCCTCGCGGGCGGCCCACTGCGCCTGCACGATGCGGTAGGCAGGGAAGGTCGAGGAGCCGAAGTAGCGGATCTTGCCCGCGCGTTGCAGGTCCGTCAGCGCCGACAGCGTCTCGTCGTCGCTGGTCGTCGGATCCCACCGGTGCATCTGGTAGAGGTCGACGTGGTCGACGCCGAGGCGGCGCAGGCTGTGTTCCAGCGCGGTGACCAACCAGCGGCGCGAGCCGCCCCGCTGGTTGCGCTCGTCGCCCATCGGCAGCGTCGCCTTGGTGGCCAGGATGACGTCGTCGCGGCGGCCGGCGATGGCCCTGCCGACCATCTCCTCGGACTGGCCACCGCTGTAGGCGTCGGCGGTGTCGATGAGGTTGATCCCCGCATCGAGCGCGCCGTTGACGATGGCGGCGACGTCCTCCTGGGTGGTGTTGCCGATCTTGCCGAAGTTCATTGCGCCGAGTACGAGCGTGCTGACCTGCACACCAGTGCGACCCAAGGTGCGGTACTGCATGACTGTTACTCCTTCAGACACGTTCAACGTCCACGGTTTGGTGGCAGCCCGCCCGGTTCAGCGTGCCCGGCAACCGGAGCGGTGTTCCGGTAATCAACATACGGAACGACGTTCCGGATGCCAAGGAGAGTGACGGAGGTAACGCGACGTAGCCGTCAGACGGCGCGTCGTCACTCCCGCGTCCGGACGTCTACTCCTTCACACCGATGTTGTCGATCGGAGGGGCGCTGAGCAGCCGTCGAACCGGCCACACGGTGGTCGCCAGCGCCAGCAGCGTCGTGCCGCCGAGCACCGCCACCCATCCGAGCGGCGGGACGTACGGGATCGGGCTGCCGGTCAGTCCGTTGACGATCGCGCTCAGGGTCAGCGCCGCGATCGTCGCGCCGATCAGTACCGCGGTGCCGAGCAGTCCGGCCTGTTCGGCCTGGACCATCCTCCGAATCTGATGACGGGTGACCCCGACCAGTTGGAGCAACGCCAACTCGCGGCGGCGGGCCAGTGCGGCCATCACCATCGTGGTGGCCGCGGCCAGGGCCGCGTACCCCACCATCACGCCGATCAGCAGCCGGTTCAGCCAGGCGCCGAGCGCCAGATCGGTGCTGATCAGGCGGGTACGGGTGGCGGCGTCGAGAATCTCGGCACCTGGATGCTCAGCCGACCATGTGACCAACGCGGTGTCGGCGTCCGGGCCGGCGCTGACGAGGACCTCGTCGTTGGTGTCCCCGGCCGTGTGCCCGGCGACCGTCTCGGCGGCCAGCGTGACGTCGCCGAAGCCGAGGCCACGGCCGTAGATCGCGATGACGTCCAACGTAACCGGCGTGCCGTCGCCCAGCCAGAGTTCCGCCTGATCGCCGACGTCCCAGCCGGACGAGGACGCCTGCGTCGCAGACAGGGCGACAGTGCCCTCGCGCAGGTCGGCCAGGTTGCCCTCGCGGACGTCGAGGTCCATCGTCGACGTGATGCCCGCCGGGTCGACCGACTGCGCGTTGACCGGCTCGATTCCGCCGAGCACCCGCATCACCACCTGCGTACCGTGCACACCAGTGGCCGCCTGAACCCCGGCCAACTCGCGGATCTCGCGCGCCGCGTCCGCCGGCAGCCCACCGGGTGCGACAACTACCCGCTCGGCGAGGGTTCCCGCGCTGCTCTGCGTGGTGGTCTGCCGTTCCAGGTTGGTCTGTAGGAACCAGACCGAGCCGCCGAACCCCACGGACAGCACGAGGGCGGTCAGGACGGTCGCCATGCCCTGCGCGTTGGCTCGCAGATTGGCCGCAGCCAGGTAGCCGCTGACCCTCCACACCCTCGGCAACAACGGTGTGAGCAGGCGTGCCGCGTACACGTTGATCCTCGGTGCGAGCAGCGCCACCGCGATGACGAACAGGTACAGCATGCCGACCGCGCCGGCCAGCGCTCCGGTCGACCCGGCGGCGCCGAGCGTGAACGCCCCCGAGGTGCCGGCAGCCGCCAGCGTCAGCACGCCGGCGATCAGCCGCACCCGGCCGCTACGCCGAGGCTCGACAGCGATCTCGCCGAGCGCCTCGATCGGCTTGATCGCGGTGACCCGGCGTCCGGCGACCACCGCGGCGAGCACGGCCACGAGGACCGCCGTACCGACCGCGGCCGGCACCGCGAACAGGCCGCCGGCCATCGGGAAGCTGGCCGGCACGAACCCCCGCCCGACCAGTTCGCCGTGCACCCAGCGGGCCGCCAGCAGGCCGGCCGGGCCGCCGATCGCAGAGCCGACCAGGGCGAGCAGCGCGGCTTCGGCGACCAGCATGCGGCGCACCTGGCCCGGCGTGGCCGCGACCGCGCGTAGTAACGCCAGGTCACGTCGACGGTGCCGGACGGACAGCCCGATGGTGCCGGCCACCACGAAGACGATCAGCAGGACGACGTACCCCCCGAAAGCCGATCCGGCCGTGACCAGCAACGTCTGGGCGGCCTGGTTCTCCGACTGCTCGACGTTGCCACGGTCTTTCCCGGCGTATGTCGTGGCGCCGGCCTCCGACGCGATCTCGCGTAGGGCGCCGAGGTCGGCGCCGGGCGCCATCCGCACGCCGATCGCATCCACCCGGCCCGGGTGGGCGGACAACCGGGCGGCCTGCGCGTCGGTGAAGAACACCGCCGCCGAACCGGTCTCGGCGGTTCCGCTCACCCGGTACGACCGGCTGACCCCGCCGACGACCAGGTCGATGCGGTTGCCGGGTGCCCCGCCGAACCGGGTGTCGACAAGCACCTCGTCGTCGGCCCGTGGCGCGGCACCCGCGGTGATGGGACGACCGGTGAAGGCGTACGTGTCCCAGCCGTGTCCCACGGCAGCGGGTGAGCCGATGACCACCTTCTTGTCGCCGGTGACGGCCGTGACGCCCGGCACCTGGCGGATCCGGTCCACCACTGCCGCGTCCACAGTGCCGCCCTCTGGCAGCGTGACGGTGCTCGTGGTGGTGTCGCCGCCGAACTCCTTGAACGTGTGGCTGACCGTGCGGTTGGCGACGACCACGTCGGCCGAGGCCCAGAGCCGTGGCTCCGCGCGGAAACGCAGCCCGGACTCGACGAGGGTGCCCATCGCCACCAGGATCAGCACGCCGGCGATCAGGGCCAGCAGTGTCGCGGCGGCGGGTCCGGCGCGGTGGCGCAGCAGGCGGGCGGCGAGACCGATCATCGCAGTACCCGCCGATCCAGCGACGCCAGGTGCTCGGCGATACGGGCGGCTCCCAGCTGCGGAAGGTCGGCGACGATCGCACCGTCGGCCAATACGAGCACCCGGTCCGCGTACGAGGCGGCGATCGGATCGTGGGTCACCATCACCACGGTCAGCCGGTGTTCGTCCACGACCGCGCGCAGCAGCGTCAGCACCTCCGCCGCGGTCCGCGAGTCGAGGGCGCCGGTGGGCTCGTCCGAGAAGATCACCTCCGGGCGGGTGGCCAGCGCCCGGGCGATCGCCACCCGCTGCTGCTGGCCGCCGGAGAGCGCGGCCGGCCGGTGGTGCAGTCGGTCGGTGAGGCCGACCCGCTCGACCACCCGGGTCAGCCAGGCCCGGTCCGGCCGGACGCCGGCCAGGCGCAGGGGCAGCACGATGTTCTCCTCGACGGTGAGCGCGCCGATCAGGTTGAACGCCTGGAAGACGAACCCGATCCGGGTACGACGCAGCTCGGTCAGGCGGGTCTCGGACAGCCCGGACAGGTCGGTGCCTCCGATGACCACCCGACCGGAGGTGGGCCGGTCGAGCCCGGCCGCGGTCTGCAGCAGCGTGCTCTTGCCGGAGCCCGAGGGGCCCATCACCGCCGTGAAGGTGCCCCGTTCGAAGCTGACATCGACGCCGGCAAGCGCAGTCACCTGGTCAACGCCGGCGTCGTACACGCGGGTGAGGTGTTCGACGCGTACCGCCGGTGCGATTGTCTGTTCCGGATAATCCGGCATTCTGGTGGCCTCTCTCCGTGTCATCGGCAAGAACTGCGCGCACCAGAAACGCTATTGACGTGGGAGAACGGCAACCATCCCGCGGGCTGCCAGGTCCGGGTACAGCAGGCGCTACCGCCGATCGCCGTCCAGGTAGCGCAGCACGGCGGTGACCCGGCGGTCGGCACTGTCGTCCGGTGGAAGCTGAAGCTTCGAGAAGATGCTGCGGATGTGCTTGTGCACCGCGCCGTCGGTGACGAACAGCCGCTCGGCGATAGCGCTGTTGCCGAGCCCCTCGGCCATCAGCCCCAGCACCTCACGCTCACGCGGTGACAGCTCGCTCAGTGCCGTGTCCGTCCGGCGGTTGCGGGCGAGCAACTGCGCCACCACCTCCGGGTCGATCACACTGCCGCCGTCCGCGACGCGGTGCAGCGCGGTGAGGAACTCCTCGACCCGGCCCACCCGCTCCTTCAGCAGGTAACCGAGCCCGACGGCGCCGACCGAGAACAGGTCGGTGGCGAACGCCTGCTCGACGTACGCCGACAGGACCAGTACCGCGAGGCCGGGACGGCGCCGCCGGGCCTCCACGGCGGCGACGATGCCCTCGTCGGTGTGGGTCGGCGGCATCCGTACGTCCACGATCGCGACGTCCGGCGCGTGCTCGTCGACGGCGACCAGGAACTCGCCCGGAGTGCCGGCGGTGGCGACGACGTCCAGATCCTCCGCCCGCAGCAGCAGCGCCAACCCCTCACGCAGCAGCGGGTCGTCCTCGGCGATCACGATCCGCATGGCAGCTCCACGTCCATTCTCGTCGGCCCTCCCGGCGGGCTCGTCAGCGTCATCCGGCCGTCGTACGCCTCGACCCGCCGGCGGATACCGGTGAGCCCGGAGCCACGTGTCTCGTTCGCGCCGCCGTGCCCGTCGTCCTCGATGCTCACCAGCAGCCGGCCGCGCTCGCGGCGCACGGCCACGTCCACCTGGCTCGCACCGCTGTGCCGGACGACGTTCGTCAGCGCCTCGGCCACCACGAAGTACGCGGTGGCCTCGACCGAGGCCGCGCACCGCACAGCCACGTCCACCTCCAGTCGGCAGGGCACCGCGCAGCTGCTGGCCAGGCCCGTCAGCGCACCGGCGAGACCCCTGTCGTCCAGCACCGGCGGCAGGATCCCGCGCACCACCGTACGCAGCTCGCCGAGTGCCTGTTCCGCGGCGTCCTGCGCCTGCCCGAGGATCTCGTCGGCGCGGTCCGGATTGCGGCGCACGGCCCGCCGCGCAGCGCCGAGCAACACGTTGACCGCTACCAACCGGTTCTGGGTGCCGTCGTGCAGCGACCGCTCGATCCGGCGCAGTTCGACCGCGTGGGCGTCCAGCGCCGCGGCGCGGGTGGCGGTCAGCTCTGCCACCCGCAGTGACAGGTCGACACCCGGCGGTGGAGGCAGCAGCCACCGGCCCGGCCATGCCTGGAGGCGGGCCAGGACCGGGCTGAACCAGATCGCGGCGGCCAGGCAGCCCACCCCGAGCACCCCGACCCAGAGCGCGTCGGACAGGCCATCGATGTGCCACCAGACGATCCCCGGCGCGGCGTCGGGGGGGACCAGCCGGTACCACAGCGGGAAGGTGCCGTCCTGCACCGCATAGAGCGGCAGCGCGATGCCGACCAGCCCGGTCACCAGGCCGACGAGCGAGTACAGCGCGACCCAGCCCAGCTCCCGGCGTACGAAGGGATCGCGCGTCGCCGTCCGCAACCCGGCCGGCACCGGACCCGGCGTGGGGATCGGCTCGCCCCAGCGGGACAGCCGGCTCCGCTCGCGGTCGCTCACCCAGCGCACCGCCCGCAACGCGCCCGGCGCCGCCAGCAGCCCCACCCCGCCCAGGCAGGTCACCGCCACGATCGCCGCCCAGAGCAGCGCGCCCAGCGCCAGCGTGGCGGTGCCCAGCCCTCCGACGATGTGCTCCAAGGCGTCGACCGAGGCGCGAACCCGGCCCCGCACGTACGCCATCGACCCACCTCCACCGCCAACATAGGCCACCGTAGGCCCCCCCCGGCGACGTCGGGGCGGAAGGTACAGCCTGCTGTACCACTGTCGTCGAGCTGGCGGGATCGTCTCCGCCGCGCCGCGTCCCTAGCGTTGACGGCGTCAGGAAACATTCGCCGAAGGAGGCAGTCATGACCGATCCGTACCGCATCACCGAGGCCCCGGTCGCCGCACCGAAAAGGCCGGGTGGCCTGCTGCGCCCGCTGCTGTGGCTGGTGCTCTTCGTCAGCGCGGCGGCCAACGTGGTGCTCTCGACCGCAGCGGACAACCAGTGGGTCAGCTCGGCGTTCGGCCTGGTGGCGATGCTCAGCGCGGTCGCGCTGATCGTCCACCACCGCCGTAACCGGACGCCGAAGTCGTAGGGACACCAACCTCATCACCGTCGCGCCGGGTGTGGGTCCCTGTGGTCGATCTCTTGACTTCCCTCACAGTCGGGCGTAAACAAAGCACAAGCAAAAAGAAACGGCGGTGAAACAACATGTACGCCGAGGAACGACAGCAGGAGATCCTTCGCATCGCCCGGGACGTGGGCCGGGTCGAGGTGACCGGCCTGGCCGATGGGCTAAACGTGACGTCGGAGACCATCCGCCGCGATCTCACCATCCTGGAGCGGGCCGGGGTGCTGCGCAGAGTCCACGGTGGAGCGATTCCCGTCGAACGGCTCGGGTTCGAGCCCGCGCTGGCGGCGCGTGACGCGGTGCTCATCGAGGAGAAGGAGCGCATCGCCAAACTCGCCCTGAATGAGGTGCCGGAGGAGGGCGCGATCATCCTCGACGCCGGCACCACGACCGCCCGGCTGGCCCAACTGCTGCCGGTCGACCGTGAGCTGACCGTCGTGGTCAACTCGCCGGTCATCGCCACGACCCTCGGTACCTATGCCAACCTCAACGTCCTGCTGTTGGGCGGACGGGTCCGCGGGAAGACCCTGGCGACCGTCGACGACTGGGCGCTGTCACCGTTGGCGGACCTCTACGTTGACGTCGCGTTCATCGGCACCAACGGCATCTCTGTCGAGCGCGGGCTGACCACCCCGGACCCGTCCGAGGCGGCGGTGAAGCGAGCGATGGTCCGTGCCGCCCGGCGCACGGTGGTGGTCGCCGACCACACCAAGCTCGGCAACGACTATCTGGCCCGGTTCGCTGAGCTGGCCGACGTCGACCTGCTCATCACCGACAACCGTGCCGACCTCGACCTGGTCGGTGACCTGGAGTCCACGGGCGTTCGGGTGGCCCGCGCATGAGAGCGGGCCGGGCATGATCGTCACCGTCACCCTCAACCCCAGCCTCGACCGAGCCGTGGAGGTCGGCTCACTCACCCGGGGCGAGGTCATCCGGGCTGCCACCGCTCACCTCGACCCCGGCGGCAAGGGGGTCAACGTATCCCGTGCCCTGCTGGCCAACGGCGTGCCGTCGGTGGCGGTGCTGCCGTCCGGCGGTGACGAGGGAAACCAGCTCATCCGCCTCCTCAAGGCAGAGGGTGTGGAGGTTCTCGCGGTCTCCATCGCCGGAAGGACCCGTTCCAACATCACCCTGGCCGAGCCCGACGGCACGGTCACCAAGATCAATGAGCCGGGCCCGACCCTGCGCCGCGCCGAGTTCGACGAGGTGATCAAAAGTGTGCTCGCCCGTGCCAGGGGCGCCGACTGGGTCGTGCTGTGCGGCAGCGTCCCGCCCGGCCTGCCCGCCGACGCCTACGCGCAGTTATGCCGGAAGCTGCGCGCCGCCGATGTCAGGGTCGCCGTCGACACCAGCGGTCCTGCCCTACGCGAGGCCGCCCTTGCCGGAGCGACAGTGCTCAAGCCCAACCGCGACGAACTGGCCGAGGTGGTCGGCAGCCCACTGAAGGACCTCGGCGATGTGGTTGATGCCGCTCAGTGCCTGCGGGCATGGGGCGCCGGCACCGTCGTAGCCAGCCTCGGCGCCGACGGCGCCGTCCTGGTCGACGCCGAAGGGATCCGCACCGGCACCTGCCCGGTAGCCCGGCCCCGTAGCACCGTCGGTGCAGGCGACGCGCTGCTCGCCGGGTTCCTCGCCGCGGGCGCACAGGGTGCCGCGGCCCTCGCCGAAGGCCTGGCCTGGGGCGCCGCCGCGGTGAGCCTGCCCGGCAGCCGGATGCCCGGTCCAGCGGACCTGCTCCGCCACGACGTCACCATCCACCCCTAGCCGGACGAGCTTTCTCCCCCGCAGCCGTCTGGACCGCCCCTCGATGAAGGAGATACCCCCGTGACCTCCTCTTCCTACACACCAGAGGTGAAAGGTCAGGGCCTCAAAGCCACCGTGCAACGCCTCGGCGGCTACCTGGCCGCGATGGTCATGCCCAACATCGGCGCGTTCATCGCCTGGGGCCTGATCACCGCACTGTTCATCCCCACCGGCTGGATCCCCAACAAAACCCTGGCCGAACTGGTCGGCCCGATGATCAGCATCCTGCTACCGGTGCTCATCGGCTACAGCGGCGGCCGGCTGGTCCACGGCCAACGCGGCGCCGTCGTCGGCGCGGTGGCGACCATGGGCCTCGTCGTCGGCGCGGATGTGCCGATGATCCTCGGCGCGATGATCATCGGGCCGCTCACGGCGTATGTCCTCAGGCTCTTCGACGGTCTGATCGAAAACAAAATCCGTCCCGGCTTCGAGATGCTGGTCGACAACTTCAGCGCCGGCATCATCGGTGCCGGGATGGCCATCGGCGGTGTCTACGGCATCGGCCCCGTGGTCGAATGGCTCACCAAGCAAGCCGGCTCGGGCGTCGACTGGCTCGTCGGCAAGGACCTGCTGCCGCTGACCTCGGTACTCGTCGAACCCGCCAAGGTGCTCTTCCTCAACAACGCCATCAACCACGGCGTCTTCGGCCCGCTGGGCATCGCCGAGGCGGCCGACAAGGGCAAGTCGATCCTGTTCATGATCGAGTCGAACCCCGGCCCCGGCCTCGGTCTGCTGCTCGCCTTCATGGTCTTCGGCCCCCGCGCGCTGCGCCCCAGCGCCCCGGCCGCGATCATCGTGCAGTTCCTCGGCGGCATCCACGAGATTTACTTCCCGTACGTGTTGATGAAGCCGAAGCTGATCCTCGCCATGATCGCCGGGGGTGCGGCCGGCGTCGGCACCTTCGTGATCACCGGTGCCGGCCTGGTCGCCACCCCCTCGCCGGGCAGTATCTTCGCCTACCTCGCCGTCACCCCCAAGGGCGGCCACTTCGGGGTCATCCTCGGCGTCGTGATCGCCGCCGCCGTCACCTTCGCGGTCGCCTCAGCCCTGCTCGGCTTCGGCCGCGGCGAGCCCGCCGCGGACGCCGTCGGCCCGGACGAGGAGACGGCTGTCCGTCCAGACGAGGAGAGGGCTGTCGACCCTGACGAGACCCTCCACAAGTCGGCAAAGCAGGAGGTCTGAATCCATGCCCACCATCAACGGCACCGAGATCAAGAAGGTCGTCGTCGCCTGCGACGCCGGCATGGGCAGCAGCGTGATGCTGGCCAGCCAACTTCGGCGGCAACTGGCGAAGAACGCGGTGACCGTCGAGCACACGCCGGTCAACTCGATCCCGGCGGACGCGGACGTGGTCGTCTGCCACCAGGGGCTCGCCGCGCGGGCCCGGGTCAGCGCACCCGACACGGTCATCGTGCCGATCCAGGTGTTCATCGGCGACCCGGCCGTCAGCAGGGTCGTGAACGCGGTACAGCGCGGCGGTGAGCTGAGTGGCTGAACTGCTGGCCCGTGACGCGATCCGGCTCGACGAGCGGGCCGGATCGCGGGACGAGGCGATCAGCCGCTGCGGCGCGGTACTCGTCGAGATCGGCGCGGTCGCCCCGGCGTACGTCGACGCGATGCTCACCCGCGAGCAGAGCGTCTCCACGTACATCGGAGAGGGCGTCGCCATCCCGCACGGCACGCTGAACAGCAAGGAGTCCGTCCAGCGCGATGCCCTCGCGGTGCTGCGCTTCCCCGACGGCGTCGACTGGGACGGCTTCGACGTACGGGTCTGCGTCGCCATTGCCGCTGCCGGCGACGGGCACGTGGACATCCTCGCCCAGCTCGCCTCGGTGCTGATGGACCCCGCCCAGGCGCAGCGGCTACGCGAGTCGACGTGCGTCGATGACGTCATCACCATCCTCGAAGGGAAGCCCTCGTGAAGGTCGTTCGATTCCACGCGCCTGGTGACGTCCGCATTGAGGACGCGCCCGAGCCCACGCCGGGCCCCGCCGAGGTGAAGATCCGCGTCCGCGCCTGCTCCACCTGCGGCACCGACGTGAAGATCTCCCGCTTCGGCCATCACCACATCGCCCCGCCGCGCGTCATGGGCCACGAGATCGCCGGTGAGATCAGCGAAGTCGGTGGCGACGTCACGGGCTGGCGGCCGGGGGACCGGGTTCAGGTCATCGCCGCCATCCCGTGCGGTACGTGCGCCGAGTGCCGGCGCGGCCGGATGACCGTGTGCCCCAACCAGGTGTCGATGGGATACCACTTCGACGGCGGGTTCGCCGAATACCTGGTCGTGCCGCAGAACGTCCTCGCCGTCGACGGACTCAACCGCATCCCCGAGGGGCTCAGCTTCGCCGAGGCGTCCGTCGCCGAGCCCCTCGCCTGCGTCCTCAACGGCCAGGACCTCGCGGGTGTGGGGGAGGGCGACGACGTGGTCGTCGTCGGCTCCGGGCCGATCGGCTGTCTGCATGTGCGACTGGCCCGTTCACGCGGCGCGGCCCGGGTGTTCCTCGTGGACCTCAACCGCGAACGCCTCGACCTGGCCGCCAACCTGGTCCAGCCGGACGCGGCGATCTGCGGCGCCGAGACCGACGTCGTCGACGCGGTGCTCAAACTCACCGAAGGCCGGGGTGCCGACGTCGTCATCACCGCCACGGCCGCCGGCGTCGCCCAGGAGCAGGCGGTGCAGATGTCCGCGCGCCAGGGGCGGATCAGCTTCTTCGGCGGCCTGCCGAAGGACAAGCCCGTCATCTCCCTGGACTCCAACCTCGTGCACTACCGCGAGCTGACCATCGTCGGCGCCAACGGCTCCAGCCCGGAGCACAACAAGGAAGCGCTCCGACTCATCGCTGGCGGCGCCGTGCCGGTCGCCGACCTCATCACCCACCGCCTGCCGCTCGACCGCACTCTCGACGCCTTCGGCATCGTGGCGCGCGGCGAAGCGATCAAGGTGACGATCGAACCCTAGGGGGATCCGTTGCCCAGCAGAACAGTCCTCGTCGGCTCCGCCAGCGGGCTGCACGCCCGCCCGGCGGCGCTGTTCGTCGCCGAGGCGGCGAAGCAGCCGGTGCTGGTCACCATCCGCATCGGCGACAAGAAAGCCGTGCCGGCCCGCAGCATGCTCGGCGTGCTGTCGCTCGGCGCCAAGAAGGGCACCGAGGTCACCCTGGAGGCGGACGGCGACGACGCCCAGGCCGCTGTCGACACCCTGGCCGACCTCCTCGAACGCGACCTCGATGCGTGAACTCCGAGGGATCGGGGCCAGCCCCGGTGGTGCGGCGGGGCCGGTCTACCGGCTGGCCCCGCCTCCGGCCCTGCCGCCGTTGGCGCAGACCGTTGATCCCGAAGCCGAGAAGATCACCGTCCGGGCCGCGGTCGTCGCCGTCGCCGCTGACCTGACCCGTCGCGCCGACACCACCGTGGACGCGGCCGCCGCCGAGATCCTGCGCGCGCAGGTCATGATGGCGCAGGACGAGACGCTCATCGACGCGGCCGACATCGCCATCGACGACGGCGCCGACGCCCCGCACGCGATCACCGACGTGCTCGCCGGGCACCGGGCCGCCTTCGAAGCCGCGGGCGGGTACCTCGCCGAGCGGATCAGCGATCTCGACGACCTGCGGGACCGCCTCGTCGCGGCGTGCCTGGGGCAGCCGATGCCGGGCGTGCCGGACCTTGGCCATCCGTACCTGCTCATCGCCCGCGACCTGGCGCCCGCCGACACCGCCGGCCTCGAACCGGGCCTGGTGCTGGGACTGATCACTGCCGAGGGCGGGCCGACCAGCCACACCGCGATCCTGGCCCGGACACTCGGTATCCCGGCCGTGGTCCGCTGCGCGGGCATCCTGGACGTGACCGACGGCGCGTTGGCCAGTCTCGACGGCGCGAGCGGTGTCGTGGTGGCCGGCGTCTCCGCAGAGACGGTGACCGCCGTCAACGCGGAGCGGCTCGCCGAGATCGAACGCCGCGCCCGCTCTCAGGGCCCCGGGCGGACCGCGGACGGTCATCCCGTCGCGCTACTGGCCAACATCGGCTCCGTCCGCGACCTCACCGGCGAGGTGGAAGGGGTCGGCCTGTTCCGCACCGAGATGCTCTACCTCGACCGCAGCGACCCGCCGTCGTACGAGGAACAGGTCGCCGCGTACCGCGACGTCTTCGCCGCGCTGCCCGGTCGCAAGATCGTTGTGCGTACCCTGGACGCCGGCGCCGACAAGCCGCTGCCGTTCCTGCGGCTGGCCGAGGAACCCAACCCCGCGCTGGGCATCCGTGGTCTGCGGGTCGCGCGGCAGGCACCGTCCGTACTCACCGCGCAGTTGGCCGCGATCGCGGCGGCGGCTGCGGCGACGGACGCCGACGTGTGGGTGATGGCGCCGATGGTCGCCACGGCGACGGAGGCGGCAGCGTTCACCGAATCCTGCCGCGAGTACGGCCTGGCGACCGCCGGCGTGATGATCGAGGTGCCGGCCGCGGCCCTACGCGCCGACCAGGTGCTGTGCCACGCGGACTTTCTCAGCGTCGGCACCAACGACCTCAGCCAGTACACGTTCGCCGCTGACCGCATGTGCGGCGACCTCGCTGACCTGCTCGACCCGTGGCAGCCCGCGCTGATCGCGCTCCTCGCCTCCTGCGCGGCAGCGGGCGTCGAGGCGGGCAAGCCAGTCGGCGTGTGCGGAGAGTCCGCAGCGGATCCGCAGTTCGCCCTGGTGCTGGCTGGCCTGGGCATCACCAGCTTGTCCATGGCGCCCCGCAGCATCCCGACGGTGCGCGAGTCCCTGGCCGCGCACACCCTGGACGAGTGCCGCCAGATCGCCGAGGCGGCCCTTGCCGCTCCCAGCCCGGAGGCAGCACGGACCGCGGCGGCCAATGCCTCGCGTCAGCTCCGCCTCGGCGACGGTGCGTCCGTGCGGTGAGCCGGTCACGGTCGGCGGCGATTCGTCGGTCAGATCCTCCAGCCCTGGGGAAGCACGATGCCGGCCGGGCACTGAGAGGACCGCGCTGCGCATCGATGGTGAGACCAAGCAATCGGCCCGGCAGCGCGGTCACACTCGGTGTGGCAGGGTCACGCGGAGTTGCGCCACTTGCGGCCGTGCCGGCCGATGAGTCGGTCGGCGTCGGTCGGCCCCCAGGAGGCGGCCTCGTAGGTGGGGATCGGCGAGTTGTCCTTTTCCCAGTGGTCGATGATCGGGTCGACGATCCGCCAGCACTGCTGCACCTCGTCGCTGCGGATGAAGAGCGACGCGTCGCCGATCAGCGCGTCCAGGAGCAGCCGCTCGTACGCCTCCGGGGACTCCTCGACGAACGTCTGGTCGTAGGAGAACTCCATGGTGGCGGTGCGGACCCGGAAGGAGTGGCCCGGCACTTTGGCGCCGAAGCGCAGCGAGATGCCCTCGTTCGGCTGGATCCGCAGGATCAGCGCGTCGGCATCGAGGCCGGTGAGCTGATCGGTCGGGATCGGTAGGTGGGGCGGTCGCTGGAACTGCAGTGCCACCTCGGTGAGCCGGGCCGGCAGGCGCTTGCCGGTGCGTACGTAGAACGGCACCCCGGCCCAGCGCCAGTTGTCCACGTTGAGCCGCATCGCGGCGTAGGTCTCGGTCCGCGACAGAGGGTCGACGCCGGTCTCCTCGCGGTAGCCGGCCATCAGCTCCTCGCGTGTGCCGCCCCGGGTGTACTGTCCCCGGACCGCGGCCTCGGCGATGTCCCGGTCGGTGGGGAGCCGGATCGCCTGCAGCAGCTTCACCTTCTCGTTGCGCAGGCCCTCAGCCTCGAATGAGGCCGGCGGCTCCATCAGCGCCAGCGCGAGGACCTGGAGCACGTGGTTCTGGACGATGTCCCGCATCGCGCCGGCGTCCTCGTAGAAGCCGCCGCGGCTGCCGACGCCGAGGGTCTCGGCGACGGTGATCTGCACGTGGTCGACCCAGGAGCGATCCCAGATGGGCTGAAAGATCGAGTTCGCGAAGCGCAGCGCCAGCACGTTCTGGACGGTGTCCTTGCCCAGATAGTGATCGATACGAAAGACCTGGTGCTCGTCGAACGCGCTGTGCACGACGCCGTCGAGCTCGCGGGCGGTGGCCAGGTCGCGTCCGTACGGCTTCTCGATGACCAGGCGGGAGAAGGAGCCTTCGCGTGGCTGGTTGAGCCCGACACCGGCCAGTCCGTTGATCACCGGCTCGAAGGCCCCGGCGGGGGTGGACAGGTAGAAGAGCCGGTTGCCGGACGTGCCCCGCTGTGCGTCCAGCTCGTCGAGGGTCTCCACGAGCCGCTTGTAGGTCTCCGGGTCGTCGTAGCCGCCGGCCACGTACCGCACGCCGCTCTGGAGCTGGCGCTTGCTGGCGAGGGTGCGTGCACCGAGGGCGCTCTCGGCGAACTGCTCGTCGGTCATCGACGTACGCGCGACGCCGACCAGCGCGAACTGGTCCGGGAGCCGCTCATGCCGAGCCAGGCTCTCGATTGCGGGCAGCAGCTTACGCCGGGTCAGGTCACCGGAGGCACCGAAGATCACCAGCGTGGCCGGCGGGGCACTCCGCTCCTGAATGAGCTGAGAAGCGTGGTCCATGGTCTGCGTTCCTCCGGGCACAAGGGGTGTGGGATTGGGGGCTGTCCTGCCAGGACTTGTGCGGCGATGGCGGTGTCCGGGGGCCACATCGGCGTGGCTCGTTGGTCGTGGAGCTTGAGCCTCGCATGCCGGGCTGACGGGTAGCCCTCTCGGTGTCGGGATGCGGTGCGGTCTGCCGGCGTACGAGATGGTGGTACGAATGATCGTCGCCAGGTAGCGCGCGGAGGTCAACCGGCAGCCGCCGGCGGCGGCGCCGGGGACCGCCAGGGTGCGGCTACGGCGTCGCGCTGGTCCGGTGGTGGTGATCCATCCTGATGCCAGCGGGTGGGATCTCGTCGAGGACGGCTGGTCATCGCCCAGTACGCGGAACGGTTGTTCTTACGGCTTCGTTACGGGCGGCGATCTGGGTGCACGAGGCGTTCCTGCTGTACAGGGCGGCTGCGGCGAGCGAGGGGGACGTCTGGACGGTGGGCCTCGGAGTCCACGGCGAGCCGTACGCCGGACATTTCAACGGCCAGACCTGGACGGGACACACGCCGTTGGGCGCCTCTACGGGGCCTTCCACGCTGCTGGACGTGGCGGCCACCGGCGGTGGGCGGGCGGTGTTCGTCGGCCACGACGGCTCCGGGCCGCTCGTCCTCGAAGGCGACACCCGTCAGTTCAACCGGGTGGCGGTGCCGGGGACGGAGCAGCACAACGGTGTCCTGCGGGCGGTTTCCAGCACTCAGGACGGCAGCCTGTTCGCCGCCGGCGATCGCTACCTCGCCGACGCCCCCTACCCGCAGCCCATGATTGTGCAGCGCATCGGCGGTGCGTGGCAGGTGGCGGCACTGCCGTCGACTCCCAGCACCCAACTGACGGGTGTGTGGGCCCGCTCGTCGACCGACGCCTGGGCCGTCGGCACGCAGGACTACGACACCGCTCCCAAGCCCGTCATCCTGCACTGGGATGGTCGAACGTGGCAGCGGTTGGCCGGACCGGCGTCTGCTGGCCGGGCGTACGCCGTTGCCGGTGATGCGAACGGCAATGTTTGGATCAGTGGCACGAATCCCATCCCTCCGTACATCGAGTACCCGGGCACGCTGTTGCTGCGCTTCACCGGCGGCCGGTGGAGTGTGGAGTACGGGCCGAAGGTCGGCGGCGGTGACCCGCACCTTGATGCCCTGGCGAACGTCCCGGGCAGCTCGTCCTTCTGGGGTAGCGGCGCCGCTTCGCGCAACGGCCTCGGCATCGCCGGCGTCATCGAACGGACCAGGTGACCGAGAACCCATAAGCAGCGGTACGGAGTGTGTCAAGGGCGCCGCATGTCGGCACGGTGATGGCCTACGGCCCGTCCCTGACCCGGCCGGGCGTGGCAGTCCTTGGCATGTGGGAGGGGGATTGAGGAGGCATGGAATCCGTCGTTCCGGCGGTACATCGGCGGTCAGGCCATTGCCAGGCCTTCAACATCAGAGAGTGGACCACCGCCGGGACTGTGACGCCGTTGCCTGCGCGATGCCCTACTGTCCAGTCTCGTCGCTCTCGTCCATGTCGCTAAGAGTGACCCGCGACGCCCGTCGTCCACGGCGGGGTGGGTTTGGCTCCCTTGTCAACGCCGCCGCCCCTCGCCTCATCCGCTCGATCAACTCGCTGCGATGCAGCAGCATCACCCCGGCGCTGACGCCGGCCGCCGCGACAATGGTATATGTCGCGGCGCTCAGGATCTGGTTGTGGAGGAGGCTGATCAGACCGAGGCCGCCCATCCCCAAGCCGGTTCCGACCACCGCCGCGCCGGCCGTGGCCCGACTGTTGAAAAACACACCCACCCCCGCGACCATGAGCGCCGTCCCTAGTGCGATATCCAACGCGCCAAGTGCGACATCACCACGGTGCAAGCCTGCAACCCCGGCGACGAGTTGCGCTATTGCGAGGCTGGCCCCCACAAGGCCAACCGCCCTGCGGGCACCCTTCAGCACGGCCACCTCCGCGGCGATCAGCCCTATGCCGAGGGCGATCAACACCAGGCCCTCAACGTGACTGAAGTGGATCATCACGTCGATCCCGAAGGCGGCCGTCAATAATCCGCCTCCTGTCAACCCCAAGAGGGCAAGGGGCAAGCTGCGACGTAGTGCGGCCAGTCCCCATGTGGTCACTGCAGCCCCAGTGCCGAAGACCAGCGCGCCCTGCACAATGAGACCGTCCGCGAGTCCGGCGATCCCGAGGCCCATACATTGCACCCCGAGGCCGACGCACCCTGTCCCGGACAGGAGAAGGACGACGGTTATCAGGTCAGTGGCGATCAGGACAGCAGCCGTAACCAGCCCGACGACGGTAAAGGCTGCGGGGCCGGTCCACGAGCGGGGGGCGACCAGAGTAGCGATCACGGCGGCCAAGGCCAGGCCGAGCAGGACTGAGGTGCTGTGGCGGGCGAGTGGCGCTCGGGGCGGCAGCCGTCGTATCCAGCCCGTGCCGGACAGGATCGCGGCCAGGGCAAGAGCCGCGAGGACGGCCCGATAGCGGTAGTCGCTGCTGAGAATATTGACGCTCAGCCCTCCGGCCGCACCGATGAGTATGCCGGTCAGTTGACCTCGAATACCGATCCGAGGACGGTGTTGGAGCTCGCGGCCTCCCCCAATACTCACCGTCTCATCATGGCGACCAATCGTCATGAGGCAAGGGCGAGATTGGAAGTGACTCCAGCAGTCTGCACGCGGACAAATGGCTCGACTGTGTAGGTTCGGGCGGTCGAGAAGACCCAGAACCTGCTTCGCACGTCATCCAACTGGTCTCCCGATGGACATGATCCTCGGGGACGGTTGCCGTCCACCCAATGCCAAGAGGTGGGGACCACACGGCCCGCGCGATGGTGCGCGGCACGACGTCGGTCACGGTCGTGCCGGCATGCCCGCAGAGGTCGGCGGCCTGCCCAACGTCGTTGATGGCCGGCCAGACAAACAGCCGTGACCTGGTGGTTGTCAGGCGGACACCCCGGCTCCTGCCGGATACGCCCCTACCGGAGGACGGCTACGCCGTCGGGCGCGATGGCGTAGCCGAGCATTCCGACACCCTGGGTGGAGCAGGGTGGTCGTCGTCTCGGGAAAGGCCTGTCACTCTCTGCTCGGAGTCAGGGCGTGTCGGGTCCGGTCCCCGGTCCAGGCCGCTTCGAGGATCGCGGTCAGGCTGGCGGTGTCGCTCGGGCCCGGGTGGTTCTGAATCAGGCGGGTGACACCACTGGCCATCTCCGCGAAGCGCGGGAGGTCGGCGCGTGCCACGCCGATGTCCGCCAAGGTGGCAGGGATACCGATGTCGGCAAGGAGCCCGTCGAGCCAGGTGAGGAACGTATCTGCGGCTTCGGCGTCGGAGGCGTCGGTGACGTCGAGCCCGCACACCCGGGCGAGGATGGCCAACCGGTCTGTGATGGCATCCCTGGCCGCGTCCAGCGCGTAGGGCAGTAGCAGTCCGACGCCCAGGCCGTGCGGCGTGTGCGTGGCTGCGCCGATGGGGTACTGGAGAGCGTGTGGGGCGGCGTTGCCCGCGTGGGAAAAGGCGATCCCGGCGAGCATGGATCCATAGGACATGTCCGCGCGCGCGGCCGTGTCGCTTCCGTCCCTGACGACACGGCGCAAGCTGCGGGCGATGCGTTCCGCGGCGCGGAGCGCGTAGTGGTCGGTGATCGGGTTGCGGCCGAGGAACACCTGCTCCACCGGGTCGCGCGGTCCGTGGGCCCGGGGCCGGGCGGTGTAGCTCTCCACGGCGTGACAGAACGCGTCGATACCGGAGTGGGCGGTGACGGTCGCCGGGCAGGTGTAGGTGAGTTCGGGGTCGACGATGGCGAAGTCGGGGACGATGTGGACGCTGGAAACCCCCACCTTCAGCTCGCGGTCCGGGTCGGTCAACACCGAGACGGGTGTGAGCTCGGAGCCGGTGCCGGACGTCGTGGGGACCGCGACGAGAGGGATCGTCGGCCCCGGCACCCTCGACTCGCCGTAGAAGTCACGCGGCGTCCCACCGTGGCGCCGGATGACGCCGACGATCTTGGCGAGGTCGATCACCGTGCCACCGCCGATGGCGAGGATCACGTCGGCGTTCACCTCGGCTGCGGCCGAGACGGCCAGGGCGACATCGGAGAGAGGCACGTCCGAGGTCGCGTCGGAGAACACCTCGACGGCCTCGACCTTCTCCCGTACGGCGGCCACGATCTCGGCCACGCCTGGCTGCCGCAGGAGGACCTGGTCGGTCACGATGAGGACTCGCGAGCCACTCTCGGCCACCACTCGGGGGATGTTCTGTGCGACCCCTTCGCCCACTATCAGCTGGCGTGGTCCGCGGACGGTCTCAAGCATGGCAGTGCCTCTCCGGAGCGTCGGCGGCGATGTGCTGGGTGGACGTCCAGGTCACCTGCGGGACCGGGACGGCGTCGGCGAGGTTGGCCGCCCGGGTGGTGCAGACGCGCGCGGCGGGCGCCCGGGGCAGCAGGCCGGTCACGGTAGGTCGATCGCCACGTAGGTGAGGTCGAGGTACTCGAGGACGCCCTCGTGCGACCCCTCCTTGCCGATCCCGGACTGCTTCACGCCGCCGAACGGAGCTGACGGATCCGATATCAGACCACGGTTGATGCCGAGCATCCCCGTGTCCAGCCCTTCGGCGAACCGGAGCGCCCGCTGGAGGTCGCGGGTGAAGACGTATCCGGCCAGGCCGTGCTCGGTGTCGTTGGCCTTCGCCATCACCTCGTCGTCGGACGTGAACGAGATGATCGGCGCCACCGGGCCGAAGATCTCCTCCTGTAGCATCCGCGCATCCTCGGGCACGTCGACGAGGACCGTGGGCGGGTAGAAGTGGCCCGGCCCATCGGGACGCTCGCCGCCCACCAGGACCCGGGCGCCGCGATCGACCGCATCGGCGACGAGCCCGTCGATCGTGGTGACGGAGGCCTCGTCGATCAACGCCCCGACGTTCACGCCGTCGTCGAGACCATGGCCCACCGAGAGAGCGCCCATCCGCTCGGCGAAGCGCGCCGTGAACTCCTCGCGCACCGGCTCCTCGACGTAGATCCGGTTGGCCGCGATGCAGGATTCCCCGATGTTGCGCATCTTGGCCACCATGGCACCGTCGATCGCGACGTCCAGGTCAGCGTCGGCGCACACGATCAGGGCGGCGTTGCCGCCCAGTTCCATGGAGGTGCGCAGCACATTGTCCGAGGCCTGTCGTAGCAGGACGCGCCCGACCTCGGTCGACCCGGTGAAGGACAGCTTGCGGGTCCGACTGTCGGCCAGCAGTGCGGAGACCACCGCGCCGGAACGCTTGGTGGTCACCACGTTGACGACGCCCGGGGGAACGCCGACCTCCTCCATGATGCGGGCCAGGAGCAGCATGGTGAGCGGCGTCTGACCGGCTGGCTTGGTGATCGTCGTGCAGCCGGCAGCCAGCGCAGGAGCGATCTTGCGGGCTCCCATGGCCAACGGAAAGTTCCAGGGCGTCACGAAGACGCACGGTCCGACCGGCTTCGGCACGGTGAGGATGCGGTAACCACCTGCGGGAGCGATGCTGTAGCGCCCTTCGACGCGCACCGCCTCCTCGGCGAACCAACGGAAGAACTCGGCACCGTAGGCCACCTCTCCCCGAGCCTCGGCGAGCGGCTTTCCCATCTCCAGCGTGATCAGCCGGGCGACCTCCTCGGATCGCTCGGTCAGTGCCCGGTACGTCGCGGTCAAAAACTCTGACCGTCTCCGTGGCGGGGTGGCCGCCCACTCCGCCATTGCACCGCTCGCCGCGTCCAGGGCGGCGAGCCCGTCGGCGACGTCAGCGTCCGCCACCTCGGCGATGGTCTTGCCGGTGGCCGGGTCCTCGACGGCAAAGGTGGCTCCGCTTGCGGCGTCGCGCCACTCGTCGCCGATTCGGAGCCGCCGGTGCTCGGGGGCCAGCACGTTCATCGGGTCACTCATCGCGTCGCCTCCTGTGATCTTCCTCGTGATGTCCGGCGTGCCGCAGCGATCGCGCTGTGCGCGTAGACGGACGGGTTCACACGCCCTCGTCGCGGGCGAGGCGGGGCTCGACTGCCACGTACGGGCGCATGTCGCCGTCGCCGCCCGGCGCCGTTACCGCCCAGCCTCGGACAGCGACACCCCGGTGCCCGCGTCGAACAGGTGCGCACGGTCCAGGTCGACGGTGACAACCACCCGCTCGCCCGGCGTACCCGTGACTGTGGGTCGGGCCTTGACCTTGAGGATCTCCGTCCCGACCCGGACGTCGACCACCGTCCGGTCACCGAGCGGCTCAAGTCCGTAGAGCTCGCCCGACAACGACGCGTCCCCCCGCTGCTCGACCGACAGGTCCTCCGACCGCAGGCCCAGCATCAGCTCACGACCGTCCTCAGCCGTGGTCCAGCGGGGCCGCGGCAGCGTCCAGCCTTCGGCACCGACCAGACGATCCCCCTCGGCACGGCAGGCGAGCAGGCTGATCGGCGGGCTCCCGACGAATCCCGCGACCCACTGGTTGGCTGGGCGCTCGTACACCTCGGTCGGTGATCCGACCTGTTGCACAGTCCCCTCCTTCAGGACCGCGACCTGGTCGGCCATGGACAGAGCCTCGACCTGGTCGTTGGTCACATAGACGAAGGTCGCTCCGAGGCTGCGGTGGATGCGGGTGAGCTCGGTGCGCATCTCGACGCGGAGCTTGAGGTCGAGATTCGTCAGCGGCTCGTCCATGAGGAACGCGCGCGGACTACGGACCAGCGCCCGGGCCAGGGCGACGCGCTGCATCTCACCACCCGACAACTGCGCCGGACGACGCTGCAGCAACCGCTCGATGTGCAGCAGGTTCGACATCTGCTCGACGGCAGCGGCGATCTCGCTCGACGAACAGCGACGTGCCCTCAGCGGCGAAGCGATGTTCTCGTACACAGTGTGTCGCGGGTAGAGGGCGTAACTCTGGAAGACCATGGCCAGGTCGCGTGCGGCAGGGGTGTCACCGGTCGCGTCCCTGCCGTCCAGATGCACCGACCCGGCGTCAAGCTTGTCAAGGCCGGCGATCGCTCGCAGGGTCGTCGTCTTGCCTGCCCCGGAGGGTCCCAGCACGACGAAGAACGAGCCGTCCGGCACGTCCAGCGTCACCCCGTCGAGGGCCTGGACTTTTCCGAAGGACTTGCGCAGCCCGTGCGCTGCCACGGTTCCCATCAGGCCACCAACTCTTCCGTGCTCACGTCGTAGACCGCCGGGGTGCCGCCGGTGTGCCGCAACCCGACGGTTGCGTCAGCGGCGAAACGGACGGTCGGTGGCATCCGAACCCGTACGTCGCGCTGGCCGCCGTGGTCGACCACGTAGATGATTTCGTCGCCCAGCCACTCCGCCGAGACCACGCGGGCCGGGACCGACCGTTCCGCCCCTGCTTCGGTGACTTCCAGCGCTTCCGGCCGGACGCCAGCGATCAGGCGACGGTCGCGCGGCAGGCCCGGCGGTGGCGTGAGGACCAGACCGCCCTCACCGCGCAGCTTCCCGTCGGCAACCTCCACCTCGATGAGGTTCATCGGCGGGGAGCCGATGAATGAGGCACAGAAGAGACTCGCCGGACGGTCGTAGACCTCCAGTGGCGTGCCGATCTGCTCGACGCGGCCCTTGTTGAGGATGGCGATCCGGTGACCGAGCGACATCGCCTCGACCTGGTCGTGGGTGACGTAGACCATCGTGGCGCCCAGCTCGCCCTGCAGGTGCTTGATCTCCGTGCGCATGTCCGCCCTCAGCTCCGCGTCCAGGTTGGTGAGAGGTTCGTCCATGAGGAACGCGCGCGGCCGCCGTACCAGGGCGCGAGCGAGCGCGACGCGCTGCTGCTCGCCGCCGGACAGCTGGCGGGGTCGCCGGTCCAGGAGCGGACCGAGCTGCATCAGCCGGGCGGCCTCGTTGACCCGCTCGTGCACCTCCTGCTTGGGCAGTCCCTCGGCCCGCAGCGGGAACGCCAGGTTGTCGCGGGTCTTCAGGTGCGGGTAGAGGGCGTAGAACTGGAACACCATGGCGATGTCGCGCTCGGCGGGCGGCAGGTCGTTGACCAGCGTGTCGCCGATGCGGATGTCACCCGTCGTCTGCCTCTCCAGGCCGGCTATGGCCCGCAGCGTGGTCGTCTTGCCGCAACCCGAAGGGCCGAGCATCACGAACAGCTCGCCGTGGCCGATGGACAGGTCCACGTGTTCGACCGCGACCGTCCCGTCCGGGTAGCGCTTGTGCAGCGCTGTCACCTCGATGCCCGCCATCAGCGTCGCACCGCCCCGAGCGTCACGCCGGCGATGAGGTGCTTGCGCACCAGGTACGCGAAGACCAGCACCGGTAGGGCGAACACCACGGAGGCGGCGGCCACGAGGCCCCAGTCCGTAGTGGTGCCGCCGATCAGGCCGGCGATGGCGGGTGGGGCCGTCCGGACGTCGTCGCTGGAGGTGAGGAAGGTGGCGAACACGAACTCGTTCCACGAGAAGATGAGCGCGAAGACCGCCGTCGCGGCGATGCCGGGCACGAGCAGGGGAAGGGTGAAGCGCCGGAACGCCTGCAGACGGGTGTAGCCGTCGAGCATGGCGGCATCCTCGTACTCCGCGGGCACCTCGTCGACGAACCCCTTCATCATCCAGATCGTGAACGGGACGTTGAACGCGGTGTAGATGAGGATCAGGCCGAGCTTGTTGTCGATGAGTCCGACCTGTCGGTACATGAGGAAGATCGGGATCACGACCACCACGGGCGGCATGAAGCGCGTGGACAGGATGAAGAACAGTTGGTCCTTCTTGGCCTTCACGGCGAAGCGTGAGTACGCCCAGGCCGCCGGGACCCCCAGCACGGTGGCCAGCACCGTGGAAGCTCCGGCCACCACGACAGAGTTGAGGAACGAGACGGACAGGGCCGAGCGACCGCCGCCGGGGGAGACGAACACGTCTTTGTAGTGACTCAGAGTGATCTTGAAGTCGAAGAACTTGGCCGGGATGGCGTAGACGTCTCGGTTCTCCTTGATGGACGTCTCGATCATCCACAGCACCGGAAAGAGCATCACGACGGCCAGCGCGGTCAGCAGCGCGACCTCCAGCACGGAGCGGCCTCGGCTGCCGAGGCGGCGCGCGGGGGGCGTGTGATCCCGGGCAGGACCCGTGGCCACTGCCTCGTCGACGGAGACGGCCATCAGCCCTCCTTGAGCTTGTTCAAATAGCGCAGGTAGAACTGCGTGAGGACGATGACGACGAGGACCATGAGGATTCCGTACGCCGAAGCGGTTCCGGTGTTGAAGCCCAGGAACGCGACCTTGTAGATGTGGAACGACAAGGTCTCGGTAGAGACGCCCGGTCCTCCGTTGGTGAGGATGTAGACGAGGTCGAACAGCCGGAATGCCTCGATGGCCCTGAACATCACGGCGATGAGGAGCAGCGGCCACACCAGCGGAAGCGTGATGGTGCGGAACCGGAACCATTCGGATGCCCGGTCGATCGAGGCGGCCTCATAGAGGTACTTGGGAACCGCGGTGAGGCCCGCGAGTGCGATGAGCATGATGAACGGCGTCCATTGCCAGGTGTCGACCACGATCAGGGACAGCAGTGCCGTTCGCTGGCGGGTGAGCCACTCCACCTGCCCCAGACCGAGCGAGCCGAGCATGCTGTTGACCACGCCGAACTGCGCGTCCAGCATGAATCGCCAGAACAGCCCGACCACGACCGGCGACAGCATCATCGGCACCAGGAACAGGGTGGTGAGCACTCCTCGCCCATGAGTGCGCCGTGAGATCAGGTAGGCGATGCCGAATCCGAGCACGGTCTGCAGGCCGACCGCGCCGACCACGTAGATCAACGTTGTCAGGGCCCTCGTGTGAACCTGCGCCGACGTCAGGATGGCGGTGTAGTTCCCGAATCCGATGAAATCGGCGGGCCCTCCGCGGGTGGCGGAGTAGTCGGTGAACGACAGGTACAACGCCCACAGCAACGGGAACACCGACATGGCGAGCAGCAGCAGCATCGCGGGGGAGATGAAGGCAACGGCGAGCCCGCGGTCGCTCAGCCGAGGGGCCCGACCCCGGGCAGGCGGCCTTGCGGACGCCACCTGCCCGGGATCGTCGGTAGTCAGAGGGGCGGGGTCACTCACAGTCCGCCGCCACCCTTGCGGTTGCCGGAGTCGAGCACGCCCTGCTGCTCCTTGGCGATGTCGTCGAGCGCATCCTTGGGCTTCTTGGCGCCGTTGAGTGCCGCGTTCACGTTGGTGTTCTCGATGTCGACGAGGCGCGCGTACTCGGGCACGTTCCACATGTCCCGCATCCGCGGCACCGAGTCGGCGTACACCTTGTTGAACGGCCCGGCGTTGAGGAACTCGGGTGACTGGATTGCGTCCGTACGCGATGGCACGCCACCAGCCGCGGCCCACTTCTTCTGGATGTCAGCCCGTTCGAACCACTCCATGAAGTTCAGGGCCTCGGCCTGGTTGTCCTTGGCGGAGTAGGCCGACACGTGCATCCCCATGCCGCCGAGGGGGACCAGGTTCGTCTTCTGGCTCGGCAGGGTGGCAAAACCCAGCTTGTCGAGAATCTTCTCCCTGCTGGTACCAAGCGTCGACTGCTTCGGATCGAGCAGGCCACCGCTCGCGGCGATCCAGTTGAACGCGATGCAGGCCTTACCCTGGGCGACCGCCGCGTTCACCTCGTCGATGAACCAGTTGCCGGAACCCTTGGCGGTCAGCGGCTTCATCTTGTTGACCAGGACGTCCATCGCCTCCTGGCCCGCGGTGTCGTTGAGGACACCCTCGATCTTGCGCGCCTTGGAGTCCCAGAGGTTGCCGCCGTAGACGCCGTTCACCGTGTTGTAGGTGACGGCCGCGGCGTCGGAGCCGTTGGCCTGGTGGAAGGCCAGCCCGCTGACGCCAGGGTTGTCCGCCTGGCATTTCGCGGCGGCTGCGATCATCTCGTCCCAGGTCTGCGGTGGCTTGTCACCGATCAGGTCCTTGCGGTAGATCATCGTCCAGGTGTCGCCGAGCAGCGGTAGTCCGTACAGGCTGGCGTTCTCGTCGCGCTTGCCGGTCTCCGCCTGGGGGTACTGGCCGTAGGCCGCCAGGAGGTACGGGTCGTAGGCGGTGACGTCGATGTTCTTCTTGACGAAGTCGGTGATGTCGAGGATGTTGCCGTTCGTCACGGCCTCGCCGATGTGTTGCGAGTCCAGGATCGCGATGTCGAAGTCGGTCTTTCGCGCCGCGAACTGGGTGAACATGGCGTCGTGCCAGTTCGCGTTCGGCACGGTGTTGACCTTGATGGTCGCGTTCGGCCGTTCCTTCTTGTACTCCGCGTTCGCGAAGGCTTCCAGTGCCTTGGCGGGCGGCCAGTCGAACCAGATGAAGCTGAGCGTCAGCGGATCCTTGGTGAGCTCCGGGATGGTCGCCGGCGCCTTGGGGGCGCTCGCCTTCTCGCCGTCGTCCTTGCCATCGCCGCACGCCGTCGCGGTCGTGGCCACCAGCAGCATGGCCAGGGTTGCCAGCTGCACCTTTCGGCCGGGATCGGACAATCGTCCTGTTCGCTTCAGATACCGCATCTTATTGCCTGCTTTCTGGGTGGGAACTTCTAAGGCCTCGCTATGTGCTTCGCCGAGCAGTTGCTGGGTTGTTCAGGCGCGTTGCCGGGCTGCCGCGGGGACCGACCCGCGGACCGGCGTCACGAGTACGCCGCATGTGCCGGGTCTGCCTGCCGTCGAGAGGTCCTTCGGTTCAGCTGCGACCCGGTGACGACCCGAGCGGGACGTCGAGCATGCTCGTGGGAGTTTCAGGTGATCGAAGTGAAGCGGTGGCGGTGGTGCCGCGATGTGCGGGATGGCGGATGTGCGCCGCTTTTCCTATACGATCGCGTGGGGGCGTCAGCATGCCGCAGCGTTGTGACTGATGTCAATAGTTTCGCGAAGGCGCAGGAAGGGACCTCACGTCACTATGGACGACGAAGCGATGATCGCGCGGGGCCGCAGGGCCGTGACGGGCGGGACGCCGGCGGGAAGATCGGGCGGCCGGCTCGCCGACGAGGTGTACGACACGCTGCTCGGACAGCTGATGTCGCTACGGATCGAGCCTGGCTCCCGCGTCACGATCGACGTCCTGGCCCGGGAACTGGGGGTCTCGCAGACGCCGATCCGAGACGCTCTGAACCGGATGGAGGCCGAGGGCCTGGTCGTGCGGGTGCCCCATGCCGGCTACCGCATTCCTCCCCAGATAACCCGTCACCGGTTCGAGGACATGCTCGAGGTCCGCCTGCTCCTCGAGCCGGCGGCAGCGCGCCGATCCGCCGAACGCGCCTCCGCGGAGCAGGTGGCGGGTCTGCGACGAATGCTGGAGGAGATGGCGGAGCTGGAGGGGGGCAGTGGACCCATGGCCTACGGCGCCTTCGGGCTACGCGACGCGGCCTTCCACGACCTCGTCGCCCTGAGCGCGGAGAACCTGGTCATCCGTGAGACGCTCGGTCGCCTGCACAGCCACGTGCACCTTTTCCGGCTTCACCACGACACCCAGGTCACGCACCTGGCCATGGCCGAGCACGAGGACGTCGTGGCCGCGATCGCCGCGCGTGACCCCGACGCCGCCGCCTACGCGATGCGTCGGCACATCCTTCGATCCGGTGAGCGTTTCCGACGATTGTTCAACGAGATCGAGCACGCGGACGGAATGACGGTGGAGGCTTGACGGGCGCGCTGGGCCCAGGAATGCTGACTCAATCCAGATCGGATCGGATTGGATCCACCTCACCCGTCCCTAAATGCGAGGAGAAGTAGGTGCCCAGAGCGCTGCTTCTGACCGGCGACGCCGCCGAGGAGCTCGACACCATGTACCCCTACTACCGCGTGCAGGAGGGCGGCTGGGACGTCGACGTCTCGTCACGGACGATGCGCGACGTGCAACTGGTCATCCACGAGTTCGACCCGAACTCCGACGCCTATGTGGAGAAGAACGGCCGCAAGCTGCCGGTCGACGTACCCTGGGCCGACGTCGACGTCGAGCGCTATGACGCCCTCATCATCCCCGGGGGACGAGCCCCCGAGTGGATCCGGGTCGACGCCGACGTCAGGCGCATCACCGAGCACTTCTTCGCGCGCAACCTCCCCATCGCGCTGGTCTGCCACGGCGCGCAGGTGCCGGCGGTGTACGGGCTGCTGAAGGGTCGAAAGACCGCGTGTTTTCCCCCCATCACCGGCGACATGGAGAACGCGGGCGCGACGGTCATCGATGCTCCCGACGTCGTGGACGGCAACCTCGTCTCCTGCCGGGGTTGGCCCGACATGCCGCAGTTCGGCAGGGCGATGATGGAGCTCTTCTCGAAGTCCGTCGACCCCGCGTCGGCATGAGCACATTCGACCTGCCCTGGTGACCGCACGTCGGACCGTCACAGTCGACGGTTCCCCCGTCCACGTCCTGGACAGCGGCACGGGGCCCGCGGTGCTGATGCTGCACGGCTCCGGACCCGGCACGACCGGGTCCGGCGCCTGGGCAGCGACGGCGCAGGCGCTGGGCACGTCCTGGCACGTGATAGCTCCTGACCAGGCGGGGTTCGGCCGCACACCCCTCCCGGCAGGCACCAGGGGTGGGCTCCGGCTGTGGACGGAGCAGGCCGCAAGCCTGATGGTTGCCCTCGGTATCGAGCACTACGCCGTGGTGGGTCACTCCATGGGCGGTGCCGTGGCGCTGGCGTTGGCGGCCGCGCGCCCCCAGCAGATCACCCGTGTCGTGGCGGTCTCGACGATGGGCGCACCCGGGGCGCCGCTCTCCGCCGACCTCGACGCGCTCTGGGCCGCCCCCGCCAGCCCGTCCGGGGCACGAGACATGCTCAGTCGCCTCGTCCTCGACCAGGCGCTCGTGACCGATGAGGCCGTCGACGCCCGCGCGTCCGCCATGCGGGCGGGGGCGGCGGCATTCGCGTCGGTGTTCCCTCCACCACGGGCACGATGGGCCGCCGATCTCACCCTTTCTGCGCAGACGCTGGCGGCGGTGCGCGCGCCCGTGCTGCTCGTGCATGGCGTCGAGGACCGGGTCACGCCGCTCGCGACGGCAGCCCAGCCCTTGCTCGAACACCTGGCCGACGTCCGTCTGCACGTGTTCGGTCGATGCGGGCACGTGCCGGCGATCGAGCACCCGCAGGAGTTCAGACAACTACTGTCGTGCTTCCTCGACCCGGACCGAGGTCACTGACCACTGCGGCACTCCGTACGTCAGGGCCAGATGCTGGTGAGCGCCCGGACTCGCAGCAGTTCATGCGGTGAAACCGTGCCCCGCCGACCCGGGGTCGACGGGGCACGGTTGGCGCGGGGAACAGATCAGGCGACGAATCGGGTCCTGCGGCGGCGGGCCACCACGAAGCCCGCAGCGCCGGCGGCGAGCAGTACGCCACCGATGCCGGCAATCAGGCCGGCCTTGGCACCGGTGATCGGCAGCGAGCCATCGGTGTCCCCACCTCCCTGGCCGTCATCCCCACCGGGGCTCTCGCTCCCGCCGTCATCCCCACCGGGGCTTGCGCTCCCGCCGTCAGCGCTCGCGATGATGGTGATCTTCGCGCTGTCGTTGGCCGGGTTGGGATCCACGCCTGTGGCGAAGGTCAGCCGCACCTCTGCGGCCCGGGTGCCAGCCTCGTCGAGGCGCAACTCGAACTCGTACTCCATCTTCTCGCCCTTGGCCAGGCGTTTGAGCCCGGTACAGCGGTACTCCTTGCCGCCGGGCTTTCCAGGCACCCAGAAGCCGGGGCTTGCGCACGTCATTGGAACGCGTACGGCCGTGACGCCATCCGGCAGCGACAGCAGGGTAGTGGCCCGCAGATCCTTGGCTCCGTCAACGTTGACGGCCGCTGGGCCGTTGTTGACGTAGCCGACCTTCAACGGCACCGTGTCGCCGACCTTTCCGGTGGCGGTCGCCGGCGTCCCGAGTGCCGCCACCTCAGCCCCCTGGTCACCGCTGACGTGGAGTCTCATCACCGTGCGGTCGTTCTGGCCGTTGACGTCTGTCTGCCGCGACGTGCTCCGTGGGCCGACCGGCTCGAGCCTGAGCTCTCCCTCGGTGCCCTGCTGCCCGAGTCGCGTTGGGTTGAAGGACTGTCGCTCCTCCCAGTCTGCCGGCGTGTACCAGGACACGACGCCGGTGTGCCCGTTCGGGGCCGAATCGTCGGTTGGCACTGTGAAACCGAAGCCGGAGTCCAGCCGTGCGGCGTCGCCCGGTGCGATGGTGTTGGGGAACCGGCAGGCGAAGGCGTGGCGGAAGGCGTCGGCCGGGCTGTATTCGCAGTTCCGGTACCGCTTCGACGGGCCGTAACCGTAGCCGCCTTCGAAGTACAGCACCACGCTTTCGACGGCCTTCTCGCCGCGGTTCGCCACTGTCAGCGGGACGTCGAGCGTGTCGCCGAGGGCGGCGTTCAGCTCGAGCCCCTGCTCGACGGCGGCGAGATCCACGCTCTCGCCGATGCTGACCGTCGAGCGGTAGGTCGCCGAACCGCCGTCGCTATCGGTGATGGTGAACTTGACGTCGCCCTGCTGGTCGGGCGCCGCGCTCTTCTTCGCCCGCACGACCAGGTCGACCATGGTGATGTATGTGTAATAGTCGTTTTCTTCTGCCACCACCTTGCAGGTGAGGATCGGACCAGACTCGGTGCAGGAGTTAGCATCACCGCCGTTGATCACATCGGCGAAGCCAGCGACCTTGCTCCGGTCCACCTTGACGGTGTATTCGCCCCACTCCATGGTGCTGATTCGGGTGCGGGCAAAGAGGTTCGATCCTTTTGCGGGGCCGCCGGGGGCGACAACCACATCCTTGGCGAAGAAATCGAGGTCCTCGACGGCAGGGGAGGCGAAGGAGGGGATGGCGGAGGCGGCGAGGAGCGCGCCTACGACCCCGAACCCGGCAAGCCAGCGCCGGGCGAGTTGCTTGGGCATTACCGCTTCCTCCGTGGGATTGATCAGTGGAACCCGCGGAGCTTATGAGGGCGATAGCGCTGCTGCCGCCCCGCTCGGGCGCCAGCGGCGGATGTAGGCCGAACGGACGATCAGCACTCGCCGTAAGGTCGGCCGTCGCTCGGCTGTCTGCTGAGGACGCTGGCTGAGCACACTAACGGTGCGGTGATCTACCGGCGGGTGCGCGCGGCCCCGTCCTGCCAGCGGTAGAGGTCGCGCAGCAGGGAAATCTCGGCGCCGTGATGGATGAGCTCCCTGTTGACGTGCAGGACGATGCCCTCCATGGGAAACCGCTCGGGACCGACAGTGGGCGGATTCTCCAGGTCGGCATCCGAAAGCTCGCGGACGCCGGCGTTCCATGTCCCGTACATTTCGTCGAGCTGTTTCAGCGCCTCGTCAGCGGTCCCCGCGTAGGCGAACGTCTGGGAGTCGACGTCCTGGCCGCCGAAGTGCCATCCGACCCGGTAGCCCAGGCAGGAGACGATGATGTGCGCCAGCCGCCAGGCAATGGTGGTCACCGGCGCCGGGACCGGGTCGGGGGCCGCGAAGTCCATCGTCCATGCCCCCGAACCCGCTGACATCGGCGCGGCCGACGTGCCACGGGGGCGGATGCTCCAGCAGCCAGGCACCGGCTCCCAGAAGTACTCCTCATCGGCGAGACCGTGCAGCCGAGGACGCAGGTTCTTGTGCCAGTGCCGGTCCAGCTGGTCCGCGATCCGCTCGCTCCTTGTCATTCCCGCACGCTACCTACAGCAGAGGCCCGGCTGTGTCCCTCGGGCCGCGCCGCCGGGAGCGCGGTTCGACAATGACAACTCGCGCCGGCTGGGTGGGGTTCCGATGACCCAGGTGTGACAGCCTCGACCGATGACGCGCATGGCAGACCTGGAAGCCGTGGCTTGGCCGCCTGCTCCGATCAGGACCGGGAGGCTCGTGCTCCGTGAGCCCGAGGCCCGGGACCGTGACGCGTTCATCGAACTGTTGGCGTCGCCAGAGGTGAACAGCTACCTCGGTGGCCCCCGCCTGCCTGGCGAGCTTGAGCGCGAGATGCCCGTGGTGCCCGAGCAGTGGCCGGGGAGCTTCGTCGTTGAGTTCGACGGGGCGATGATCGGCCAGATCCTGCTCAGGAGAGCAACGGCGCACCATCGGCCGGCTGCGATCGGAAAGGTCGACCTCGGTTACCTGTTTCTGCCACGGGCGTGGGGATTCGGGTACGCCGCCGAGGCGTGCGCGGCGGCACTCGACTGGCTCGGCGGCGTCCTTCCCGGCGAGCCGGTGGTGCTCACCACCCAAACCGCCAACGTGGGCTCGATGCGTCTTGCGGCAAAGCTGGGGTTCACCGAGGTGGAGCGGTTCCATGCCTGGGACGCCGAGCAGTGGCTCGGCCTGCGGTTCCCGGTCACGCCGTCTGCTTGAGCTGGTCGGCGGCGGCCACGTCCGGCCGAATCTTGCCACCGCACCGAAGGTGCTCACCGAGGTGGTGGCCGGCTGCCCTCCGCCGTTGCTCAGCCGTCGCCGGGGCGCACCAGCCCGCTCTCGTACGCGATAACCACAAGCTGGGCGCGGTCGCGGGCGTTCAGTTTGTGCAGCAGACGACTCACGTACGTGCGGGCGGTGTCCGGGCTGAGATGCAGGGCCGCCCCGATCTCCACATTCGACCGTCCGGCGCCGACCTGTGCCAGGACGTCGCGTTCGCGCCCGGTGAGCCCGATCAGCCGGGCCGGGTCCGCGACGGGGGAGCGGGCGGCCGCGGCGATCACCCGGCGGGTCACCGCCGGTGACAGCAGCGCGTCCCCGCCGGCCACCACGCGGACGGCGTCCCGCAGGGCGTCGGGCGGGGTGTCCTTGAGGAGGAAGCCGGCGGCGCCGGCGCGGATGGCCTCGAAGAGGTACTCGTCGTCGTCGAAGGTGGTCAGCATGACCACCCGGACGTCGGCCAGCGTCGGGTCGGCGAGGATGCGGCGGGTGGCCTCGATACCGTCGCCGCCGGGCATCCGGACATCCATCAGGACGACGTCGGGCCGCTGCTCGCGGGCGACCGCCACACCGGCCCGGCCGTCGCCGGCTTCGCCGACAACGGTGATGTCCGGGGCGCGTTCCAGCAATGCGCGGAGTCCGGTGCGGACCAGGTGCTGGTCGTCGACGAGGACGACGCGTACGTCGGTCATGCGGCGACACCGGCCAGCGGTAGGTGGACCGAGACCCGGAAGCCGCCGTCGGCGGTCTCGCCGGCATCGAGGGTTCCGCCGAGCAGGGCAACCCGCTCCGACATACCGCGTAGCCCCTGACCCGTCTCGACCGCCGTGCCGCCGGTGGATCCCCGGCCGTCGTCGACGACCTCCACCGACAGCCGGGCCGGGGTCGCCCGGATCGTCACTGTGGCGCGGGTGGCGTGCGCGTGGCGCAGCACATTGGTCAGTGCCTCCTGCACGATGCGGTACACAGTGCTGCCGACCACCGTGGGCAGGGTGTCGACCGACCCGTCGAGACGCAGTTCGACCGGCAACCCTCCGCGGCGGACGCCCTCAATGAGCGTAGGCAACTGGGTGAAACCGGGGGCCGGCTCGCGTGGCCCGGGCTCGCGACGCAGCGTGCCCAACGTGGCACGCAGCTCGGCCATCGCGCTGCCGCTCACCGAGTGGATCGCTGCCAGCGCGGCCTCGGCCCGCTCCGGCTCGGCATCAGCAAGTGCCTCCCTCGCCACAGCCGACTGCAGGGTGACCACCGACATCGTGTGTCCGAGCGTGTCGTGCACCTCCCGGGCAATGCGCAGCCGCTCGGCCTCGACCTGCCGGGCTGCCTCCCGGCGGCGTTCCTCGGCCGCCGAGGCGGCCTGCCGGGCCAGCGTGACCCGTAGCGAACGCCGGTTGCGGACGGCGTCACCGAGAGCGATGACGGCGAGTATCAGGGCCGCCTCGGAGCCGAGACCAGCACCGATCACGACAGAGACGTCGTCTCCCTCGACGAGCCGGGCGGCCACCGAAACGGCCAGCAGGCTCCCGGCGACGGCGGCGGCCGGGACCACCCTGCCCCGCTGGGCGGCCACGTAGAGGATGGCGGCGGCCGGCGCGGCCACGCCGACCGGCGGCAACTCCAGCGCGTAGTAGCCGAGGATGCCGGCGGCTGTCGCCAGCAGCGCGGGGACGGTCCAACGCCGGGCTACCAGCAGCAGTACGGCCAGGCCGACCCCGAACCCGCCAGCCAGCACCGCCCGGGAGGCCGGCGCGTCCTCGGTCGCGATCGCCGCCGCGACCAGGCCCAGGATGGCCACAGCGAGCAGCGCCTCGGTTCGGGTGGGTGAGGTTGCCTGCACGTCCGTGAGCCTAAGTCGGCGCGGGCCCGAGCCGCTGCCGTCCGCAGGCAACACCCCCACCCCCGCACGTACGTCGAGAAGCGATGCCAGCTCACGCGGCTGCGCGGCAGACGGCCTCGAATTGGCGACCTAGCGTCGACGGCGACATCACAGATCGTGCCCGCAAGGGTTCGAAAACCAAGGAGAAGTACTGCTGTGTCCCGTATCAGGCTGACGTGGATCGTGCTTGTCGTGCTCGTCTGGGCCGCGATGATGTCCTTTGGTGGGGTCGCGGCCGAGACCGTGATGCTCTACCCGAACGTCTTCGGCGACGCACCAGCCTCGCTGGACCGGGCCCGTGAGTTCCTGGTCGCCGGAGGCCCGAGCGACTACTTCCCGCCGCTGGGCGCCTCGGTCGTGTTGATGAGCCTCGCCGCGACCGCCCTCACGTGGCGCAATCGGCGCCTGCGGTGGTACGTCGCCGCCGCCGCGGCGGTCTTCATCGCCTGCGAGTTCCTGTTCTCGGTGGTGTTCTTCTGGCCACGCAACGAGATCATGTTCGTCGACCCGGTCGGCACGCATTCCCCGGAGTACCTACGCCAGGTCGCCGAGGAGTTCGTCGCCGGCCACTGGGTGCGCCTCGCCGGCGGAGCGGTGACGTCCGCGCTGGCATTCACCGCCCTGCTGCGCTTCGCCAGGGAAACCGCGCCGGTACGGGTCGAGCGATGAGCGCCGGCCGTCGGACGCTTGGGTTCTCGTGGCCTGCCCTGGTCGCGCTCGCCGTGTTGGCCGCACCGCGGGTGGTCCTGCACGACCTGCACGTCGTGGAGGAAGGGCGGCCCGCCGCCGTGCTGCTCGCGGTCGTACCGCTGATCTGTTGGGTCGCCGCCGTGCTGTGGCGACGTCCGCCGCGTCCGTTCCTGACCGTGGTGGTCATCGGGGCGATCTACGGTGTTCTTCTCGCGGTTGGTCACCAGATTCTGTGGGACGAGGCGTTCGGTGCGACCGGGCCGAGGTTCGGGGACATCGACCCTCGGGCGCAGGAAGCGATCCTTCGGGCGGCGGCGGTGTTCTCCAGCCTCGTCACCGGAATCCTCACCGGGGTGGTGGCCGGGGCGGTGGCGGCGGTGCTGAGCCGGCTCGTCACCGGGCGGCAGCGCGCCGCCGAGCAGTCGGTCGAGAAGGCGTGGCGCCCGCCGGACGAGGCGAGTGCCCCTCGGCCACCGCGAGGCTGATCTGTCAACCGGCGAGCACCAGCCCGCGCGAGCAGGGGACGGCCGCCGAGCGCGGCCGTCCCCTGAGGTAGCGCGGGTGTCACGGGCATGTCCCGAGGTTCAGCGGATCGTCGCCCCGGCGGTAGGGGTCGGGGTCGGCTGGACCCGCTCGAACCGCACCTTGCTCAGCCATCCCGGGAGGTCGCTGAGCACGTACAGCTCGCCGTTCACATCGGCGCCAAACGCCGTCGGCTGGGTGGGGAAGGTGCCGATCTCAGCGGACTCGTACCCACCGGTGGACTTGGGACGCACTGCGAAAGCGCGGGTCGAGCAGTAGTCGCTGGCGATGTAGGTGCCCCGCGCCTCCGGGGTGACGGACCCCCGGTACACCAGCCCGCCGATGATGGAGCAGTTCTCGGTCATGTAGTGGTCGTACTCGACGATCGGGTCGGTGAGCAGCACGCCCGGTCGGCACTGCGTCTCGTCGAAGACCGGCGTGCCCTCCCGACAGGACCAGCCGAGGTTCGCGCCACGCTGCGACGGGCGGATGTGGTTGATCTCCTCGATCAGACCCTGGCCGACGTCACCGATCCACAGCGAGTTGTCGACCGGGTCGATGGAGAACTTCCACGGGTTGCGCAGCCCGTAGACCCAGATTTCCGGCCGCGCGCCCGCCGTGCGGACGAACGGGTTGTCGTAGGGCACGCAGTAGGGCTTCGCCCCGCAGCTGCGGTTGACGTCGATCCGCAAAATCTTGCCGAGCAGGGTGCCGAGGTTCTGGCCGCTCTTGTAGGGGTCGTTCGCGTAGCCACCGTCGCCGAGGGACCAGTAGAGGTAGCCGTCGCGGCCGAAGGCCACCTGTCCGCCGTTGTGGTTGCCGTACTCGGCGTGCTCCTGGGTGAGCAGCACCTGCACCCGATCGGGGGCGTTGATGGGCACTCGCGCCAGGGTCAGCGCGCCGGCCGGCAGGCTCGTGTAGGCCACGTAGAGCATTCCGGTCCGCGCGAAGTTCGGCGCCGGCGTGATGCCGAGAAGGCCGCGCTCGTTGTCCGACGTGTCGATCCGGGCGGTCAGGTCGATCACCGGGTCGGGTGCCAGGCCGGTGTCGGGGTGGTAGGCGCGGACAGTGCCGTTCTTCTCCGCGATCAGCATCCGGCCGTCCGGCAGCCCGGTGATCGCGATGGGACGCTGCAGACCGAAAGCCACCCGTTCGGAAACCACTGTCAGCTCAGTGAGTGGCACAGCACGGGTTTTGGATGGGCCGGCCGCGGCAGTGCCGGCCATCGGCGTCGGTGGCGACAGGGCCGCAGCCAGGGCCAGAGCGAGCAACCCGGCCAGCATGGCGGCCGGGCGACGACGTCGTCGTGACATGTTCAGCTCCTCGAGCAGGTGGGTGGTGGACACGGTCTGGGAGCGTTCCCACCGTACAGTGACTGCAATCGATATCCAACTGATGTCTGCGCGTCCCGTTCGAGCCTGGGCCGTCCCGCGAGGTCCGGAGCGGGTGACAACGGACGGTAGGGTGAGTCACCGATCAATACGAACGGTGGTGCCGGTGAGTCTGATCCAGGTGGGTGTCACCGCGACGACGACAATGCTGGCGGTCCTCATCGGTGGGTGGCTCACCGTCCGGGCACAGGATCGGCTGTGGCGGCGCGACCAGGATCGACAGTGGCGAGACATCCGGCTGACCGCGTACACCGACTTCATCGGGGCGCTCCGGGAGTACGTGGCCTTTGTCCTCAATCCGGCCGCCCAGATCACCGCGGTGCCGCGCCCCCGTGATCCGGGTGATCTCATGCCGTTCTTCGACGACGAGGGCAGCCGCTACCGGGAGCGACTGGAAAGTACCAAGACCGCGCTTCGGCTGGTGGCCGGCACAGTCGAGGTGGTGAGCCGCTCGTCGGAGCTGGTGCGCCAGGCCCGGCTCCTGGCGGCTGCACGGGCCAGTAGTGGCGCCGAGGCGTTGCCCGCGGAACGATTCGACGCCCTGTGGGAGGCCGAGCGCCGGTTCATCGAGGTTGCCCGGGCCGAACTCGGCCTGCCCTCCGCGTTCGCGCCCCGACCGGTCAACGCCCGCCCGTAACCGTCACGCCGGACCCGCCGCCGTCATTCCAGGCCAGACGCCAGGTGAGCGTCGACGCAACTCCGCTGGCGGTCGGCTCGTTGGTAGCGAGAGGCGGACGGAGGCGGACGATGGCGGCGGGGCGGGGTGCCGAGCTGCTGCGCCCTCCCATGAGTTCGGGTCGGGCGACGTTCCTGGAGCTCTTCTTCGATCTGGCCTTCGTGGTGGCCCTCACCCGGGTCTCGCAACGTTTCGCCGGATTGGCCGATGACACTGGCTGGGCGCTCGTCACGGGCTTCGGGCGTACCCTGCTGCTGTTTCTGGCGCTCTGGTTGATCTGGTCGCACACTGCCTGGATCACCAGCCGGTATGAACCGGAGCAGCCGGTCATTCAAGCCGTCGTGATCGGCACCATGTTCGCCGGACTGATCATGGCGGTGACGCTGCCCCGCGCCCTTGAGGAACGAGCGGTGCCGTTCACGGTCGCGTACCTGATGGTGATGGTGCTGCGGCCACTGGTGGTCGCGGTCGCGTTGCGCGGACATCCGCGACGGCTGGTGCCCTTCCGGCTTGTCGTGTGGGCCCTGGTGAGCGCCCCGCTGTGGCTGGCCGGGGCGTTGGGCCCGGACCACCTCCGCCTGCCGCTGTGGGTTGTCGCCCTCGCTGTCGACTACCTCGCCTGGCTACTGGGCTGGCCGCTGCCGTGGCTCGGGGTCTCGAAGATAGGTCGGTGGCGGATCGCGGGGACTCATCTCGCGGACCGTTATCAGCAGATCTTCCTCATCGCGCTCGGTGAGTCGATTCTGGTTATCGGCGTGGTCTTCAGCGGCGCGGACTACTCCGGGAATCGGGCGGCCGCCTTCGCGGTCACGTTCGCGACCAGCGCGGTGCTCTGGCGGATCTACTTCTACCGCGCCGGTCTGCTGTTGTCGGAGGCGTTCGGTCGGGCGGGTATGCCCGGCCGGCTGGGCGCGACGTCGGAACGGACGCACCTGTTGATCGTGCTCAGCGTGCTCGTCACCGCGGTCGGCTACGAGCTGGTGATCGATCATCCGTTCGGGCAGCCGCGGCCCAGTTGGCTGCTGTTCGTGGTGGGCGGACCGATGCTCTTCCTCGTGGCCCGCCTGCGGCTGGAGTACGAGGTCTTCGGTCAGGTCTCCCGACCCCAGGTGATCGGCTTGGGCGCCCTGTTGGTGTCCACGCCGGCGCTGGCGCATCGGGCGCCGATGGTCGGGTTGAGCGTGGTGGCCTGTGTGCTGGCCCTGGTCGCGCTACTCGGAGCGCTGCGCTGGCGAGGCCAGTCGCTGGAGGTTCCCGCCTCGCCGATCGGACGGGAGGCGTCCGGAGACCGCGACTCCGAGGAGTGACGCGGCACCCGTTCGCCACGATGGCCCGTTTCATCACGTAATCGCCCGACTGGCGCACAGCGCGTTCCCGTCGAACCGGACCCAGCTGGTGGCGGGCGTCACAGCAAGCACAAGATAGAACGGTCGGTCTTGACGGTGGAGGGCCGAGTAGGTACGGTTCCAGCAGACAGAACGTTCGTTCCACCTGGCGCCCGGCCAGGTGTACGGCTGTGCCTGAAGGAGAGCCCCGTGCCCACCAAGATCACCCTTGTCATCGGCAACCCCGCCGACCCCGACGAGTTCGAGAAGGTCTACGCCGACGTACTCCGGGCCGCGGAGACGTTCCCGAAGCTTCAGCGGGTCGAGTCGGCCAAGGTGTGGCCGAAGGAGGACGGCACGCCCACGCCCGCGTACCGGACGCTCGACCTGTACTTCGCCAGCTACGAGGACGCCTCTGCCGCAGTCGCGACGCCCGCTGCCGGTGCCGTCTTCGGTGGGCTCCAGGGCGCGCAGGTGGAGATCACGGGGCTGTTCTCCCACGTCGAGTAGCACCGCTTCCCCTCCCGGCGGCGGCCCTCACCCCGCTGGATGTCCCTTCGCTCCGGAAATTTCCGAGAGGATGACCATGACCACCGTTGCCGTTCCCGGCATCTCGACGACGGCCGCCGCCCTGCGGCGGTTGTACTTCGGTCGCTTCGCCTTCGCGATCGTCTGGGCCGCCGTGACGTTCCCCCTCGCCAAACACCTCAACCCCCTCACCGCCGCGCTGCTCGTGCTCTACCCGCTCTTCGACGTGGCCGCCGCCATCGTCGACGTCCGCGCGTCGCGGGCCACCGGATCGCCCACCCTGCTGTACGTGAACGTCGCGATCAGCCTGCTCGCCGCGGTGGGCCTGGGCATCGCCGGCGCGTCCGGCATCCCAGCGGTCCTGCGCGTCTGGGGCGCCTGGGCGGTCGTGGCCGGACTGGTTCAGCTGATCGTGGCCGTCACCCGCCGCAAGATGGGTGGCCAATGGCCGATGATCATCAGCGGTGGCATCTCCGTCATCGCCGGCGCATCGTTCTTCGCGGCAGCCTCCGCGGACAACCCGGCGCTGACCAACGCGATCGGCTACGCCATCCCCGGCGCCATCTTCTTCCTCATCGCGGCCATCCGCCTCGGCCGCACCGCGAAGGGAAACTGACGTGGAAAAGACCGCGTACGACGTCATTGTCATCGGCGCGGGGCCGGTGGGGGAGAACGTCGCCGACCGCGTCGTGCAGGGCGGCCTGACCGCCGCGATCGTCGAGCGGGAACTGGTGGGCGGCGAGTGCTCGTACTGGGCCTGCATGCCGACCAAGGCGCTGCTGCGCAGCCAGACCGCGCTCCGGGCGGCTCGTCAGCTGCCCGGTGCGCGCGAGGCGGTGACCGGCGAGCTGGACGCGCAGGCCGTGCTGCGTCGTCGGGACGCCTTCGCCTCGCACTGGAAGGACGACGGGCAGGTGTCCTGGCTGAATTCGGCGGGGATCGCGCTGTATCGGGGCCAGGGGCGGCTTGGCGCCGACCGGGTCGTCGAGGTGACCGGCGCGGACGGTGCCGCCACCTCGCTCACCGCCCGACACGCCGTCGTCGTCGCGACCGGAAGTGGCGCGCTGGTGCCGGACATCGCCGGTCTGCGCGAGTCTGCACCGTGGACCAGCCGTGAGGCAGCCGCCGCGAGCGAGGTGCCCGGCCGCCTCGCCATCATCGGCGGTGGCGTGGTGGCCGCGGAGATGGCGACCGCGTACGCCGGCCTCGGATCAGCGGTGACGGTGCTCGCGCGCGACGGGGTGCTCACTGCGGCGGAGCCGTTCGTCGGCGAGCGGGTCACGCAGTCTCTGCGGGAAGCTGGCGTGTCGGTCCAACTCGGTGCCGAGGCCAGATCGGTGAGCCGCGACGGCGACGGGACGGTGCACATCACGCTCACCGACGGCGGACAGGTCGAGGCCGACGAGATCCTCGTCGCGATCGGCCGTACGCCGAACACGCACGACCTGGGCCTCGACCGGATCGGCCTGAAGCCCGGCGCCTGGCTCACGGTCGACGACACCCTGCGGGTGGTCGACGGTGCCGGCGCGTTGATCGGCGACGGATGGCTGTACGCGGCGGGGGACGTCAACCGGCGTGTGCTCCTGACCCACCAGGGCAAGTACCAGGCCCGCGCGGTGGGCGACGTGATCGTGGCGCGAGCCACCGGCGAAGCGACAGACGACCGTCCGTGGGGCCGGCATGTCGCCACCGCCGACGAGCGCGCCGTGCCGCAGGTCGTCTTCACCGACCCGGAGGTCGCGTCGGTGGGGCTGACCGCAGCCGCCGCTGAGGCCGCTGGACTGCGGATCCGGGTCGTCGACTACGACCTGGCCGCCGTCGCCGGGGCCGCGCTGCACGCCGACGGCTACCAGGGGCACGCCCGGATGGTCGTGGACGAGGACCGACGGGTGATCGTCGGCCTCACCCTCGTTGGCCCGGACGTCGCGGAACTGATCCACGCCGCGACGATCGCCATCGTCGGTGAGGTTCCTCTGGAGCGGCTGTGGCACGCCGTTCCCGCGTACCCGACCGTCAGCGAGGTCTGGCTGCGCCTGCTGGAGGCGTACGGTCGCTGACCTGCGTCGTACGGCCGTGCGCGTCATCGCCGGCCGTCGGCCGCTGCGACGAAAAGAAGACGAGGTCCGCCGGGCGAGGGTGCGCGCTCAACCGGCGGTGGCACCACAACAGAAGCTGGGTCATCCTCCTATCGGAGGGTGGCCCAGCTCGAGGTCGTGCGGGGGCTATCGGGCCGACTCTGCCGACTGAAGCTCCGAGTTGACCCTGAGGAGTCCTTCGACACCGCGCAGGAAGGTCTCGGACACCTTCGTGGGGTCGGCGAGGCATCCCGCCGCCATCGCACCGTCCCGGAGCATGACGAAGTGGCGCGCTGCGGGATCCGCCGTTCCTTCGTGGACCTGTGCCATGAGCGTGGTGATGGTGTCCAGGAACCATTGCCGGTGGGCCATGAGTTCTTGGTGCACGGGATGGTTCGTGTCGGGATATTCCGCCGCGGCGTTCAGGAACGCGCACCCACGGAACCCGGGGGACTGGATGTTCTGAGCGATGGAATTGGCGATGGCCAGGAGCGGGTCGACCGGCGATCGGTTGGCGGCGAGCGCCTCGTCGACCATGCCGCGCTCCAGCTGATGCACCTCCCGAAGGTAGGCCAGGATGAGATCATCCTTGCTGGGGAAGTGTCGGTAGAAAGTAGCCCTGGTCACCTTCGCCTCGGCGATGATCCGGTCGACGCCGACGGCGTGAATGCCCTCCGCGTAGAAAATCCTGGTCGCCGTGCGGAGAAGCTTGAGGCGCGCCTCGGAGGGCCGGTTGGTGGGTTCGTCGCTCGCCATCCAACCATCTTAGCGACAGAACGTTCGGTCTTATCCTTGTCGGCGGTTGAGACGTGGTACGCAGTGCTCGCCCAACGTGGGAACGGTGACCGTCAACTCATCTCGCTGTCCGGTTCGGATGCCGGCCAGGCGTTCGGCGTTCTCCGATCCCGCTGACAGTGGCCCGATCAATGCGGAATTCTGGATGCTGCAACCCCAACGGAGCAGGGATCGCGCGGGCTGATACGCGGTGCCCGGGGAAATGCTCCGTCGACCGTACTCGTCGGTCCGGCCGGCAATCGCGGGCAACGGGTGACGAGGCCTCTCGAAAGGACCTCCAGATGAGCGCTGCTTCTGACATGTCTGCCCAGGAAATGCCGACGATCGTGCTGATCCACGGGGCATTCGCCGAATCGTCGAGTTGGAACGGGGTGATTGCCAACCTCAAACATCGGGGCTATCCGGTCATTGCCGTCGCCAACCCGCTGCGTGGTGTGCAAAAGGACGCCGCATACGTTCGCGCCCTCCTGGACAGCCTGCCCGGACCGGTCGTGATTGCCGCCCATTCCTACGGCGGGGCGGTCATGACCGAGGCGGCGGCTGACGCCCCCAACGTCAAGGCCCTGGTGTACGTCGCCAGCTTGAGCCCGGACGTGGGCGAAAGTGCACTTGGGTTGCTCACCAAGCACCCCGGAAGTCAGCTCACCTCGAGCATCAGGATGATCCCGGTACCCGACGACGACGGCGGCATGACCATGGATCAGTACATTGTGCAGGACAAGTTCCACGAGGCGTTCGCCGCCGACGTCGATTCCGGCACCGCCGAACTCATGGAGGCAACGCAGCGGCCCGCCTCCGCGCACGCTCAGGAGGAGAGCGTGACCAAGGTCGCCTGGAAGACGATTCCCTCCTGGACCCTGATCAGCGCTCAGGACCAGGCCATCCCGCCAGACCTGCAGCGCTTCATGGCCGACAGGGCGGGGTCCACGACAATTGAGATCGCCGCCTCCCATGCTGTGGCGGTCTCGCAACCCGGCCCGGTCGCCGACTTCATCGACACTGCCGCCCGTGCCACCGCACGCTCGATGCAGATGTCCAAGAGTCGTCGAGGTTGACGACGGTCGCTTCTCGCGTTCACCGGCCGGAGCAGCCCTCGGGCAGCCCGGCCGGTGACGCATCAGACGGGCTCGATCGCGAGGTCGATGACCTGGTCGTCCTTGATGTCGAACACAAATGCGAATGACAGGGGCCCGCCGGGGAAATCACCGTCCCCGGAGGCCACCAGCCGGTCGTCCGCGAACGAGGTCGGCGTGAGCACGACCTTGGGGTCGATCAGGTGCCCCTGGATCCAGTCGCGGATCTCGGCCTCGCCGGTCCAGGTCTTCCCGTCATCGCGCACGGTGGCCCCGTCGCCGAAGACCGCGGCCAGCGCGTTCGCGTCGTGCGCGTTAGTGGCCGTGATGAGGTTGTCGACGGCCTTGGGTAGCGTGATCTCGTTCATTTCTGCTCTCCAATTTTCTCGGGTTCCAGGACGCGGGCGCGTGCTGGTATGTCCCTGCGACACCGGTGTTCAGCTCGAGGTGCCGACCAGGGTCAAGGCTCAGAAGTCCGCTCCGCGGGAGAGCTTCTCGTTCGCGCGCAGCTCCGCGAGTGCGTTCTCGTGCATCGCAACAACGACGTCGTAGCCGGAGTTGCCGAGCACGATTCGTTTCGGCGGAACGGGTGCGTTCATCGCGCTGATCACGGCCTGCACTCCACGGACAGGGTCTCCTGCCTGCTTGCCGTTGTGGGCCACGAACGCCGCCTTGACGCCCTCGACCATCGGCACGTAGGCGTCGACGATCTCGTTGACGTCCTCGTTCTGGAAGTAGGTGAAGGCCTTGGTGCGGAACGCTCCCGGCTCCACGACGAGCACGCGCACTCCGAATGGCTCAACTTCCTGGCGCAGTGTCTCCGACAGTCCTTCGATCGCGAACTTCGCCGCCGCGTAGTAGCCGAACCCCTGTGCGCCGACGAGGCCTGCCACCGACGACATGTTCACGATCCATCCGTCGCCTCGTGCCCGCATGCCGGGCAGGACCGCGCGCACCACCTCGACCACGGCGAACAGGTTGAGGTCGAACGTGCGGCGGATCGTCTCGTCAGGGGCACCCTCGATCGAGCCGTACCAGCCACGGCCCGCGCTGTTGACGAGCACGTCGATCCCGCCGAAGCGTTCCTCGGCCGTCTTGACCGCCGCACGCACCTGGTCGGCATCGGTGACGTCGAGCTGGAGAACCAGCACACGGTTTCCGTGTTGTTCAGCCCACTCATGTAGTTCAGAGGGCCGACGCGCGGTCACCACCACTTGATCGCCCTGCTCCAGGGCGGCCTCGGCATAGACCAGGCCGAACCCTCCGGGAGTCCCGCCAGTGATGAACCAGGTCTTCATGGACTTCTCCTCTCGCTATAGAAAGCAATGTAGCGCTACATGAGGTAATGTAGCACGCATGCAGAACGCACGGGATCGACTCCTGCTCGCCGCGGCGGAATTGCTGGAGAGCGGCGGCACGGTGTCCACGAGGGCGGTGTGCGATCGCGCCGGGGTGCAGGCCCCGACGCTGTACCACCACTTCGGCAGCAAGCAGGGTCTGATCGACGCCGTGGCAAGCCACGGCTTCACCCAGTACACGGCGGTCGAGAGCTCTGGCGACCCGCTGGACGACCTGCGCGAGGGCTGGAACAGGCACGTGCAGTTCGGGCTGGAGCACCCGTCGTTCTACGGGCTGCTGTACGGCCGCGCCCAGCCGGGAAAGCCGTGCGCCGTCACCGCCCCCGCGCACGCAGCGCTGCGCGAGCGGTTAACCGCCGCCGGGGGCCTGCTCAAGGTGCCAGCGGCCGATGCCGCCGAACAGGTGTTGGCCGCCAACGTCGGCATCACGCTCACCTTGATCAGCCAGCCGGACCCGGATCTCGGGCTGTCCGGACGCGTCCGCGAGGCCGCGCTGGCCGGAGTCCTGCGCATGCCCCCCGCCGAAGCCCCCGAGACTCGTGCGAGCGCGGCCCTGACGCTGCGTGCGCTGGTCGGCAACGATCCGGGCGACCTCACCCCTGGCGAACACGCGCTGCTCGGCGAGTTGCTGGACCGCCTGGCCCGCTAGTACTCCAGCAGGAGATCCGTTCTGACCTGCTGTGGCGGTGTGGTTTTGTCCGTGGGCATGGAGCAGCCACCGCTGAG
>NZ_JBNCKJ010000018.1:0-28760 GCF_049841475.1 Micromonospora sp. DT15
GAGCTGCTGCGCACCAACGCCGACCAGACCATGACCGTCAACGCCTGCAACCTGCAACTGCTCTACCAGGGTCGTTCTCCCAGCTCCGGCGGCGACTACGGCCTGCTGCCGTACCGGCCGGGTCTGCTGACCCTGCAGCGCTGACCCGCTCCGATCGCGCTCGACCGACCCGGAACGGGGCGGGCTCGGCGTCACACCGAGCCCGCCCCGCACCACGCCGGGCGCGATTGATCCTCTGGCGTCCTCGGTCTCCGGAAACCTGGCATTGGATCGTTCCCGTGACGTCGGGCTGACAAAGACGGGACACGACACGCGCCAGCGGGGCGGGCTGTGGCTGACGAGTTTGGGACGATGCGCCGGTCGACCTACCGACGTCACCCGACTCGAAGGGACCTCCGCGATGGCAAAGGTCATCTCCACGCTGTTCATCTCGGCCGATGGTGTGGCCGAGATCGACCCTGACTGGCACTTCCCGTACTTCGACGAGAACATGGGCCGCGCCGTCACCGAGGACTACGACGCCGCCAACGTGCTGCTCATCGGCCGCGAGACGTACGACAGCTTCGCCGGGGCCTGGCCGGACCGTGAGGCCGCCGGTGGCGAGGACGCACCGTTCGCCAAGCAACTCGGCGACATGCGCAAGGTCGTCGCCTCGCGTCAGCCGCTGGAATTCTCCTGGCGCAACTCCGAGCTGATTGACGGGGACCTCCTCGACGCCGTCACCGCGCTCAAGGCCGACGCCGGGGTGCGCGGGGTTCTCATCCCCGGGTCGATCTCCGTCGTGCAGCAACTGCTCGCCGCCGGCCTGGTCGACGAGCTGCGTCTGCTGGTGCATCCGGTGGCCGCGCGCAAGGGCCGCAGGCTGTTCGACGAGGGTGACGCGGCGTACCACCTGCGACTGCTGGCAACGGAAGCGTTCCCGACGGGTGTCCTTCGCGTGATCTACGCGCCGGGCCCGGCGCCGACGCCGGTCGGCTACGACGAGGTCACGGACCAGGTGCCAGCCGGAAACTAGGGTGCGCTTGCGGGGACGGCCGCCGCGCCGGCCGTTCTCCGACCGAGGCCGTCACAGGCCCATGTGAAGATCTCGGCGTGACTCAGTGGACGTACAACGATCGCCCTGCCAGCGTCAGGTTCCTCAGCGATCGGATCCCCGAGCCGGGCCGCACCGCCATCGAGGACGAGCTGTGGGCCTGGGTGGTGCGTGGTGAGAGCGACGCGGACGAGTTCGTCTACTTCTTCGACGACGACGACGAGCGCTGCGGCGCGACTGACGATGAGCTCAGGGCGGCACACGAGACGGCGTTGGCGGTTCGGCGGGAGCAGCAGCGCGAGTGGGGTGAGGTGCGTGGCAACCTCACCCGTGCCTTCGTCGAGCTCAACGGGCTGGGGGTGTTGGCCCGGGAGAACTTCAGCTGTTGTGGCACCTGCGCGAGCGCCGAGATCGACGACGAGCGGGACGACTCACGGCACTGGCGCGGCTTTCTCTGGTACCACCAGCAGGACACCGAGTCCCTGCTCGCGAGCGAGGACGGCGAGGTCTACCTCGGCTACGGCGTCTATCCGCCGGCCGACTTCGACGAGGCCGCCTACGCGCGCCTGTCGGAGGCCGAGCAGCAGGCCAGCGACCAGGCCGACCTGGAACGACTGCTGGACGAGGTCGCGTTCCCGGTGCTGCGCAAGCACGGCATGCAGGTGGAGTGGAACCGCAAGCAGTCCCGGCGGATCAAGGTCACCGGTGCCCGGTGGTATGCGCCACTGAATTGACCGCCATCGTTCCATCCCACACTTCGGGCAGATGTTTAGTGAGGCCCATCGATATTGACGCGCGGCCTCGGCGGCGACAGGATCTCGGGCACCACCACCCCTGATTCCCTCCTGGGAGGCGCCATGACCCGTCCCCGCCTGCCCCTCCTGCGGGCAGCCACCCGGTTGGCCGCACTCGCCCTCGCCACCGCCGGCGTGCTGCTCACCGTCGCCACCCCCGCCAGCGCCGCCGTGCCCACCGGCCGCTACGTAGCGCTGGGCGACTCGTACACCGCAGGCCCGCTGATCCCCACCCAGGTCGACCTCAACTGCCTACGGTCCAACCGCAACTACCCGTCGCTGGTGGCGGCGTCCGCCGGTTCGTCGTCGTTCGCCGACGTGAGCTGCTCCGGCGCCACCACTGACGACATCCTCTACGGCGGTAGCGGCCAACTGGGCATCATGACGCCACCGCAGCTCAACGCGGTCACCTCGAACACCTCGCTGGTGACGGTGCAGATCGGCGGCAACGACATCGGCTTCGCCGGCATCATCGGCGACTGCGCGGAGGCGAGCGTCAGCAGCCCCCTCGGATCTCCGTGCAAGAACCGGTACACCGCCGGAGGCGTCGACCAGTTGCAGGCGCGGATCGTCGCCGCCACACCGAAGATCACCGCCGTGCTCCAGGCGGTCCGGCAGGCCGCGCCGGGCGCGCGGGTCGTGGTGCTCGGCTATCCGGCGATCCTGCCCGACAGCGGTTACGGCTGCTGGCCGGTCGTTCCGATCGCCTACCAGGACGTGCCGTACCTGCGTGGCGTGGAGAAGTCGCTCAACGCGATGCTGGCCAGCGTCGCGAGCGCCAACGGCGCCACCTACGCCGACGTCTACACCCCGTCGATCGGCCGTGACGCGTGCAAGAGCAGCGGCACCCGGTGGGTCGAGGGTCTGGTGCCGCAGAACTCGGCCGCGCCGTTCCACCCCAACGCCCGAGGTGAGCAGGGCATGGCCACCGCCCTGATCGCCAGGCTGAACAGCTGATCAGACCGCCGAACGGTCGGAGCGGCCCCGTCGGAAGCGGCGGGGCCGCTTCGTGGGGACACCGGGCTCGGCCGACGTCGCGGTGCTTGGGATCGGGCAGTCCGGGGTACCGACGATGTCATGCCGATCGTGGGGGAAGTCGTCGGGGACCGTTACCGTCTGCTCGAGAGCATCGCCAGCGGTGGAATGGGCGATGTCTGGCGGGCGGTCGACGAAACCCTGGACCGCCGCGTCGCGATCAAGATGCTGCGACCTCGGCTGGTCACCGATCCCGGCTTCGGCGAACGGTTCCGTCGCGAGGCCCGGGCGATGGCGGCCCTGCGTCACCCGGGTGTCGCGCAGGTCTACGACTACGGTGAGGTGTCCCAGCCCGACGCGCCGGTGCTCGCGTACATCGTCATGGAGTGCGTGCAGGGGCAGCCCCTGTCGGAGCGGATCGCCGAGATGGGCCGGCTGGGTGTGGCCGAGACGATGTCGATCGCCGCGCAGACCGCCCGCGCGCTCCAGGCCGCGCACGACGCCGGCGTCGTGCACCGGGACGTCAAGCCCAGCAATCTGATCATCGAGCCGGACGGGCACGTCGTACTCGTCGACTTCGGCGTCGCGGTGACCCAGGAGGCGGCGAGCCTCACCGGGACGAACCAGGTCGTCGGCACCGCCCTCTACATGGCGCCCGAGCAGGTCACCAGGAGCGAGACGACGTCGGCGATCGACATCTACGCGCTGGGAGCGGTCGTCTACCACTGTCTTGCCGGCAGGCCCCCGCACGAGGGCGAGAACGCGATAGCGGTGGTGTTGCGTCATCTCGAAGAGGAGCCGTCGCCACTGCCCGAGGACGTTCCGGAGGCGGTCCAGCGGTTGGTCGCCACCGCGATGGCCAAGGACCCCACCCGTCGCTTCCCGACGGCGGCGACAATGGCCGCGGCGGCCCAGGGGCTCGCGGATCCGTCCGATCAGCTGCGGACGGCTGTCGGAGCGCCGGTCGGGGCGGCGGTCGAACGCACCGAAATTCAGCGGTCGGTCGTCGGCGGTGCGGCGAAGCGGTCGGGCGGCCCTGGGCCCAAGGTGCTCGCTGTGGTTCTCGGATCGATGGCCGCCGCAGCAGCCGTTCTGGTGTTCGCCGATCCCATCGGGATGATGACGGGCCCGACCGACGGGCCGTCGACGCCGCCAGCGGTGTCGCCGACGGGCCCTTCGCAGCGCGAGCCCGACCTGGGCGTGGGCGGCGGAGAGCCGGCTACCCGCGGTTCCGGGGGTCTGCCGGTCCGCGCGCCTGGCTCCCCGACCCCGACGGCAGGCGTTTCGGCGGGTGCCGGGCCGGTCGGCCAGCCAACGCCCTCCGGCGAGAGCACCGGGGGCGCGCCCGAGCCCACCTCGTCCGAGAGCCCGCCAGCGGAGCCGACGGCAGCCCCGACGGGTGGGACGACGGCGGCGCCGACCGCGACAGCGTCCGAGGAGAGCGAGGAGGAGCCGGCCACGGAGCCGACGAAGAAGCCGTCCCCGGGGGCGCCGGCCGCGGACGAGAACGCGGCGCCGGTCTAGTGACACACTGCTGGCGTGACGGCCGAGGCCGCCACGCCAGCACCGTGGGTCAGGAGTCGATCGGGTCAGCCGGTGCTGCAGGTGATCGTCGGCCAGTTCCAGTTGCCGTTGGCCATGACCGTGATCCCGAAGTTGTTGCCGTTGCCGTTCGGCCTCGCGGTGACGGTGCCGCTGCTGCCGCTGACGGAGGCGTTCCAACTGTTCTGGATGCTCTGGCCGCCACCGAGGCCGAGGCTGACCACCCAGTTGTTGGTGCCGCTGACGGCGACATTGAGGTTGAACCGGTCACCCCACTGCTGGCCGGCGGAGATCGTCGCGTTGCAGTTGCCGTTCCCCGGGTTGCCGGTGGTGGGCGGAGTGGTCGTCGGGTTCCCGCCGCTGCCCTCCCGCACGGTGATGTCGGAGCTTCCCTGGCTCTGGTAACCCTCGGTGGCCATGACCTGGTAGCTGTGATTGGTGCCGAGGTTCAGGCCGGCCCGGGCCCAGGCGTCGAAGTGGTTGGCGGTGGTGATGGTGCCACTCGAGCGCTTCTGCTGGCGGACGCTCCAGAACTGGTAGAACGTCTGGTTGCCGTCGATCGACGGGGCGTTGACCCGCTGGCTGCGGAGGATGTCGTAGGTGCCGCCGTCAGTGGTGACAGTGCCCATCCGGGTGGCGCCGCTGCTGGGGTTGTAGCTGCCGAAGTTCTCCACCACGTAGTACTCGATGAGCGGGTTGCGCGTCCATCCGTACAGGGCGAGGTAGGTGTTGTTGTTGCCCGGGTTGTAGCTGCCCGAGTAGGTGACCGTCCGCCGGGTGCCGGTGGCCCAACCCTTGCCGCCGACCCAGTTGTTGGTGCTCCTGTCCCAACTGCTGGTGTATCGGCCATCGGCGCGCAGCGTCATGCTGGCGTTGCCGCTGTCCTTCCAGAACGAGAAGTAGTACCCGTTGTGCGTGCCGGTGAGGTTCGACGTGAGGGTCCGGTCGGCCTCGGCGTACGCGTTGGTGGCCGTCATCGTGCCGGCGACGGCCACGACGGCGGCGCACGCGGCGCCCAGGAGCAGCCGCATACGGGCGCGGCCTCTCGGTTTGGTGTGGCTGGTGTCGGTCATGGAACTGTTGCCTCCTCTGACGGCTGGCGGGGGCCAGCGGCGCGGTACGCCTCGGCAGGCTGCCGGTGGTCGGGTGACGGCCACGGCGTCGTACCGCTCGGTGGTGGTGGGGCCGGTCGTCCTGCACGACGATCGGAGAAGTGGGGCGTGGTGGCTGGTGCTGACGACAATCGAACGCCGTCGATGGCGACCGTATTAACCCGGCCGTCGACTTGTCAACAACTTCCGGAAACAGAGCAGCAACACCGCCGCCAGCACCGGAGCGGCATCCATCCAGGTCAGTAGTGGATCAGAGGTCAGGGCGGTCGTCGCGGCGTCCCAACAGCCGAACATCGGCCGGGATGGGTCCGCCGAAAGTTCCGGAGACTTTCCGGACCAGGTGCCCCGGCCTTGGCCAACGACACGGGCGGACGCTCCCGTTGCCCGAGGGGTCAGCGACGACGTAGGTCGTTGAGCCGGGCGGCCTGGCGGGTCAGATGGTCGCGTTCGGCGAGGTTGGGGGCCTGCTGGGCAGCCTCGGCGTACAGCCGCGCCGCCGTTGCCAGGTCGCCGTCACGCTCGTTCAGGTACGCCGCCACCGCCGTGTACCGGGGCAGCGCGTCGTCCACCGCCGCGAGCGCCGCCAGGCCGGCCCTGGGACCGTCGGCCTCACCGACCGCCACCGCGCGGTTGAGTCTGACGACCGGGTTCCCGGTCAGGCGCACCAGTTCGTCGTACCACTGCACGATCTGCACCCAGTCGGTCTCCGCGGCGGTGGGCGCGTCCGCGTGCAGCGCCGCGATGGCCGCTTGGGCCTGGAACTCACCCAGTTGGTCGCGGGCCAGGGCCGCCTGGAGAATCGCGACGCCCTCTGCGATCGACCGGGTGTCCCAACGGCTGCGGTCCTGCTCGGCGAGCGGCACCAGGCTGCCGTCGGGGGCGGTCCGGGCGGCGCGCCGGGCGTGGTGCAACAGCATGAGGGCGAGCAGCCCCGCCACCTCGGGGTGGTTGATCCCGTTCGCGAGCTGCCGGGTGAGCCGGATGGCCTCGGCGGCGAGGTCCACGTCACCGGAGTAGCCCTCGTTGAAGACCAGGTAGAGGACGCGCAGGACGGTGGCGACGTCACCGGGTCGGTCGAACCGCAGCCCGGAGATGGTGCGCTTGGCCCTGCTGATGCGTTGCGCCATGGTCGCCTCGGGCACCAGGTAGGCGTGGGCGATCTGCCGGGTGGTCAGTCCGCCGACAGCGCGCAGCGTGAGCGCGACAGCGGACGACGGCGTGAGCGACGGGTGGGCGCACAGGAAGTAGAGCTGGAGCGTGTCGTCTGCGGTGGGGGTGGACCCCGGCTCCGGCTCTTCCTCGACGAGATCCTCGCGCCGGCGGCGAGCGGTGTCGGCTCGGGCCGCGTCGAGGAACCGTCGCCACGCCACGGTGGTCAGCCAGCCCTTCGGGTCGCGCGGCGGGTCGGCCGGCCAGACCCGGACCGCTTCGACCAGGGCGTCCTGCACGGCGTCCTCGGCCGCCGCGAAGTCGATTCCGCGGCGGACGAGGATCCCGAGGACGCTCGGCGTGAGGTTGCGCAGCAGCGTCTCGTCCATCGGAGTCGTCACTCCGTGATGGTGGGGGGCTCGCTCAGGAACGGGCGCAGCTCCAGCCACTCGTGGATCGGCTTCCCGCCCGCCCCGGGCGCGGCCGACAACTCCCCGGCCAGCTCGACAGCCCGGTCGTAGCTGTCGACGTCGATCACCATCCAGCCGGCGATGAGATCCTTGGTCTCGGCGAACGGGCCGTCGGTGACCGGCGGGCGGCCCTCGCCGTCGTACCGGACCCACGCTCCCTCCGGGGCGAGTGCCTGACCGTCGACGAACTCGCCGGTTCCCTCGAGTCGAGCCGCGAAGTCGCGCATGTACTGCATATGGGCCGAGATCTCCGCCGGGGTCCACTGGTCCATCGGCACGTCGTTCACCCCGGCCGGGCCGCCCCGGTAGTGCTTGAGCAGCAGGTACTTGGCCATCGTGGTGCTCCTTGGTGTTGGCTGCGACCCATCGTGGTCACGTTCACTCCGGGGACGGAGCCGCTCGGCGCTTCTCGACACGGCTGTCCGAATTTCTTCCTCCCGCAGGTTAACCTCGGGTGAATCGTCCGCCGTTGAGGCACCTCGGGCGGCGCAAAACTTGATTCGTTCCAAAATAGTGAGCTAGTGTTCGTCGGGTGATGTCCGACTTCGAGGCGCAGCTACGGGCTGTCTCGTTGCGCGTGACCCGGCCCCGGTTGGCGGTGCTCGCGGCGCTGCGTGACCACCCGCACGTCGGCACCGACGCGGTGATCGCGCTGGTCCGCGCGGACCACCCGACGGTCTCCCACCAGGCGGTGTACGACGTGCTGCGGGTGCTCACCGACGCCGGGCTGGTGCGGCGCATCCAGCCGGCCGGGGCGACCGCCCGATACGAGTCCCGGATCTCGGACAATCACCACCATGTCGTGTGCCGCTCCTGCGGCGCCATCGCCGACGTCGACTGTGCCGTCGGCCACGCTCCCTGTCTCACCGCCTCAGGCGACCACGGTTTCGTGGTCGACGAGGCGGAGGTCGTCTATTGGGGCACCTGTCCCGACTGCGCGACCGAACGCACGCCCCAGAGATCCGCAAGCTCGGAAGGAAGTACATGAGCGACACCCAGGACAACGGCCCCGTCAGTGCGCAGGGCGTGGACCAGAAGGCAGCGGCCGGCTGCCCGGTCGCGCACGACTCGGTGACCGCGCACGGCAGCGAGAGTGAGAACCCGGCGATCGACTCGCCGACCCCGAAGACCGGTGGTCGTCCGCGCACCAACCGGGACTGGTGGCCCAACCAGCTCGACCTCTCGGTGCTGCACGCCCACTCGAACAAGGGCAACCCGCTGGGCGAGAACTTCAGCTACGCCAGGGAGTTCGCCAAGCTCGACGTCGAGGCCCTCAAGCGCGACATCGTCGAGGTGCTCACCACCTCGCAGGACTGGTGGCCGGCCGACTTCGGCCACTACGGCGGCCTGATGATCCGGATGAGCTGGCACTCCGCCGGCACGTACCGCATCGAGGACGGTCGCGGTGGCGCCGGCGACGGTGGTCAGCGTTTCGCTCCGCTCAACAGCTGGCCGGACAACGCCAACCTGGACAAGGCCCGCCGGCTGCTCTGGCCGGTCAAGCAGAAGTACGGCCAGAAGATCTCCTGGGCCGACCTGATCGTGCTCGCCGGCAACGTCGCCCTGGAGTCGATGGGCTTCAAGACCTTCGGCTTCGGTTTCGGTCGCGAGGACGTCTGGGAGCCCGAGGAGATCTTCTGGGGCCCCGAGGACACCTGGCTGGGAGACGAGCGCTACGCCTCCGAGAAGGAGATGGCGGCTGGCGTCGGCTCAACCGAGATGGGTCTCATCTACGTCAACCCGGAGGGCCCCCGCGGTAACGCGGACCCGCTTGCGGCGGCGCACTTCATCCGCGAGACCTTCGGCCGGATGGCGATGAACGACGAGGAGACCGTCGCCCTCATCGCCGGTGGTCACACCTTCGGTAAGACCCACGGTGCCGGCGTCGCCGACAACCACGTGGGTCCGGAGCCCGAGGGCGCGCCGCTGGAGGCGCAGGGCCTGGGTTGGCTGAGCACCCACGGCAGCGGCAAGGGCGCGGACACGATCACCAGTGGTCTCGAGGTGACGTGGACCGACGTGCCGACGCAGTGGAGCAACCGCTTCTTCGAGATCCTCTTCGGCTACGAGTGGGAGCTCACCACCAGCCCCGGCGGTGCGAAGCAGTGGGTCGCCAAGGACGCCGAGGCGATCATCCCGGACCCCTTCGACCCGGCGAAGAAGCACCGGCCGACGATGCTCACGACGGACCTGTCGCTGCGCGTCGACCCGGCGTACGAGAAGATCTCCCGCCGCTTCCTGGAGAACCCCGACCAGTTCGCGCTGGCCTTCGCCAAGGCGTGGTACAAGCTGCTGCACCGCGACATGGGCCCGATCGAGCGCTTCCTCGGGCCGTGGGTGGCCGAGCCGCAGCTCTGGCAGGACCCGGTGCCGGTCGTCGACCACGAGCTGGTGGGCGACGCCGCCATCGCCGCACTCAAGGCGAAGGTCCTGGAGTCGGGTCTCACGATCGACCAGCTGGTCTCCACCGCCTGGGCGTCCGCCGCGAGCTTCCGGCACACCGACAAGCGCGGTGGCGCCAACGGCGCGCGGATCCGTCTCGAGCCGCAGCGCAACTGGGAGGTCAACCAGCCGGAGCAGCTCGCGACCGTCCTGACCACCCTCGAGGGCATCCAGCGGGAGTTCAACGAGGCCGGCGGCGCGAAGATCTCCATCGCCGACCTGATCGTGCTGGCCGGTTCGGCAGCCGTCGAGAAGGCTGCGCGGGACGCCGGCGTCGAGGTGACCGTGCCGTTCCGGGCGGGCCGCACCGACGCGACCCAGGAGCAGACCGACACCGAGTCGTTCCGGGTCATGGAGCCGCGCGCCGACGGTTTCCGCAACTACCTGCGTCCCGGCGAGAAGACCCAGCCGGAGGTGCTGCTCATCGACCGTGCGTACATGCTCAACCTGACCGCGCCCGAGATGACCGTCCTCATCGGCGGTCTGCGCTCCCTCGGCGCCAACGTCGGCGGCAGCCAGCACGGTGTGCTGACCGACCGGCCGGGCGTGCTCACCAACGACTTCTTCGCCAACCTGCTCTCCCCGGGCACCCGGTGGAGCGCGTCGAAGTCCGACGAGCACGTGTACGAGATCCGCGACCTGGCCACCGATGAGGTGAAGTGGACCGCCACCGCGGTCGACCTCATCTTCGGGTCCAACTCGCAGCTGCGCGCCCTCGCCGAGGTCTACGCCAGCCAGGACGCCCGCGACAAGTTCGTCGCCGACTTCGTGGCCGCCTGGACCAAGGTCATGGAGCTCGACCGGTTCGATCTCGCCTGACAGGTACCACCGACGAGCCCCGGCCGATCAGCACGTGATCGACCGGGGCTCGTCCCTGTTCGCGTGCCGTTCGACGCGGCACCAGCGCCGGTCACCTCGATGTCACCCCCGGTGCCATTCCCTTTGCGGCGAATCCCATGGATGATTTTCCTGTCTCATTGATCAGGTGGCGGACAGGCCCATCCATGGCAAGGTGTTGACCCTGCCCCGGGCGGCGGGCGCGGACCTAGTCACGCAGGGAGTCAACGTGGCCCATCCCGACCTGCAGGCCGAGGACGTGGACCAGCACGCCGAAAGCCCTGCGATACCCCGGCAACGGGTGGTCTCCGCCGGGCGGTCCCGAGCGGGCGTCGCCGACACAGCAGTCGCCTGGCGTCCGCTGCGGATCGCGATGATCGGTCAGAAGGGGATACCGGCGACCTACGGCGGGATCGAACGGCACGTGGAGGAGATGGCCAGCCGGCTCGCCAGCTACGGCCACGAGGTCACCGTCTACTGCCGCCGGAGCTACGGCGAGACGCCCGCAGACGGCTACCGGGGCGTACGGCTGCGCCAGACCCACACGATAGCGAGCAAGCACCTCGACGCCATCGTGCACGCGGCGACCTCGACCATGGCGGCGATGGCCGCGCGGCCCGACATCGTGCACTACCACGGGCTCGGGCCGGCCCTGGTCGCCCCGCTTCCGCGTGCCCTGTCCCGGGCGCGCGTGGTGTTGACGGTGCACGGGCTGGACAACCAGCGGGGCAAGTGGGGGCTCGCCGCGCGGGCCGTGCTGGGCAGCGCCCACTGGTTCAGCGGGTACGTCCCGCACCAGCGGGTAGCGGTCTCCCAGGGGCTCGCCGCCCACTACGGCGCCCGGTTCGGCCGTCCGACGACCTACATCCCGAACGGCGTGAACCCGGCCCGACCGGCGCGTACCCGTCAGATCCAGAACCGGTTCGGGCTGACCCCCGGAGGCTACCTGCTGCTGGTCGGTCGGCTGGTGCCGGAGAAGGCGGCCGACCTGCTGATCCGGGCCTTCCGCCGGACCGAAACCCCGATGCGCCTGGCGATCGTCGGCGGGTCGTCGTTCACCGACGACTTCGTGGACCGGCTGCGCCGGGAAGCCGGGGCGGACGACCGGATCGTCTTCACCGGGTTCGCCTACGACGACCTGCTCGCCGAGCTGTACGCCGGAGCTGCCGGCTTCGTTCAACCGTCCCGGTTGGAGGGACTGCCGTTGACGTTGCTGGAGGCGGCCGCGTACGGGCTGCCGGTGATCGCCAGCGACATCGCGCCGCACGTCGAGGTGCTCAAGGCCGACACCGCCGGCGGGCGGTTGTTCCGCGACGGCGACGAGGACGACCTGGTCCGGGTGTTGACGTCGCTGCTCGCCAACCTGCCGGCTGAACGGGCCGGCGCGGTGGCGCTGGGCGAGCAGATCACCAGCAGGTACAGCTGGGACACCGCCGCCCGCGAGTTGGAGCAGCTCTATCTAAGGCTGGCCCCGGAGCCGGGCCGGCGGGCCAGGGCACGACCCACGGCGACCGCCGACTGACCGGGCGGTGTCAGCCGGGGCAGTGTCGGATCAGCCCCCCGGGGGACGGGGCAGTCGGTGCAACGGCCCCTTCTGCCGTCGAGGTGACAGGACTAGATTGAACCGATCTTGTGCCGGGAGGACATCGGTTGGCCGCGCCCGGCAGCGGCCGAGCAGCGTCGATTCAGTTCAGTGGGATCAGTGGAACAACACACTCAGCAGGTCACTCCGCTCATGACCAGGCGGCTCGACCCGACCCGCCTGCTCACCGGCGCGGCGGCGCTGGCCGCCGCGGTCGTGGCGGTGGTCGCGGGTGTCTCCATGGCGGCCGGTGACCGCAGGGGGATGGTGCTGCCGCTCGCGGCGGTCGTGGGGATCGCGGTGGCCGTCCTCGCGCTGACCCGGTTCGCCGGGTACGTGCTGCTGATGCTCGCGGTGCGCTCCTGCGTCGACCTGTTCAAGCTGACCGGCCCGAGCGCCGGCCAGGCCGAATCCGGCGGGACGGCCCGGGCGGTGGACCCCTCCACCCTGCTCGCCGTGCTGTTCCTCCTCGCCGCCGGGCTCTGGCTGGCCGCGCAGCTCAGCCGGCACGGGCGGCTACGCGGCTCCCCGCTCAGCTGGGCCATGCTGCTCGTCGGTGCCAGCAGCCTGGTCAGCGCCCTCGGTGCCAGCCGGCCGGCGAACAGCCTGTTGGAGGCGCTGCGGATCCTCACCGTGGTGGTGATGTTCGTGGTGCTGGAACAGCTCATGCCGGACACCGCGGCGATCCGTCGGGTCCTGCTCGCCTGCTACGCCTCGCTGGTGCTGGCGCTGGGCTACACAGTCGTGCTGTCGCTGCTCGGCAACCCGCCGGCCGAGCTGAAGGGCGACTTCACCCGCATCAGCGGCACGTTCAGCCAGTCGACCACGTTCGGCCGCTACCTGATGTTCATGGTGATCTTCGGGTTCGCGGTGTACCGCTTCCTCGATCGTCGCCTGCGGGCGTCCCTCGGGGTGCTGCTCGCGCTCTCGCTGCTGTTCCTGCTGCTCACCAACACCCGCAGCGCCCTGCTCGGTGCGGCGATCGGCCTGGTGGTGGTCGCCGCGCTGCATCGCAGCAAGCGGATGCTGGTCACCCTCTGCGTGGTGGCGGTCGCCGGGGTGGCACTGGTGCCCGCCGTCGGCGAACGCTTCGCCCAACTCGGCACGTCCCGCGCTGTCGGCGGAGACCCGACCGGAAACACCCTGGCCTGGCGGATCGGCTACTGGACCGAGATCGTCACACTCGCCGACCGGAACCCGGTGACCGGCATCGGGCCGAACATGACCCAGCGGGAGACCGACGAGGCGAAGAAGCCGCACAACGACTTCCTGCGGGCGTACGTGGAGACCGGGCTGCTCGGTCTCGGGGCGTACCTGCTGATGCTGTTCGCCCTTGTGCACACCGCCCGGACCGCGCTGCGGCGCGCGCCTCCGGGCAGCTTCGAGCGCGGCGTCGCGGTCGGGTTCACCGGCTGCGCCGCCGCGTTCGTGGCGGTCAGCGCCGCTTCCAACGTCATTTCCAACGTGGTCACTCTCTGGTACTTCGTCGCGTTCGCCGCGGCGGCCAGCGTGATCGCCCGCCAGCCGGCTCCGAACCTGACCGGCGAGCAGCCACGAGGCACGTCCGTCCCGGTTTGACTGAACGACAGCATTGGGGAAAAAGTGGAGATCGTCGACTACCTGCGGGTCGCCCGGCGGCGCCTCTGGGTACTCGTGGGGGTGCCGGTGCTCGCCACCGGCGCCGCGGCCGCCATCGTCCTGTCAGCGCCACAGCAGTTCAGCGGGACCGCGTACGTGGCGGCGCCGGCCCTGGTGGGCGGCGTGGCCGGAACGCAGTACACCGGTACGCAGGCGGCGAACCAGTTCGTCGCGGCGTTCGGCGCGGCGGTCACCTCGCCCCGCGTCCTCGCCGACGTGGCCGCCGACACCGGGGTGCCGCCGGAGCGGTTGCGCGACGGGCTCGCCATCACCCAGGTCGGTGCGAGCAGCCAGTTGGAGGTGACCTACACCGCCGGCGACCGGGCGACTGTCGCGCCGGTGCTGACCGCGACCACCACCCGGGCGCTGGCCTTCCTCTTCTCCTCCCAGGTCGGCATCGCCACCGGTGAGGTCGAGGCGGCCAACGCCGACGTCACCGCGGCGACCAAGGCGATCGGTGAGTGGGAGAAGACGAACAAGGTCTCCCAGCCGGACCGGATCTACCAGGCCACGTTGGGCGAGCTGACCAGCCTGCGCCAGCAGCAGCTCTCCATGCAGGCGGTCGGCAACGGTAGAGGTGTCGACGCGGCGACCGCCGCGATCACCGCCGCCCAGAAGAAGCTCGACGAGCTGGGGCCGAAGCTCCCCGACTACCAGGCCCTGATCGCCCAGCGGGACGCGGCGACCAACGCCCTGTCCCAGGCGCGGGAAGGGTTGCAGGCGGCGCGGGCGCAGGCCCAGGCCGCCGATCCCAAGCAGGTGACCAGCATCGGCGAGGCGCACGAGGTGAGCCGGATGACCGAGCTGGTGCGCACCGCCCTGCCGGTGGGCGGTGCGGGTCTGCTGCTCGGGGTGCTGCTGGTGGGCGTACTCGAACTGCTCTCCCGGGGTCGTGCCGCCGCCCGGCCGGCGGCCCCGGCGGCGACCACAGCGGCCTCTCCGGCACCGGCGGAGACCGTGACCGCGGCACGGTCGTGACCGTCGGAGAACGGCCCGGCGGGTGCGCGAGGTGACCGGCCGGTCGTCGGCCGCGCCGGAGGCCGGCGACCAGCAGGTACGCGGCATGGCCCGCGGCGGTGTGCTGAACCTGGGCAGCGCCGTGCTCAGCCAGGTGGCGCTCTTCCTGGTCATGTTGTTGCTGGCACGGGTGCTGGGTGTACGCGAACTCGGCCGGTACGCCCAGGTCTACGCCGTGCTGTCGCTGCTGGGGCTGCTCTCGCTCTCCGGCTTCCGGGCCGGACTGACCCGGTTCGTGGCGGTGCACCTCGCCGACGACGAGCCGGCCGCCCTGCGGGGCGCGATCCGGCTCGGGATCGGCATCTCGGCCCTGGCGTCCACAGTGATCGCCCTCGGTCTGGTGGTCGGCGCGCCGTGGCTCGCCGACGCCCTGCACGACCCGCAGCTCACCACCGGGCTGCGGTTGGTGGCGCTCTGCCTGCCCGCCGCCACCGTCTGCGAGGCCGCCCTCGCGGCCACCCGGGGGTGGCGCACGCAACGGGCGTACGCGCTCATCGGCCAGGTCTACGATCCGGCCGCCCGGCTGGTGCTCACCGCTCTGGCGCTCGCCCTCGGGGCCGGCCTGACCGGCGCGTTCTGGGCGCTGGTGGCGGCGAGCTGGAGCGCGGCCGGGCTCGCCCTCGTGGCGCTCGCCCGGATGGTGCGTCGGGTGCCCGCCGCCCGGCCCGCGTACCGGCCGGGCGAGCTGTTCCGGTTCTCCACCGTCAGCTGGGTCTCCTCGCTGTCGTCCACCGGGCTGATCTGGGTGGACGCGCTGCTGCTCGGTTTCTTCGACTACGGTCCCGACGCGATCGGCGTCTACCACGTGGCGACCCGGCTGGTCACGATCGCGGTGTTCGTGCTGGCACCGGTGAACGCCTCGTTCGGTCCGCACCTGGCGCACCTCTACCACCAGGGTCGACTGGACGAGGTACGCCGGATCTACCGGGTCGCCACCGGTTGGGTGCTCCGGCTGTCGCTGCCGGCCTTCGTGGCGTTGCTGGTCTTTCCGGAGCAGTTGCTGCGCGTGGTCGGCGGACCGGGTCTGGCGGGCGGTGCGGCGGTGACAGTGGTGCTGGCGCTCGGCCAACTCGTGAACGCCGCCACCGGGCCCTGCGGGACGCTGCTGAACATGTCCGGCCGGGTCTCGGTCAACATGGTGGACAACCTCGCGGCCCTGCTGCTCAACGTCCTGCTCAACCTCTGGCTCATCCCGGCGTACGGCATTCTCGGCGCGGCGGTGGCCTGGGCGGTGTCGTTGGCAGCGGTGAACGTCGCACGGGTCTGGCAGGTGCGCGCGCAGGTGCACACCGTGCCGGTGACGGCGGGCATGGTCAAGGGCCTGGTCGCCGCGCTGGTCGCGATGGGTGCCGGGTTCGGTGTGCGGTGGCTGCTCGGGGGCGGGACCGTGCAGCTCGTGGTCGGTCTGGCCGCGATCGTGGCGGTGTACCTCGCCGTGGTGCTCGCCCTCGGGCTCAGTCGGGAGGACGTCATGGTGTTGCGCTCGGTGACCCGCCGAGGCCCTCGACGCGCCCCGGCCGACCCCGCCGACCCCACCGACAGTGCCGTTGTGGGTGCCGCCCGCCCCGTGGTCCGCTCGTGACCGGCGTCGTGCGGCGTCAGGTCACCGACCGGCTGCGTCGGGGGGTACGCGCGGCGCGGGCGTGGGGGCGCGCGGCGAAGCCGGGAGAGCCCGGTCCGTTGCCCGATTTCCTGGTGATCGGTGGGCAGCGCTGCGGCACCACGTCGCTGTACCACCACCTTGCCGCGCATCCGCAGGTCCGGGTGGCCAGCGGCAAGGAGTTGCAGTACTTCAGCATCCACCACGGTCGGGGCGCGCTGTGGTACCGGGGGCATTTCCCTCGTCTCGCCCCGGGTGAGCGCACGTTCGAGGCGAGCCCCTACTACCTGTTCCATCCGAGCGTGCCGGCCCGGGTCGCGGCGACCCTGCCGCAGGCGCGCTTCGTCGTCCTGCTGCGCGATCCGGTGCAGCGGGCCTACTCGCACTACCTGCACACCCGCTCGTACGGTGTCGAGCCGCTGTCCTTCGCCGACGCCCTCGACGCGGAGGAGGAGCGGCTGGCCCGGGCGACGCGCGGTGGCCCGGACAGCGCCGCCGCGCACCGGGCGTTGCGTAACTATTCGTATGCCGCCCGGGGTCGCTACGCCGAGCAGTTGGACCGCTGGTTCGCGCATGTCCCGCGGGAGCGGATCCACGTCGCCCGAACCGAGGACCTGCACGCCGACCCGGCCGGCACGTACGCCGACATGCTGCGCTTCCTCGGCCTGCCGGCCTTCACCCCCGAGGCGTTCACCCGGCACACCCGTCGCGTCGACCCGGGAGTCTCCGAGCTCACGCCGGAGCTGCGAGAGCGCCTGGGTGAGCACTTCGCGCCGCACAACACGCGCCTGGCCGCGCTGTTGGGCTGGCCCGACCCCTGGCCCGGCTAGGGCGCGGCGGTCTCCGTCCTAGCGGACGGCGGCGAGGATCCGGTCCACCGGCTGGTCGGCGCGGAGCAGGACGGGGACGTCGGTCACTGTGGTGCCCCCGCCGGCCGCGCCCAGCGGGGAACCCACCGCCCCGGTCCGTCCGCCCGGTGTCGCCGGCACGGTCACCGGCGTGTTCGACGCCGACCAGAGCACCAGCGTGCTCGACCCGCCCCGGACGAACGCGACCCCGTGCAGCCTGCCGGCCACCGGGGTGGGCAGCGGGGTGACTGTGGCGTCCCGCGCCGCGTCGGCCAGGGCGGCCAGCATCCGGCCGGCGTCCCGTTCGGCGCCGTCCGGGTCGAGCAGGCCGTAGCGGACCTCGCTACCGGCGGCGTTGTTCGGGTTGTACGCCAACGGCAGCCAGCTGATCTCACCGATCCCGCCGGCGACCAGCAGGGTGACCGTCTTGACCATCTCCGCCGCCCGGCTGGCCGGGTCGCCGTCGCCGTCGCGCCAGAACTGCCCGACCTCCCACGCCTGGATCGGCGTGCCCGGTGGTGTGGTGGCGCGCAGGTAGTCCAGCAGCGGGGCCACCCCGCTGAAGTGCTCGTAGAAGTGCACCTGGCGGACGTCGACGGTGCGGTCGGTCAGCAGCGACTCGGTCACCGCCAGGAAGCGCAGGCTGCGGCTGTTGGTCTCGGTGCCGAGCGCCCGGCGTAGTTGCGCCTCCCCGTTCACCGCCGGGATCTGCTGCCCCCGGGTGCCGACCCGACGTTGGAAGTACGCCTGGTAGGCGGCGACGGCCTCGGGCATCCGACCGGCGCGCACCAGCCGGTCGGCGACACCCATGCCGTACGCGACGCTGCTGATGCCGGAGTCGACCACCAGCGCCTTCGGGTCGGTTGCGCGGATCGTCTCGGCGGCGACCCGGACCAGCCGCGCGTACTCCTCGGGGCTGCCGGCCCAGTAGCTCGGCGCGTTGACCTCGTTCTCGATGGCGTACTCCCGCACACCGTACGGGCCGTAGCGCTGCACCACCGAGCGGACGAACCGCTGGTACGCGCCGAGGTCGGTGGGCATCGCCGACTCGGTCTTGTTCGCCGTGCCCCGGGTGTAGCGGGCCTTGCCACCGGTCGCCCAGCACACGCCGGTGCGGATCTTCAGGTGCAGCGTGACGCCCAGGTCCCGGCTGCGCGAGGCGATCTCGTCCAGCCCAGCCCAGTCGACCTGCCCCGAGGTTCGTTCGATCTCGCACCAGGAGATCTCCTCGTACGTCGCCGAACCGGCGAGCCGGCGCAGGTACGGCTCGAACTGCTGGTACCGCGACCAGTCCCAGTGCGCGCCGAACGGGTTGCTCACCGGGTCGCCGACGCGCGCCGGCGGGGCGGCTCCGGGTGTCACCTTCGCGGAGGGGGTGGCGGCCGGTGGCGGATCGTCGTCGCCGGCGGTGCAGCCGGCGGTGAGCAGGAGCGTGACGGCGACGGCGGTCGCGGCCGCGCGCAGCCGGCCGGGGCGGGTCACCGGTAGCCCAGCGCGCGCAGGGTCGGACCGGAGAAGACCCAGACCAGCAGGCGCAGGAACGGGTCGAGTTCGCGGCGGTAGCTGCCCACCCGGGAGCCGTAGATGGGTGCGGCGTCGCCCACCGCCGCCCGTCGCCGCTCCGCCTCGGTGGTGTACTTCTGCGCCACGTCGTGCTGCTTGCTGTCGTAGTCGAGGATGCCGTCCTCCCAGGGCTCGCCGAGGAATTCGAAGAGGCCGCGCATCGTCTTCTCCGGCTCGCTGACCGCCTCCTCGTACCGCAGCTCGTAGTAGCGGTCCGCCGGCAGGGTGGCGCCGACGGCCCGCGCGGTGCGGATGTAGCGCGGCCACTTCACCACGCACTTCACAGCGGACCAGTAGCCGAACCGTTTGCGGTGCGAGACCACCACGTCGCGTCCGTCCCGGATGAGGTGCACGATCTGGGCGTCCGGGAAGACCTCGGTGACGAAGTCGAGCGACATGGCGTACAGCGGGGTCTTGTCGGCCCACCGGGCCTTGCCCCGCGTGGCGGCGTAGTCGGCGTGCACGCCGCCGAAGAAGTCCCGGATCCGGCGCAACCAGTCCTCGCGCGAAAAGCCGAAGCGGGCCAGTCGCTCCCAGTCCCGGCCGACAATCCGTCGCAGGTCCGGCAGGAACCGCGTCTCCGGACCGCAACTGATCCGCGAGTGCGAGTCCAGGACGAGACGCACCATCGTGGTGCCCGACCGCTGGCAGCCGACCAGGAAGATCGGTGCGGTACGGGTTCCGGTCTCAGCCACTGTCGACCGCCTTCGTCGTCTCGGATCGGGCGTCGGCCGCGGCGCGATCGAGCCGGTCGGTCAGCTCGTCGCAAAGGGCCCGGACGCGCCTGTCGATCGGTAGCCGTCGGTGGTTCGTCGGGCCGTGCGACGCGCGTGGGGCGATGTGCGCGTGCAGCCGGGGATGGTAGGTGAAGTCGAGGAAGGCGCAGAGCCGCCGGAGCTGCGCGGCGGGCTCCGCGACCAGGCTGTCGTAGCGGCAGAGCAGCACATCGGCTCGCTGGTCCAGGCCGAGCTGGAAGAACAACGAGTTGCGGACGTACCAGAACAGCGCGGCGCCGCTGTGCGGATCCAACCCCTGCGGGTCGTGGGCCCGGATCAGTTCGACGGTGTCGGCGTCGAGGCGTTGCCCCTGCCACCGGCGGCCGATGCTGCCGTCGGCGATCGCCCGCAGGGCCCGCAGGTTGGCGTCACCGAACTTGGCGACCTCGGAGCGGGCCCGGTCGTCGACGTCACGGTAGACCCAGAGCGCCCGCCCGGGGGTCAGCCCCGGCAGGGCCAGCAACTCGTCCACGCGGTGGCTCTCACAGAGCGGCTTGACCAGGACGTACGCGTGCCGGCTGCGCTGGAGAGTGGCGGTCAGCACCGGGTCGGGGCGCAGTTGGAAGCGGTGGAAGAGAGTGCCGTCGTTCTCGTTGCGGACCTCGACCTCTCCGGCGGCGTCCAGGCCCCGGACCAGCATGTTCGTGCCGGAGCGTTGCAGACCGACCAGGTAGACCGGCATCGCCGAGCCGGGCGTCCGGCCGGCCCGCCGCCGCCAGCGTCGCTTCGCCAGTGCGGTGCCGATCCGGTCGACCGGGTTGAGGCGGTCCTCCTCGATCAGCCGTCCGATCCCCTCGTCACGAGCCCAGCGCAGGTGCCGCCGGACCCGGCGCGCGGTGTACGCGAGCGCGGAGACCTCGTCGTCGGCTGCCACGGTCCTCCTCGTCGGACACCGGCCCCGGCCCTGCACCAGAGCGGGTGTGACCGGCGGCAGCCAGGTTATCTGGAGATCATGGCGGGAGGCCAGGCCGCGGACCGCACGGGCAGACGAAGATCACCCGTTCAGCCACATGCCAAACGTGAGCTGGACTCGCCGACCTGCCCTGCATACCGTGGGCCCTGGTCGGGGCGGGCAGACCCCGGTCATCACCCCCGGGCCCGGATCGCCCGATCGATGTGAGCAGGGCGAGTCGATGCGCGTGCTGCACGTGAACAAGTTCCTCTACCGCCGTGGCGGCGCGGAGGGGTATCTGCTCGATCTCGCCGACCTGCAACGGGTCGCCGGCGACACGGTCGCCTACTTCGGCATGAGCCACCCGGAGAACGAGTCGCCGCTGCCGTACGCCGCGCGGTTCCCGTCCGAAGTGGAGTTGGAGCCGGCGCCGAGCGGGGTGCGGCCCCGCGCGGTGGCCGTCGGCCGGATGCTGTGGTCACCGACGAGCCGCCGCGGGCTGGCCCGGGTGATCGACGACTTTCGGCCGGACGTGCTGCACCTGCACAACATCTACCACCAGCTCTCCCCGTCGGTGCTCGCCGCCGCCCGCGCCGCCGGTGTGCCGTGCGTGCTGACCATGCACGACTACAAGCTCGCCTGCCCGAGCTACCAGCTGCTGGACCGGGGCCGTCCCTGCCAGGCGTGCGTCACCGGTGGCCCGTTGCAGGCGGCCCGTCGCCGCTGCAAGGACGGATCGCTGTCGCGCAGTGGCCTGCTCGCCGTCGAGTCCTGGTTGCACCGGCAGTTCGACGCGTACGACCCGGTGCAGCTCTTCGTGAGCCCGAGCGGGTTCCTTGCCGACGTGATGCGCCGCGCGGGCGTCTACCCGGACCGGCTGCGGGTGGTCAAGCACTTCGTCGACCTGACCGGCGTCGCGGCCAAGCAGACGCCCGGCGGCGGTGTCGTCTTCGCCGGGCGGCTGGCGCCGGAGAAAGGGGTCGACGTGCTGATCGAGGCGGCTGCCGCGCTGCCGGACGGGGTCATCGTGGACATCGCCGGCGACGGCCCGGCCCGGCCGGAGTTGGAGGCGCTCGCCGCGCGGCGGGTGCCCGGCCGGGTCCGGTTCCACGGCCGTCTCGACAAGCCGCGCCTGCACGAGCTGATCCGGTCGGCGACAGTGGTCGCCGTTCCGTCCCGATGGCACGAGAACCAACCGATGGCGGTGCTGGAGGCGTTCGCCTGCGGTGTTCCGGTGGTCGCCACCGACCTGGGCGGGCTTCCCGAGCTGGTCGAACCCGAGGTGGACGGCCGCATTGTCGCGGCCGATGCGCCGACGGCCCTCGGCGACGCGCTCAACGACCTCCTGGCCGACCCGGACCGGGCGTACCGGATGGGCCGGGCGGGCCGGGCGAAGATCGCCGCCCAGTTCGCCCCGGACCGGCACCTGGACCGGATCCGTGGGCTGTACGCGGAGGCCGCCGAGGCGCTGCCGTCGCGCCGGGCCGCCGCCGGTGGGGGAGCGGCCCGGTGAGCCCGGTACGGGTGCTCTACCTCGCCGGCAGCGGTCGCAGTGGCAGCACGCTGGTGACCACGGTCCTGGGACAGTTGCCGGGCTTCTTCGCGGCCGGCGAGCTGCGGTACCTGTGGCGGCGCGGCATCCTGGAGAACCGACCCTGCGGCTGCGGCGCCCCGGTCGCCGACTGCCCGCTCTGGGCCCGGGTGCGCGCCGACCTGACCGACGCCGACCCGGCCGGGATCGCCGCCCGGTTGGCCCAGCGGCTGCGGCTGCGCGGACTGCCCGCACTGCTGCGCCGCCATCGTCGGGGGCAGCCGCCGGTCGCGGGCCACCCCGACGACACGCACCTGGCCCGGCTCTACGCCTCGATCGCCGAGCACGCCCTGGCCGGCCGGTCGGACGGCGTCATCGTCGACTCCTCCAAGCTGCCGCCGTACGGGGCCCTGCTCGGCGGCCTGCCCGGCATCGACCTGTACGTCCTGCACGTGGTGCGCGACCCGCGCGCCACCGCGTACTCGTGGCGTCGCCGACGCCCGCTGGACGGGCGTGCCGACGACCAGCTGATGAGCCGCCCACCGGTCGGCAAGGCCGCGCTGCTCTGGCTGGTCTGGAACACCGCGACCGTACGGCTGTGGGGCGACCGTCGCCGTGCGCCGGGCCGCTACCTGCGGGTGCGGTACGAGGACTTCGTGGCCGACCCGGCCGGTGCCACCGCCCGGATCGCCGGCTTCGTCGTCGCGATCCCCGACGAGCTTCCGTTTCCGACCCCGGCCACGGTACGGCTCGCGCCCACCCACTCGGTGGCCGGCAACCCGTCGCGGCACCGCACCGGACTGGTCGACGTGGTCGCCGACAGCGAGTGGCTGACCGGGCTGCCCACCCGCGCGTACGCGGTGGTGACCGGGCTGACCGCCGTGGCGCTGACCCGCTTCGGCTACCCGTTGCGCCGCCCGGCGGCCACCTCTCCCGCCGCCCGCTTCGCCGCGGACCCGGCCGTCTCCCCGTCACCCGCCACCCGGCAGAAAGGCTGAACGATGCTCTCACTGGTGGTGGGCACCGGTCGCTGCGGTTCGACACTGGTCCAGGAGTTGCTCTCCCGGCATCCAGCGGTCGGCTTCGTCTCCGGTCTGGACGACAAACTGGCCCGGCTCAACCCGAAGGGCAGGTTCAACGGCCCGCTCTACCGGCGTTCGGCGCCGCGCCCGGCGGGGATGACCTCGCTGCGGCACAGTCGACGGTTGCTGGAGCGGGGTCGGCTCCGGGTCGCGCCGTCGGAGGCGTACCACCTGCTCGACCGGCAGGTCCTGGCCGGCTTCTCCCGACCGTGTCGGGACCTGCTCGCCGAGGACCTGACCCCGTTCGTGGCACGGCGGCTGCGGGCCTTCTTCGACGAGCGGATCGCGCGGCAGGGCTGTCAGCAGTTGGTGCAGCACGTCACCGGATGGCCGCGGACCGGCCTGCTGCACGCCGCGTACCCGGAGCTGCGGGTGGTCAACGTGGTGCGCGACGGCCGGGCGGTGGCCAACTCGTGGCTCCAGATGGGCTGGTGGGACGGCTGGCGCGGGCCGGACAACTGGATCTACGGCTCGCTCCCGTCCGACCTTCGGGAGGAGTGGGCCGAATCCGGTCGCTCCTTCCAGGTACTCGCCGCGCTGGGCTGGAAGATGCTGATGGACGCGTTCGCGCAGGCCCGGCTGCGTCACCCGGCCGACCAGTGGCTGGACGTGCGCTACGAGGACCTGGTCGAGCAACCGCGCGAGCAGGTGAGCCGGATGCTCGATTTCCTCGGCCTGGGCTGGTCGACGGCCTTCGAGAAGGGCTTCTCCCGGTACGACTTCACAGTGGGCCGGGCGGAGGCGTACCGGGACGAACTCAGCCCGGCACAACTCGCCGCGATGGAACGGGTGCTGGAGAAGTCCCTGGCCGAGTGGGGCTACCCGGTCTACGGAACGCTGCAGGAGTAGAGGACAGCCGTCAGCATGCCGACCGTTCCGGTGACCGGTGTCGACGTCCAGCCGCCGGGGCCGTTCGCGACCAGGTTGAAGGTGCCGGTTCCGATGCTCAGCAACCCGCCGGGGACGGTGACCGAGGTGGCGCTGGCGCCGAGAGTCCCGCCGCCGGTGAAGCCGCCCGACAGCGACCACGTGAAGCCGCTGCGGGTCAGGCCGCCGACCGGCAGGGTCCAGGTGAAGGTCGGCGGGGTGAGCACGCCTGCGGTGCACTGCAGGTTGGTCGGTGGGTTGACCGTCCCGGCCTGCAGCGAACCGCGACCGTACTCGGTGGTGGTCCAGGCGGCCAGCGTCGACTGCGGCGGTGCCAGCACGACGGCGGTGCCGGCGAGCAGCAGGGCGGCAGCACCCGCGAGCCAGCGCCGCCGGACGTGGCCGGCTCGCTCCCGGGCCGGCAGAGACCGCACGCGGAGGCGCCTCACGGCCGCCCCACCCTGATCCGGCGCGCGGCGCGCATGAGCAGCAGGCCGGTGACGAGCGCACCGCCACCGGCCAGCAAAGGTGTCCACAGGTTGGTCCCGGTGCGCGGAAGCGGGCCGACAGTGCCGCCCGCCGATGCGCTGTCGCCGAATCCGGTCGCCGTGACGACCAGCTCCGCCGACCCCGAGGCCACCGCGTTGGCGAGCAGACTCGCCGTGACGAGCACCCAACGCTGCTGATCGGCGCGCATCGAGCTGATGGTGACCGGGTGCGCGGCCAGCCTGGTGGCGGGACCGTCGGCGAGGACCTGCTCACCCTGGCCGGTGGGGCAGGCATCCTTCACCCAGCGGATGGCACAGACGGCGACCATCACCTGGAGTCCGTCCGCTCGGACGGCGAGAGGGCCCAGCGCGGACAGCGAGATGGTCACCTCGCCGGGCTGCTCCGCGTGCGCCGAGACGCCCACCTGCCAGGGCACGGGCTGCTCCGGCGCCAGGTTCGCCATGCGATCGTTGTCGCCGACCGAGACCAGCGTGAGGTACCTGCTCCGAATGACCTCCTCGGTGGTGTCCGCGCGGGCCTGACCGGGCGTCGCCAGTACCGCGGCGGCAACGCCCGGCAGCACCGCCAGCACGACCAGCATGCGTCCCACTGTCGAGTCGCCACGCGGTCCCGTGCCGCTCGGCTGGGTGCCGACCTCCGGCGCTGCCCCCGCCTCGTCGGGCACCGCCGAATCCGGTCGCCGACGGCGCCACGCGCGCTGTCGTCCGGCCCCCGGCTCGCCCCCGCGCGGCCAGAACGCCCAGGTGACGATCGCGGCTGCCCCGACCGTGATGAGACTCGTGGCGAAGACGTTCGAGACGGCTCGCACCGCGTACCCGAGCCTGGGCACCGACCACTGCACGAGCCGCACGTGGCTCACCGCGTACGGCGCGGCGTCGTTCGACTGGTTCGCGTCCCCCCGCAGGGTGAGCAGGCGGGTGGGCCCACCGCCGTTGGCGATGTCGACCACCCGGTGGGTGATCGGTGGCAGCGGTGTGCGGTCGACGGTGACGACGTCTCCCACGTGGACCTCGGACGCGGGGATCTCCCGCACCACGGCCAGTGACCCGGCCGGGATGGTGGGGCTCATCGACCCGGTCTTGAACAGGATGAGCGAGATGTCGAAGAAGAACGCCAGCGGGACGAGGACGACGCAGGCCGTCCCACCGACGGCGAGCACTGTCAGCACCAGGTCGCCGACCCGGGCGAGGGTGCCGTGCCGTCGACGTTCGCGTCCCACCATCTGCAGATCCTTCACGTAGACGTGGCAGTGAATTCCCAGGTGACGACCCCGGTCGTGCCCTGGTACGCGTTGCTGGCGCCGGACTGGACCCGGACCTCGAAGCAGAACCTCAGCTGCGGCGTCGCGCCGGCCGGCACGGTGATGGGGGACGACACGGGTGAGCCGGGCACCGCGGTGATGGCGGAGTAGCCGGGCCCGACGATCCAGGTGGGTGAACCGGAGAAGGCGGCGGCGGCACACGTGGTGCTGGTCGTGGGGGTCCGCACCGCCCGGTACTCGAGCGCGGGCAGCAGGGCGCCGGAGTTGTTCGACGAACTCGTCAGCGCGACCGCCCCGCCGACATTCGTCGTCGAGGTCGTCCGGATGTCGAGGAAGGCGTAGAACGACACCGAGGGGGACATCGCCGTCGCGTTGAACGCCAGGGTCGCGGCGTTCGCGACCGGGGTGTGGCTGGCCCAACTACTGGAGGCGGTCTGCGATTCGGTCCCGAAGACGCTGGCGCCGAACGACCCGGTGCCGTACTCGCTGTCGGTCCACGCGGCGAGCGTGGACGTCGTTCCCAGGCCGAGAACGAGGGCGCCAGCGAGTACGGCACGGGTCCGGCGAAGCCGTGGTGTTCCGGCCGGCGTCCGACGGTTGACCACGGCCATCACCTAGACGGACTCGGCCAACAGTTGCCAGGTTTCCGTGACCGTGGTGCCCTGCACCAGGGTGCCCCCCGCGGTGACGACGAAGCAGAGGTTCACCGGAGCGCCGGGCGTCGTGGGGGGAGTGCCCTGCGTCAGGTTGAACGGCACCGCGCCGGCCACCGAGTTGAGCGGGGTGCCCTGCGCCACGATCCAGGTCGGGGTGGTGGGTGTCGCGCTGCAGTCGGCGAAGGCGGGGACGGTCGCGATGCCGTAGGTGAGGCCGACGAACCCGGCCGGGGCGGGGGTCGCTGACGCCACGGTGACTGTCGCGTCGTACGTCGTGGCCGCTGTCAGTCGGACGGCGAACGGCGCCGCGACCACGTCGCCGGGGCTGATGTCGTCGAAGCCGGTGCTGAAGGTCAACGCGGCCGCGGTGCCGGCGGTGGGGTGCTCGGCGTAGGTGGTGCCGTTGGTGCTGCCCTCCATGCTGAAGCTGCCTGCCGTGAACGTGCCCGTGGCGTACTCCGAGTCGTTCCAGGCGGCGAGGGTGATCGTCGCACCGAGGCCGAGGACGATCCCTCCGGCCAGGATGGCCTTCAGCTTGCGAGAGCGGCCTCGACTGCTCGGTTTGTCCACTGCCGTCCCTGTCGGTTCAGTCAATTTGTCCTCCTCGGTGCAACGCGGTTGGTTGTCGTGGGCCGGTGCCAGCGGCGCAAGGATCACGATAAGCACCCAAAGGAGGGCAAAACGCCCAAAGCGGCTAAGTAGCCACGGGAGGGTGCAGACAGGCAGGGAGCGCACCGATCGGCCCTATTGACGGACGTCACGGGGCAGTTAACCTTTGGCCCCACCCCATCGATGTGAGGAGATGCGATGGCGCGCCGTACCGGCCGACCCTCCTACCAGCTGGACAAGGCCGATGTGCGGCACCGCCGCACGGTGCGCTTCGTGGCCGTCGCGGGCGTGATCGCACTGGTCACCGCGTTGCTCGGTGGGTTGATCGGCTACCAGTTGGGCCGTCCGGACGCGACCGAGGCGACCATCGCGAACATCAAGCAGGACGAGGCGAAGCGGGACGCTCAGCAGATCGTGGAGCTGATCGAGACGGCCCGGCGCGTCCGCGACCAGGTCGCCCCGGTGCTGGCCGCCATCAAGACGGAGACGACGGCCGGACGTGCGCCGGACCCGGCGCAGGCGCGCCAGTGGCAGGGGGTCATGCGCCAGGCGGCGGAGCCGTTCGCCGAGCCGCCGTCGGGGACCACCGCCACCAACGTGGCGCGCGGAGGCCTGCGCGGAGCGGTCGAGCAGGCGTCGCTGGCCGTCGACGCGTACGCGCTGGCGGCCGGCGTTCCAGCGGCGCAACGGGCGGCCCTGCTGGACGTCACCGCGCGGCAGGCGGCCGAAGCCGCGACGATCTGGTCGGTCGCGGCGACCCAGCTCGATCAGATCAGCGTCGACTCCGGCCAGGGCCACCAGCATGTGTTCCTGGACACAGACCCCCACGAAGGGGCCCTCACCCCGGACGGAGCGGCCGAGGGAACCGGTGGCTGAGGCCCTTTGCGGGGCAAGTGTCGGGTTTGTCGACTGAGCGCGCCCCGCCGGGTCCGCCGAGCGGTCACGGCGTGATCTGGGGGCGACGCGCCGGATCGGGTACGGTCGCTAATCGCAAAGTCTATGAACCAGATTGGCTTTCTGTGAATTGGAAGCCGAATCGGAGGGGCACAGCCGTGAGGTTCCCAAGCGTCGTCCGTCAGGCCGGCCTCGTCGTGGCCGTCACCGCCCTCGCGCTGACCGCGGGTTGCGCGAAGAAGGACGACAGCGAGGTCCAGGCGAGCGGGGTCAAGCTGGTCACGGCCGGCAAACTGACTGTCTGCACCCACCTGCCCTACCCGCCGTTCCAGTCCAAGGACGCCAGCGGCAAGGTGACCGGCTTCGACGTCGAGATCATGGACCTGGTCGCCAAGGAACTCGGCGTCGAGCAGACGATCGTCGACACCCCGTTCGAGGGGATCAAGTCCGGTCAGGACCTCAACACCGGCAAGTGCGACGCGGCTGCCGCCGGCATGACCATCACCGAGGAGCGGAAGAAGGTCATCGACTTCTCCGACCCGTACTTCGACGCCACTCAGGCGATGCTGGTGAAGACCGGCAAGACGTACAAGTCCCTCGACGACCTCAAGGGCAAGAAGCTCGGCGTCCAGGCGGCGACCACGGGTCGTGACTACGCCAAGAAGCTCGAGGCGGAGAAGGGCCTGAAGCTCGTCGAGTTCGAGGACCTCGCCGCCCTCCAGCAGGCCGTCGCCAACGGCCAGGTCGAGGCCGCCATCAACGACCTGCCGGTCTGGACCGAGTACCTGAAGAAGAACCCGGGTGGGTTCGAGGTGGCCGCCGAGTTCGACACCGGCGAGCAGTACGGCTTCCCCGTGAAGAAGGACGCCAACCCGGAGTTGCTCAAGAAGATCAACGAGGTGCTGGCCAAGGCCAGGCAGGACGGCACGTACAACACGATCTACGAGAAGTGGATCGGCAAGCAGCCGAGCGCCTGAGCGCCACGCAGTACCGGAGGGCGCCCCCCCCCCCCCCCCCCCCAACACCGGGAACACCCCGCCAGCCACACCCCCCCCGCAAACAGCGCCCCCCCCCCCCCCG
>NZ_JBNCKJ010000018.1:28770-129109 GCF_049841475.1 Micromonospora sp. DT15
GGCACTTAAAACCCGTACTACGATACGTGGATCGGCAACCCGCCGCGCGCCTGAGCGCCACGCTGTACCGGCGGGCGCGCGTCCCGCGCGCCCTCCGACGTCGGTAACCTCCGGGAAGGCAACGAGCGAACGTGAAGCTGCGACGCCGCCAGCGGGAGCGGCTGTCCCTCGGGCTCCAGTACCTGGTCTTCATCGCCATCATCGCCACGGTGCTCGTCGCCGCGGACTGGGACAGGTTGGCCGACGCGTTCTTCCGCGTCGACATCATCAAGTCGATGTTCCCGACGATCATCACCGTCGCTCTGCGCAACACCATCCTCTACACGCTGGGCGCGTTCGCCTTCGGCCTCGTGTTCGGGACGATCCTGGCGCTGATGCGCCTGTCCCGGGTGGCGCCGTACCGCTGGGCGGCGACGGCGTACATCGAGCTGTTCCGGGGTCTGCCCGCGCTGCTGGTGCTCTTCCTCGTCGGGTACGGCATCCCGATCGCCTTCCCGGAGCGCGAGATTCCGGGCGGGGTGTTCGGTTCGATAGCGATCGGCCTCGGGTTGACCGCCGCGGCGTACATGGCGGAGACGATCCGGGCCGGCATCCAGGCCGTGCCGAAGGGGCAGATGGAGGCGGCGCGGACCCTCGGCATGTCGCAATTCACCGCCATGCGCACGATCGTCATCCCGCAGGCGTTCCGGATCGTGATCCCGCCGCTGACGAACGAGCTCATCCTGCTCACCAAGGACTCGTCGCTGGCGTACGTGCTCGGGGTGACGGCGCAGACGATCGAGATCACCAAGTTCGGTCGGGACATGCTCAACGACCGGGTTAACGCGACGCCGCTGCTGGTGGCCGGCCTCGCCTACCTGGTGATCACCCTGCCGCTGTCGCAGGTGGTACGACGCCTCGAACTCCGCTACGCCAAGGCTCGGTGACCCCGATGACGACCACCCCATCCCGCCCCGCCGTGGAGATCCGCGACCTGCACAAGTCCTTCGGGCCGCTCAAGGTGCTCAAGGGCATCGACTTCGAGGTCGGCCAGGGCGAGGTGGTCTGCGTCATCGGTCCGTCCGGTTCCGGCAAGTCGACCCTGCTGCGCTGCGTCGATCTGCTGGAGGAGCCGACCGCCGGCAAGATCTGGGTGAACGGGGTCGAGATGACCGACCCGGACGTCGAGATCGACGCGGTCCGCCGCGGCATCGGCATGGTGTTCCAGTCGTTCAACCTGTTTCCGCACCTGACCGTCCTGAACAACCTCACCATCGCCCAGCGCCGGGTGCTCCGGCGAGGTCGGGCCGAGGCCGAGCGGATCGCACGGGCCAACCTGGAGCGCGTCGGGCTGACCGACAAGGCCGACGCCTTCCCGGCGCAGCTCTCCGGTGGGCAGCAGCAGCGGGCGGCGATCGCCCGGTCGCTGTCGATGGAGCCGAAGCTGATGCTCTTCGACGAGCCGACCTCCGCGCTCGACCCGGAACTCGTCGGCGACGTGCTCACCGTCATGCGCAAGCTGGCCGAGGACGGTATGACGATGATGGTGGTCACCCACGAGATGGCGTTCGCCCGCGACGTCGCCGACCGGGTCGTCTTCATGGACGGTGGCGTGGTGGTCGAGCAGGGGCCGCCGCAGGAGGTGCTGGGCGCGCCGAAGCACGAACGGACCCGCGCGTTCCTCTCCCGGGTGCTCGACCCGACCCACGTGGCGCAGCTCGGCGCGCCCGACCAGTCGGGCCCACCGCCGGCCGGCTGACCAACGCGACGATCTCTGACCACAGCTTCCGTACGTCTGCCCGCCGGGCTGCCGCATTGACGGCAGCCCGGCGTCTGCTTGCGTGTCAGCTTCATGTCAATCGACGGACGTCGTGATGTCAAGGTAATCTTTTTGCAATCAGACCTGTACTTTCGTCGATGGATTACATAAGTTGCTGTCATCCATCGAAAGTTCTGAGTCTTCCGAGCAAAGTCCGCGACGAGCCTCACCTCAGTCGTGCCACCGCCCCCGTGCTCGGCGGTCGATGCACCCTGCCCTCGTCGCGTCTTCGCCCGGTCGGGAACGGAGACCCATGGACGATCACGTTGGTGGCCCTCACCGCCACCTGTCCCGCAGATCGCTGATCGCCACCGGCGCGCTCGCCGCCGGGGCGTTGGGCGCGTCCGCCCCAACGATCGGCACCGCGTTCGGCGGCAGCCCCGCCCGGGCCGCCGCCGGTGTCACCAAGAAGATCACCATCTACGCCGAGCAGTTGCCCGGCAACCTGTTCGGGTACGGCCTGGCGCCTGGTCAGGCCACCGTTCCGGGTCCGATCCTGGAGATGTACGAGGGTGACACGCTGGAGATCACCCTGGTCAACACCACCAACCAGCGGCTGTCCATCCATCCGCACGGAGTGGACTACAGCACCGAGTCCGACGGCAGCCCGTTCAACGCCTCGTTCAACAACCCGGGTGAGACGCGGACGTACGTCTGGCGCTCGCACGAGATGGTGGCCGCGGCGGGTCGGCGGTACATGCCGGGCAGCGCCGGCTACTGGCACTACCACGATCACGCGATGGGCACCGACCACGGCACCGGCGGGGTCGCGAAGGGACTGTACGGCGCGCTGATCGTCCGGCGGCGTGGCGACATCCTGCCGTCGAAGCAGTTCACTGCGGTGTTCCACGACATGATGATCAACAACAAGATGGCTCCGGCGACGCCGATGTTCGAGGCGAACCTGGGTGAGCGCGTCGAGTGGATCGCCATCGGCCACGGCAACCTGTTCCACACCTTCCACCTGCACGCGCACCGCTGGGCGGACAACCGCACCGGGATGTTGGAGGGGCCGAGCGACCCGAGCCTGGTGGTCGACAACAAGGACCTCAACCCCGGCAGCTCCTTCGGTTTCCAGGTGCTGGCCGGGGAGGGCGTCGGACCCGGCGCGTGGATGTACCACTGCCACGTGCAGACGCACTCCGACGGCGGCATGGCCGGGATCTTCCTGGTGCGCAACGCCGACGGCAGCATGCCGCCGGGCGCCGAGGAGGCGATCCACCGGTTCCAGGGCCACACCCACACGCACGGAAGCTGACCGAACCGAAAGTGGGGACGGGCATGACGAGAGAACTACGACGAACCCTTGCCGCGGTAGCGGCCTTGGCGACACTGCTCCCGGCGACGACGACGGCGGCCGCGGCCGCACCACGAACGGCGGCCGCCCCGCAGGCTGCGTCGCCGCAAAAGACCGCTGTCCTGGTGTTCCACGGCCCAGTGGCCGAGCAACAGGACCCGGTGTCGCGCGCTGTGGACACCATCAAACAGCTTGGTGCCGGTCATGACATCGATGTCACGGCCACCACGGACCCGGGTGCCTTCACCGCGGCCGGGCTGTCCGCGTACCGCAGCGTGGTCTTCCTCTCCGCGACGGGCGCCGCGCTGAACCGCGACCAGGAGTCGGCGCTCCAGAGCTACGTCAAGGCCGGCGGCGGTTTCGTCGGCATCGCCGACGCCGCCCGCGCCCAGGTCGACTCCACCTGGTTCACCGGGCTGATCGGCACCCGCCCGGCCGGCGCCATCCCGGTCGCCGAGCCGGTGACCCGGGTGACCGCCAGCGGTGAGAACCCGCCCAACGAGACCAAGGAGAAGCTGACCGACGGCGACGCCAACACGAAGTGGCTGGTCCGCACCCCGACCGCCTGGGTGGCGTACGAGTTGAGCGCACCGAAGAAGATCACCGGGTACGCGCTCACGTCGGCAAACGACTCCGCCGGCCGGGACCCGAAGGACTGGACCCTTCAGGGCTCCACCGACGGTCAGAGCTGGACCGACCTGGACCGCCGCACCGGGCAGACCTTCCCGGACCGCTTCCAGACCCGCCGGTTCGACATCGCCACGCCGCAGGAGTTCACGCGCTACCGGCTCAACGTCACCGCGAACAGCGGTGAACCGCTGGTCCAGCTCGCCGACCTGCGCCTGTTCACCGGCAGCACCACCGCTCCGGAGCCACCCGCGGTGAACCGCGCGGTGGTGAACATCCTGGACCGCAAGCACCCGGCCACCGCGTCGCTGCCGCTCACCATCACCCGGTCGGACCGCTGGGAGAACTGGGACCCGAACCCGATCGGCACGGTGCACACCCTCGCCCAGGTCGAGGAGCGGCACTACAACCCGGGGGCGGCCGCCAACGGCGCCTTCCACCCGGTGTCCTGGTGCCGGGACTACGACGGCGGCCGGTCGTTCTACACCGGGATGGGCCACACCGAGGGCAGCTACGGCGAGGAGGCGTTCCGCACGCACCTCACCGGTGCACTCAACTGGACCACCGGTCGGGTGCGCGGCGACTGCCAGGCCACCATCGCCGCGAACTACAAGGTGGAGCGACTCACCGCCGCCAACCAGACCGGGCAGCTGGACCAGATCGGCGAGCCGCACGGGCTCACCATCGCGCCGGACGGCACCGTCTTCTACGTCGGCAAGGCGGCCTGCCCGAGCGGCCCCATCGCGGACTGGAACAACCCGAAGGTCGGCCTGGGCTGCGGCACCATCCACTCCTGGGACCCGCGAACCAAGCAGGTCAAGCTGCTCACCACCCTGGAGGTGATGGGCAACCGGGGCAGCGGCTCGGAGTTGGTCAAGAACGAGGAGGGTCTGCTCGGCATCGTGCCCGACCCCGCGTTCGCCGAGAACGGCTGGCTCTACGTCTACTGGATGCCGCACGACTCGGTCGACCGGGTGAAGCGGGTCGGTCAGCGGACCGTCTCGCGGTTCACCTACGACCGGCAGGCGCAGACCGTCGACCAGGCCACCCGCAAGGACCTGTTGCAGTTCCCGGTGCAGATCCACAGCTGCTGCCACGCCGGCGGCGGCATGGCGTTCGACGCCAAGGGCAACCTCTACGTCGGCTCCGGCGACAACAACTCCTCGGAGGGGTCGCAGGGTTACGCCGGCAACAACTGGACCGAGGAGTACCAGGGCATCTCGTTCCAGGACGCCCGTCGCACGTCGGGTAACACCAACGACCTCGCCGGCAAGATCATCCGGATTCACCCGGAGCCGGACGGCACGTACACCATCCCGGAGGGCAACCTGTTCCCACCGGGCACCGAGAAGACCCGGCCGGAGATCTACGTGATGGGCGTACGCAACATCGCCCGCCTCCAGATCGACCCGGTGCACCAGTGGCTGACCGCCGGCTGGGTCGGCCCGGACGCCTCGTCGCCCAGCCCGACCCTGGGCCCGGCGAAGTACGAGACGGCCACCATCATCACCTCCGCCGGTAACCAGGGCTGGCCCTACTGCATGGGCAACCGGCAGCCGTACCGCGACCGCAGCAACACCGACGCGACAGTGCTGACCGGCTGGTACGACTGCGACAACCTGAAGAACACCTCGCCGCGCAACACCGGACTGGAGGACATCCCGGCGGCCCGGGACAACATGATCTGGTATTCGCCCGACGGTGGCGGCCCGGTGTTCCCGAAGCGGACCGACGGCAGCAACCTGCCGACCTACGTGGCCGCCGACGCCACCTACACACAGCCGTACCTGCGCGGCGGCGGGCAGGCCATCATGTCCGGCCCGACCTACCACCGCAGCCTCGTCGACACCGCCAGCGGCGTGGCGTGGCCGGAGCACTGGGACGGCAAGTGGTTCATCGGCGACCAGTCGAACGCCGCCAACCGGGTCGCGGTCACCGTCGACCCGGCCGGCGTGCCGCAGGCCGCCCCACCGGTGTACGCCGAGTCGCTGCGGGCCATCATCCCCGGTGGCAACGGCGACACCCGGTTGCAGAGCTGGATGGACGCGAAGTTCGGCCCGGACGGCGCGCTCTACCTCCTCGACTACGGCGGCGGCTTCTTCAGCCTGCACGCGAACCAGAAGCTGATCCGGGTCACCTACACCGGCGGGGCGCCCACCCCGGCACCGGCGGCGACCTCGGTCGCCGTGCAGAACAAGCCGCTGACCATCGCCTTCACCGGTTCCCGCTCCGGCGGCGTCAGCCACCGCTGGGAGTTCGGCGACGGCACCACGTCGACCGAGGCGGATCCTCGGCACACGTACGCCACTGTCGGCACCTACACCGCGAAGCTGACCGTCACGTACGCCGACGGTCAGACGGCGACGGTGCAGACCACTGTGACGGTGGGCTGCGCGGTGCCCGACGACCGGTCGACGGTATGGCTCGGCGACACCGACACCGGGGTGCCCAGTCGCACTGTCGGGCAGGGCTGCACGGCCAACGACCTGATCGACGACGAGAGCACCTGGACCGACCACAACGGTTTCGTCCGGCACGTCACAGCGGTCGCCCGCGCGTTGCAGGACGACGACCTGCTCAGCACCCGTGAAGCGGGCACCCTCACCCGCCTGGCCGCCGCGTCGGAGATCGGCCGGGAGGGGCACACCGGGTACGAGCCGCTCTTCGACGGCACCACCGAGTCGCTGCGCGGTTGGCAGCAGGCGCCGTCGGGCCAGTTCGACATCCAGCCGGACGGGTCGCTGCGCTCCAGCGGTGGCCTGGGCATGCTCTGGCACACCAAGGAGCTGGGCGACTTCTCGCTGAAGTTGCAGTTCCGGGACATCGCCCCAGGCACCGGCCGGGCCAACACCGGAGTCTTCATCCGGTTCCCGGACCTGCGAACGCCCCTGGACCAGCGGCCACCGGACAGCTGCGGCACTGTTGGATCGGCGCGGACCTCGCCGGCCTGGATGGCGATCTACTGCGGACACGAGATCCAGATCTACGACGGTGACACCGGTGAGCCGCAGAAGACCGGCTCGGTCTACAACTTCGACCCGGTGCCGCTGGCCCAGGCCGGCGTCACGCCGAAGAACGAGTGGAACGACTACGAGATCCGCGCCGTCGGGCAGCACTACACGATGATCCGCAACGGCGTGGTGATCAACGAATTCGACAACACGCCGGGCAAGCAGTCGTCGCGAGCCGGAGACCCGCCGACCGACCTGCGGCAGTTCCTGCGCGGCTTCATCGGCCTTCAGAACCACGGTGACAACGACCTGACCGAGTTCCGCAACATCCGTGCGCGAGAACTCTAGGAGTGACGATGACCCGACGACTGACGGCCGCGCTGGCGGCGTTCCTGCTCACGGTGATCCCGTTGGCAGTGACGCCCGCCTCCGCCGCCCCGCGCGTCGCCGCCGACCAGGTGTTGACCTGGACCGCCGACGACAGCATCACCCGATACAAGTCCGCGCCCACCACGGCGGTGGCCGGAGCGACCACGATCATCTGGGAGAACAGCGCGGCCACCGGCAACACCACCGGGATGCCGCACACCCTGACCTTCGACACCAGCACCGAGGGCTACAACCACGACGTCACAGTCAACATCCTGGCCAGCCCGTTCGACGCCAACGACGGCCGCCACCAGGCGACAGTGACGCTGACCCCCGGCCGGTACCGGTACTTCTGCTCGATCCCCGGCCACAGCTCCATGGTCGGTGAACTGGTGGTCACCGACGGCGGTGGCGGTGGCGACACCACCGCGCCGACAGTGACCGCCGCGGTCTCCGGCGACCAGGACCAGGACGGCAACTACCTCGGCGCGGCCACTGTGACAGTGACCGCCACCGACGCCGACTCGGGGGTCCAGACCGTCGAGTACCAGGTCGACGACACCAGCTTCCTGCCGTACACCGAGCCGGTGCGGGTGACCGCGATCGGCGACCACGCGGTGCAGTTCCGCGCCACCGACCAGGCCGGCAACACCAGCGCCGTCGGCTCGGTGGCGTTCCGGATCGTCGAGCCGGGGGAGGAGGACACCACAGCGCCGGTGGTCACGGCCGCGCTGGCCGGCGACCGCGACGGCGACGGCAACTACATCGGTACGGCCACCGCCACGCTGACCGCCACCGACACCGGATCCGGTGTCGCCACCATCGAGTACGCCCTGGACGGGGCGGCCTTTACCGCGTACGCGAACCCGATCGTGGTGAACACGGCCGGGATGCACATGCTGCACTACCGGGCCACCGACGTCGCCGGGAACACCTCGGCGGAGCAGATGTCCCACTTCACCGTCGTCGAGCCGCAGGCCGAGGACACGACCCCTCCCACCGTCGCCGCCACCGTGGCCGGTGACCAGAACGACGACGGCGGGTACGTGGGCGGGGCGACCGTCACCGTCACGGCCAGCGACACCGAGTCGGGCGTGGCGAAGATCGAGTACGCGCTCGACACCGGAGGCTGGACGGCGTACGCCGCTCCGGTCGCCGTCCGCGCACCCGGCGCGCACACAGTCCGGTACCGGGCGACCGACACGGCGGGGAACTCCTCCACCGAGCAGTCGACGTCGTTCACAGTGGTGGCCGACAGCACCGACCGCTGCCCCGACTCGGACACCCGGGCCACAGTGGTCATCGACGGTGGCGACACCGGCGTGCCCAACGTGGACACCGGTGACGGCTGCACCATCAACGATCTGATCGACGAACACGCCGACTACCCCGGCCACGCCGAATTCGTCCGACACGTCGAAGCGGTCACCGCCGCACTCGTGACGGGCGGCACGCTCGACCGGCGGCAGCAGGGCGCCATCGTCCGGGCCGCGGCCCGATCGGACGTCGGCGCATGAGTCCTCGAACCTCACCGACAGGGAGTACCACGATGCCCGGACGTACCGTCGCCAAGCTCGCCACCGTGAGCGCCGTCATCGCGGCCTCGGTGCTGGCCGTGGCGCCCACCGCACACGCCGACCTGGTCACCCACTGCATCGGCACCGGCGGCGCGGTGACTGTGCCCAACGACCTGCTCGTGCCCGCCGGCGAGTCCTGCGCGCTCACCGGCACCACGATCACCGGCAACGTCACCGTCGCGGCCGGCGGCAACCTGGTGGTGACCGGCGGCCGGATCAGCGGTGAGGTACGCGTCGCCGCCGACGGGTACCTCGACGCGACCGAGACGACAGTCGACGGCCAGGTGGTGCTGGCCGCCGGGGGGTACGGCATCTTCCTCTCCGACGCCCGGACCGGCACCATGACAGTGCGGCCGAAGGGCAGCGCGACGATCGACAGCTTCCTGTTCGCCGAGGCGTCGACTGTCGCCGGGAACGTCGCTGTCGGTGCCGGTGAGGTCCGGCTCGACCGGGGCACCCAGGTGCAGCGCAACCTCAGCAGCACCGGCACCTACTACACCGACGTGCATGACTCGTTCGTCGACGGCACGCTGTCGGTGCTCAACAGCGCCACCGGCAGCGTGGTGTGTGGCAGCGCCGTCCAGGGCCGGGCCACCTTCGCCGGCAACCTGGGCGGTGTGCAGCTCGGCCCGAACGGTGGGCTCGACAGTTGCGCCTCCGGTGGCTATTGGGGCGGGGACGTCAGCATCACCAGCACCACCGGTGGTGTCACGGTGGACGACAACATCATCAACGGCCAGTTGGCGGTGACGTCCAACGACCCGGCCGCCCAGGTCGCCGCCAACAACCGCATCCGTGGCGGGGTGACCGGTGACCAGGCGGCCGCGACCACCAACCGGTCGGCCCGGGTGGCCGACCCGGACCGGGAGAACGCCGGCGACCAACGGGCCGAGGTCCGCCGTACCTTGGCGGTGCAGGAGGCCACCGAGGCGGGCGCCGCCCGGCTCTGACCGATCGACACGACGGCGGCCGGTCACCTCTCGGGGTGACCGGCCACCGTTCGGATGGCATGCTCGACGCCATGGCCCTGAGCCGCCGGATCAGCGTGGTGCCCCTGGTGCTGTGTCTGCTGCTGAACGGGTGCGCGGAACAGCGCGACGGCGACACGATGGCGCGGGACCTCGCGGCGGCAGAGGCGAAACGCCTCGATGACGATCTCACCCGCGACCGGGTCCGGGACGCCGAGTGGCTCGCCGCGACACACGTCCCGGAGACGGTGGAGGGCACCAATTCGACCATCCGGCGGGAACCACTCGCATGGTCGGGGCGCACCGGCATCAACGAGCAGGCCGTCATCGACGTACGGATCGTGGTCACGGTCGCGGAGGATTACGGGGCCACCTTCGGAGACCTGGGCAACTCCGCCGGCCAGGCCACGCGGTGCTACCGCTACCGGATCGAACTCCAGCGCCACACGCCGTACCAGGAAATGGACTGCCCTTCGGTGGCCACTCCGCCGGTGCCCAGCGCAGGGCCGATCCCGGCGCTGCCCCCGGACGCACGCGACCGGCTCAGTGTGGCGCTGCGCACCGCCACACCTGGCGCCCTCGCTGGCGCGGTGCGGGCGGCGTTTCCCGCCAGACACATCACCGTCGACACGGCCACCCACAAGGGCGTACTCGTCGCCGCGGTGGGCGTCCCCGCCGAGCGGGAATGTCTCCTCCTGATCCGGACCCCCTCCGGAGCAGTCGAGTCACCCGGGTACGACCCCACCTGGCTGCAACCCGGCGAGACAGGGTGCAGGACCGGGCTGTACGTCTCGCCACCGCGGTAGAGGCCAGCCGCAGCCACGCTGGCCGAGGTGGTGTCGGGACGCTGTGGAGCTGAATCGTCTGCGACATCGCCTGGTGCCGGTCGCCCTGGCGGCCGCGGCCGTCGCCGGTGCCGCTGCCCGGTTCCTGCCGATCGGAGTGGCGCTGCTGCTGGCGGCCACCGCCGTGCTGATCACCCTCGTCGGACAGCGGCACACGACGTCGCCCGCAGCGGGGACGCCCCGCAGCACGGCCGCGGAGCACGTCTCATGACCACGATGGGCGGAGCCTGCTGCTGGTCGACAACATCGCACCCTCGGAGATACGGCACCGACCGGCGGCGCGGCGCGTCGTTACCGAGGTCGCCCAACGGCCGGACGCCCCTACGACGATCACCGACTTCGCCATTGGCCTCGGCTTGGTGTGAACACGGATGCCCTCCAGGGGGTCAGAAGTACAGCAGCGAAGCGCAGCAACGGTGCCAACCGAGTCGAGCCGAGAGACGCGCCGGGAAGCTGTCTGACCTCGCAGTAAGCCCGATCCGACCGGGTCGCCGGCACTAGATTCCGATCGGTGGTGGCGACTTGTCGTAGGAAGGCGAGCAGTGAGAAACCAGCAGAAGGAGGCGAGTCGAGTAGCCGAGGCGCTGCACCCAGAACTTACAAGCGAGGGGTCGGAGCGAGCCGGGAGAAGAGAGAACCAGGTCCACGCCGTCGCCAGGCCGTCAAAGGCGGACCAACCGTGCCCAACGAAGGCCATCAACGCCTGACGTTCGCGCAGCTCAGCGCCCAAGTTGACTGGCTTCGCCGGACAGGCTAGAAGCCCGGCGACAGTTCAACGCCAAGGGTTGAGCGCTTACTGCTGCGGTGGGGGTGTGAGCCAGGCGAGGGGTTGTCCGGTGAGGGCGGCGTCGGCGAGGCGGTGTGCGCTGGCGGTTTTCAGGGCGGCTCGTGAGCTGTCGATCCAGCGCTGCACGTTGTCGATGCCCTGGTGGCGGTATTCGACGGCTTGGACGAGGCATTCCAGCTTGTCAGCGTCGCGGGCGACGACGGCTTCCAGCGTCTCGCCAGCTTCGTATTCGGCGACGGCGGCGGTGATGACGTCGGCGACGGCCGGTGGGCAGGTGGCGACCTGGTCGGCGGTGACGGCGGTGTTGGGTACGGCGGTGAGGTAGCGCTTGGCGATGTGCGGGATGTCGGTGATCCGGGTTTCCTGGGTGTCGTGCAGGGTGCAGAGCATCGACACCCTGGCTGGGTCGGCGCCCTCCATGGCGGCGAGCATCATTCCGATGAGCGCTGTTCGGAAGGAGTGTTCGGCGATGGATTCGGGTTGCTTGACGCCGGCGAACCACCAGCCGGTCCGGGCAGCGCGTTTGAGGACGCCAGCTTCGAAGATGAAGTTCATCGCTCCGGCGGCGTCGTGGTCGTCGGTCATCTGCCCGTCCCTGTGCCGGTGAGTCCGTCCGCCCGCAGGCTGTAGACGATAGAGGTTAGTTCCTTCCGTGACTGCGCGGAGATCCGGTCACTGTCCAGGAGCGGGACGCTGCGGTCGAGGAGCGCCCGAGTCACGGCGAGGTTGTCGGGCGCGAGGCCGCGTCGTGCGGCCAGCAGAGCCCAGACGTTGTGGATGTTGAGGTCGACGAAGGGGTGCCCCGGATCGAGGCGCTGGACCAGGTGCCGAAGAAGGATTGAGCCGTGCCAGTCCGCGAGCGCTTCGGGCATGAAGGAGTCGTCGCGGTGGCGGTACGGGATCTCGCCCACCCAGTAGGCCGAGTAGTTGAGGGCTGCACGCTCGCAGGCGTCATCGGGATGTGCGCGAGCAATGAAGTCCCGCAACGGTTCCGGGTCGCCCTGGTTGGCGAGGGACGTGACGACGGAGCGGGCGTCGGGCCACAGCGGTGACCAGGTGTGAAAGGTGGTCGTGCGGTGTGCGCGGGCGGTGGTCTGAGTGAGCCAACCTGCTGCCGATTTGGTTGGGTCCATGCCGGCAAGGAAGCAGCCTTGCCGGTGCAGCAGCATGTTTTGGTGCCGTCCGGCTGCGGCGCGATCGGCGAGGACGTGAAGGTGAGCGAAGAACGCACGTTGCTCGTCGGCGGGCAGGCTCGGCCCCGACGCGACTGGACCCCGCCGGGGGTGGGTGATGGGTAGCCCTCTGGTGAAGGTCGGGGTCTGCCCGAGGGTGGCCCAGAGGATCAAGTCGGTCAGGCGGTGGGTGAGGACGGACCAGCCCAGCGGCTGTTCGGCGAGGTCGCAGCGGTCCACATGTTCGTTGAGGACGGCGGCGAGGATGAGATCCGCCTCGGCGGCATCGTCAAGTGCTGCGAGTAGGAGGGTGTTTGCGCCGAGCCGTCCGAGCCGGCGTCGGACGGTGATCGCCTGCCCGAGCGGTACCGCGGTGAACGGCCGGCGCCCAGATTCCCAGCTCTGCACGGTCACCCGATCGACGTCCAAGTCGACGGCGAGCTGCTCCTGCGTGAGCGGGATGGACTCCCGGATCAGCTTGAACAGGTAGCCGGTCACCGCGCCGCGATGTGGTGCTGATCGTCCGCGAGCTGTCATCCCGTCACCCCTACGTTGACTCGTGGTCGACGTTCCGCCGTGAAAACAAAGCTGCGGCAGGCCATCTGGCCTGCTCACGCGTACTGCGGGTGAGTCCAACCATCGTCGTCGTGATCGTAGCGTCGCAGTTACCGAACGTTCCAGATCCGGTCCCGTCGTTTCGGGGTCGGCCGTGAAGTGCTGCCCGGTGAAGGGAGCCAGTGATGCGGGCCAGGACACCACCGTGGCGACGAGTGACCTACGACCAGTACTTGATCGCCGTCGCGATGACCCTGGCACGGCGACACCGCCCGGCGTGGTCGTGGCCGAAGTGGAGGTGGATCTGCCGCTGTGGGGCCGAGCTGCCCTGTCGCAGCCGACACCGCATCCCGATTAACCGGGGGCACTGGCCCGCGGAGGAGGAGCAGTGAGCAGCGAAGTGGAGCAGCGGATCTTGGTTGCGCATGTGCCGGGCAAAAGTGGTTCGTACAACGGTTGTTGGGCGTCATGGTCGCGGCTCACGCCGTACCTGTGCTGGCAGGTGGCCTGGGCGACCAGCCGGCATGCGCGGTCCCTGACGGCGGCGCTGCTTGGAGGCCGCGCATGACCACGCACGGCCCGGTGCTGCCGATCTGGAGCTGCGGCGGCTGCGAAGCGCCCTGGCCCTGCCGCACGCGGCAGCGCGAGCTACGCGCCGAGTTCGATGACGCTCCGATCTCCCTGGCCCTCTACCTAGGTGCCCAGCTGGTGCGGGCCTCGGAGGACCTGACCTGGGTGCCGGCGGGGACGCTGCACAAACGCTTCCTTGGCTGGCTCCGATGAGCATCCTGCGGCCCGGCGACGAGAAGTTCCACTACAGCGACGGCTCGCACAAGTGGATCCCGCCGGACCCGGACTACGACCAGGAAGTCTGGAACGAACAGGTCCGCCAACACAAGCACGGCCACCTCAGGAACGTGCACCCGAAGGTGCGGATCCAGCGCCTCGTCTGATGCCAGGCCTCCGACTACGCGAGGTCTCCGGTCTTCAATTCCGCTCCGTGGCTGAGCCGTCCACCGGAGACCTCGCTACGTCTCGATCTGAGCTGGCCCGCGACGATCCGTGGGCCAGTTCAGAACGACTGTCTGCTCTAGAAGTTACCGGCCGAGTTGCACTTGACGCCCTGGTCGAGGCAGTTGCGCACCCGAGCGGCGAGCGCCTCGTCCTTCCACGCGTTGAAGAAGTCCGCGTGCATGGAGAACGACGTGCCGGACGCGAGGGTGATGCCGTCCGTGTTCGCGCTCAACGGGTACGAGATCACGAAGGACACCGACGGTACGGGCACCGGGTGGCTCTTCGGGCAGGCCCCGGTGTGGTCCCCGTTGGCCATGTGCGCCTTGTGGTCGGGGCTGTCCAGGTGCTTGCCGTCCCAGCAGTCCGGGAAGGTGATCTGCCGGACGATGTTCGCGGTCTTGGCGCAGACCGGGAACGTCTTGTCGGCGCTGCGGCCGATCTCGCCGCCGATGCCGGCGCACCAGAAGTGGTTGCCCTGCTTGTCAGGGGTGTCGACCTGGGTCTTGGCGTTACCGGTGATCATTCGCAGGCCGAACGGGAAGGGCTGGGTCTTGCTCGGGTCCTTCAGGCGGGAACCGTAGTAGACGGTCACCTCCTTCGGGTCCACGACCTTGCCGTTCTGGTACATCGTCGGCACCCAGTAGGCGGACTGGTCGTCCGGCGAGTTGCAGGTGGTCGCCTTGGACGTCCGCAGCGATTCGGCTGTCGAGTTGGCGTCGGTCGACTTGTTGCCCCAGAAGGTGTGGTTGTGCGAGCCACCCACCAGCTTCGGCAGGACGATCGGGTCGTCGCTGTTGTGGTGGCTGGTCGTACAGCCGACGTTGAATTCGGGCACCTTGACCGGGTTGCCGGTCACCGGCTTGGGCTTGCGCGCGAAGAACGCCTTCGTCGCGGCGGCCTGCGCGCCAGCGTCGATGGTGATCCAGCCGCCGGATGCGGTGGGCGGGGCGGCGCTGGTCGCCGGCGTTCCGGGCTTGCCCGGCGCGGACGGGGTGGCCGAGGTGCCCGGGGCGCTCGGCGTGGCCGACGGGTCGCCCGGGGCGGTGGCCGTCGGCGCGTCCGGGCCGGACGAGCCGATGCCGGTGTCGCTGGACGGGCCGGACGCGCCGGGGGTTCCCGGCGCCTCCTTGCATCCGCCGGCCAGCGCCAGGCTCACCAGCAGCAGGGCGGTGACGGAACGACGGTGTCGAGGGGTGGAACGGAGATTTATCAACGGGGGCGCACCTTTCTTCCGAGAGGGAAGAATACGAGTGGACCCCCTGCCCGCTCCCAGTTGAAACGATTAATTCTCCCTTAAATAGCGCTCAGCGATTGCCTGGTCAGCTTTGTGGAGTCGCCGTGATGTCGGCTCGATCTCAATTCCCTGATTTCTTTTCAAAAACCGTAATCGGCGGCAGCGGCGGCACTCTGCTCCTTTGAGTGGTCGGCCGTGTCGGGTCAGCAGCGGTCCCGTGCCTTGCGCAGGAAGGTCTCCCGTGAGATGACCTTCGAGTTGTGTCCGTTCGGCGCCAACACCTGGTCCGGGCCGATCCGTGGCAGGTCCGCGAGGGTGAAGTCCACCGAGAGGGCCTCGCTGCGGCTTGACCCGTCGAGGGTGTAGGTGACCCCGGCCCGAAATTCGGTGAGCAGCTCGATGTCCGCCTCGGTCGCAGGGCTGTCGACAGCGTCGGCGACCTCCCAGCCCTCCGGCGGCTGACCCAACAGCGCCACCTCGACGACCTCGCTCGCGGGCGGGCCGCCGATGCGCCACCTGATCAGGGAACTTTTGCCCGGTTCGCCCTGATGGTCGTTCTCGAACACACGGATATTGGCGTCACGGTCGTCGCAGGTGACCAGTACGCCGGTCGGCCGGCCGTCCTGGACGGCGAGAGCGACAATCGGCTGCTCCGCAGGCGAGCAGGCGGTCAGGACAATGAGGGGGAGCGGGAGCAGAATCCATGGACGTCGTCTTCCGCGCATGTCGGCAGCATTCCACGGCGGCATCACACTTCGATGCCCCGAGGATCACGAAAGGGAAGCGCGACCGAAGGGCCCGGACCGCGTGCCGTGCCGGAACCTTCCCACCTTCGTTGCGTGATTTCCGGAAACAGCGCGGGGTGCCGTCGACGCGGAGAGAATTGCCGCCACGGAGCACACGGAAGCCGGGGGACGTTAGATGGTTTTACGGAGGCGCATGGCGCTCGTCGCGGTGGCCGTCGCGGCGACACCGCTGGTCCTCGGTGGGTGCACCACCGAGCGAAAGGCCGCCGTACGTCCCGCCGAGCAGGTGGTGCCCTCGCCCGAGCTGACCGTCACGCCGGCCGATCTCTCCCGGAACGTGCCGCTCAGCGCCGAGGTGGTTCCGCTCGTCACGGGTGGAAAGATCACCGCCGTGCGCATCGTCGACGAGGCGGGCACGACGGTCGGGGCGGAGCCACGCGAGGACGGCTCGGCCTGGGTGCCGAGCGCCCCGTTGCGCCCGCAGCACACGTACACCGCGTCGGTGACCGCCACCGGCGACTCCGGGCGGACCACCACCCGCACCAGCAGCTTCACCACCGCGGCGGCGTCGACGAAGCCGCAGGTGAGCAGCACGCTGTACTTCGCCGACAAGCAGACGTACGGCACCGCGATGCCGGTGACCATCGGTTTCGATCCGCCCATCGCCAGGTCCGCCCGCGCCGACGTGCAACGTCGGTTGTTCGTCACCACGAACCCGCCGCAGCCGGGCGTCTGGTCCTGGGTGGACGACGGCAGCCAGGTCTACTACCGGGCTCCCGACTTCTGGCGACCCGGAACGACCATCAGTGTCCGGGCGGGCCTGACGGGTCTGCCGATCGGGAAGAGCCACGTCGGTGACGCCGACCGCACCGCGACGTCCCGGATCGGACGGCAGGTGTCGCTCGAAGTCGACAACGCCACCAAGCAGATGCGCGTGCTACGGGACGGCAAGCTGATCCGCAGGATCCCGGTCAGCCTCGGCAAGCGCAGCACCCCCACGTCCAGCGGCAAGATGGTGATCATGGAGAAGCACCAGTACACCACGTTCGACACGCGCGGCGAGCCGAACGGCGGCTACGTGGTGAACGTCGAGGACGCGCAACGGCTCACCTGGGGCGGCGAGTTCATCCACGGGGCACCCTGGTCGGTGTCGGATCAGGGACACCGCAACGTCTCGCACGGCTGCACGAACATCTCGGCGGCCAACGCCGACTGGTTGATGGGCGTCACCCGGGTCGGTGACCTGGTCACCTTCACCGGCACCGAGGTCCGGCTCCAGTCGGGCAACGGCTGGACGGCCTGGAACACCAGTTGGGGCCAGTTCATCAAGGGCAGCGCGCTGCCCGTACCCGCGAATCTGCGACCGGCCCCGGCGTCGGCGCCGCCCGCCCGTGCGGTCGCCGGCGGCGTGCCGACGCCGGGACCGTCCGCCTCCGGAGGCTGAACCACCGGGCACCCGGCGGGCTCTCGCCGCTGGCGCGGCGGCCCTACCCTCCGGGCCATGACGGTACGGGCGGCTGTGCGACCGGGTGCGCGACACCATGCCGCAGGAGGACTTCGCCCGGATCCAGAGCGCGCAGTTGAAGATCAGCAGTTACGAGATCACCGGCGTGAACGTCAACAACTACAACGGGCGGGTCACCGGGACCGTCCAGGTCGAGGTGGTCCAGGCGGCCACCGGTGCGAGGTTCACGCAGGGGGTGGCGCTGGTCAAGGAGGACGGCGAGTGGCGCGTCTGCCAGTGAGAGACCGCACCGTCGCCGCGCAGAAGTTGGTGCGCGAGCTACGGTGAACCTGACGCTCACGTGAGGAAGAAGGCTGTGTGGCTGACGCCACCGGCTCGGAGGGAGGGGTCGATGCGGATCGGGGAACTCGCCACGAAGACCGGGGTGTCGGTACGAGCCCTGCGCTACTACGAGGAGCAGGGCCTCCTGACTGCCGCACGGAGCAGTGGCGGTCAGCGCCACTACCTCGACGACGCGATGGACCGGGTCTATCTGATCCAGATGCTGTACGCCGCCGGCCTGTCCAGCCGAACCATCCTGGACCTCCTGCCCTGCGTCGACGCGAAGGTCAACACACCGCAGTCGCGGGCACTGCTGCGCGCCGAACGCGACCGCATCGATCGACAGATCACCCAACTCCGGCAGGCGCGCAAGCGGCTCGACGAGGTCATCGCGGACAGCGAGAGCCCAGCCAGCGGATGCACTCATACGGGCACCGACGCCGTGGTGGCGTAGCGACACGGCGAGTCCCGGCCGTCACCACCCGCCGCGATCTGACCTCAGGGCGATCGGTGGCGGCTCAGCAGGGCGTCGCTTGGCGTGTCGATTCGCTCAGCTGCCAGCGATCACGGAATGGGCCAGCTCCGGGATGCCGTAGTGCTGGTCGAGGACCTGCATGGCGGCGCCCGCGGCGATCACGTCCGCGCCGAGGCTGGACAGGGCCACCCTGGTGCTGAGCCAGTCCGCGCGCAGGGTGTCTGCCCCGACTGCCTCGGTGACCGCCGCGAGATAGGTCTGCGGATGCCGCAGGAGGTCCGCGCCGGTCAGCACCACGTGGGCGAGGTCGAGGGTCTGGAGCAGGTTGACGACGCCGACGGCCAGCACGCGGGCGGCGTGTGCGATGTCGCCAGCCTCGACGGCGCGGTGGTGCACGATCTCCAGGCACCCGTGCCGGCCACAGACGCAGAGGGGCCCGGTCAGGTCGACGACAGTGTGGCCGAACTCGCCCGCGTTGGTGTGTGCCCCCCGATGGGCCGCGCCGCCCAGCCAGAAGCCTCCGCCGATGCCCGACTCGACCATGATGAGGGCCGCGTCGCCGAACGCCGCGCCGTGCCGCCAGGCCTCCGCCGTGATCCCCGCGGTGACGTCCTTGTCCAGGTGGACGGGGAGACCGAGGTGTTTCTCGGCGATCTCGCGCAGCGGTACGTCGTGCCAGTGCCGCAGGCCGTGGGCGTCCCGGACCAGGCCGTTGGCGTGGTCGAGTGGGCCGATCATGCCGATGCCCAGCCCGGTGAGTCGGCCCCGCAGGTCGCCGATGCCGGCCATCGTGTCGATGCCGGTGCTCAGGGCGTCGAGGAGTTGCCCCGGGGTGAAGTCGCGGGGCAGCGGGCTGACCGCCGAGTGGTGCACGGTGCCGGCCAGGTCGACCAGGACGAGCCGCAGCGTGCGTCGGGCCACGTGGGCGCCGATCGCGTACCGGCTGTCCGGGACGAGTTCGTAGACGACAGCGGGCTTGCCGATGCCCGGACGCCGGACGCCGGCGGGGCGGATCAGGCCGTCGGCGGTCAGCCGGGCGATGACCTTGGAGACCGCCTGTGGTGTCAGGCCGGTGGCCTCGACCACTGTCGCGCGCTCGAACGTGCGAGCCGTGCGCCCCACCGCCATCACGAGAGCCTGGTTGTAGCCGCGGAGGAACGTGACGTCGGCAGTGACGCGAGTCATCTCACCACCCTATTACGCAACGCTGTTGCTAAATTTTTTCGGTGATCGAGTTGAGTAGAGGTCGACGGCTGGCGGCGCTTGCCGCTCTGGCACTGGGCGGCGTCGCGGTCGGCCTGACCGAGTTCGTGGCGATGGGGCTGCTGCCCGACATCGCCCGCGGTCTGCTCCCGCACGAGTACGCGCGGTCGTCGTCGGACGCCGTCGCCCAGGCGGGCTGGATGATCACCGCGTACGCGCTCGGTGTGGTCGTCGGCGCGCCGCTGATCGCCGCGTTGAGCGCGCGCCTGCCCCGCAAGAAGCTCGTCCTCGGGCTGCTCGTGATGTTCGCCGTCGGCACTGTCGCGTCCGCGCTCGCCCCCACCTTCGATCTGGTGCTGGTGGCCCGGTTCGTGGCGGCGCTGCCGCACGGCGCGTACTTCGGTGCGGCCGGTCTGCTCGCGGCGACCCTGATGGGCCCCGGTAACGAGGCCCGTGGTTTCGCCACAGTGCTCGGCGGTCTGACCGTGAGCAACCTGGTCGGCGTACCGCTCATCACGCGGCTCGGGCAGACGGTCGACTGGCGGGTGGCGTACCTGGTCATCGCCGGCTTTTTCCTGCTCACCCTGCTGGCGGTGCTGGCGGTCGTTCCGGAGGTCGCCGCGGCGGTCGACGGCTCGCCGGCCGCCGAGTTGCGGGCGCTGCGGACCTCGCAGGTCTGGCTGGTCGCCGCGACCGGCGCTGTCGGCTTCGCCGGCTTCTTCGCGGTGAACACCTACATCGCACCGGTCACCACCGACGTCGCCGGTCTCTCCGCCGCGACGGTGCCGTGGACGTTGGTCGCGGTGGGTCTGGGGATGACCGTCGGCAACGCCCTGGGCGGTTGGCTGGCGGACCGCGACCTCCAGCGGAGCATGGTCATCGGCTTCGTGGCGATGATCGTGAGCATCGCCGTGTTCAGCCTCGTGGCGTCAACGAGCGTGGGCCTGTTCGTGGGCGCGTTCCTGGTCGGTGCGACCAGCCTGTATCTCGGTCCGGTCCTGCAGGCACTTCTGATCACCGTCGCCCCGGGAGCGCAACTGATGGGCGCGGCGGTCAACCAGTCGGCCATGAACATCGCGAACAGCCTGGGCGCCGCACTGGGCAGCGTCGCCATCGCCGCCGGATTCGGCTACCTCGCGCCGGCCCGGGTGGGTGTCGCTCTGGCGGTCGTCGGGTTGATCCTGGGGCTGATCGGCTTCGCCGTCGGGCGACGAGTGCGCGAGCGGGTCCCGGCGACCGTCTGACGAGTGCGGGTCCCGGCCACCGTCTCGACCTGAGGTGGCCGGGCCATCCGCGAGGTGCGGTCAGAAGTCGTCCACGCTGACCGTCACCCGGTCGGTGCTCGATCTCCAGTTGGGCACGTTGATCACCTCGTGGCCGCCGCCGCGCTGGCCCACGGTGATGCGTACCAGGCCGAGGTGTGCCGGCGTCGCCGGGATGAAGACGTCCATGCCGGTGATGAAGGTCTGGCTGAAGAACTCCGGCAGCGGGGCCGACAGGTCGGTGACGCCGTCGCTGCCGTCGTCGAAGGCGAAGATGCCGATCGTCCGCTTGGCGCGTGGCGTGTTCGCCGCGTTCAGGACGTCCCTGCCGTTGATCCAGAGGTGGTCGCCGGCGTCGCCCTGGTCGCCCCACCACTCCTTCTGCCGTTGGATCGTGAGCGCCGTGTGCCGGTCGCTGGTCTCGACCAGACCGCTGAGGCCCTCGCCCGGCTCGCTGGTCGCCAGGCGCAGGAACGAGTCCGAGCGGAGGAATGGCTGGAAGTAGAAATGGTGCGTCGCGGCGCCCAGGCGCACGATGGCGAACTCGTAGCGTGCCGTGGCGAGCACCGGGAGGGGGCCGAACGAGCCGTCGACGCCGAGCGACAGCCGATGCGCGGGCCGGTGTGACAGTCGGCCGCCGGTCAGTGGGCTGACCGGGTAGACCTCCAGGGTCGCACCGGTGACACCGACGTTGCTCGGGAAGAGCACGGCGCGGCCGGAGACCCGGGCGGCGCCGAAGAGTTGCGGCACGATCCGCGTCGTGTGGGGCGCACGGCCCCGGAGGAAGCCGAAGATCTCGGTGAACGACTCCGCCGACGACACGGTCTGCGTGTGCGACTGGTCCGGCAGGTGCACGTTCGTCGCGCCGGCGACGGCGCGGGCCGGGTCACCCTCGCCCCAGATGGCGAGCGTGGGCACACCACCCGGCGGGGAGGTCGCGGTGCGCCCGTCCAGGTTGACGTAGTGCGCGACCCGGACAGCACGCTCCGGCGAACTGTTGAGGTAGCCCTGCGAGACGAAGGTGCCCAGTGAGTGCGCGACGAGGTCGACCCGGTCCGCGCCGGTGGCCGCCAGCAGGCGGGAGATCCGTGCGTCGAGTCCCGCGTACACCTGGGGCAGGATCGTCGCGATGCTCGGGGAGTCGTACTCGTGGGCTTCGATGATGTCGATCGGGTACCCGTTGCTGGCCAGCCGTTTGGCCTGGGTCTCGAACTGCGCTGCTGATCCCGCGCTGCCGTGCACGAAGATCACTGGACGGTGTGTCGGTGTGGCGGCGGCTTCGGCGGCGCGTGGCACGGCGACGGCGGACAGGCTGGCCGCGAGGGCGACCCCGGCCACCACGGAGAGCAGGCTCCGGCGAGATTTGTGCATCGATCCTCCACCAGGACGGACGAAGTATTTGCACTACTAGCGCAAGTATCGTGTCAGGGTGGGGCGCGATGGTCCACACCTTCCGGTCAGTTGACCTTCGTGGCGAGCAGGTCGCCGACAGCGGCGCGGACCGGGTCGGGGTTCGACCAGCTCCAGTTGGGGTGCGCGCGGTTGGTGAGCAGCGCCAGGACGAGTTTGCGGTCGGGCGCGACCAGGAGCGAGGGGCCGGCGAATCCGGTGTGGCCGAAGGTCCGGGCCGAGGCGAGCCTGCCCATGAACCAGCTCTGGTTGAGCACGACGCCGAGGCCGTGCGCCGAGGTCCGGTTGGGGCGCTCGGGATCGATGGCCGGTTTGCCGGCGTTGTGGTTGGTGAGCATCCGGCGCACCGTCGCCGCGGAGAGGATCCGTTTGCCCTGGTGGGCGCCCGCGTTCAGGAGCAACTGACCGATGGCCGCGAGATCGGTCGCGGAGGCGAAGATGCCGGCGTGACCGGCGATGCCACCCAGGTGGTTGGCGACGTCGTCGTGGACGACGCCACGGAGCAGCCCTCGGGACGAGCGGGCGTCGGTGGCGACCAGTCGGCTGGCCTTCGCGGCGGCCGACAGCCAGCTGTTCGGGTTGAAGCCGGTGTCGCGCAGACCGAGCGGGCCGGTCAGGTTGGTCTTGAGCGCCTGGTCGAGCCGCTGGCCGGTGACCTTCTCGACGATCTTGCCGGCGACCATGAGCCCGACGCTGGAATAGCGGAACGTCTTCCCCGGCACCGCGCCGGAGACCAGCGGCGTGCCGAGCACGGCGTTCCAGCGGGCCGCGTTGTCGGGCAGGCCGGTGACCGTGGCGCCGACGGGAAGACCGCTGGTGTGGGTGAGCAGCATCTCGACGGTGATCTGCTCCTTGCCCGTGCCGGTGAAGGCGGGCAGGTAGTCACGCACCGGAGCGCCGAGGTCGACGCGGCCCTTGTCGACCTGCTGCAACAGCAGGATGGCCGTATACACCTTGGTGACCGAGGCGAGGTCGAAGATGGAGTCCCGGCGCATCGCGACGCGCTGGTTCGCCGCGAGCAGCTTCGGACCCGCCGTATACCGCAGCGCCTCACCGAGCGCGGTGTGCACAGTCACCTTCCCGCCCACCACGACGAGAGCGACAGCACCGGGAAAACCCTTGTGTTGCACGGTCTGTGAAGTCGCGGGCAGGTTTCGCCGGAGCAGGGCGGTCACGTCCTGGGCGTAGGGGGCCTGACGCACCGGCGGGTTGCCGCCGACCGGTGCGTCCGGTGCCCTGAGCGGCGGCCCGGCGTCACCCGCCGCTCCGAATCCGACCCGGCTGCCGGTGGCGCCCTTCGCGGTCGCTGCGTCGCCAGGGCCGGCCGAGCCGGTGTCCGGCGCGCCGGTGGCACCGCAACCGGTGAGGGCGGAGGTCGCGGCGGCAAGGCCGGCCCCGAGCAGAGTTCGACGTGCGACGGACATGCCGGAGATCGTGACAGCCGGCCGGAGGACGCGCCACCGGACCCGTCCGAACGACGGACCCGTCCGGCCCATCGGCCAACAGGCGGTCATCTGGCAGACACAGCCGGTTGCCGTTCAGGTGGTTGTGCGACGATCGGCAGGCAATACGTCGAACGACCGTCCACCGGTCTGTCCGCGCACGGTCGCTGACAGCAACCGGGGAGGGCACGCCCCCCGTTACCCCCCTTGGAGAGCACCATGTCCCTCTCCCCGTCCCGGGTCTTCGCGGAACTGAACGCGCCGCGACCCCCTGACCAGCCGACCCCGACGATGGGCACGGCCGTTGTGGTCGGCGGCAGTGTCGCCGGTCTACTGGCCGCCCGGGTGCTGTCCGACCACGCCGACACCGTCGTCATCATCGACCGGGACGACCCGCAGGTGACCGGCGCGCGGCCCGGCGTACCCCAGGGGACACAGCTGCACGCGCTGCTGCCCGGCGGCCTCTTCCAACTGGAGCGCCTGTTCCCCGGATTTCGCGACGACGCACTGGCGCGCGGAGCGGTCGAGGCGCCGCCCGAGGCCCGGCGCAACTACCTCGACGGGCGTCTGAAGGTCGTCGTCCCCGACGACGCCGACAGTCTGGCGGGCAGTCGACCGCTGCTGGAGGGCCTGATCCGCCAGCAGGTGCTTCGGTTGCCCAACGTCAAGACGATCACCGCCCGCGCCACCGGCCTCGTGTTCGACGGCACCGCGGTCACCGGGGTCCGCTCCGAGGTCGATGGGGTGCCCGGGGTCGAACGCGCCGACCTCGTGGTGGACGCCATGGGGCGGTCCAGCCGACTCTCGGACTGGCTGGAGCAGGCCGACTGGGACCGGCCGGTCACCCGGCGGATGACAGTGCACCTCAACTACGCGACCGCCCTGTTCCGCCGCCCGGAGGTCACCCCGGCCTCGACTGTCGTCCTGGCTTTGAACACGCCGAAATCGGGGATGGACGTGGCCGGGGCCGCGTTCTTCGCCATCGAGGACGGCCGGTGGATGGCCATGATGGCCGGTTACGGCAACGACCGCCCGGGGCGTACCGCGGATGACTTCGTCCGCCGCCTGCGCGAGCAGTTCCCACCGGAGTTCGGCGACGTCGCCGACCAGGAGATGATCGGCGACGTCCAGACCTACCACCATGCCGACAGTCGACGACGGGACTTCCACGCGCTCAAGCGGTTCCCGGCCGGCCTGATCAGCGTCGGCGACGCCGTCGCGTCGTTCAACCCGGTGTACGGGCAGGGCATGACGGCGGCGGCCCTGCACGCGGCCTGCCTCTCGATGTACCTTCGGTCCGGCCCGGATCTCCGGGCGCCCGCGCGCCACTACCTCGCGCTCCAGAAGGTCGTGGTGGACGCCGCCTGGTCGCTCTCCACCTCGGCGGACCTGGCGTTGCCCCACGTCGACGGGCCCTACCCGCGCGGCTACCGGTTCTCCCGCTGGGCCAGCAGCCAGGTCATCGCCGCGACCGTCACGGACGTGGTGACCGCGCGGCGGTTCAACGACGTCGTCTCCATGCGCGAACACCCGCACTCCCTGGCCCGCCCCGGCGTGCTCCTGGGCGCCCTGCGCGCCAACCGGCGCGCACACTGAGCGAGTGACCCGGCGGCCTCGCCTGCGAGGCCGCCGGCAACGCCCTATCGGGGGAGCTTGCGGAGGATGTCGACCACGAAACGGTGGTCGTCCAACTGCGGCAGCCCGGAGACACCGACCCAGCCCACCACACCGGTGCCGCGCACGCGCAGGGGTACCGCGCCCCCCGCCGCCGCGTACCGCGAGGCCGGCAGACCGAACCGCTCGGCCAGCGTCACCTGCTTGTCCTGGCACAGCCGGGCCATGTAGAGCGAGGAGTGCTCGAAGCGCATCACCACCCGCCCCTTGCGGCGCAGCCACGCGTCGTTGTCCGCCGTCGACCCCGGCAGGCCACAGTGGAACAGCTGCCGCCCGGCCCGCCACACGCCCACCGAGACCGGCAGCCGCTGCTCGGTCGCGGCGGCGACGGCGAGCATCCCCAGCTCGTACGCGTCGGTCTCGGACAGGCCCGCGAGCTCCAGCTCGTTCTCCTCGCGCAGCAGCTCGTCGAGCGTCGGCCACGATTCACGGTCAGCTGACATGTTCTTCTCCTTGTTGGTGCGGGCGATCATCCTCGTCGCTCGGGGCGATCACCAGGCGCAGGGCGCGTAGTCCTTCAGGAAACAGCCGTACAGATCCTCGCCCTGTTCGCCGCGGACGATCGGGTCGTACACCCGGGCCGCGCCGTCGACCAGATCCAGTGGGGCGTGGAAGCCCTCGTCGGCCAGCCGCATCTTCGTCGGGTGAGGGCGTTCGTCGGTGATCCAGCCGGTGTCGACGCTGGTCATCAGGATGCCGTCGGTCAACATCTCCTCGGCGCTGGTGCGGGTCAGCATGTTCAGCGCCGCCTTGGCCATGTTGGTGTGCGGGTGCCCCGGCCCCTTGTAACCGCGGCCGAACTGACCCTCCATGGCCGACACGTTCACCACGTACTTGCGGCGGGCCGACGCGGCGGCCATCGCCGGGCGCAACCGGCTGACCAGCACGAACGGCGCGGTGACGTTGCACAGCTGCACTTCGAGCAGCTCGACCGGGTCCACCTCCTGGACCCGCTGGACCCAGCTGTTGACCGAGTCGAGGTCGGGCACGAGCCCGCCGGCGTCGATGGCGGTGGACGCCGCGATCCGTTCCGGCGAGGCCGAACCGCTGGTCAGTGCCAGCGCGGTGAGCGCGTGCGGAGTGAGCGCCGTCGACTGTGGGCCGGCGGTCAGGGTGCCCACCGGGCCGCCCTGCGCGTCCGGCTTGGCGAACGTGATCAGCTCCGGCAGCGGGCCGTCCGGCAGGGCCGCGGCCTCGGCGGCGATGAGCTGCGCGTACGCCCCGGGGGACCGGCGGACGGTCTGCGCCGCGTTGTTGATCAGGATGTCGAGGGGGCCCTGGCTGCTGACGTCGTCAGCGAGGGCGATCACCTGGGCGGGGTCGCGCAGGTCGATCCCGACGATCCGCAGCCGGTGCAGCCAGTCGGCGCTGTCGGGCATCGCGGCGAAGCGGCGGACCGCGTCGTGCGGGAACCGGGTCGTCACCGTCGTGTGCGCGCCGTCGCGCAGCAGCCGCAGCGCGATGTACATGCCGATCTTGGCCCGGCCGCCGGTGAGCAGCGCACGGCGGCCGGTCAGGTCGGTGCGGGCGTCGCGGCGCTCACGGTTCAGCGCGGCGCAGGACGGGCAGAGCTGGTGGTAGAAGGCGTCCACCTCGCGGTAGCGCTGCTTGCAGACGTAGCAGCCGCGGGCGTTGTGCAGGAAGCCGGCCGTCTCGCCCGCGACGGAGGACGCGAGCGGAATGCCCTGCGTCTCGTCGTCGATCCGGCCCGGAGCGCCGGTGGCGGTGGCCTCCGTCACCGCGCGGTCGGCGGCGAGGATGGCGTCCCGCCGCTCCTCCCGCCGCCGCTGCTTGATCACCTTGTAGAGCCGGGCGGTGGCCCGCTGCACCTGCACCACGTCGGGGTGGTCGGAGGGCAGCGCCTCCAATTCCTCGAAGACGCTGAGGCAGGCCTCCAGCCGGCTTCGGTCAATACCCTCTTGACCGTTTTCGGTAATGTTGTCCACCGTCATGCGTCGTTGTCTCGTCCCGTATCCCGGACCGGCTCCAGCCGGCCCGCCCCAAGTCCGACCCGAAACGGTACGCGCCTCACGGCCTCCGACGCACCTCGCGGCCGCCCGGCGTGGTGCGCCTCGCGGCGCTAGGCGGCGTCGGAGTGTCCGAGACGCCAGTAGCCCATGAAGGCGACCGCCCGCCGGTCCAGACCCCGCTCGGCGACCAGGTGCCGGCGCAGGTTGCGGATGACGCCGGCCTCCCCGGCCAGCCACGCGTAGAGCGGCGCCGGGGCCACCTGCTCGGGCACCTCCCACAGGATCTCGGTGTCCACGTCGACGTCCGGCACGGGCTGGGCGGCTGTCGACGCGCCGGGGGCCAGCAGCTCCCCGGCCGCGGCGACGACGGCGGGCACCAGTCGGCTGCCGTACCCGTCGGCGCCCCGGGCCAGCCAGCGGATCTCGACGCCGGGCGGTGCGAGCAGCGGCAACACGTCGGCGGCGTCGGGCACCTCCAGCACGACGGTGCCCCGGGCGTCGAGGGGAAGTCGCTCGCAGATGCTGCTGATCGCCGGCACGGCGGTCTCGTCCCCGGCCAGCAGCACGGTGCCGCCGGCGGACTGTCGAAATTCGACCCCGCCGTGGTTGCCGTCGTAGCCGGCATCTGGCCCGACCAGGGCGATCTCGTCGCCGACGCTGGCCCGCCGCGCCCAGCGCGTCGCCGGGCCACTGTCGCCGTGCAGCACCAGGTCGACGTCGACCTCGGCCAGGTGCGGGCGGACCGCCCGGACGGTGTAGGTGCGGATCGGGTTGCGCAGATGCTCGGGCAGGGCCCGCCACGTCGCGTACCAGTCCGCGCCCTCCGGCAGGGTCGCCCGGTCCTGACCGGGCAGCGGCAGCGCCAGCTTGATCCGCTGGTCGTAACCGTTGTCGGCGAAGCGGTCCAGGTTCGCCCCGGTGAAGGTCACCCGGGTGAAGGACGGGCTCAGGCGGCGTACCGCGCGGACGGTGACGGTGAACACGCGCCACGGGGCGATGGGCAGGGTCTCGGTCATGGTGCCTCTCTCGACTCGGGCGGCTCTACCGGGTGGTGCTCGCCACGGCGCGGGAGCGCCACAGCAGCCAGACGAAGTACGGGGTGCCGATCATGGCGGTGACCAGGCCGGCGGGGATCTGGGCCGGCGCGATGACCGTCCGACCGAAGGTGTCGGCGATGCTGACCAACGCCGCGCCGAGCAGGGCGGCCACCGGGAGCACCCGGGAGTGCCGGCCGCCGACGAGCGCCCGCGCGGCGTGCGGGGCGACCAGACCGACGAAGCCGATGACCCCGACGGCCGAGACGGCGGTGGAGGTGAGCAGCGCCGCCGCGCCGAGCGCGATCAACCGGGTGCGTTCCAGCCGGACGCCCAGCACGCGGGGGGTGTCGTCGTCCAGCGCCATCAGGTCGAGCTCCCGGCGGGCGGCGACAACGGCCGGGGTGAGCACCAGCAGCGCGATCGCCACCGGCAGCACCTGGGTGGGCATCCGACCGTAGGTGGACCCGGACAGCCAGGTCAACGCCTTCCCGGTGTTCCACGGGTCGAAGGCCACGACCAGGTAGGTGATGACCGCCATGCCGCCCTGCCAGGCGCCGAAGCCGATCAGCACGAGTCGGTCGGAGCTCAGCCCGCCGCGCCAGGCCAGGCCGTAGACCAGGGCGAACGCCAGCATCGCGCCGAGTCCGGCGACGCCGGAGACCGCCCACACCCCGGCCAGCGGCACGAAGGTGAGCAGGGAGACCGCGCCGAGCCCGGCGCCGGCGGTGATGCCGAGGATGCCGGGTTCGGCCAGCGGATTGCGGCAGACCGCCTGCACTGTGGTGCCGGCTACCGCGAGCGCCGCGCCGGCCAGGACCGCCGCGGCGACGCGCGGCCACCGCTGGTCCAGCACGAAGGTGTACGCGGGCCCGGTGCTGCCGTTGACCCAGTTGACGACGTCACCGAGCAGCACCCAGGTGTCACCGGCGAGCATGCCGACCGCCACCGCGCAGACGGTCAGGACGGCGGTGACGGCGACGACGCCGCGGTGGAAGGCGGCGGAGCGGACGGCCGCGTGCCCGCCGGGCGGACGACGGGTGGGGCCGGCGTCGCGGTGCCGGCGGGCCAGCCAGATGAGGATCACCGCGCCGAACAGTGTGGTGACCACGCCGGTGGGGATGTCGACCCCGGCCTGCCCGCCCATCACGGCCCGCAGCAGCACGTCGGAGCCGAGCACGATGATGACCCCGACGATGCCGGACAACGGCAGCAGGACGCGGTGGCGGTGCACGCCCGGCACCACGGGGGCGAGCAGCCTGACGATCACGGGTGCGCACAGGCCGACGAAGCCGACCGGGCCGGTGAGGGTGACGGCCGCCGCGGAGAGCAGCACGGCCAGCACCATGACGGTGAGCCGGGTGCGCCGCACGTCGAGGCCGAGCACTGTGGCGGTGTCGTCGCCGAGGGCGAGGATGTCGAGGCGGTGCCCGAGCAGCACGAGCACGATGGCGGCGCCGACGATCACCGGGGCGAGTTGGGTCAGCGCGGTCAGGTCGCTCTGCACCAGCGAGCCGTTCCCCCAGGCGAACAGCCCGATGGTGGCCTGCTCGAACAGGAGCAGCAGCAGGGTGGTCACCGACCCGAGCGCCAGCGCGGTCGCCGAGCCGGCGAGGATCAGCCGGGTGGTGCCGGCCTGCCCACCGGAGGACATCGCCATCACCAGGCCGGCGGCGGCCAGCCCGCCGCCGAAGGCGAGGCCGCCGGCGGGCAGCGCGGGCAGTGAGACGCCGAACGCGGCGACGGCGACGATCGCCAGGTGGGCGCCCGCGTTGACAGCGAGGGTATCGGGGGACGCGAGCGGGTTGCGGGCGATCGACTGCAACGCCGCCCCGGCGAACCCGAGCGCCACGCCGATGGCGAGCCCGGCGAGCAGCCGGGGCAGGCGGGACGCGATCAGGACGCGGGCCGCCTCATCGTCGGCGCCGGTCGCGAGCCGCAGCAGGTCGAGGGCGCCGACGTTCGAGGTGCCCTGGGTGAGGTGCACCGCGCCGACCACGAGCAGCAGCAGGATCGCGGCGGCGAAGACGACGGCGATGCGGGGCACGGCCAGGCGTCCGCCCGGAGCCGGCCGGGTGGCCGGCTCCGGGCGTGGGGGCGCGTTCAGCACGCTCACACCGTGTACGTCTTGACGAGTTCGTCGATGTACTGCTTGCCGGAGAGCGGACCGCCGAAGGTCCAGATGCCGCTGGGCATCTTGTGCAGGTTGCCCTTCTGCACGAAGGGCAGCGACTTCCAGATGGCGTTGCCGGCGAGACCGTCGGCGAACACGTCGTCGCCGTCGGATGCGTTGTAGAAGAGGTGCGTGTCCGGGTCCTTGAGGACCGTCATGCCCTCGACGTCGGTCTGGCCCAGGCCCCACACCTCATCGGTCTTGCCGGTCCAGGCGTTGGTGAGGCCGAGTTGGATGCCGATCTGGGAGACCAGCGCGCCAGTGCCGAACATCCGGATGCTGACGGTGCTGCCCTCCTTCCAGCCGTCGGCGATGGCGAACGGTCGGCCGGCGGCACCCGCGTCGGCGATCTTCTTCTTGCCGTCGGCGATGGCCGCGTCGAAGTCGGTAAGCAGCTTCTCCGCCTGCGCGGTCTTGCCGACCGCCTTCGCGATCATGGTGAGGTCGGTGCGCATCCGGCCCAGGTTGTCGGTGGCGTCACTGCCCTTGGCGACCACGACGGGGGCGTACTTCTCCAGCTGACTGATCATGTTGGCGCCCCGGTCGTCCTCCATCACGATGAGGTCGGGCTGGAGGGCGACGATCGAGTCGACGCTGGGCTCGCCACGGGTGCCGACGTCCTTGACGCCGGGGTCGAGCTTCGCCGAGGTGACCCAGGTGCTGTAGCCCTTCGGGTCGGCCACGCCGACCGGCATGACGCCCAGGCTGACCAGCATCTCGACCTCACCCCACTCGAGACCGACGACCTTGGTCGCCGGGGCCTTGAGGGTGATCTCCTTGCCTCGGCTGTCGGTGAGGGTGACCGGCCCGCCGGCGGCCGAGGCGGAGGTCTCGGGGGTGGCGGTCTTCTCGGTCGTGCCGCAGGCGCCGAGCGTCAGCGCGGCCACGACGGCGATGAGGGCGGTGAAACGGGTACGGGTCATGACGGTCTTTCTCTGCTGTGGATGGGGGTGTTCAGACCAGGGTGCGGATCTGGTGCCGCCCGACCGGGCGGGTGGTGACCAGTCCGCTGACCGGATCGGTGGTCACCTCGATGCGGATCCCGTAGGTCTCGGTGAGGGCGTTCTCGGTGAACACCGTCGCCGGGGTGCCGGTGGCGCGGACCCGGCCCTGCTGCAACAGGACCACCTCGTCCGCCACTGCGGCTGCCTGGTTGAGGTCGTGCAGTACGACGCCGACGGCGACGCCGTGATCGTCCGCGAGGTCACGGACCAGGTCGAGGATCTCCACCTGGTAGCGCAGGTCGAGGAACGTGGTGGGTTCGTCGAGGAGCAGGACCGGGGTGTTCTGGGCGAGGCAGGTGGCCAACCAGACCCGCTGCAACTCGCCTCCGGAGAGTTCGTCGACGGGACGGTCGGCCATCGCGGCCACGCCGGTGACGTCCATGGCGCGTGCGATGGCGGCGGGGCCGTCCGGGTCCTCGGTGCGCCAGCGCCCCCGGTAGGGGTGGCGGCCGTAGCCGACGACGTCGCGGACGGTGACGCCGCTGGGCACCGGCCGGCTCTGGGCGAGCAGCGTGACCCGCCGGGCGAACTCCCGGGCCGCGAGGCTGGCGGCCGTGACGCCGTCGGCGAGGTGCACGATTCCGGCCTCGATCGGGTGCAGCCGGGCCAGAGCCCGCAGCAGGGTGGACTTGCCGCTGCCGTTGGGCCCCACCAGTGCGGTGACGGCACCCGCGCGGAGGTCGATCGCGGCACCGTGTACCACCGGCACACCGTGATAGCCCAGACGGAGGTCGACGCCGGACAGGCTGCGCTCCCCGTTGACCGACGCCAACTCGTTCTGCATGAGGTTAGGCTAACCTAACCGAATGACGGCCTGTCAAGCCGGTCGCGCGGCCGTGACCGGCCGGACGGACCGGTGCTCGTCGGGCCCGTGCGCGCGTGGGGGATGCTGGGTCCGTGCACATCGCGACCCTCGGCCCACTCGCCGTCGACGGCAAGCCCGTTCGAGGTGAACGGCTCGCGGCGGTGCTCCGCGCGCTCGTCGACGCGCGGGGGCGAGCGGTCTCCGTGAGCCTGCTCGTCGACGCCGTCTGGGACGGCGTGCCACCCGACGACGCGACCGGCGCCGTCCAGGCGCTCGTGTCCCGGGTACGTCGCCTCGGGCTGCCCGTGGTCGCGGTGCCGGGTGGCTACCGGCTGCCCGCCGACGAGATCACCATCGACGCGGTCGAGGCACGCGCGCTCGTCGACCGGGCGCGCACCCTGCTCCAAGCGGGCGACGCCGGCGCCGCCCGCAGCACTGCCGATCAGGCGCGGGCCCTGTTCCCCGAGGTTCCCGAACTCGACACCACAGAGGACACCCGCCTGTTCGCCGAGGTCGCCGCGCTACGCGCGCAGGCGGCACTCGCCGGCGCGGGCCCGTACGACGAGGTCGACCTGGGCCGACTCGCCGCGCGGACACCGCCGGACGAGCCCTCCGCCGCCCTGCTCGTCCGGGTGCTCGCCGCCCAGGGGCGGGAGGCGGAGGCGCTGGAGGTGGTCGAGCGGCTGCGCGCCGACCTGGCCGACCGCTACGGCACCGACCCATCACCCGTGATCACACAGGTCCACCTGGCGCTGCTGCGCGGCGAGCTGACTACCCCGGCCGTCGAGCCCTCGCCCCGGCAGCCGATGCGGATCGCCCTGCCCGCCGCGTGGCGTCGGCCGATGACCGCCCTCGTCGGCAGGGAACGCGACGTCGCGACAGTGGTGGAGGGACTCGCCGACGCGCCTCTGGTGACGATCGTGGCAGCCGGCGGCGCGGGCAAGACCCGTCTTGCCGCCGAGGTGACGCGTCGCGCGGCGGCGGCCGGGCAGTCGGTACGCGTGATCGAACTGGCCGGCCTGCGCTCGTCCGACGAGGTGCTGCCCACGGTGCTCGCGGCCCTCGGGGGTGCGGACACCTCGGCGACCGGCGGCAACCTCGGCCTGGAGCGGCGGGTGCTCAACCCCGCAGAACGGCTTCGCGCCGTGGCACCCGACCTCGACGGGTTGGTCGTGCTGGACAACTGCGAACACGTCCTCGACGCGGTGGCCACCGTCGTCGCGGACCTGGTCGCGGTGACCTCGCCCGAGGTCACCGTGCTCGCGACGAGCCGGGCACCGCTGGGCCTGGCCGGCGAACTGGTCCACCGGCTGACCGCCCTGCCGGACAGCGACGCGCTCGCCCTGATCGAGACCCGGGCGAGGGCCGGTGGCGCGGTGCCCACCTGGGACACGACGCGGGCACTCGCTCTGTGCCACCGGCTCGACAACCTGCCGCTGGCACTCGAACTCGCCGCCGCGCGACTGCGCAGCATGCCGATCGACGACGTCCTCGCCGGTCTGAGCGACCGCTTCGCGCTGCTCGACGACGCCCTGCGCGGCCTGCCGGAGCGCCACGCGAGCCTGTGGGCGATGGTCGACTGGAGCAGGGAGTTACTCGCCGAGGACGACCGTGACCTGCTCCAGCGGGTCGCGGTCATCCCCGCGCCGTTCACCGCGGGCCTCGCCGCGGCGGTCGCCCAGACTTCGGATGTCCGTCGTGGACTGGCGACACTCGTGGAACAGTCCCTGCTGACCCTCGTCGAGGGGGACGGTCCACCGCGCTACCGCATGCTCGAAACGGTCCGCGAGTACGGCGAAGCCCGCCTCGACGCGGTGGGTGCACGGGGTCCGGCCATGGGCGGCCTGGTCGAGTGGGCGCGGGAGCAGGCGGTCGCGCTCGCCGACCAGTTCGTCGGCCCCGGTCAGATCGACGCGCTCACCCGCTGCGCCGACGAGCAGGACAACCTGGTCGCGGGTCTGCGCTGGGCACTCGGGCAGGACGACGAGCCGGCCGCCGTCGAGGTCGCCACCGCGCTGTTCCACCTCTGGGCGGTTCGGGGACTGCACCTGGAAGTGTCCGGGTGGGCGGCGGGTCTGCTGCACGTCGAGGACCCGAAGCGACGGCTCCACTCCGCGATCACGTACGGCCGCCGCAGCGGCAGACCGCTGCCCAACGCCGACCGGCTGGCCTGGATGTGCCTGTTGACCGGGGTCAACGCCGGCATCAGCGGCGACCTCCGGCTCGCAGTGCTCGCCCGTCGGGCACTTCGGACAGTTCTCGCCGACCGGCCGGACGAGGTGTCGTCCCGGTTCACCGTTATCGCGACTGCGCTACCCCTGTTCGACGCCGTCGACCCGGAGGAGAGCATGAAGGGCACCGTCGAGATGGTCGGGCACCCCGACCCGTACGTGCAGGGGCTCGGCCTGTTCGCCCGCGCCGCGGTCCGGGAGAACGGTGGCATGCACGAGGCGTCGATCGTCGACGCCGAGCAGGCCTACCGTCGTTTCGAGATGGCCGGCGACCAGTGGGGCATGGCGATGGCGGCGGGTGCCGTCGGGCAGTTCCTGGTGCCGGGCGAGGGTGCCCGGTCCGCCGAGTGGCTCGCGCGCAGCGTCCGCCACATGGAGCTGATCGGTGCCACGCAGGATGCCCGGTCCATCCGGGTGCGGCTGGACGTGCAGCTCGCCCTCGCCGGCGACCCGGACGCCGAGCGGCGGCTGGTCGAGACGGCGGCGCCGGGCGAAGCCGAGGCCGTGGACGCCGCGGTGGCGTGCCTCGGGCTGGCCCACGTGGCGTGGCAGCGCGAGCGGTACGACGAAGCCCGGGCGTACGGCGACGGGGTGATCCGCATCCTGGCCGGCTGGACCGGCCCGCCGCCACAGCCACGCGCCATGCTCCGGGTCGCGGTGGCGGTTCTGCACCTGCGGGTGGCGCAGGTGCGACCGGTGCCGGGAGAGAACGCCGACGCGCGCGCGGCCGCCGCACTGAGCCTCGCCAGCGACGAGGCGCTCTCCTCACGGGACCTGCCGGTCATCGGGGCATGGGCGCAGGGCGGCGCCGAACTCGCCGCGCACCGGGGCGACGTGGCGGCGGCTCGCGAGCTGTTCGCGCTCGCGACGCGCATCGGCACCCACGCCGGGACGTTCTTCCCGCCCGGCGACGCCGAACGACTCAACGCCGCCCTCGGGGACGAGGAGCAACGTGAGCCATTGGTGGCCGTGTGGCGCGGGCGGTCGGTCTCCGCGACCCTCGCCCGGGTCCGCGAGCTGATGGACGACCTGCTCGCCTAGTGCCTGGTGGAGTCTGCCTGGTGGAGTCTGCTACGCCGCCAGTGCCGCGGTGATCGCTCCGATGAGGATCTGTTCCGCCCCGTCGGGAGAGGTGGCGGTCGGTTTTCCCTTGAGGTGCCCCAACGAGCCGTAGACCGTCATCGAGCCGCCGGCGATACCCGGGAAGTCGGTGTCGATCCCGCCGGCGTACGTCTCGGGTCTCCGCAGCAGTTCGTCGCTGGGCAGGTACGCGGGTACCTCGTTCGCGTAGCCGGCGAACAGCAGCTGGCTCGACGTGCCGTATCGCGCCCGGAAGTAGACGGCGTATCCGGACACGATCTCGCCGCCGGCCAGCAGCAGCCGAAGGTCCGGGCTGCCGGCGAATCTCCAGGACTGCAGGGGCACCGGAATCGACGTCGCGAACGTCCCGGCGTCGATCTGCGCGATCATCTGCTGCGCGTGCCGCCGGTAGTAACCCGGCAGGGAAAGGTTGTTCGACCGCACGGCGTAGGCCGCGGACACGTCCCGAAGATTGCCCGCGGTCAGCGTCACATCCAGCGGCAGGCTCACCTCCCGGTAGTGGGTTGTCGTCGGGCCGGCGACCGGGCGTCCCGGCCGCAGTGTTGCTGCCGTCGGCGGTGCATCCCGCCGGGCCAGCATTCGGCCACGGCGCCGGCAGGTCGAGGTGCCGACGCCGTGACCAGGTCAGATCTTCTTCCGGTACGCGCGCAGCGCCAGCGGCATGAACACCGCGACGAAGCCGGCGCACCAGGCGAGCGTCCACCACACGTGGTTGTCCAGTGGGGTGCCGAGGAACAGCCCGCGCACCGACGCCACCAGGTGGGTCATCGGGTTGACGTCCACGAACGCCTGCATCCAGCCCGGCAGCGTGTCGGCGCCGACGAACACGTTCGACGCGAAGCTCAGCGGCATGATCAGTGCGAACATCAGACCCTGTACGGCACCCGGGGTGCGCACCTTCATCGACACGAAGACCGGCAGCCAGCTCAGGCAGAGCGCGAACAGCACCGCGAGCAGACACCCGGCGATGGCCCGGAACACGTCGGTCTCGATCCGGAAACCCATCACGTAGCCGATCGCGAGGGTCGACACGGTGACGATCACGTACCGGACGACGTCGCCGAGGACCGCGCCGACCAGTGGGGCCGAGCGGGGGATCGGCAACGACCGGAACCGGTCGAAGATGCCCTTGGCGATGTCGGTGTTGAGGTTGACGCCGATCGCGATGGCACCGGTCGCGATCGTCTGCGCCAGGATGCCGGGCAGCAGGAACTGCAGGTAGTCGTGGGTCGAGCCGGCGACCGCGCCGCCGAAGACGTACACGAAGATGATGAGGAACAGCACCGGTTGCAGGGTGACGTCGATGAGCGCCTCGGGCGTACGCCAGGTCTTGATGAGGCTGCGTTTGGCGAGTGCCAACGAGTGCCGGACCAGTCGAAACGGTCGCGGGTGCGCGGTGATCGTCGACAGCGCCCGGTTCCGGGTGGGTGGTGCGTCGGTCAGAGTGCTCATGCCGCGACCTCCGTGGGGCGGGTGGTGTCGTCTTCTGATGCCGTACGCCCGGTGAGGGTGAAGAACACCTCGTCGAGGCTCGGCAGGTGCAGCGAGAGTTCGGTGACCGCGATGCCGGCCGTGGCGAAGCGCGCGACGCTCTCGGTCAAAGCCGCGTCGTCGGTGACCGGCACCGCGAGGACACCCTTGCGGATCTCGTCGGCCTGCGCGCCGGAGCCGACCTGAGTCAGGATCTCCGCGGTACGCGGCAGGTGCGCCGGGTCGGACGGCCGGACCTCCAGGGTCTGCCCGCCAACCACCCGCTTGAGCCCGTCGGGTGTGTCGTGTGCGATCACCCGGCCGTGGTCGATCACCGTGATCGCGTCGGCGAGCGCGTCGGCCTCTTCCAGGTACTGCGTGGTGAGCAGCACTGTCGAGCCGTTGCTGACAAGCGTGCGGACCACGCCCCACATGTCCTCGCGTTTGGCCGGATCGAGCCCGGTCGTCGGCTCGTCCAGGAAGATCACGTCGGGCGAGCCGACGAGGCTGGCGGCCAGGTCCAGCCGTCGCCGCATGCCACCGGAGTAGGTCTTGGCCTGACGGTTCGCGGCATCGGTCAGGTCGAACCAGTCGAGCAGTTCGGCGGCCCGCCGCCGGGCGCCGCTGCGCCCCAACTCCAGCAGGGTGCCGAACAGCTCCAGGTTCTGCCGACCGGTCAGGTCCTCGTCGACCGAGGCGTACTGGCCGGTCAGTCCGATGCTCTGACGAACGCGTTCGGCGTCCCGCACCACGTCGAAACCACCGATCCGGGCGGTTCCGCCGTCCGGGGTCAGCAGGGTGGAGAGGATGCGAACGGCGGTCGTCTTACCGGCGCCGTTGGGGCCGAGCACCCCGAGCACCGTCCCCCGGGGCACGGCGAGGTCCACGCCCTGCAGCGCCCTCGTCTTCCCGAACGTCTTCACGAGGCCCTCGGCCTCGATCACCAGGTCAGCTGTCATGCGTACAGCATGCGCGGGTCCGCCGACACCGCCCCGACACGCCACCGACATCGGCTGACAAGGCCTGACACCGCAGTCGTCGAGGGGGAGGGCGGCCAGGGTGTGCGCGTCCACACCGACGGCCGGCGCCACGATATGCTGGCCACGGCAGAGCGCCTGCCAGCGCCCGATGTGGTGGCCCACGCCCGACCACATGCTTGGGGCCAAGAGTCTCCGACTCCGCGCCGATGTGTCGACTCTCGGCGTGCCGGTCACGCCGTCCGTTCGGTGGAGTGCGTGGGGCTGCACCGGAGGCGTCATGTCTGATCCCACCCCCCCGACGGACCCCGGCCCCGGGACGCGCCCGCAAACGCGCCATCCGGGAGCACGCAGCGCGGGCTGGCGTTGCCTACTCGGAGGCGGCCCGGCAGCTCGAGTCGGTCGGCCTTCGGCCCGGCGAAACCCTTTCCCGGTACGGGCGGACGATCTATCCGATCGGGTTCGACCCGCATCGCCAGCTGCTCGTCGAACGCCGTGAGCGGCGGTCGTTCGAGGAGCGGGTGTCGGACACCAGGCGGGCCGCGGCCCTGCCTCATGGGCGTGCGCGGCACCTCGTCGAGCGGTTCCCGCCCAGCCGCGGGCGTACCGGCAGCGGGGTCGGCTCGCTCTATCACGGCGAGGGCCGCGAGGAACTGCTCGCGATGCTGTACATCGTGATCGTGGCCGAGTCGCCGGGGTTGCTGCCGGAGGTGGGCGACCTCGCCTGGATCGCCGAACTCGGCGAGGACACCGCACTCGACACGGCGTGCGCCGAAGTCGACAGGGAGGCCCGCCGCCTGCTCGACCAGGAGCCACTGGCCCTCTGGTCGCGCATCCAGAAGGCGCTGACCGTGGCCGGACGCAGCGTGGACGGGCAGGTCCGCCAGGAGGCGATCCGGCAGAGCGCGCTGTTGGGCACGATGATGACCCCGCGTCTGGGATACGCGGGCGAGCCGTACGTTCCGGGGTTGCCCGTCGCCGGGGTCCGGCAGATCCTCGACGCGCTGCTGATCGTCGCCGACGACGGACACGCGCCGGGCACCCGCGTACGCCTTCTCACACCGCCGCACGACGGGCGCTCAGCCACGATCATCGGCGCCGGCTGGGGTTCGTCCGGTCCACCGGTGGGCTATCTGGTGTGGCTCGACGGAGCGACGGCGCCGCTTTCGGCCCGCCCCGACGACCTGATTGTGCTGGCCGACCAGGAGACCGTTCCGCGCTGAGCCGGGGCGGTCTGGGCCACTGTCGCAAGGATCAGAGTCCAGTAACCCGCCCCACCGTCGTCGATCATGGAGTTGTGGTGGTCAACAAAAGCCGTGAACAGCAACAATTCAGGCACCACAACTCCATGATCCACGGGCCGGGCCCGCCCCCATGCCGCGATCTTGCACTTTCTGTCGTGACATAGGGGTCGTTCCACGCGTATCGACAACCGAAACTGCAAGATCGGCGGGGCGCCGGGCGCCGGGCGCGGGGCGTGAGGGCGTGAGGGCGTGAGGGCGTGAGGGCGGCCGGGCTCCCCTTTGGGGAGCCCGGCCGGTGCGGTCGGCGTCGTCGTAGAGCTGTCCGGGGCGAAGCGGGGGGAGGTGCTGCGCACGGGAGAGGTACGGACGGCGTGACCGCGTTCCGCGCGGTGGTCCGCGTGCTCAGCTCGGCAGACGGCCCCGCGTGGAGACGAAGTGGTACGACATGACGGCGAACCCGGGGTCCCGGAGCAGCCGTCGGAAGGCGTTGAGTTGCTGGGGCGACAGCCCGGCAGCCAGCAGGTCCGGTTCCAACTGGCGGGAGTTGGTCTCGTAGAGCGATGTTCCGGTCGACCCGCCGGCCCAGCTCTGCGAGTGGGTGATGGTGTCCAGGTCGGTCAGGCCGGCGAGGGCCATCTCGGTGTGGACGTCCTGCGCCCATCCCAGGTCGGCGCCGTGGTCCTCCAGGACACCCATCATGGCGTCCATGACCTGCGCGAAGAGCTTCGCTGCGTCGTCGCTGGGCGCGGTCAACACCCGCTGCGGCGCGGTGCAGTCGAACTCCTCGACCACCAGCCACCCGCCGGGCGCCAGCGCGCCGGTGAGGGTACGCAGGACCCGTCGTCGATCGGGAAGGTGCAGCAGCACCAGCCGGGCGTGGATCAGGTCGAACGCGTCCCCGGGTGGCGGTTCGGTGCGCACGTCGTGCTGGCGTACGTGCAGGTTGCCCTCGGCCACCAGGTGTGTGGGGTCGATGTCGGTGGCCAGCACGTGCCCGTCGTCGCCGACCGCGCGGGCCATCCGCCGGGCCATCGAGCCGCCACCGGCCCCGACTTCCCAGCAGGTCGCGCCGGGCTCCAGCACCGGGCGGGCCAGCCGACGTGTCGTGATCGGATCCAGGAAGGACTCCAGCGCGTGCATCTGGGGAACGGCGTCCGGCGCGCCGTTGTCGAAGGTATAGGTGTCGTCGCTCGTAGCGGTTGTCATCGGTGTCTACCTCTCCGTGGAGGGTCGGGTGACTCGAGAATGGTCGGGTGACTACGGGGTGTCGGCCCAGAGCCGAGGGGTCGCTCTGTTGGCCGGGGGCGGCGCAACGGCGGCGACGCTCAACATCGCCGCCAGTGGGGCCGGATCCCGGCGGGCCTCCGCGGTCGGCCGGTCGTAGACCACCCGGCCGTACTCCAGCACCGCCACCCGGTCCGCGAGCTCGATGGCGTACTGGAGTTGCTGCTCCACGAGCAGCACTGTCAGGCCGTCGGCGGCGAGACCGTTGACGAGTTCGCGGACCCGCGCCGCCAGATCGGGCGAGAGCCCCTCACACGGTTCGTCGAGCAGCAGCACCCGGGGTTGGCCGAGCAGCGCACGGGCTATCGCCAGCATCTGCTGCTCGCCACCGGAGAGTTCGCAGCCGCGGTGCCGCAGCCGCACCGCCAGCCTCGGCAGCAACTCCAGGGTGCGGGCGACCGTCCAGCCTTCGCCGCCGGAGGTGGGGGCCCGCCACGGCGCGGCTGCCAGGTGCAGGTGCTCGGCCACTGTCAGCCGGGAGAAGACCCGTCGGCCCTGCGGGACGAGACCGACGCCGGACTGGGCGATGCGATGCGGTTGTCGGCCGGCGACGTGCACGCCGCCGATCTCGATGCGACCGCTGGACGCCCGCACCAGCCCGGCGATGGTGTGCACGAGCGTGCTCTTGCCCGCCCCGTTGCGGCCCACCACGGCCTGGATGCTGCCGGGGCGTACCCGCAGGCTGACCTCGTGCAGGACGATTCCCCCGCCGTAGCCGGCGCAGAGACGATCCACAGTGAGCATCAGGCCACCCCGTCGGCGTAGGCCTGCCGCACCAGCGGCGAGGTACGGATCTCGTCCGGTGTGCCGGCGGCCAACGTCTGACCGTCGCGCAGCACCGTGACCGTGTCGGAGAGGGCGTACACCAGGTCCAGTCGGTGTTCGACCAGTAACACGGCGACCGCCCTGGGCAGTGCCTGGAGGACCTCGACCAGCCGGCCGACCTCGACGGCGGACAGCCCGGCCGCCGGTTCGTCGAGGAGCAGCAGCCGGGGGCGGCCCGCCATCGCCATCGCGATCTCCAACTGGCGTCGTTGCCCGTGGGCGAGGTGCCCGGCGGGCACCGCCGCGACGGCACTGAGCCCCATCTGCTCCAGCATCGGGCCGGCCAGCCGCTGTGCCGCGCGTCGGGGGCCGCCCGGCCACCACCGGCCGCCCGGAATGATCCGTGGCAGCGCGGCCACCACGACGTTCTCCGTCGCGGTGAGCGTCGGGAAGACCGCGGGTCGTTGGTGGATACGGTTGATGCCCCGCCGGGCCCGGGCCGCCGGGCCGAGTCGACCGACGTCCCGTCCGTCGAACCGCACGGTGCCGCGTTGCGGTCGGGTGGACCCGCCGAGGACGTTGAGCAGGGTCGTCTTGCCGGCCCCGTTCGGGCCGATCAACGCGTGCCGTTGGCCGTCGTGGATGCACAGGTCCACGCCGTCGAGTGCGGCGAGCGAGCCGTACCGCACGCTGATTTTCTGGGCTTCCAACAGGCCGGTCATCGGTGCAGCTCCGCAACCTCGGCCTGGTCGTGGGCGGCTGGCTGGTCCGGCTGTGGCGTCCCGGCGCCTGGTGGGCGCAGCCGACCCTGGGCCCGGTTGACACCGGTGGGCAGCAGGTAGACAGTCGCCACGAACAGCGCGCCCAGCACCAGTGGCGCATGGCCGGGCAGCACCCCGAACAGCCAGTCCCGGACGGCGATGACCAACGCCGCACCCACCAGGGCGCCACCCACCGAGGCGGTGCCACCGATGACGACACCGAGCAGCAGCAGCGCTGAGGTGTCGAAGCCGAAGTCGGCGGGGGAGATGTACTGCTGGGCGACGACCAGGAGCGAGCCGGCGGCGCCGGCGATGGCTCCGGCGGCGATGTGCGCGCCGGACAGGTGCAACGCCACCCGGTGACCGCTGGCCCGCAACCGCGTCTCGTCGTCGCGGCCGGCCCGCAGCACCAACCCTGCCCGGGTACGCAGCAGCACCAGCACCGCGCCGACCAGCGTGGCCACGACGACCAGGGCGTACAGGTAACGGGCCTGGTCGTTGGCCAAGGGCGGGAGCCCCCAGAACGGGCGGACCGCGGGGATGCCGGCCAGCCCGTCCGTGCCACCGGTCACCGACCGCCACCGCCCCAGGACGATGACGACGAGTTCACCGATGGCCAGAGTGATCATCAGGACGATCACCCCTCGGGCGTGCACGACGAGCGGCACGGTGAGCGCGGCCAGCAGCGCCCCGGCGGCCGCCGCGACGACGAGCTGCACGACGCCGACGTCGGAGACCCGGCTGCCGACCACGGCGCAGGCGTATGCGCCGGCCGCGTACGGCGCGGTCTGGCCGAGGGTGGGCATGCCGGCGACGCCGGTGAGCAGGGCCACGCTCACCCCGACCACTGCCAGCGCCAGCGTCCGGGCGAGGATCGCCGTGGTGTAGTCGTCGACCACCCAGGGCGCCACGACCAGGCCGACCAGGACGAGCGCCGCGATGCCGCCTCGAACTCGCCGGATCACCTCGCCCCTCATGCCGCCCGCCACCTGCCGGCCAGGCCACGCGCCCGCACGGCCAGCACGGCCGCCATGGCGGCGAAGAGCAGAAACGGCGCGGCGGACGGCAGCAGCGCCACTCCCAACGTCTGGATCTCGCCGATCGCGAGCGCGGCCAGCAGGGTGCCCGCCATCGACCCGAGACCACCGAGGACGACCACCACCAGGCTGAGCAGCAGCACCGTGTCGGCGGTGCCGGTGCCGGGGCCGATGATGGGCGCGCCCAGGACTCCGGCCGCGCCGGCCAGCGCGCCGGCGGCGGCGAGCACACCGGCCCGGATCCGTGCCGGACTCACGCCCAGACAGGCCACCATCTCCGGGTCGTCGACCGCCGCCCGGACCAGCATCCCGGCCCTGGTGCGTCGCACCACCAGGTAGAGGGCGGCGGCGAGCACCGCCGCGACGACGATGAAGACCAACCGGTACGCGGCGTAGCGGTGACCGGCGACCATCACCGACCCCTCCAGGGCTGCGGGCACCTGAACTTGCGGGTTGTCAGGCCCGAAGCCGGCGACGAGCAGGCTGCCGCCGGCCAGCGCCACCCCGAACGTCAGCAGCGCCTGACTCAGGTGATTGCCGGTGGCGACCGGTGTGAGCAGGCCGGCCAGGAGCACCCCCGTCGCGGCGGCGGCCAGCACACCGACAGTCAGCGCCAACGCCAGGCTCGCCCAGCCGCCGTCGAGCAGCGCCGCCGCGGTGTACCCGCCGATCGCGTAGAGCAGGCCGTGCGCCAGGTTGAGGATGTTGGCGACGCCGAAACAGAAGACCAGGCCCGAGGCGGCGACGAACACGAGCAGCCCGTAGGCGACTCCGTCCAACGCCGGGATCAGGTACGGGTCGATCCGGTTCGTGCCGGCCGCCACCACTATCACCGGCCGACGGTCGCGAGGTCGCCCACGACGGTGTTGGACAGCGCCCGGCCGTCCTGGCGGACCTGCCGCAGGTACCACTTCTGCACGGGAGAGTGCGTGGTGGTGGAGAACTGCCAGGTGCCGCGCGGGCTGGCGATCTGCCCGAGTTGGCCGATGGCCGTATTGATGGCCTCGGGGGTCGGGTCGTTTCCGGCCGCGCCGATCGCCCGGTCGAGCACCGCCGCCGCGTCGTACGAGGCCAGCGCGTAGGTCGTCGGCGAACCGTCGTGCTTCGCCTTCCACGCGGCCACGAAGGCGCGGTTCTCGGCGTTGTCGAGGTCGGGCGAGTAGTTGAGCACCGAGTAGATGTCCCGGGCGGCCTCGCCCTGCGCGTTGAGTACGCCGCCCTCGGTGAGGAACCCGGCCGCGTACAACGGGATGTCCTTGATCTCGGACTGGGCGTACTGCTTCACGAAGTCGACGGCGGCGCTGCCGGCGTAGAAGGTGTAGACGGCCGCCGCGCCGGAGGCCTTGATGCGGGCGAAGTACGGCAGGAAGTTGGTGGTGGCCGGGAAGGGAGTGAAGGTCGTCTTGCCGTCGGTGTTCGCGAGCTTCCCGCCGATCTTGCCGAAGGCGTCGGTGAAGCCGCGCAGCTCGTCCCAACCGCCCTGGTAGTCCGGGCCGATCGCGTACACGGAGCCCTTGACGTTGTCGCGGACGTGCTGGGCGATCGCCGCCCCGGGCTCGTCGGAGAGGTACGAGGTGTGCCAGACCCGGGAGACGTCCTTGAGCTCCGGCCGGCCGTTGGAGCCGACCAGTGGCACCTTCGTCTCGTTGAGCAGAGGGGTGACGCCGGCGACCGAGCCGCCACCGACGATGCCGGTGAGCGCGGACACCCGGTCCTGCTTGAGCAGCTTGGTCGCGGCCGGGACGGCGGTCTGCGCGCCGTTGCCCTCGTCCGCGACGACGAGGTCGACCTGCCGGCCGCCCAACTTGCCGTCGTGGGTGTCCAGGTAGAGCTGGAAGCCGTCGCGGATCTCCGTGCCAACAGCCTGGTACGTCCCGGACAGCGACGCGAGCAGGCCGATCTTTATGGAGCCGCCGGCGCTCGTGCCCGGAGCGTCGTCGCCGCAGGCGGTGCTGGTGGCCAGCACGGCGGCGAGCAGCGCGGCGGTGAGGGCACGGCTGCGCCAAGGCGTGGTGAGAGGCATGTCTAACTCCAGAGGAAGGGGAAGTGGTCTCCGGCGTGGGGGCGCCGGGGTGGTCAGCGGCTGCGGGCGAGCGCCGCCCGGGCAGCGGGGGTCAGCGCGTCCCCGATGCGGTTGGCCAGCTCGGTCATCTCGTAGGAGACCTTGCCCACGTCACACTCGGGCGCGGCGAGCACCAGCAGCGAGGCGCCGTCGTTGAAGGCCATGGAGAACATGAACCCGCCCTCGAGCTGGGTGACGTTCGAGATCACCGCGCCGGCGTCGAAGAAGGCCGCCGCCCCCCGCAGCAGGCTGACCAGCCCGCTACCCGTGGCGGCCAACTGGTCGGCCCGGTCCGGTGGCAGGTCGCGGGTGGCGGCCACCATCAGGCCGTCGCTGGAAATGGCGATCGCGTGGCTGACCTCGGTCGCGCGCGCCGCGAAATTGTCCAGCAGCCAGCCGAGATCCTGTTGGTCGGTCACGTGCTCTCCTGTCGCGTCATTTGTTTCCGAGGTTGATCGGGGTGCGCCGTCGGTTGGCCACGCCCCGCGCGTACGCGGCCATCGCCGTGGCCACCTGCGCCGGGTCGCGGTACTCGGACCGTTGCTGCTGCTGGGGCACTGTCACACCGCCGGGCACGAGGTGCCGTTGCGGCTGGCGTTTGGGCAGGCCGGAGTTGGTGGTCGTGGCGACCTCGGGGGTGTGGGCCTGGGCGGCGGTACGCCAGGCCTCGTCGGCGGGACTGGACCACTGCTGACCGTTCTGGCCGTTCTGGCCGTCGACGACGTCGTTCTGGAACCAGTGGTTGACCTGTTCGAAGATGAGCAGCTCCTCGGTGGGCGCGTCACCCCGGTCCGGCGGTGGGGGAGCCGGTCGGAAGACCGGCGCGGCCGGCAGGGTTCGTTCGGTCGGTGGGCGGCCGGCGGTGGGCTCGGGGCGCGGCTGGTAGGGCGGAGGCGGGCTGGGTGTGCGAGCTGCCCGCCGCGACAGCCGGCCGGGTGCGAGCAGGTACTCCTCCGGTGGCAGCGACCGGATGATCGCCGCGGGCAGTGTCGCCTCGGCGAGGATGCCGCGTCGGGGGCCGCGTCGCAGTTGGACGGTGACGCCCAGCCGCGCCGCGAGCTGGCCCACGACGACCAGCCCCATCGCCCGTACGGCGGCCACGTCGATGGCCGGCGGGTGCGCCAGCAGCTCGTTGAGTTGCTGCATCCGCTGCGTGGACAGCCCCACGCCCTCGTCGCTGATCTGGACGATGACGCGGTCTCCGAGACTTCGGCCGCTCACCCAGGTCTCGCTGCCCGGCGGCGAGTACGTCGTGGCGTTGTCCATGAGTTCGGCGAGCAGGTGCACGACCTCGTCGACGGTCTTGGCGGCCACCGCGACGTCCCCGTCGATCATGCCGAGGCGGACCCGTGCGTAGTGCTCGATCTGGGACAGCGCTGCCTGGAGCACCTGCTGAAGCGGAACGTCGCGCTGGCGTACGCGCCCCACGCCGACACCGCCGAGCACCAGCAGGCTGGCGTTGATCCGGCCCATCCGGGTCGCCAGGTTGTCCAGTGTGTACAGCTGGTCGAGCCGGTCGGGGTCGGTTTCGTCCCGCTCGACCAGGTCGACCTGGGCCAGGACGGCGTCGACCAGTCGCTGTTCGCGGCGGCTCAGGTGGATGAAGATGTCGGCGGTGTTGGCGCGCATGACGGCCTGTTCGGCGGCGGTCCGCACGGCGGCCTGGTGCACGGCGCTGAACGCCTGCCCCAGTTCGCCGATCTCGTCGTCGCTGGACGGCTCGAGGGCGGCACTGGACTGCTGGTGGGCCAGCTTGTGTGGGTCGACGGCGGCGCTGCCCGGCTGTTGGAGCTGGGCCACCACGGCGGGGAGCTGTTCGAAGGCAACGGCGTTGGCCGCGTCCCGCAGCCGGCGCAGCCGTCGGGTGATCTGCCGTGCGACGGCCCAGGTCACCAACGCGGTCAGGATCAGGGCCAGGAGGACACTGGCCGCCTCGGCGACGGCGCGGCGGCGCTGGTCGGCGTGCGCGGCCCGAACGTCGTCGCGGACCGCGTTGTCGACCCGGGCGCGCAGGTCGGCCAGCCGGGCGGCGCGCGTCTGGGTGGTCGACACCCAGTCGTCGGTCTCCAGTTTCAGTTGCGACCCCGGCTGGGCTCGGGCCACCTCGTCCTGCATTCGTTGCAGGGCCAGCGCCTCCTTGCCGGTGCCGGCCTGCTCCCACCAGATGCTCCAGTCGGGTGGAGCCAGGGCCAGGAAGGACAGGCTCGACTCGGTGTAGCTGGTGCGGGCGGCGGTGATGTCCTGCTGCATGGCCGGGGTCAGTTCGCCGCCCGCGACGGCGCGCAGCACGGCCACCTGTTGCTGACCGATGGCCTCGGCCGTCTTCGACAGCGCCGCCGAGGCCCGGATCCCGTCGGCGAGTGGGGCGTCCACCACGCCGTGTGAGACGTTCTCCCGGAAGTTGATGAGGTCGGCGATCGCGATGCGGTAGCTGAAGGTCATCGCCGATACCGACGCGTGCGTGGCGGTGCGCACCTGGGTGCGCAGCGGGGCGAGGCCGTCCAGGGCGGCGTCGATGCGCCGCAGGAGAGCCGAGCTGGTGCCGTTGTCGGTGGCCAGTCGGTCACGCTGCCCGCGGTAGCGGGCGACGGCGTCATCGGTGGCGGCCATCTCCACGCCGAAGGTGTCCTGCTGCTCCGGCCGGGCGTAGGTGAGCAGGTCGGCGGCGGCGATGCGTTCGCGTTGCAGGCGGTAGGCCAGGTCACCGGCCTCGGCACCGACCTGGGCCAGGATCTGAAGGTCGCTGGCGCGGGCCGTCTGGCGGGCGCTCTCGGTCAGTGCGAGACCGGCGAAGCCGATCACGGCGACGAGCGGGGCCGCGACGATGAGCCGCATCCGGCCGGCTATCTTCCAACCGCGTCGGCGGGTCGGGTAGGGTCTGGCCGCGTGGGACCGGGTGCTCGACGCCAAGATTGACTCCCACGACTTCGATGACGGTCTATCCGCACGTTGCCGAATGCAAGTCCCATTCGGCCGGAAGCCGCGCTCATAGACCAGACCTGGCCGTGGTACAAACTGCCCGTACCAGCATCTGTACCCAACGTCAGCGGCCGGTGACGCCGCGAGGTCGAGTTGGCTCGTCGGGTCAGCGCTGGTTGTCGAGGGGTTCGGCCGACGGGTGCCGCCGCTCCGGTTCATCCGGTTCGGGTTGACCGTTGAGCACCTGGCCGATCAGCTCACGCAGCTCGTCGATCGCGTCCACCACGGCGCCCGGGTCGCGCGCGTCGCGCCGGCCGCGCTGGCGCGGCACCTGCTGATCCAGTCGAGCCGGCTCCGGGGCGCGGGGGCCTCGGCGACCGTCGGCCGCCAACTGCTCGGCCGCGACCTGCGGCCACAGCGCGGCCAACTGGCCGCCGGTGCCGAGCACGTCGTCGCAGCGCAGGGCGAACTCGTGACTGCCGAACCGGCGACCTGACTCGACCGCCGCGACCGTCTCCCGGCTGAACCGCACCAGGTCCGCCAGGGCTCGTTGGGTCAGACCCCGTTGGACGCGGCAGTCGCGCAACTCCCGTCGGAACCGCTGACTGGCCGCAGAGTGGGCCGAGCTCGACGGGGACGTGTGCTCCATGCGCTCACCTTCGTGGAACGGACATTCAGCGGCGGACGCCAGATCGAGATTGGCCGATGAGCCGAACATTCACAGAGGGCAATTCTTAACCCAGGAAGCGATGGGTGTGAAGACGTTCACCGGCATGGATCGTCGGGAAAAGCCGGAAAGATTCTCGCCGGACCCGGCGCTGGCACTGAGGCGCGCCGGGTGAAACGGGCCGACGCCGACCCACCCCACCCTCGACCCGTCCGCAGGTCAGCACCGCTGGAGCCGGTGCCCGCTCAGCCCGCGCGCACTTCGGCCGTCGCGCCGTTCCGTGCCGCCGGCACGTCGGTGGGCGCCGGGACGTCGATTATCGCGAGCAGCGTGCGGTGCGCACGAAACGCGACATTGTGTTTGTACGACCGATGTTGCTCCGGTGACAACCTCAGCTCGGGAATGGATTCGGCGAGTCGGCTGAGGGCGATTACGGCTTCAAGTCGCGCCAGTCCCGCGCCGATGCAGAAATGTGGACCGTGGCCGAACGACAGGTGATTACCCGCATCGGCCCGGTGTGGGTCGAACCGGTCCGGATCATGGAACGCCGCCGGGTCCCGGTTCGCCGCGCCGATCAACAGCAGGCAACGCTCCCCGGCGGGGATCGTCACCGTCCCCACCGTGACATCGCGGGTGGTCACCCGCAGCCAGCCGTCGATGGCGGGCGCGAACCGGAGCGTCTCACCCACGAAGGCGGGGACGAGCCCCGGGTCCGCGGTGATCGCCGACCAGCGCTGGGGAGCGGAGAGGGCCTGGTCGAGGGCGTGCGCGAGCAACCCGGCGGTGGTCTCGTGGCCCGCGACCAGGAGGTTGAAGGCGAGGCTCGCCACCTCGGGCACCGTCAGCACGCTGTCGTCGTCGTCCCGGTAGTCCAGGGCGCGGCTGATGAAGTCCTCGCCCCGGTGTCCACTGTCCACCCGCTGGCGGACCAGATCCTCGCAGTAGTGCCAGAACTCCAGCAGGTCCTGGGCCAGGCGTACCTGCTCGGCCGGGTCCGGCTGCCCCCAGATGAGGGCGATCTGCCCGTCCGCCCAACTCCGGATCCGCCCGATGTCGGCGGCGGGCACCCCGAGGATGTCCAGGACCACCAGCAGGGGAAGCTCGGTCGCGAACTCCGGGATCAGGTCGACCTGGTCGCCCTGGCGGGCGGCGAGACGGGTCACCAACTGGTCGACCCGGCGTCGGATGATCGCGCCGTACTCTGCCTCGACCCGCTCGGCGGTGTTCGCGAAGGTCGCCCGTAGGGCCCGCCGGGTACGCGGGTGTGTCGGTGGGTCCGCCGCGGCCGTCGTGGGTGGCGCGTCGATCTGCATGATGACGTTCAGCGCCGGTGGACACACCTCGTAGACCGGGGCGAGGGTGAGGGCGTTGGCGAATGTCGTGGCGTCGGCGAGGGCCCGTCGGACGTCCGCGTGCCGGCTGATCAGCCACAGGCCCAGATCCTCGGCGTAGTGCACCCCGGCAGGATCGTCGAGAATGCGCCGCCACATGCTCGCCGGATCGGCGAGATAGACCCCGGTAAACGGATTCAACCGCATGGAAAGCCTCCTGGTGCACGCGGCGCGAAATCGGCAGCGCCCCATTGGCGATCCACTTCAGTCTGGCCGATAATGGCGTGCATCTGCCTCTGGCTCTTTACGGTGCGCTGGTCGGCCGTACAAGTCAAGATTGGTTATCGTCTATTTATTGGTCGGCATAATTGCGTGTTGCAACAGCCGAGTGAATCTGGCCGGATGCAAGTTGCGGCTCGGTCCTTGCCCTGAAGCCGACCCGGCCGGGCGGTGCAATCAACTCGCCGCTTTCGCTCATGATCGGGGAAACGACACCCGAGACGAGGAGTGACGCCGGGGTCCGGTCACCGACCGTGCCGACGACCCTGGCGCTGATGAAATCGGTCGGCGGAGTCGGCCCGCGACACCGTCCACGCCTCGCGGGGGTTCCGGTCCACGCCGGAACCCCCGCCCTTCTTTCGTCGTGACGGCCCGGTCAGTGCCCAGCGGTCAGGGCGCCCACGGGGTGGCGATGTTCCATGTGCTGTCGGCGGTCCACGACGTCGGCGTGTTGTACGCGTCGCCGCCGGCGCCGTTGCTCAGCCAGACCTCCGCGTTGTAGTGCCGCAGGTACCTACCCCGGAAGTTGTACGACTCCAGCGACACGCCGGTGCCGGTCAGCCCGGTGCGGGCGCACCAGGTGGCGTCGGCGCGCAGCAGCGCGGAGCCGTCGTCCGGCGAGTTGCGGACCCGGGAGTTCTGGTGGCGCAGGTACTGCCCGGGAAAGTTGACCGACTCGAACGAGAAGCAACCGGAACCGGCCAGGCCGGGCCTGATGGTGTACGTGGCGTCGGCCTTGAGCAGGCTGGAACTTGCGGCGTCGACCACCTCCGTGTAGGCCAGGCTGTCCTGGTGACGTAGGTAGCGGTTGGTGAAGCCGGGCGTGGTCACCTGCAACGACCGGCGGGTGTTGACGGGCAGGGCGACGGGTGCCGAACTGCCGATGGTCTTCGAGGCGTTGATCAGGGCGGTGTTGGCGGCGCGTACCCGCGCCTGGTCCATTTTGATCACCTGGCGGTCGTAGGTGATGAACCCGTTCAGCTCACCCTCCAGGTCGGTGATCTCGGTGTAGATCGAGGCGCTGAGCCCCTTGCCGAGCATCAGGTTCTGGGTGCCCTGCACCAGCCCCACGTACCGGTCGGTGAGGGCGGTCGAGCTGGACTGCCACTCGTAGGCGAAGAAGCTGCCGCTCGGGCTGTACTCGTGGCCCGGCGTGTGCAGGCCCAGGCCGCCGAACTCACCGAGCACCGCGATCCGGCTGCTCGACGGTACGGGCGAGTCCGGGCCGAGGTAGACGTGCCAGTCGTCGATGTCGCCGTTGCCGGGGTTGCCGAGGGACTGGCAGCAGTTGTGGCCGCTGTGCGGGTTGACCAGACGTGTCGGGTCCTGGTTCTTGATGTTCTGCGCGACCCGCCGGGTGTCGGCGAGGGACCGCTCGCCCCAGCCCTCGTTGTAGGGCGTGTACGCGATCACGGCGGGTGAGCTGCGGTGCTCGTCGACGATCTCGCGTGCCTCGGCCTCGAACTGCGCCTGCTGGGCGTCGGTGGGGTTGACGTCCTGTGCCGTCAGCGACGGGATGTCCTGCCACACCAGCAGTCCGAGCTGGTCCGCGTGGTAGAACCAGCGCTGCGGCTCGACCTTGATGTGCTTGCGCACCATGTTGAAGCCCAGGTCCTTGTGTTTCTGAAGGTCGAAGGCGAGGGCGGCGTCGGTGGGCGCGGTGTAGAGCCCGTCCGGCCAGAAGCCCTGGTCGAGGGTGCCGACCTGGAACACGAACTGGCCGTTGAGCTTGGGACGCAGCACCCCGTTGACCAGGCCGGTGGTGATCTCCCGCATGCCGAAGTAGTGCGTGGTGCGGTCCACTGTGGCGCCGGTGGTGCCGCGCACTGTCACCCGGAGGTTGTAGAGGAACGGGTCGTCGGGTGACCAGCGGCGGGCGTTGGGCACCGGCACGCTGAAGTCGGTGAAGCCGCCGGTGGCCGAGCCGACCACCGTGGTGCCGTTCAGCGCCTCGGCGAGCACGGTGTGGCCGCTCACGTCGCCCCGGGTGAAGACCCGGACCCGCACTGTGTTGTTGCTCAGGTTGGGGTAGACGTCCACGCTGCTGATCGAGGCGGCGGGCACCGGCTCCATCCACACCGTCTGCCAGATGCCGGAGCTCGGGGTGTAGAAGATCCCGCTGGGTGTCTTGGTCTGCTTGCCGATGGCGGGCAGGCTGCCGTTCTGCCGGGTGTCGGTGGGGTCCCAGACCTTGACGACGATCTCGTTCGTCCCGGCGGTGAGCTGGGGCGTCACGTCGAAGGTGAAGGCGTCGTAGCCGCCGGTGTGCGCGCCGACGCGGACACCGTTGACCCAGACGGTGCTCTGCCAGTCGACGGCGCCGAAGTGCAGCAGGGTGCGCCGACCCGACCAGTTCGCCGGGATGGTGACGGTGCGTCGATAGAACAGATAGTTGCGGTTGTCGTTGGCGGCCCGCTGGATGCCGGACAGGGCGCTCTCCACCGGGAACGGCACGTTGACCCGCTCGGGCAGGTTGGTGCCGAACTGCGGCGCGTCGTCGGTCGTCGACTGGCGTAGCTGCCACTCGCCGTTGAGGTTGAGCCAGTCCGGCCGCGTCATCTGGGGTCGCGGGTACTCGGGCAGTGGGGTGCCGGTCAGGGCCTGGCTGGTCCAGGGGGTGGTCAGTGGTGGCGTCTTGGCGGGTGCGGCGTATGCCGGCGAGGCGGGCGCGGTGAGGACGCCGGCGACCAGGGTGAGGATGAGCAGCAGTGGCAGGGCGGGGCGGATGGGGACGTGACGTGTCATGCCGTCTCCGGGGGGCGAGTCGCCGCGGGCGGTGCAGCCAGGCCCGAAGCGCGTGGGTGGTGGGCATCGGGTGGTCATTGACGGGGGACGGGCGTCAGCGACGGATGTCGGTGGGATCTCCACGCGCCAACGGCGGCAAGAAGATTGACATCCATCATCACCTGTATAACGTTATAGAGCCGCGCCGACCCTCCCGTCAATGCCCGTTCATCAATGTCCGGTCGGCCCGCCTGTCGAATTCGCGAAAGGTTGGGGATGGGCGTCAACCTGAAGGACATCGCCCAGCGCGCCGGTGTCTCGCTGGCCACGGTCTCCAACGTGGTGAACGGGTACCGGCCGGTGGGGGAGCGGACCCGACAACGGGTGCAGCAGGCGATCGACGAACTCGGCTACAGCCCCAACCTCGGCGCCCGGCACCTCCGTCGGGGCCGTACCGGCCTGATCGCCCTGGCCGTCCCGGAACTGACCAACCCGTACTTCGCCGAGCTCGCCGAGATCGCCATCTCCGAGGCCGCCGTGCTCGGCTACACGCTCGTCATGGAGAACACCGCAGCGGACCGGGAGGCGGAGATGGCGCTCCTCGACGGCTCGCGACAGCGCATCATCGACGGCCTGATCCTCAGCCCGGTGCGCATCGGCCGGGAGGAGGTGCTGGCCCGGTCGGCCGGCAGCCCACTCGTGCTGATCGGCGAGGGCGTCTACGACGTGCCACACGACCACATCGCCATCGACAACGTCGCGGCCAGCCACGCGGCGATCCGGCACCTCGTGGCGATCGGCCGCCGCCGGATCGCGTTCATCGGCGCCACGCCGGGAGGTGACCGGCAGTCGGCCCACCTGCGGGTCCGGGGTTACCGGGAGGCCCTGGCGGCCGCCGGCCTGCCGTACCGACAACGGCTGGTGGCCCGCACCGACGCGTTCGGTCGGCTCGACGGCATGCGCGCCATGCGTGACCTGCTCGCCCTCGGTGATCCGCCGGACGCGGTGTTCGGTTACAACGACCTGGTCGCCATCGGCGCGCTGCGGGCGCTGGCCGAGGCCGGTCACCGGGTGCCCGAGGACGTCGCGGTGGTTGGGATCGACGACATCGAGGAGGGACGGTTCACTGCCCCGACCCTCACCACGATCGCCCCGGACAAGAGGGAGATCGGCCGTCTCGCGGTGCGCCGCCTTGTCGCCCGCATCGAGGGCACCGAGGTCGCGGGGCCGTTGACCGTGCAGACACCGTTCCGGCTTCTCCGCCGGGAGAGCACCGGCACGCCGGACGCCTGACCGCCGGTCGCCCGCGCGCGGTGCGAGATCCATACCGCCGGTGGTACGACCCAGAGAGGATGACCCGCTAGATCCATAGACCTCAATATGATGACCGCTATCTCGACTGCGGTGCGCTCACGAGGCGTGCCATCCTGATGCGGAGGAATGCATGGTTCGCTGGCGTACCCTCACTGGCCTGCTGGCCACCGCGTTGGCCGCGGTGACCGCGGCCAGCCTCACCCTCACCGCGCCGGCTGCCGCGGCCGACAGCCCCATCACGCCGAACGTCGTCGGTGGCACCCGCGCCGCGCAGGGCGAGTTCCCGTTCATGGTCCGTCTCTCGATGGGCTGCGGCGGGGCCCTGTACAGCCCCCGGCTGGTGCTCACCGCGGCGCACTGCGTGGGCGCGACCGGCACCAACACCAGCATCACCGCGACGCTCGGGACGGTCGACCTCCAGTCGTCCAGCCGGATCACCGTCCGGTCCAACTACGTCTACCGCGCCCCCGGCTACAACGGCGCCGGCCGCGACTGGGCGCTGATCCGGCTGGCCAGCCCCGTCACCGGACTGAGCACGCTGCCGATCGCCAGCACCACCGCGTACGACAGCGGCACCTTCACCGTGGCCGGCTGGGGCGCCGCCCGCGAGGGCGGCAGCCAGCAGCGGTACCTGCTCAAGGCGACAGTGCCGTTCGTCAGCGACTCCACCTGCAACGCCAACTACGGCGGGGATCTCATCCCCGCCCAGGAGATCTGCGCCGGCTATGCCAGCGGCGGCACGGACACCTGCCAGGGCGACTCGGGTGGCCCGATGTTCCGCCGCGACGCCTCCAACGCCTGGATCCAGGTCGGCATCGTCAGTTGGGGCAACGGCTGCGCCCGGCCCAACTACCCGGGTGTCTACACCCAGGTGAGCTACTTCGCCTCGTCCATCGCCTCGGCCGCGGCGAGCCTCGGCGGCTGACCGTACGACGGGACGGCCACCCAGCGCGTTGGTCGCCCCGCCACCGCTCGGGCGGCCCGGACGACACGGTCCGGGTCGCCCGTTCGTGCCGTCCCGACGCGCGGGCGGCGAGTGGGCCACCCGACAGAAACGGCGGGCCGTCGGTGCGCCGCCGGCCGCAGCGGCGATGATGGGCCGGTGAAGATCCTGTCCATCCAGTCGTCTGTCGCCTACGGTCACGTCGGCAACTCGGCGGCGGCCTTTCCGCTGCAACGCCTCGGGCACGAGGTCTGGCCGGTCCTGACCGTGCACTTCTCCAACCACACCGGGTACGGGGCATGGCGCGGCCCGCTGCTCCCGGCGTCGGACGTGGCCGAGGTGATCGCGGGCATCGAGGACCGGGGCGTCCTCGGCAGCGCCGACGCGGTGCTCTCCGGCTACCAGGGCGACCCGGCCGTGGGCGCGGTGATCCTCGACGCGGTGGCGACGGTGAAGGCGACCAACCCGGCCGCCGTGTACTGCTGCGACCCGGTGATGGGCGACGCCGGCCGGGGCATGTTCGTCCGGCCGGGGATTCCGGAGTACCTACGGGACACCGTCGTGCCCCGTGCGGACATCATCACGCCGAACCACTTCGAGCTGGACTTCCTCGCCGGTCGCACCACGAACTCGCTCGCCGAGGTGCTGGACGCGGTCGACGTGGTGCGGGCGACCGGGCCACGGCACGTCCTGGTGACCAGCGTGCTCCACGGCGACCTGCCCCCGGACTCGCTGGAGGTGGTGGCGGTCTCCGACGAGGGCGCCTGGGCGGTGACCACGCCGCTGCTGCCGATCAACCCGAACGGTGGGGGCGACGTCACCGCGGCGCTGTACCTCGCCCACCTGTGGACGACCGGCTCACCCGCGACCGCGCTGGAACGCACCATCGCCTCTGTCTACGCGGTGCTCGAGGCCACTCTCGCGGCGGGCACCCGGGAGATCCAGCTGATCGCGGCGCAGGACGTGATCGCCGACCCGCCGGCCCGGTTCACCGCCCGCCGTCTGCGCTGACGGCGGGTCCCGGACCGGCTGCGTCGCCGACGGTCGCGGACCGGTGGCGGTCAGCGGCCCTCGGGAACGGCCATCTCGCCGAGCAGCGACCAGTCCTCCTGCGGCACCGTGGCGTTCACGATCCGCGGGGTCTCGGCCAGGTACGGCGGCAGAGTCTCCTGGGCCGCGCGGAAATGCGCCGACTGTACGTGCGCCCCGCCGGCCTGGTCGTCGCGGAACGCCTCGACCAGCACGTACTCGGTGGGATCGTCCACGCTGCGGGACCAGTCGAACCACAGGCAGCCCGGCTCCGCCCGGGTCGCCTCGGTGAACTCGGCGGCGATCTGCGGCCACCGGTCGGCGTGCTCGGCAAGGACCCGGAACTTGGCGGTAATGAAGATCATGGCCCCAGGCTACCCAGCCGGGCGGGCACGGGCGACGACCTCCTCGGGTGTCAACGGCGCCTTCGGGTGGTGCGTCAGGCACAGCGGGGTACGGACCTTCACGAACGAGAACCCCTCCCCGGCGGCGTAGAACTCGCCGCTGTTGAGCAGGCCGATGTCCGGCAGCCGCCCGCCCTTGGCCTCGGCGAGCTGGCGGGCCGCGTCGATCTGCGCCGGCGCGTTGAGCAGCCCGAAGAACTGCGTCGTCGCATTGCCGGAGATCTGGTTGTGCAGACCCTTGGGCGCCTGGGTGGCGAAGACCAGCCCGAGCCCGTACTTGCGGGCCTGCGAGGCCAGCGCGATCGAGCTGGCGGTGCAGGCAGTGGTGCCGGTCGAGGGCGCGAGCGTCTGCGCCTCGTCCATCACGAACAGCCCACCCAGCGGCCGGTCACCGGCGGGGTGCCGCTTGATCCACGCGAAGAGCGCCATCTGCAACTGGTTGACGAAGCTCTGCCGCTCCTGGTCGGAGGTCAGGCCGACGAAGCTGATCACCGAAACCCGGGCCCGCCGCCCCGCCGACGGCGTCAGCAGCAACCCCGGGTCGGCCGGCGCGCCGACCCCGCCGAAGAGCGGATCGGTGACCATCGCCGCCTTGAGCGCCTCGGCCAACTCCTCGGCGAGCTTCCCGGCACGGGCCAGCCGACTGACCCCCTCGGGCAGATCGGTGAGGAACTCAGTGAAGCCGGGCAGGCCGACCATCCCGCTCCGCGCGTACGCCTGGAGTGCCTCGGTGAGCACGGCCTTGCCCTGCTGGGCGAGCCGGCCGGAGCGGTCCACGCCCGCCCGTGGCGCGAGCGCCTCCACGGCGGAGCGGACGGCCTGGTCGAACTCGTCGGGCCAGTCCCGCAGGGAGGTGAAGTCGGGCAGTGGCTGGAAGCTCAGCGGCCGACCGGCGGTGACCCGGGGCGTCCACACCACCACCTCGGTGTGTGCGAGGTAGTCGGCGGCGCGTTCGGCGTCGCCGGGGCCCCAGCCGGCCGGCGGGTCGGGCCACGGGTCGCCGAGCCGGGCCAGGTCGTTGTTGGGATCGAGCACGATCGCGGAGACCCCCTCGCGGGCGCACTCCTCGACCAGCCGGCGGATCAGCACCGTCTTGCCCGAGCCGGACCCGGCGAACACGACGGCGTGGCGACGCAGCGACTCCAGGGGAACCGTGAAGGGGTGAGCGCCGTCGACGGTCCGGCCCAGCCCGACCGCCCGACCGCCCTCGCCGACCACGAGGTCGGCCTGGTCAGCGGGTATGGGCTCGGCCACCGCACCGGTCGACACATCGGCGGGAGCGTCGGCCTCCGACACCTGCGACGGGTCGGATTCAGGACCACCGGACGGTGGCTCGTCGTCGGGCGTCGGCGGCTGGGCGCCGCCGCGCGTCCCGTCGGGCCCGGGCAGGACCGCGCGGAACAGTTCGGTGCCGCTGGCCGGACGGCGGGCCACCAACCACTCCTGCAGGGCCGTGGACGGTTCGGCCGCCATCACCCGCAGGGCCGCGAAGACCCGCAGGTCCGCCTCCGACACGGCACACCGCAGGCCGCCGGCCGCGTCGAAGCCGGTCAACACCTCGGTCGTACGCTTCCCGGTCGGCCACGGACCGTTGCGCAGCAGGATCAGCCGCCGTTGTGGCAGGTCCCGGTCCAACCCGGCGAGGGTGCAGGCGGCCTTGACCCGGGCGGTGACGGCGATGGCATTGGGGTGCGCGATGGCCCGGAAGCACCAGTGCGCCTCGTTCTCGGTAGCCTCGTCGAGCACCTCGATGAGCCGCCCGTGCAGCGCGGGTTTACGGCCGGGCGGCGGATCGTACTTGTAGGTGGCGCCGGTCGGCGCCTGCTCGGCGATCCAGGCGGCGAGGCCGGCGGCGAGCAGCGGCGGCATGTGCTCGTCCTCGCCCGTCGGGTCGACTGCGGCCGACACGTCCGCGGCCTCGACCAGTTCGGCGAACCGCGCGTCCAACTCGTGCAGGCGGCGCTCATCCCTCGTCGGATCGGCGGAGGCGCCACGGGCGGTGCTGACGGTCGGCGTCGAGTCGGCGCCGTCGATGAGCCGATCCAGCTCGATCACGTCGTCGCGATCACGGCACCAGGCGATGTGGCGGTCCACCCGTCGGAGCAGGGCGCGTGGCGTCAGGGCGGGTGCGTCGGCGAAGGCGGCGGGGGCGATCGGCCAGGTGGGGTGCGGTGGCCCGAAGTACATTCCCGCGTAGGCGGCGGCGAGGCGCTTCGCCACGATGGCCTGCCCGATCTCCGGGGTGGGGATCCGGTCCGGCAGGTGCGCCGTACGGAAGCGGTCGGCGACCGGGGTGGGCGCGGTGCGGGTCATCAGCACCCAGGTGTCCGGCAGGCACGAGACGACGACCAGCGTGCGGCGGGTGATGTCGCGGAGCTTGAGCAGGCCGTCGGCGATCGGGCCGAGCACCTTGGCCTGGCCGTCCTCCAGACCCTGATGCTGGTTGAGCAGTGAGGTGCTGGTCTGGGCGAACAGCGTGTCGAGCTGGTCCACGGCGATGACAGTGGGGTCCAGGGTCAGGGCCATCAGCCGGGAGATGTCCTGCACGACCTGCTGGGGGGTGCGGATCGCGGCGCTCAGTCCCCACGCCGCTCGTGCGGCCGGGTCACCCGGTTCGGAGATCAGGTGGGCGTAACCGACGTCCTGTGCCTCGAAGTCGATGGCGCCGTGCAGGACGAGCGCCCGAGCGGTGTCCTGCGCGTCCCGCCCGACCTCCCGATCGCGCTCGCGCAGCGCCCAGATGAAGGTGTCGAGGTGCGCACGGGTCACCGGTCGGGTGCCGGCGACCGCGTCGCGCACCTCCACCGGCAGGCCGAGATGGGGGGTGAGTCGACGCAGGAAGGTCTTCAACTGGGTGCCCCAGCCGACGTGGGGGCGGCCCATCCCCTCCACCAGGGCCAGGGCCACGCTCTCCCAGAACGTCTTGCCACTGACCATGTCGACCAGGAAGAAGTAGCCGCCGTCGCCCTGGATCCGTTCGCGGACCGCCCCGAGCAGGTGCGTCTTGCCGGCACCCGCGCGGCCCTGCATGGCCACGCCGAGCGGCATGCTCGTGTCGTCGGTGCGGGCCCGCGCCACCCCGCGCAGGATCTCCGCGGCCACCTTCTCGTGCAGCTCCGGCACGTTGTGTGGGCTGGGTCGCCAGACGTCGTCCGGGGTGACCGCCGGGTTGAGACTGACCGCGTCCAGCGCGGCCCGATGGTCCTCCGAGATCATGCCGGGCCGATCGCCAGGGCGTGGTTGTCCTCGTTCCCGATGCGCACGGCCGCAGCCCGGTCCCGTGCGGTCAGTGACTTGGTGTTCGCCACCGGGATGATGCGGACGTCCTCTCGGCCGACCATCGCCCGCAACGCCGCGTCGAGAGCCGCCCGATCGGTGTCGGCGAGTCGGTCGCGGACGTCGGCGAGGCCGACCCACGCGCCCGGCGCGGTGGCCAGATCCCGGTACGCCGAGCGGACCAGTGCCTCCACCTCCGCAGCGGACACCGGTGCCGCCGGTGCGACGGTCGCCCTCACAGTGGGTGCCGGTGCTTCGGGTCGCGGCTCGTTGACGGTGGCCGTTGCCCCGGTCTGCTTGAAGAAGTCGCCGTGGCTGACCCGGAGCCGGTCCAGCGAACGGTGCAGGTTGGACAGGACGACGAACAGGGACCGGGTCGTCGAGCCACCCGCCTTCGGCGGCGCGGCGGTGTGCAGCTGACGTGCCACCCGCCAGCCCTGCTCGGTCAGCTCGTGGGCGAACGGCCGGTGCGTCCGATCGGTGTCGACCAGGCCCAGGTCGACGAGCTTCGTGTTGTCCTTGCCGGTCAGTGTGAAACCGGCCAGCTCTTTCAGCTCGACGTTGGTGAGTCGGCGTGCCTCGACCATCAGCACCACGAGGGCGTTGATCTGGTTCGGCGTCAGGTGCGGGACGTCCGCCGGGCTCGTCATGATGTCTCATCTCCGTGGGGGTGCGTGCCGCCCGCACGTCGCCGGACCAGCAGCCGACGGATCCCGTCGACCACCGCCGGCGCGTCGGTGAGCACCTGCTCGTTGGTGAAGCGGAGCACGTCCAGCCCGAGGAGTTGCAGCTGCACGTCTCTCCGCCGGTCGTTGGCGAAAGCGATTCGCCCACGATGCTCCGGGCCGTCCACCTCGACCGCAAGACCCTCTGTGGGCCAAAACAGATCCAGACGGTACGCCGCGGCCAGGACGTGCCACTCGTAGGTCTGGTTCCACAGCCGGCCCCGCGCCCAGTCGTGCGGCGCGAGCGCGCGTTCCAACGCTTGTTCGGCGGGGCTGTCACCGCGGGGTACGCCGGCGATCGGCGGCCAGGCCAGCACCGTCGACTCCGGCTCGGCGGCGGTGGCCGGGAGCCGTTCGGTAGTGCCGGCCAGACCGGTGAACCGCGCCGGCACCGGCATCGGCACCGCGCGCACCCGGTCGGCGTGGCGCAGTGGCCCGCCGGCCAACCACACTGTGAAGCCACCGTGCCGCACGAGCCACTCGGCGGCGGCCACCAGCGTCCGCTCGGCGTCGGCGTCCAGGTCGGGCAGGGCCACGACCAGCACGCAGCTCTCCCGGTCGTACGCGCCGGAGATCACCCGGGCGAGCCCGGCGGCGCGTACCCCCGGGGCGAAGCGGGACCGGCCGGCGGGGCGGCGCGGGCCGCGCAGCCCTCGCTCGGCGAGGTCGGCCAGGAACGGGCCGAAGTGCCGGGAGCGGGCGGCGGTACGGGCCGCGAGTGCCCGCACCGCCGCCACACTGAGCGCGCCCTCGCTGTCGAGATGGTCGGCCCCCGTCAGCCAGCGGGGGAACATCGCGAGGGCGGCGGTGTCCAGTTGGTCGAGCAGAGTGTCCACGAGGTCACCGAGAGAACCCGTCACAGCGGGCCGGTAGTGCACCATCGCGGGGGCTGCCGGGGGTAACGGGTCGAGTGCCACCCGTAGCAGTTCCGGGTCGATGCCCGGCAGGTGACTGACTCGCCCCGTCGGCGGGGCAGCCCACCAGGCCCTGCTGGCGTCGCCGTCGGGGCGGACGGGGTGTGCCATGGCGGCACCCTACGACAGCGACGGGTGCGGCCGGGGACCCCTCGGTGGCGAGGGGCCCCGGCCCCGCCCGCCGCTCAGCGCAGCCGGCGGATGTCGCCGTACGCGCGGTAGTAACCACCGCGGCTGGACTCGCGCACCTCGGTCACCAGATAGCGGGCGCCCGGCTCGCGGATCCCCTTGGGGAACTGCACCGACCAGTCGCGCCGGTAGCCGTCGGAGAGCACCTGAACCCGCAGCCGCCCCCGATCGTCACGACACTGCACGACCACGCCCGCGCCCGAGTCGCTGGTCACCTCGACGATCGTCGGTTGCACCGGCTGGGGCGCCTGGCGGGGGGCCTTGATGTCGCGTACCTCGGGCACGTTCCCGGCCTGCGCGGCGCGGATCGCCGGCTCGCTCGCATCGATGCAGGCCAGATGGCCGCCGGTGGTGACGACGTAGAGCCGGTCGTCGTGGTACTGCATGGAGTACGCCGAGCCGCAGCCGGTGCCGAGCTTCCACAGTCGGGTGCCCGCCGCGTCGAAGCAGTAGATGGAGGACTGGCTGTCACCGGCGAAGACGTACTCGCCGCCCTCGGCGGTGGCGCAGGAGAAGACCGGGGCGTCGCAGCGGTAGGTGCGTTCGAGCCGTCCCGACTTGGACAGCCGCACCACCTCGCGGGTGCCCGTCCCGGCGAACACACTGCCGTGCTCCTGCCAGCCGAAGAGCACCGAACCGGTGGTGGTGTGCCACAGTTCGCTGCCGGTACGCCATTCGTAGCCGGTCACGCCCCGCGAGTGGCCGTGGTAGATCGCGTCGTCGTCGCACCGCACCATCCAGGCCGAACGCCCACGACCGGGGCGACGCCACAGGAACTCGTCCTCATGGTCGACGGCGGTGATCCCGCCGTCGGCGTCGGAGACGCCGAGGACGCCGTCGTGGATGTCCAACCAGTAGATGTCGATCTCCGGGGCGATCGCGTACGCCACGCGGGGAACCTTGCCGGACAGGTCGTAGACGTTGCCGTCGTCGCAGCCGGCGTAGATCCAGGCGTCGTCGGCGACGATGCACTTGACCCCGTCGGGAAGGCGGACCTGGCTGCGCACCTGGGCGTTGTGGTCGAGCGTGGTGATGACGCCGTGCTCGTTGCCGACCATGCAGTGCTGCCCGTCGACGAAGATGCCGAAGGCGGGGGCGCCGGAGTCGTAGCGCCAGAGCACCGGGGCGGTGTGGGCGGTGGAGCGGGTGCTGACGATCTGCCGCCGCGACACGGTGCGCTTCTGACGCACGCCGGGGACCGCCGGCGCGTAGCCCTTGCGGACCTTCTCCCCGATCTTCTTCGCCGCGGCGGCCCGGGCCCGGGCATTGTCCGGATAGGCGCTCGCCTTGACCTGCCCCTGGTCGCCGATCCGGCCGTAGCGCACCGTCAGCGTGGCGTTGTCGACGATGACCTCGTAGAACTTGTGCGCACCGTCCACTTCGGACAGTTCGAGGTAGGTCGTCTCCTGGGACATGGGGGGCCTCCGAGGGTCAGCGAGCGGCGCGATCCGGCCGGCGCGGCGACAGTGACCACACGTTAACGACGCCCCCCGACAGAACCGGCGTCCGGCCAGCGCAGCGCGTCGTCGCGGAGCACCGCGTGCGCGCCGACGCTCTGGTTGACGATCTGCGTCACCCGCACGTCGACGGCGATGCTGGCCAGCGCCACCGCGTCCGAGCGGCTGAGGCCGTGCAGTCGCTGCATCAGGGTCAGCATCGAGTCCAGGGCGGTGAACGTGGCGTCGTCGAGGGTGGCGCCGACGCCCATGGTCAGCCACGCGTCGGGGGTACGGGCCACCGGACCGGTGACCGGAAAGTCGTCGCGGACGTCGATGGTCACCGTCACCTCGTCCATCGGACACTCGATCGCGGTGCCGCCGACCTCGCCGTCACCCTGTACGGCGTGTCCGTCCCCGACGGAGAAGAGCGCGTCGTCCACCGGGATCGGCAGCAGCAGGGTGGTGCCGGCGGTGAGGTCCCGGCAGTCCAGATTGCCGCCCCACGGGCGCGGTGGGGTCGTCGAGTGCAGCCCCGGCTCAGCGGGCGGCATGCCGAGCACTCCCATGAAGGGTCGCAGCGGAACAGTGTGCCCGTGCTGGTTGCGGCCGGTCATCGTCGCCGGGTCCAGCGTCCAGGCGTGCACCACCTGGTGATCCTGCACGCCGTAGTGCTTGTTGAACTCGCTCGGCCAACCGCCGGCCACTGTGGTTCCCCAGCTGCCCGGGACGACCGCGTCGATGCGTACCGCGAGGGTCTGACCAGCGCGCGCACCGCGGACCGCGACCGGACCGATCAACGCGTGTCCGTAATCGGGGCGGTGCTGCGGCACTCGGGGCCGGTCCCGGTTCGGCCCGCCGGGGTACGGGCCGGCGGACCACCAGCAGTCCAGGGTGCTACAGGTGACGGTGTCGCCGGGATCGATGGTGAGCACGGGCGGGAGATCGGGGGAGAAGTGGCCGTGCAGGCTCTCATTCCCCGGGGTGAGGGTGTGTCGCATCTGTGCAGGCTAGTGGCAGCTGGTCCGCGCGCCGGATCGCCAGGTGCGCGGTGGGTGCCGGGCGCACCCACCGCGCACGACTCAACCTGGGCGATGTCAACCCGAGGTGCAGGAGCGGATCTGTGGGCGGGCGCTGCTGTTGCCGTTGGTCATCGTGGTGAAGCCGAAGGTGTTGCCACTGCCGTTGGACCGCATGGTCATGACTGTCCCGCTGCTGTCCCAGGTGGCCGTGCCGTTCCAGACGGTGGAGATCCGCTGCGGCGAGGTGATGGCCACGACCACGGTCCACGTGCTGGCGCCGCTGACCGTCACCGACGTGTTGTACCTGTCGCCCCAGACGTTGGGGGTCGTGGCGGTCGCTGTGCAGGTGCCGCCGGAGGGCGGCGGGGTGGTCGGCGGTGGAGTGGTCGGCGGGGTCGTGCCGTCGGGCGCGACCGCGCGGCCGGTGGACGGCGAGATCATGCCGGGGCACAGGTTGCGGCTGGTCAGGTTGGCCATGATCTGGGGGATGGCGTCGCGGGTGTTCTGGATCCCGTCGTGCATCAGGATGACCTGACCGGCCTGGAGTCGACTCGCGTTGGACACGATCTGGCTGACGCTGGCGCCGTTCCAGTCCTGCGAGTCCACGTCCCAGATCACCTGGCGCATGCCCAGTGACGACGCCACCGACTGCAGGGTGGAGTTGGTCTCGCCGTACGGGGGCCGGAACAGCACCGGCCGGCTGCCGGTCGCCGACTGGATCGCCGAGCTGGTCTGGGACAGGTCCGACTGCATCTGGGACTGGCTCATCGAGGTCATGTGGGCGTGGTTCCAGCTGTGGTTGGCGACCCACATGCCGGCGGCCACCTGTGCCTGTGCGGCCGACCCGTTGTTCTGGACGTTCTGCCCGACGTTGAACATCGTGGCCCGTGCGCCGTTGTTGCGCAGCACGTTGAGCAGCGCGCTGGTGCTGCCGGTCGGGCCGTCGTCGAAGGTGAGGCCGACGTAACCGTTGCAGGTGGCGGCGCTCGACGGGGTCGAGGTGGCGGCGAGGACGACGCCGCACATGGCGACCGCGCTGGCGAGGACGGCGAGCGCCGCGCGCAACCGCCTCGACCACAGGGCCGTGCGGGGGAGAAGTCTGCTCATCTGGTGCCCCTTCTCGCAGACCCGGACGGCGGACGGCGCAGTCCGGACAGGTGTGGTGGTGGGTGGATCGCGGCCTGCTGTCGCATCGACCTCAGTGGATCGGAGTATTACAGCGAGAATTCGAACACGTCAACAAGTTCCGGAATCACTCCGGAACAGGGCGGGGCGGCTCGTGGGGCATGCACGTGCCGTGGCCAGTTGTGACTGCGCTGACGTTGATTTGCCGGGGAGTCGATCGACGCAAAGCGCAGCATTGGAGAGAAGCATGATCCGGAAATTCATCGGAAGTATCGGCGGCCGGCCACGGAGTTGCCGTAGTCCGAGGGCGACGGATTAGTAAAGACTGTGAACAGATGATGTTAGAGTCACTTGCATCGATATCCGGCTCGGATCTCGGGCCACTGGGGCCCAAGGAAGGAGCAACCACATGACAAGACTCCGCGCGCTGGTCGCGCTGGCCGCGTTGATCGTCGCCGGCGGACTGGTCGCGATCATCCCGGCCACCGCCGCGTCAGCGGCGGCCTGCTCGGCGTCGTGGCAGGCCTCGGCCGTCTACTGGGGAGACGCGCAGGTCTCCCACAACGGCCGCAACTACCGGGCGAAGTGGTGGACCCAGAACGAGGCCCCGCCGGGTACGACCGGCGTCTGGGAGGACCTCGGCGCGTGCGGAGGCGGCACCACGCCACCCACCGGGGGGACCTGCGCCTACCCCAACTGGGCCGCCGGGACGTGGTACGCCACCGGGGCGATCGTGCGGTACACCAACGGCCTCTACTACATCGCCGAGCACGACAATCCCGGGTACGACCCCGTTGTCAGCACCTGGTACTGGGAGCCGTACACCTGTGGTGGCCAACCACCGACCACCCCGCCGCCCACCGACCCGGGGGGCTTCGTGGTCACCGAGGCCCAGTTCAACCAGATGTTCCCGGGTCGCAACTCCTTCTACACGTACTCCGGTCTCGTCGCCGCGCTCAGCGCCTACCCGGCGTTCGCGAAGAGCGGCAGTGCCACCGTCCAGCGGCAGGAGGCCGCGGCCTTCCTGGCGAACGTCTACCACGAAACCGGCGGGCTCGTGCACATCGTCGAGCAGAACACCGCCAACTACCCGCACTACTGCGACCCCGGCCAGTCCTACGGGTGTCCCGCCGGGCAGGCCGCCTACTACGGGCGGGGGCCGATCCAGCTCAGTTGGAACTTCAACTACAACGCCGCTGGCAACGCGCTCAACCTGCCGCTGCTGACCAACCCGTGGCTGGTGCAGACCGACGCCGCGGTGGCCTGGAAGACCGGTATCTGGTACTGGATGACCCAGAACGGGCCGGGCACCATGACCGCCCACAATGCGATGGTCAACGGCGCCGGGTTCGGTCAGACCATCCGCAGCATCAACGGCTCGATCGAGTGCAACGGCGGGAACCCCGCCCAGGTGCAGAGCCGCGTCACCAGGTACCAGCAGTTCGTCGGCATCCTCGGCGTGTCCGCAGGAGCCAACCTCTACTGCTGATCGGTGCCCGGGCCTCGGCGTACGTCATCCGACGGCGTCGAGGCCCGGCGCGTCGGCGCCCGGGCCCGGTGCGGGCGGCTGCCGTTTCGGCGCGGCCAACCCGTTGACACGGCCGTGTCGCGCCCGGAACTATCAGCGGCAGTCCACAGGCCCGACTCCCGTTGCTCACGAACTCACATGACAACGATGTCAGGGCTCGGCCCACCACCCGCTCCACACTGCCCAGACGTTCGACGAACTCGACCCGGTTCGAGTCGAAAGGCTCCGTCCCTCATGTCGCACACCCCCCTTGCGCGTCCACTCTCGCGCCGCCTGATCGCGGCGACGACAACAGCCCTGCTACCCCTGGGCCTGCTCGTCGCCACGCCCCCGGCGAACGCCGCCCCCACCCCCGCCACCCCCGGCAACTTCACCTCCTCGTTCGAGTCCGCCGACCCGCAGCCCGCCACCAGCACCGTCGAGGTCGGCCCCAACGGAAAGCCCGTGCAGGCCAACCTCAGCGGCAAGGTCGCCACCCTGCCGGGCAGCCTGCTCGGCCAGGTCAGCGCCGTGACCGCGAGCGACGAGAACAAGCCGCGCGAGGTCGCCGCGAACCTCGCCGACGACGACCCGTCGACCAAGTGGCTCGTGTTCGCGTCCAGCGGCTGGGTGACCTACCAGCTCGCCAAGCCGGCAACAGTGCGGCGCTACTCGCTGACCGCTGCCAACGACGCGCCGACCCGCGACCCGAAGGACTTCGTCGTCCAGGGGTCGAACGACGGCAGCACCTGGACCGACCTGGACAAGCGCGCCGGCGAGAAGTTCAGCGGACGCTTCGCCACCAACACGTACAGCTTCACCAACCCGGACGCCTACGGCTTCTACCGGCTCAACGTCACCGCGAACTCCGGTGACTCGCTCGTGCAACTCGCCGACTGGAACATCAGCGACGGCTCGGACGTCCGCCCGCCGGCCACCCCCATGGTCAGCGAGGCGACCGCCGGCCCGAACGGCGGCTACACCACGAAGCCGGACGTCGGGTTCACCGGACTGGCCGCGCTGCGCTACTCCGGCGGCGCCGAGGGCAACGGCCGGTCGTACGCGACGAACAAGCTCTTCGACGTCAGCATCCCGGTCGGGCCGAAGACCCGACTGTCGTACAAGATCTTCCCCGAGTTCACCGGCGGGGACGGTCGGTACCCGTCCACGTACACCGCCGTCGACCTGCACTTCACCGACGGCAGTTACCTGAGTGGCCGCTCGGCCGCCGACCAACACGGCTACCCGCTCACGGGCGCCGGCCAGGGCGCCTCGAAGGTGCTCTTCGCCGACCAGTGGAACCTGGTGCAGGCCGACCTGGGCACCGTCGCACGCGGCAAGACGATCGACCGCATCCTGCTCGCGTACGACAATCCGCAGGCCACCGGGGAGACCCGGTTCCAGGGTTGGCTCGACGACATCGAGCTGACCGCCGCGCCGGCGTCGATCGACGGCTCGAAGCTCACCAACTACGTCGACACCCGACGCGGCACCAACTCGACGGGCGGCTTCTCGCGCGGCAACAACCTGCCGATCACCGCCGTACCGAACGGGTTCAACTTCTTCACCCCGGTGACCGACGCGACCTCCGACTCGTGGGAGTACGAGTACCACCGGAAGAACAACGAGGCCAACCTGCCCATGCTTCAGGGCCTCGCGATCTCCCACGAGCCCAGCCCCTGGATGGGTGACCGCAACCAGATGTCGGTCATGCCGGTCGTCGGTGGCGGGTCGCTCACCGGTCAGCCGGCCAGTCGTGCGCTCGCCTTCACCCACGACGACGAGACGGCACAGCCGGACCTCTACCGGGTCACGCTCCAGAACGGCCTGGTCGCGGAGATGTCGCCCACCGACCACGCCGGGATCATGCGGTTCACCTTCCCCACCGGGCAGCCGACCGGAAGCCTCGTCTTCCACAACGGCACGTTCACCATCGGCACGGACGGCACGTTCACCGGTTGGGTCGACAACGGCAGCGGCCTGTCGGCCGGTCGGAGCCGGATGTTCGTCTCCGGCACCTTCGACCGGGCGCCGACGGCGTCCGCCGCGACCTCGGCCACCTTCGACATCTCCGGGTCGCGGGAGGTGACGATGCGCCTCGCCACGTCGTTCCTCTCCGTCGACCAGGCCCGCCGTAACCTCGACCTTGAGGTCACCGGCAAGAGCTTCGACCAGATCCACGCCGCCGCGACGGCCGCCTGGAAGGACCGGCTCGGCCGGGTCGAGGTGCGGGGCGCCACCGAGGCGCAGCTCGTCACCATGTACTCGAACCTGTACCGGCTGAACCTCTACCCGAACTCGCAGTCGGAGAACACCGGCACCGCCGCCGCGCCGCGCTGGCAGTACGCGAGCCCGGTCTCGGCGCCGACCGGCGCGTCGACCCCCACCCGGACCGGCGCGAAGATCGTCGACGGGCAGATCTACGTCAACAACGGCTTCTGGGACACCTACCGCACCGTGTGGCCCGCCTACGCGCTGCTGTACCCGGACGTCGCCGCCAGGATCTCCGACGGGTTCGTCCAGCACTACCGCGACGGCGGCTGGATCGCCCGCTGGTCGTCCCCCGGCTACGCCGACCTGATGACCGGCACCAGCGCGAACGTGGCACTGGCCCAGGCGTACCTCACCGGGGTCAAGCTGCCCGACCCGCTCGCGGCGTACGACGCGGCCGTCAAGGACGCGACCGTCGCGTCCGGGCGCAGCGCGGTCGGGCGTAAGGGCATCGAGAGCTCCCTGTTCCTCGGCTACACGCCGACGTCCACAGGGGAGTCGGTCTCCTGGGCGCTGGAGGGCTACATCAACGACTTCGGCATCGGCAACATGGGCGCGGCGCTCGCCAAGGACCCGGCCACGCCGAAGTCGGAACGTGCCCGGCTCACGGAGGAGTCGCGGTACTTCCTGGAGCGGGCCCGCAACTACGTCCACCTCTTCGACCCGAAGACGAAGCTCTTCCAGGGCCGCGACGCCGCCGGCAACTTCCTCGCCGGTGACCCACTGGACTGGGGTGGCGTCTACACCGAGACCAACGGGTGGAACTTCGCGTTCACCGCCCAGCAGGACGGCCAGGGCCTGATCAACCTGTACGGCGGGCAGAAGGCGCTGCGGGACAAGCTCGACGCGTTCTTCACGACTCCGGAGAACGCCGACCGCCCCGGTGGGTACGGCGGCGTCATCCACGAGATGCTCGAAGCGCGCGCGGTGCGAATGGGTCAGCTCGGCATGAGCAACCAGCCGTCGCACCACATCCCATACATGTACAACGTCGCCGGCGCACCCGCCAGGACCCAGGAGACGGTGCGGGAGATCCTGCGGCGTCTCTACGTCGGCAGTGAGATCGGCCAGGGCTACCTGGGCGACGAGGACAACGGCGAGATGTCGTCGTGGTACATCCTCAGCTCGCTGGGCATCTACCCGTTGCAGGCCGGGTCGTCCGAGTGGGCGATCGGCTCGCCGCAGTTCACCAGGATGACAGTGCGCCGCAGCAGCGGCGACATCGTCGTCAACGCGCCGAACAACAGCGCGGCGAACGTCTACGTGCAGGGCGTCTCGGTCAACGGCAAAAAGCAGCGCGGCCTGTCACTGGATGTCGCGACGCTCGCCAAGGGCGGCACCATCGACTTCCAGATGGGATCCAAGCCGTCGTCGTGGGGCAGTGGCAAGAACGACGCCCCGCCGTCGCTCACCAAGGGCGACGAGGCGCCCAAGCCGTTGCAGGACGTCACCGGCCCCGGTCTCGGCACCGCGACCGCCACCGGCGGTCAGGACGCGTCGAAGCTGTTCGACGACTCGTCGACAACGCAGCTGACCTTCGCCTCGGCGACCCCGCAGATCACCTGGGCCTTCCGTGGTGGCAAGCAGAAGCCGAAGTACTACACGGTCACGTCCGGGGCCGCTGCCGGCGATCCGGCGGACTGGCGTCTGCAGGGCTCCAACGACGGTCTCACCTGGACCACAGTGGACGCCCGTGCCGGTCAGGTGTTCCCGTGGCGCAACCAGACCCGCCCGTACTCGATCGACAAGCCGGGGCGGTTCGCGCAGTTCCGCCTCGCCGTCACGAAGACCGTCGGCGCCGCGCAGACCACCCTCGCCGAGGTTGAGCTGCTCGCCGGCGGTGACCTCGACCTCGGGGGCGGCGACATCACCGTCACCGCGGCGGACGGCGTGCACGCGACCACCGGCGTACCCGTCTCGGTGCCGCTGGCCACCGTCACCGGCGGCGACGCCGGTGGCTACCAGGCCACCATCGACTGGGGTGACGGCACGCCGGCCACCGGGGGCACCGTGACGTTGAGCTCGCGGGCCGTCTACCGCATCGGTGGGTCGCACACCTACACCACGCCCGGCTACCACCAGGCGAACGTCACGGTGACCGACGGCGAGACCCAGAGCTCCACGACGGTCGGCGTCGAGGTGGCGTACGCCCCGGCCTCCGGTCTCACCGCCGCCTTCGACAGCGTCTGCGTCGGCGACGAAGGGGCCCTTGCCGCGGACTGTGACGCCAAGTCCTGGGCCTACTCCCGGGCCGCCCTGGCCGCCGGTGGTGCCACCCAGGGCCAGGCCCAGCAGGTTCCCGGAACCGCGCTGCGGTTCACCCTGCCGGTGATCCCGGCCGGGCAGCCGGACAACGCCACCGGCAACGGGGCGAACGTCGTCCTCGACCTTCCGGAGGACGCGAAGAGCATCTCGTTCATCGGCGCCGGAACGCAGGGCAACCAGAGCACCACCGGCACGGCGACGTTCAGCGACGGCAGCACGGCCAGCATTCCGATCCAGTTGAGCGACTGGACGCTGGGCGGCAACGCCAACGGCACCCCGTCCTACGGCAACATCATCGTCACCCGGACGGCGTACCGGTTGCAGGGCACGAGCCGCGACGGCGCCCAGCCGTTCCTCTTCGCCACCGCGCCGTACCAGATTCCGGCGGGGAAGACGCTGGTGTCGGTGACCCTGCCGACGCAGACCGGTGACCCTCGCTCGGCGGGTCGGATCCACGTGTTCGCCGTGGCCAACGACGGCACGCCCGCCCCGGCGCTGACGACCGCCGCCCCGAAGAGCCAGACGGCCACCGCCGGCCAGGCCCTCGCGGCGAACCTCGGTGCGGTGACCGGCGGCGTTCCCGGTACGACGGGCTACCGCGCCCGCGTCCAGTGGGGTGACGGCACGGTTCCGGACGACGTGACGATCGGCGCGTCGGGTGCGATGAGCGGCCAGCACACCTACGCACGGGAGGGCACCTACACGGTGCGCGTCACCGCGTGGGACACGCTGTCGAGCAGCACCGAATCCTTCACCGTGACCGTGGCTCGGGGCGGATCGCAGCCGGCGATCACGCTGTCCGCGTCCGGCGCCGTCACCACCGGCGGCGCGATCACCGTCACCGGCAGCGGTTTCGCCGCTGGCGAGCAGGTGACCGTCAACGTCGGCACCGACCCGGGCCGGACCATGAAGGTCGCGGCCTCCGCGACGGGAACGGTCCGCGCTTCGGTGCCGACCTCCGGTGACGCGCAACCCGGCCGGTACGCCGTCACCGCGACGGGCGCGTCCTCGCGTACGCCGGCCACGGCCACCGTCCAGGTGACCGGGGAGCCGCAGGCGCGGACCTACCAGCCGCGGGTTTCGCTGTTGACCACCTCGGGCCCGCGCGGCACGTCGATCATGGTCGACGGTTCCGGGTTCGCGCCGAACGAGGTGGTCACGATCGCCTTCGGGACCGGACTGGCGGTCAGCACCGTGCGTGCGAACGGTGACGGCGTCATCTCCGGCGCGACGGTCAGCGTTCCGGGCGCGGCGAAGGCGGGCGCGACCAGCGTCACGCTGAACGGCGCCACGTCGGCCACCGAGGTGTCCCGACCGTTCACCGTCACCGTCACCGGCTAGCACCGAGCCGGGGACAACGCAGCGTGGGGCGGGCCGTGATCACGGCCCGCCCCACGCGCCTGTCGCGCAACCCACTGTTAGCGTCGTCTGCCATGGCCGATCACGCGCTGCTCGCCTCGGGGCGCGACGCCGACGTCTACGTGCTCGACGAAGCGCGGGTGCTGCGCCGCTACCGCCAGGGCGGGGACAGCGAGCCTGAGGCGGCGTTGATGGCGTACGTCGCTGCCGCCGGCTACCCGGTGCCCGTGGTGTACGACGCCCAGGGGCCCGACCTGGTGCTCGAACGACTCGACGGCGAGACTCTCCTGGCGTCGATGCTCGCCGGGCGCACCGGCGTCGGCGCGGCCGCCGACCTACTGGTGGGCCTGCACGACCGCCTCCACAGCCTGCCGGCCCGGTTCAGCGTCGATCCGGCGGACCGCGTCCTGCACCTCGACCTTCATCCACAGAACGTCATGGTGACCTCGCGCGGGCCAGTGGTCATCGATTGGCGTAACGCGACCGAGGGCCCAGCCGACCTGGACGTGGCCATGACCGCTCTCATCCTCGCCGAGGTTGCGGTCAGCCCGGACCCGCAGCTCGCCGATCTTGCCCGGGACGGCCTCGACGCCTTTCAGCAACGCGCCGAAGCACCCCGGGCCAGCCAACTACGACATGCCGTGGGTCTACGCCGGTCGACCCCGCGCTCTCCGCGGTCGAGAAGTCCGCCCTGGGCCGCGCCGCCGCCCTGGTCCATACCCGCGTCGGCTGACCGGCCGTGCGCTGGCAGGTGCGCTGGCAGTGCCGAACGGCGCGCGCCGGGTCCCGGGATCGGCCTCTCGGCCCGCGCTCAGTGCGGTGGCAGCAGCGCGTCGACCAGGTCGCGCAGCGGCCCGACCAGGTCATGCTCGGTGGCTGAACTCAGCGGTTCCAGCCGGATCGACGACCGCAGCACCGCGACTCCGATGCCGGCGGCGAGGGCAATCTGGGCGTGGAGCAGGAGCTGTTGGCTGTCCGGATCGCCGGGACGCCACCCGCGGGCCGCTGCCAGTTGTTCGCTGGAACGGACCAGCACGCCACGCCGGATCTCGTCGGCCTCCGCGTCCCCGGACGACCGCAACAGCAGTGCGAGCTGGCTCGACAGGCCCGCCGCGCCGAGGCCGGCGATGTGCCGGGCGATGGCTTCGGGCACCCGGTCGGCGGGCGTCTGACCGGTGGTTCGGCCCAGTTCGTCGCCAGCGGCACGCAGGCACGCCTCGAACAGGCCTTCCTTGGACGTGAAGTAGCGGCTGATGAGCGCCACGTTGACGCCCGCGTCGTCGGCGATGTCCCGGACGGTGGTGGCCGCGTAGCCGTCCCGGGCGAAGCGTTGGCGGGCGGCGTCGAGCAGCAACTGCCGGGTCTCGGCCGCGTCCCGACGGCGACGCTGGGCTGGTTCGCCGGCGGTGTTGCCGGTCGCGGGGACGGGCGGTTCTGCTGTCACGACGCGCGTCCTTCCTGTCGCTCTGGCGCGGAGTCGGTGTGTTGCCGTCCATCCGCCGCTCGGTGCGGGGCAGCAAGTAAACATATGTTGACTTTCCGTCGACCGCAAGGTCCGGTACGACCCGAGGGTGACGTAAACGACTGTTGACATGAGTCCGGGGCTGCGGATACTGGCTAAGTCAGCAAACGTTTACATCTAGTTCGGGGATCTCATGACCCACACCATCGAGGAGTCGACGAACCTCGACTCCGCGTCCGGCGCCGCCCCGCGCGCCAACAGCAGCCTCCTGGTGCTGTACCTGTCGCTGGGCGGCCTGGCGTTCGCGGTGCTCCAGTCGCTGGTCGCGCCCGCGCTGTCGACCATCGGAAGGGACCTGGGCGTCTCGACCGGAGACATCAGCTGGGTGCTCACGGCGTACCTGTTGGCCGCCTCGGTGTTGACGCCCATCCTCGGACGTCTCGGTGACATGGTCGGCAAGCGCCGGGTCCTCATCGGCGTCCTCGCGGCCCTCGCCGCGGGCACACTGCTCGCCGCTCTGGCCCCCAACCTGACCGTGCTGATCGTCGCGCGGGCGCTACAGGGAGCCGCCGGAGCGATCCTGCCGCTGTCGATCGGCATCGTCCGCGACCAACTGCCCCGGGAGAAGGTCGGCGTCACCGTCGGCCTGCTGTCGGCGATCTTCGGGGTCGGCGCCGGTGTCGGCATCGTGGCCGCGGGCCCGATCGTGGAGCACCTGTCGTGGCACTGGCTGTTCTGGCTGCCACTGGTCCTCGTCGTCGTCGCGCTGCTCGGAACCATCTTCGGGATGCCCGAGTCGCGGGTCCGCACGCCCGGACGGCTCGACATGCTCGGCGCGGCCATCCTGTCGGTGTCGCTGGTCTCGTTGCTGCTGGCCGTGAGCAAGGGGCAGGGCTGGGGCTGGACCGAGCCGAAGACCATCGGCCTGTTCCTGCTCGGGGTGGTCGCGATGGTGGTGTTCGTCCGGGTCGAGCTGCGGGTACGCGAGCCCCTTATCGACATGCGCCTGATGCGGATCCGCGGTGTCTGGGCCACCGACCTCGTCGCCCTGATCCTCGGTTTCGCGATGTTCGGGACGTTCGTGCTGGTACCGACCCTGCTGCAACTTCCCGCGGGCACCGGGTACGGGTTCGGCAAGACGGTGTCCCAGGCGGGCCTGTTCCTGCTGCCAACCGTCCTGATGATGGTGGTCTTCGGCCCCCTCGCGGGTCTGCTGGACCGCCGCTTCGGCCCCAAGGTGCCGATGTTCCTCGGCACGGTCGCGGTCGTCGTCGCGTTCGCGCTGCCGGCGCTCGCGCACGGCGCGACCTGGCAGGTGCTGCTCTCCGGGGTGCTCACCGGCGCCGGCATCGGCCTGGCGTTCGCGGCGATGTCCAACGCCATCATCGAGAGCGTCCCGGCCGGGCAGACCGGCGAGGCGAGCGGCGTCAACACCATCGCCCGCACAATCGGCAGCAGCATCGGCGCGGCGGTCGTGGCGGCCGTCATCACCTCGAACAGCACTCCACAGGGGCTACCCACCGACACGGCGTTCACCGCCGGCTTCTGGGTGTGCGCGGGCGTCGCGGTCCTGGCCGTCTTCGCGGCACTCGCCCTGCCCTCGGCGCGCCGCCGCCACGAGCAGGCCGTCGCCGCCGGTGTCGACGACCTCCCGCCCGAGCCGGTCGAGCTGCACCTGCCCACTCGGCAGCACTGAGCAAGCGGCTGACAGGCGCAGGCCGTGCCCACCAGGAGTGGGCACGGCCTGCGCCGTTCGGTGTGACCTCGACCTGCTCGCTATCCGCCCAGTCGAAGGTGCCAGCGCGCACCCTGGCTGGTGAGCCGGACGACAGCCAACGGCTCGACGTCCACCTGCCGGTACGTCGCCATCGGAAGGCCGAGGGCGTGCACCACCGCGACCCGGATCACCAGTGGGTGGGTGACCGCGATGACTCGTCCACCGGCCCGGTGCTGCGCGTCCAGCCAACTGCCGACCCGATCCCGCACTGCCGTGACGGACTCACCGCCGTGCGGCGCGCAGTCCGGGGCGGACAACCAGTCGTGCAGCGCCTGCGGCTGCGATTCAGCGACCTCCTCAAGCGACTGCCCGGACCAGTCCCCGTAGTCACAGTCGGCCAACGCGGTCTCGACCGTCGGCAGCAGGCCGAAGGCGTCGGCGGTCTGTCGGGCGGCCACCGCGGGGCTGGACAGGCAGGTGGCGTTCTCCCCGAGGGGCCAACGCCGGTCTGCACCCGCGCGGGCCTGGGCGAGCGCGGCACGCAGGCCACCCTCGTCCAGGCCGTCGTCGGCGCCGCCGAAGCGGGCCCGGCGCAGCGCGGCGGTGTGACCGTGGGCGACCAGCCGAAGGCTGGTGCCGGTCACGTGCTCGGCAGCGCGGAACCGGCCCGGCGACGCCGCTCGTGGTGCATCAGGGCCGCGAACAGCAGGCCGATGCCGGTCCAGAGCACGACCTGGGTGCCGAGCGAGGCAAGCCGGAAACTCCACAGCACTGTCGCCGGGAAGTCCGCCGGAACCTCCTGGAAGGACGGCATCACCACGTACGACACTGCCGTGACCAGGAGAAAGCCGCCCACGGCCGCCGCGGCGCGAAGCCACGTCGGTGCATGGGCACCGACCGACCGGTAGCCCAGCGAGCCGGCCCACACGGCCACCAGCCCGAGCACCACCATCAACAGGTAGGTGACGGTCCGTTGGTTGATGGTGGCCGGGTCGCCGACCGCCGGTGGGTTCGCCGGGTACTTGAGGAACGGCACGATCACCGCACCGAGCAACGCCGCGCCGGCCAGCAGCAGACCCCACCGCCCGTCGTCGTCGCCGCGCCGCCGACGGGCCAGCAGGACGTACGCCGTGGCCAGCAGACCACCCATCGCGGCCCCGAACAGGGCGGTGGCCAGGAACAGGCCGGCGCGCTGACCCGTCCGGCTGACCAGCGCGTCCTCGTGATCGTGCGCACCAGCAGCAGGCTCGGCGTGCGTCGCCGCCTCCTCGATGGCGATGGCCGCCTCGACGTGCGGTTCGCCGGCGACGTACGCGAACGCCCCGGCGAGCAGGCCGGCGATCAGGCCGGCCAGCAGCCCGCGGACGAGGACGGCGAGGAACGGGGGAGTGCTGGTGGTGGTCAGTGGCACGGGACGCCCAGCAGGTGCCGGCCGTCGTGCATCAGCTCGTGCAGGTACATCCCACTGCGCGACACCGCCCCCTGGTCGAAGGCGACGAGATACGTCAGCAGGGCGAGCGCGGCAACGGTCGCCAGAGCAGTCCACAAGAGACGGGCACTGCCGGCGGGGTGCACCACCGGCTGGCTGGTAGCGGAGCTAGACATGAATACACGAACCTCCCCAGGGATGACGCGTCCCCATCGCAAGGCTGCGGACGACCGAGCGTCCTGGCTCGCGGACCCCGATGGTGATTGGGGAACCGCTCACAGTGGCGCGACCGCGCCGGATTCACACCGGCTTCCCTCGCGTCGCCGCAGATAGTGCGTCGACGGTATCGGTGCCGCCGCAGGCGGTCAACCCGGACCCGCGCCCCGGACGCGTCCGTGCACCGACACGTCGACGAGGCGGATTACCCGCAGGTGCCGGTGGATTCGTCAGACCAAAAGGCGACACTGCCGGAGGCCGGTCGTGGTGCGCGTTCGGGACTCGACAACAGGCTGTTACCGCTAACATGGTCAATCTGCCAGATCGGCTCCGTGGCTCCGGGTTGACCCGGAGGGTTCGATCAGCGGCGGGGCGGGGTGTGCGGTGGACGGGAACGCGTCAGGGACGGGTCCGGTGACGACCGGCGAGGTCGCGCGACGAGCGGGCATCGTCGACGCGCACCATCACCTCTGGGTCCGGGCACGGCACCCACAGCCCTGGATCGATCCGCACACCATGGCCGCGATCGACGACGACTTCACACCGGTCGAGCTCGCCCCGGCGACCCGGGCCGCCGGGGTCACCCAGACCGTGGTCGTCCAGTCGGTCGCCGTTCGGTCGGAGACGCCCGAGTTGCTCGGCATCGCGGCCGACGACCCGCTCATCGCCGGGGTCGTCGGCTGGGTCGACCTCACCGCCGCTGATATCGGCCGTCGCCTCGCCCGACTACGCGGGGCGCGCGGCGGCGAACGGCTGGTCGGGATCCGGCACCTGGTCCAGTCCGAACCCGACCCGACCTATCTCGATCGCCCCGAGGTGCGGCGCGGCATCGCCGCGGTCGGTGCCGCGGGTCTCGCCTTCGACCTCCTGGTGCGCCACCGTCAGCTGCCGGCGGCCGTCCGGCTCGTCCGCGACCTGCCCGAGGTGCGGTTCGTTCTGGACCACCTCGGCAAGCCCCCGCTCGGGCGCGCCGATCTCGGTGACTGGCAGCGCGACCTGCGGGCGTTCGCGGCCGAGTCCAACACCACTGCGAAGCTCTCCGGCCTGGTGACCGAAGTGGACGGTGGGTCCTGGACCGCGGCCGACCTGCGGCCCGCGGTCGAGCACGCCCTTGACGTGTTCGGGCCGGATCGGCTGATGTTCGGCTCGGACTGGCCGGTGTGCCTGCTCGCCACCTCGTACACCCGCTGGGTCGCCGTCCTCGGTGACCTGCTGGACCCGCTGTCCGACGCCGAGCGGGCCGCGATCTGGCGCCGGACCGCCGGCCGTGTCTACCGGCTGTCCCCGTCCTGAGACGGCAGCGCCTTTCCGCCTGGGGACATAGGATGTTATCGATAACATGCTGGCAGTGGTAGTCGGTGTCGATTTGGTCAGACGTATGGCTTCGGTAGCGCAGGTAACGATGGCAAAACATGCTCGCAAGACCTTGGCAACATACGTGAATGCGTGGCAAGGTAACGCCTGATCGCGGGAAACATCTGACCTATCTCCAGGGTTGTGCGGGCACCTCGACGCACCGCCGGCCGAGCGGGGTCGGTCGCTCACAGACGTTCGGCTCGTCGGCGGGTCCCCGTCGGACGCCGGCGCCACGCTTGGGGAGGTCAGGTCCGACGATGAGTAGCGTCGAGGCAACCGCCGGCACACAGCGCGGCGAACTCAGCGACTGGTTCCGGGAACGGATCTCGCACGCCGTCTCCGAGTTCACCGCCGCGACCGCGTTGGTCGTCCTGTTCATCGCCTTGACCTTCGCGAGTCCCTACTTCCTGACAGCGGACAACCTCTTCAACATCGGGGCCCAGACGGCGGTGATCGCCATCATCGCTACCGCCCAGACGATGGTCATCATCACGAAGGGCATCGACCTGTCCGTGGGGTCGGTCGCCGCGCTCGCCGGCGTGTTGGGCGCGATGGTCGTGCGCGACCTCGGCTTCTCGCTCTGGGCGGCGACCGCGGTCGCGATCGGCGTCGGCGCGCTGGCCGGGCTGTTGAACGGGCTGCTGGTGACGGTGGCCCGGATTCCGCCGTTCATCGCGACGTTGGGGACCATGTCCGTGGGCCGAGGCCTGGTCTTCATCATCACCGGCGCGGTCGGCGTCTACGGCCTGCCCCGGTCCTTCCAACTGCTCGGCAACGGGCAGATCCTCGGCATTCCGTTCGCCGTGGTGATCACCGTCCTGGTCGCCGTCGGGGTCGCCTTCCTGCTCTCCCAGACCCGCTTCGGTCAGTACACCTACGCCATGGGCTCCAATCTGGAGGCGGCCCGCCGCTCCGGCATCCGGGTCGGGCGGCACCTGACCGGCGTGTACGTGCTGGCCGGCGTGCTGGTAGGGCTGGGCGGCATGATCGCCGCGTCCCGGGTCAACTCCGGCCAGCCCAACTACGGGATCTCGCTGGAACTCGACGTCATCGCCGCCGCCGTCATCGGCGGAGCCAGCCTGTTCGGCGGGCAGGGCCGAATCGTCGGGACCATCATCGGCGCGTTCCTCATCGCCCTGGTCCGCAACGGCGCCGTCCTGCTCGACATCAGCATCCACTACCAGCAAGTGATCGTCGGCGTGATCATCTGGGCCGCCGTCTACTTCGACCAGTACCGCCGCCGGCGGCTGGAATCACGGGGTTGACATGCCATTCCGAGAGTCCGAACGAGGAAGGACACACACCATGGCACACACCACCACCAGCCGGCGGACGCGAGGACGACTCCTGCGCGCGCAGGCGATCCTGGCCGCAGCCGCGGCGACCGCCCTGCTCAGCGCCTGCGGCGGGGTCGAGGTCCGTGACGGCGGCGACAGCGCGACCAAGGACGCGAGCGGCCCGTTGAAGCTCGCCGTCGTACCCAAGGCGGTAGGCGCCGACTACTGGAACACTGTCAAGGCGGGCGCCGAGTGCGCCGCGCAGCGCGCGGGGGACGTCACCGTCCAGTGGGACGGGGTGACCGCCGAGACCGACGTCGAGGGCCAGGTCAACCTGATCCAGAACTTCGTCACCAAGAAGGTCGACGGCATCGTCTACGCGGCGACCGACTCCAGCGCCCTGGCACCGGCGACCGACAAGGCGCTCAGCGCCAACATCCCGGTCGCCATGATCGACTCTGGCACCAGCCCGCAGCCGTCGAACGTGCCCCTCTTCGCCACCGACAACCGTGCGTCGGCGACCGAGGCGGCGAAGCTGCTCGCCACCGAACTCGGCCCCGGCAACCACGAGGTGGCGCTCGTCGAGTTCCAGCCCGGGTCGCAGACCAACACCGAGCGGGTCGACGGCTTCAAGGCCGGCCTCGCCCAGTACCCCAACCTGAAGCTGGTCGGCCAACAGCCGAGCAAGAGCGACGTCAACGAGGCCCGACGGGTCACCGAGAACATCCTCACCGCCAACCCCAACCTGAAGGGTGTCTTCGCGGCCAACGAGCCGAGCGTGCTCGGTGCCGCGCAGGCCATCCAGGCCGCCGGCAAGTCCGGCAAGGTGGTCATCATCGGGTGGGACGCCGCCCCGGACGAGATCGCCGGGGTACGCAGCGGCCAGATCTCGGCGCTGGTCGTGCAGAACCCGTTCAAGATGGGCTACTTCGGCGTCGACAAGATGGTCAAGCACCTTCGGGACAAGGCGCCGCTGGCGTCGGCCGACACCGGCGTCACCTTCGTCACCAAGGAGAACATCGACTCGGCGGAGATCAAGGCGGTGCTCGAGCCCAGCTGCGCCAACCCGCCGGTGCAGTGATGGGCGTGAACCCCACAGCCACCCCGACCAGCGACCAGCAACCCACCGACGCGGAGCCGCCGGTCCTCGAAGCCCGCGGCATCGTCAAGCGGTTCGGGCACGTCGAGGCGTTGCGCGGCGCCGACTTCACGGTCCGCCGCGGTGAGGTCGTCGCGCTGATCGGCGACAACGGCGCCGGCAAGAGCACCCTGATCAAGACCCTGTCCGGTGTGCACCCGCCGGACGAGGGCGAGATCCGGGTCGGCGGCCGTCCGGTCCAGTTCTCCACCCCCGTCGACGCCCGACGGGCCGGGGTGGAGACCGTCTACCAGGACCTCGCCGTCGCCGACGACCTCAGCGTGGCCGCCAACCTGTATCTCGGCCGGGAGATCCTTCGCTCCGGACCACTCGGCCGGCTCGGGCTGCTGGACAAGCGCGCCATGCGCCACGGCGCCGCCGCCGCCCTGGACGAACTGGGCGTACGGATCCCCCGGGTCACCACCCCCATCGCGATGCTGTCCGGTGGGCAGCGGCAGTGCGTGGCGGTGGCCCGGGCCATCATCTGGGCGACAAACGTGGTCATCCTCGACGAACCCACCGCGGCCCTGGGGGTGGTCCAGACCGGACGGGTGCTCGACGTCGTCCGGCGGGCCCGCGACGCCGGCATGTCGGTGGTGCTGGTGAGCCACAACATGCCGCAGGTCCTCGAGATCGCCGACCGGGTCGAGGTGCTGCGCCTCGGCCGGCGCGCGGCCCAGCTCCGCGCCGACGAGGCCACCATCGACGATCTGGTCGCCGCGATGACCGGCAGCACCAGCGTGGGTCGGGACGAGCGGTGAGGGCCGCCGTCCAGGGAGGCGCCCGCGGTCCCGCGGGTCCGACGAGCCGCGGCGGCGCTGCACCGCCGCTGCGGCTGAGCCCACTGGGCTTCGGCGCCTCCCAGGGCGGCAATCTCTACCGGGCGACGTCCGACGAGCAGTTCGCCGCCGCCGTGGACACCGCGTGGGCAGGCGGCATCCGATACTTCGACACCGCACCGCACTACGGGCTGGGCCTGTCCGAACGACGCCTGGGCGCGGCCCTGCGCTCCCGCCCCCGCGCCGAGTACGTGGTGTCGACGAAGGTCGGCCGGCTGCTCGTGCCGTCACCGGAGACGGCGCACCAGCGGGACCCGGAGGGGTTCGACGTTCCCGCCGATCACCGCCGGGTCTGGGACTTCAGCCGCGACGGCGTCCGCCGTTCGCTGGAGGCGAGCCTTCGGCGCACCGGCCTGGACCGGATCGACGTGGTGTATCTGCATGACCCCGACGAGCACTGGCAGCAGGCCGCCAACGAGGCGATCCCGGCCCTGGTGGAGCTGCGGGAGCAGGGCGTGATCGGTGCCGTCGGGGCGGGAATGAACCAGTCGGCGATGCTGGCCCGCTTCGTGGCGGAGACCGACGTGGACGTGGTGATGTGCGCCGGCCGGTACACCCTGTTGGAACAGGGCGCGCTGACCGACCTGCTGCCCGTCGCGCAGGCCCGCCACGTCGGTGTGGTGGTCGCCGGTGTCTACAACTCCGGGCTGCTGGCCCGGGACATGCCGCCGACCGACGCCGTCTACGACTACCAGCAGGCGCAGGCGGAGGTGATCGACCACGCCCGCCGGATAGCGCGGGTCTGTCAGACGTACGGCGTCACGCTGCCCCAGGCGGCGTTGGCGTTCGTCCGTCGCCACCCGGCCGTGGTCTCGACCGTTGTCGGCATGCGCGACGACGTCCAGGTGACCGAGACCCTCCATCGGTCCGGTGTCGACGTCCCGGAGCAGCTCTGGACGGCGTTGTACGACGTGGGGCTGCTCGACGTACAACCGTGAGGGTCGGTCACGACCGGGCCGTCTCGATGCTGGCGTCAGCGTCGTCGGGTAACCCCTGCAACGACTCCTCCACACCGATCAGGTGGTTGGCCATCCGGGTGCGCGCCCGTTCCGGGTCGCGTGCCACGAGGGCCTTCAGGATCGCCACGTGCTCGTCATGGGTGCGCAGGTCCGCGCCCTCCTCGTGCAGACTCCGCCAGAGCCGGCCACGGATGGTGCGCCCGGCGAAGGCTTCGATCAGACCGACGAGCACCGGATTCTCGGCGTGCACCGCGATGATCCGGTGAAAGGCGATGTCGATCTCCATGATCCGCTCGTGGTCCGGCGGTGACTGGCCGACCAGCCGGGCTGCCTCGTCGAGCAGGTCACCCGCCTGGGCCAGGGCCTCGTCGGTGATCCTGGTCGCCGCCAGGCAGGCGGCCTCGCACTCCAGCAGCCGGCGGACGGTGTGGATGTGCCGGGGGTCGCCCTGGCCCTGAAAGTCGACCACGAAATTCATCGGGGCCAGCAGCTGTGGCGCGTCGAGGTTGGTGACGTAGGTGCCGTCGCCCTGACGGATGTTGACGATCCCCAGGATCGACAGGGCCGACATCCCCTCGCGCAGGGAACCCCGCGAGACACCGAGCTGCTCGGCGAGGTCCTTCTCGATGGGCAACCGGTCCCCGGGCCGGAACTGCCCTTCGAGGATCATCCGTTTGATGCCGTTGACCACTTCGTCGGTGCGTGACATGTCCCCCCTAACGGCCGGCGGGGGTGGCCTTCCCACCCGCGATCACGTACGCCGCCTCCGGAGATGACACGGTAGTCGGGTCTGTCGCCGCCCAGTAGTGGCCGTCGGGGAACCGGTAGAGCGCCACCGACTCCTGACGCATCCGGGTGGAGTAGCCGGGCTGGCTGGGCAGGACGTATCCGCTGCCGGAACCGGTGTCGCGGATGATGCAGGGATCGGTGAAGTGCTCGTGCAGGTGGTCGACGAACTCGGTGACCCGGTTGGTGAGGTCCCCCGAGATCGCGACGTAGTCGAGCACGGACACGTGTTGGACCATCTCGCACAGCCCGACACCGCCGGCGTGCGGGCACACCGGGACGTTGAACTTCGCGGCGAGCAGCAGCACGGCGACGATCTCGTTGATGCTGGCCAACCTGCCGGTGTCGAGCTGGCAGAAGTCGATGGCCTCGGCCTGGAAGAGCTGCTTGAACATCACCCGGTTGTGGCAGTGTTCGCCGGTGGCGACGCCGATCGGAGCGACGGCACGGCGGACGGCCGCGTGGCCCAGGATGTCGTCGGGGCTGGTCGGCTCCTCGATCCACAGTGGCGTGAAGCGGGCGAGGGCGGTGACCCACTCGATGGCCTGACCGACGTCCCACACCTGGTTGGCGTCGATCATCAGGTTGCGATCCGGGCCGAGGATCTCCCGTGCGATGGCGCATCGGCGGATGTCGTCGTCGAGGTTGGCGCCCACCTTGAGCTTGACGTAGCCGTAGCCGGTGTCGACCGCCTCCTGGCACAGTCGGCGCAGCTTGTCGTCGCCGTAGCCGAGCCAGCCCGCCGATGTGGTGTAGGCGGGGTAGCCGGTCCGGTCGAGTTCGGCGAGGCGGGCGGCCTTCGTGCTCTCCTTGGCCCGCAGGATGGCCAGTGCCTCGTCGCGGGTCAGCGCGTCGGACAGGTAGCGCAGGTCCGCGATGTCGACGAGTTGCTCGGGGGTCATGTCGACGAGCAGCCGCCACAGCGGTTTGTCGGCGACCCGGGCGACCAGGTCCCACGACGCGTTCAACACGGCGGCGAGGGACAGGTGGACGACGCCCTTCTCGGGGCCGAGCCACCGCAGTTGCGAGTCGGAGGTGAGCAGGCGGTAGACCGCGCCCATGTCCGCTGCCATCGTTGCCACGTCCTGGCCCACGAGGAGCTGTGCCTGGTGGACTGCCGCCGCCGCGACGATGTCGTTGCCTCGGCCGATGGTGAAGGTCAGGCCGTGCCCCGCGAGGGGCGCGCCCACGCCGTCGACGCCGTCGGTGTGCAGGACGACGTAGGCCGCCGAGTAGTCGCCGTCCTTGTTCATGGCGTCTGACCCGTCAGCGGTCAGGGAGGTGGGGAAGCGGACGTCTTCGACGGTGACGGCAGTGATCTGCGGCATGCGCTCCTCGCCCGGCTAGGCTAAAGATCAGATGATCACTGGGAGTATACGGAGGGCCGCTCCGGCGCGTCAACGTTGTCGATCACCTCGGGCGTGCAGACATATGATGTTTGCCCTCTCGGGTCGCGCCGCCTTGACTCTGATCATGCCGGTTGGCGGGCGAAGGTGACGCGCGCGGCGGACCCTGGTGGTTGGATGTTCCGGCTCGTCGCGAGGTATCGACGACGACGTATGGGCCTGGTCTCCAGTGCTGTGGCCTCGATACGTCAAATCTTTGTCGAATGTCGACACCCGTGCGCGGAGCCTCGTCTCCGGTGCCCGGCGTCGGTCGGCCGCAGTGTGCTCCCGGGGGTCGGTGACGGTGGTCACCGCATCGCCTTCGACACGCCCGAGACCGACATGTGGGGTGTGACAACGGCTGCGTCCCTATATATGGTGTCGAGCGCAGCTGGTTCGGCCGCTCATCCGGTGCGGTCGAGGCAACAGGGAACCCGGTGGAAATCCGGGACTGTCCCGCAGCGGTGAGTGGGAACGACAGCCGTCATCAGCACTGGGCCACCATCGGCCTGGGAAGCGACGGCCAGTAGGAGACCGGCGAGCCCGGTCGTGCCCGCGAGTCCGAAGACCTGCCAGCGCGCCGCGTACCCGCACCCGGGTGGGCGGCGGTCCGAGGCCGCGTGGGACGGCTGACGCCACCTGACCCACGCCGGTGCCGGCGTGGCGTCCGTCGGTGTCTGTCTCCTCGCGTCCGGGCCACCAGGTCTCGAACTCCGAGGAGCGAGTGGTGACAGTCACCGAGGTAGTCCCGGCCAGCGGCGACGCGACAGTGCGGCGGACGCCGATGCAGGTCCGCAAGCGCGACGGCGGCACCGAACCCGTGGACGTGAACAAGATCGTCCGGGCGGTCGAGCGGTGGGCCGACGACCTGACCGACGTCGACCCGTTGCGGGTGGCCACCCGCACCATCAGCGGCCTCTACGACGGCGCGACCACTGCCGAACTCGACCGGCTGTCCATCCAGACCGCGGCCGAGATGATCGGTGAGGAGCCGCAGTACTCGCGTCTGGCCGCGCGGCTGCTGGCCGGCTACGTCGACAAGGAGGTGCGGCGACAGGGCATCACCTCGTTCAGCGCGGCGATCCGGGTCGGCCACGCCGAGGGCCTGATCGGTGACGACACCGCAGCGTTCGTCGCCACACACGCCGCGACACTCGACCACGCCATCGACCCGGACGGCGACCGCCGGTTCGAGTATTTCGGCCTGCGCACTGTGTACGACCGCTACCTGTTGCGCCACCCCACCAGCCGACTGGTGCTGGAGACGCCGCAGTACTGGCTGCTGCGGGTGGCCTGCGGCCTCTCCCGGACGGCGGACGAGGCGGTCGACTTCTACCGGCTGATGTCCAGCCTGGCCTACCTGCCCAGCTCACCGACCTTGTTCAACTCCGGCACCCGGCACACTCAGATGTCCTCCTGCTACCTGGTCGACTCCCCGCTCGACGAGCTGGACTCGATCTACGCCCGGTACGCCCAGGTCGCCAACCTGTCCAAGTTCGCCGGGGGCATCGGCATCGCGTACTCCCGGGTCCGCTCCCGGGGCGCGCTGATCCGGGGCACGAACGGGCAGTCCAACGGGATCGTGCCGTGGCTGCGCACGCTGGACGCGAGCGTCGCCGCGGTCAACCAGGGTGGCCGACGCAAGGGCGCTGCCTGCGTCTACCTGGAGCCGTGGCACCCGGACATCGAGGAGTTCCTGCAACTGCGGGACAACACCGGCGAGGACGCCCGCCGCACCCACAACCTGAACCTGGCCAACTGGGTGCCGGACGAGTTCATGCGCCGGGTCGAGGCCGACGAGCTGTGGTCGCTGTTCGACCCGCAGGAGGTGCCCGAGCTGCCCGACCTGTGGGGGGAGCGGTTCGACGCCGCGTACCGGCAGGCCGAGGCGCAGGGCCGCTACGTGCGGCAGGTCCCGGCCCGGGAGCTGTACGGGAAGATGATGCGGACCCTCGCCCAGACCGGCAACGGCTGGATGACCTTCAAGGACGCGTCGAACCGGCTCTGCAACCAGACCGCCGAGCCGGGCGACGTGGTGCACCTGTCCAACCTCTGCACCGAGATCGTCGAGGTGTCCAGTGACGCCGAGACGGCCGTGTGCAACCTCGGCTCGGTGAACCTCGCCGCCCACCTCACCGCCGACGGCATCGACTGGGAGCGGCTGCGCGCCACGGTGCGGACCGCTGTGACCTTCCTCGACCGAGTCATCGACATCAACTACTACCCGACCGCGCAGGCGGCGGCGAGCAACCCCCGCTGGCGGCCCGTCGGGCTCGGGCTGATGGGCCTTCAGGACGCCTTCTTCGCGCTGCGGCTGCCGTTCGACTCGCCGGCCGCCCGCGAGCTGTCCACCCGGATCAGCGAGGAGCTGTACCTGACCGCGCTGGAGACCTCCGCCGACCTGGCGCGCGACTTCGGCGCCCATCCGGCGTACCCGCAGACCCGGGCCGCGCGAGGCCAGCTCCAGCCCGACCTGTGGGGTGTCGAGGGTACGCAGACCGCGCGGTGGGACGCGCTGCGCGAGCGGGTCGAGGCGTACGGGCTGCGCAACTCGCTGCTGGTGGCGGTCGCGCCGACCGCCACCATCGCCTCGATCGCCGGGTGCTACGAGTGCATCGAGCCGCAGGTGTCCAACCTGTTCAAGCGCGAGACCCTGTCGGGGGAGTTCCTCCAGGTCAACACCGCTCTGGTACGCGAGCTGAAGGCCCGCGGTCTGTGGACCGAGCGGATCCGTTCGGCGATCAAGCGGGCGGAGGGGTCGGTGCAGGACATCGCCGAGTTGCCGGTCGGCGTACGGGAACTGTTCCGCACCGCGTGGGAGCTGCCGCAGCGGGCGCTGATCGACCTGGCCGCAGCCCGCGCCCCGTTCATCGACCAGTCCCAGTCGCTGAACCTGTTCCTGGCCGCGCCGACCATCGGCAAGCTGTCCTCGATGTACCTCTACGCGTGGAAGGCCGGGCTGAAGACCACCTACTACCTGCGCTCGCGGCCCGCGACGCGGATCCAGCAGGCCACCGTCAGCGCCGTCGCACCCGTCGCGCCAGTCGCTCTCGCGTCCGTGGCCCTCGACGCCGACGCGCTGGCCTGCTCGCTGGAGAACCCCGAGTCGTGCGAGGCCTGCCAGTGACCCTCGCCGACGCCGCCACGACCGACGCCAGCACCACCGACACGAGGACCACGCACATGCTGCTCGACCCCGGGATGGACCTCACTCTCCGCCCGATGCGCTACCCGCACTTCTTCGACCGGTTCCGCGACGCGATCCGCAACACCTGGACCGTCGAGGAGGTCGACCTGCACGCCGACCTCGCCGACCTGGACAGGTTGTCGCCGGCCGAACGGCACCTGGTCAGCCGCCTGGTGGCGTTCTTCGCCACCGGTGACACGATCGTCGCCAACAACCTGGTGCTCAACCTCTACCAGCACGTCAACAGCCCGGAGGGTCGCCTCTACCTGTCCCGCCAACTGTTCGAGGAGGCCGTGCACGTCCAGTTCTATCTCAACCTGCTCGACACGTACGTGCCCGACGAGACGGAGCGCTTCGAGGCCTTCGCAGCCATCGAGAACATCCCCTCGATCCGTCGTAAGGCCGAGTTCTGCTTCCGGTGGATCGACTCCCTGAGCGATCTGCGGGAGCTGCGGTCCCGCGAGGACCGGCGCACGTTCCTGCTCAACCTCATCTGCTTCGCCGCCTGCATCGAGGGGTTGTTCTTCTACGGCGCGTTCGCCTACGTCTACTTCCTGCGTTCCCGTGGTTTGCTGCACGGCCTCGCCTCGGGCACCAACTGGGTGTTCCGCGACGAGTCCATGCACATGGCGTTCGCGTTCGACGTCGTCGACACCGTTCGCGCCGAGGAGCCGGACCTGTTCGACGACGACCTCGCCGACCAGGTTCGCCGGATGCTCACCGAGGCGGTCGAGTGTGAGGTGCAGTTCGCCGAGGACCTGGTGGGCCACGGCGTGCCCGGTCTGACATTGGCCGACATGCGGGAGTACCTCCAGCACGTCGCCGACCGCCGCCTCGCCCAGCTCGGCATCGCGCCGCACTACGGGTCGAACAACCCGTTCGGCTTCATGGAGTTGCAGGACGTGCAGGAGCTGTCCAACTTCTTCGAGCGGCGGGTGTCGGCGTACCAGGTCGGGGTGACCGGCACCGTCGCCTTCGACGACGACTTCTAACGACCTCGGTCTCTGCGCTTCCGTTGATCAGGTGATGAAAAGTAGCTTGGAGACGACCTCGACAGCTACTTCTCATCCCCTGATCATGGATGTGGCCCGCTCAGCTGTGAACCTGTGAGTAAGTCAGGCAAGCAAGCCGAGACGGGGGTGGTCGCGTGCCCGGAAAGGAACGTGCTGATGGTCGACATCACCGTGCGGCCCATGACCGACGCCGACGCCGACCGGGTCCTGGCGATCTACCAGGCCGGCCTGGACACCGGTGACGCCAGTTTCGAGGTCACCGCGCCGGGCTGGGCGGTGTTCAGCGCCGCTCGGCTGGGCGGGCACCGGTTTGTGGCCGTCGACCCGGGTGGAACGGTGCTTGGCTGGGTCGCCGTCTCGCCGACCTCGACCCGCGCGGTGTACGCCGGTGTGGTGGAGCACTCCGTGTACGTCGACCCGGCAGCCCAGGGCCGTGGCATCGCCCGACTGCTGCTGGACGCGTTGATCACCTCCACCGAGGCCGACGGCGTCTGGACGATCCAGTCCGGGGTCTTTCCGGAGAACACCGCCAGCCTGGCGCTGCACCAGCGGGCCGGATTCCGGGTCATCGGCGTCCGGGAGCGGGTTGGTCGCCACCACGGACGCTGGCGCGACGTCATTCTGTTGGAACGGCGCAGCCCCACCATCGCCTGAGAAGTCCGCCGGTCGGCGGCGGCTGTCACCGTCGGGCGGCGCAGGCCACACACGTACGTGCTGACGGGCGGGCAGCCAGCCGTGCGGCGGGAATCGGGCGGCCACAGCCCTCGCACACCCCGTAGCTGCCGTCGTCGACCCGTCGCAGCGCGACGTCCAGCTCGGCCAGGCGTCGGCGGGTGGCGTCCAGGACGGCCGTGAGCTGCGCGCGTTCGAAGGCGATCGTGCTGCCCTCGGGGTCGTGCTCGTCATCGGCGTTGGATGAGCGGGACGCCTCGAAGAGGCTCCGGAGGTCGCCGTCCAGGGCGGTGGCCTGGGCCTCGGTCTGCTCGCGCAGCCGCAGCAGCTCCTCGCGGACGGCGCTGGATTCCCTGTTCATGGCCTCTCCACAGTACCTGCGGGATGACAGCTGTCACATCACTGGCATTCCGAGACGACCGGTCATATCGTGGTGTCTGTCAGCCAGTCGGAACCCTGGGCGGAAGGAGCGCACGAGATGCCACGACCGAAGTCGCCGACCTCCGCCGGAACCCGGCAACGGTTGTCCGACGCCGCGTTGGACCTGTTCCACCTGCGCGGCTACAACGGGACGAGCGTCCAGGACATCGTCGCTGCGGCCGGCGCGCCCAAGGGCACCTTCTACAACCACTTCGCCAGCAAGGAGGACCTCGCCCTGGACTCGGTGGCGAGATACTCCGCGGCGATGGGGCTGGAGATGCTCGACGAGAAGCAGGGCGGCACACCGCTTGAGCGGATCACCGATCATCTGAGATACGTCACCGGCCTCGGCGACACCATGGGTGATCGCGGATGCCTGCTCGGCAACTTCGCCACCGAGATCCCGGCGCACAGCGATGCCCTGCGCAACGCCGTCGACGCCGGCTTCGGCCGCTGGGTCGCCGCGCTCGCCATGGCGATCGAGCAGGCGCGGTCTGCCGGTGAACTGCACGGCGACGAACCTGCCACCGATCTCGCCGGCTTCGTCGTCTCCAGCTACGAGGGCGCGGCAGCCCGGGCGAAGGCATCCGGTGATCCGGCCGCCCTCCGGGAGTTCTTCACGATCACCACGGCCCGGATCCTCACCTGATCCGCGTCCGTTCCCGTCGGTAACAGTCCGGGTCTTTCCATCCGGCGCGAGTGTACCGAATCCAAGACGACCGGTCGTACGCCTTCGGCCGGGGCCAGCACCTGAATTGAGGAGTGAGACATGAGCACGTACCTGATCAATCACCTGCGTATCCCGGGCGGAGTGCCGACCGAGGAGTCCCTGCGGTACCTGGAGCAGGTGCAGGCCACCACCGAGGCGTACGGCGCCCAGTGGCTCGTCCTCGATGCCCAGGTGGAGGTCCTTGAGGGCAGTTGGCCCGGGTCGGTCGTGCTGATCGAGTTCCCCGACGCGGAGACCGCCAGGACCTGGTACAACTCGCCCGAGTACCAGGCGATCCTGGCGCTACGCGTCGATCACACCATCAACGACCTGGTCCTTGTGGACTCCGTCGGCCCGGACTTCACGGTGGCCGGCTACGCGCGTCAGATCCGCACCCTGCTCGGCCAGTGACCAGTTCTCGCTGACCTGCCGTACGCCGATCCCCGCGCACCGCACGTCGTGCGCGGGAATCGGCTACATGAAGTTGCGGGTGTGCAGGGCGGACAGCGCGGCCGCCTCGTCGGGCCGGAAACCCAGGCGGACCAGCCGGCGCTGACGGCCCTGATCCATGGCGTGTTGCAGAGCCCGCACCCGGTCGAAGCCGGCGGACACGTCGTCCGGGTGCCACCCACCCGCCGCGAGCACCACCAACGCGTCGAAGACGTCAGCGTTGAGGCCCGCCGTGTCGACGAGCGCGTCGTGACGGCGGTGGATGGCCGCCCGCAGCCGGTCGCGCAGCAGTGGATCCGACTGCGCCTGATGCTCCAGGTGGGCCATGCCGAACACCACGTGCCGGCGCTCGTCCTGCATGGCGAGCCAACAGATCCGGCGTGTCACCGGGTCCGGGGCGAACTCGTGCAGGAAGGACAGCAGATCGACGAAGCTGCCCTCGCCGAGCACGGAGAGAAGGAACGACGCCAGCGCGAAGTCCGACTCCGCGACGAGGGTGAACAGCGACTGCCGACCGCCGGCGGACGACGTGCCCATCTCGGTGCCCCGTAGCAGTGCCCGCCGGCTGAAGACCTCCATGTGTCGGGCCTCGTCGGCCACCTGCACGGCGAGAAGCTGCACGACCTCCCGGAAGTGCGGGTGGATGCGCCCCAGGAACCGGGCCGGCACGACGAGCGCTGCCTGCTCGTTCTCGACCAGGTACGTCATCACCTGCACCACCGCGGCCTCGACGTCGGCCGGCAACGCGAACGGGTCGTCCCACGGCACCGCGGTCTGCGGGTCCCACTGTCGCGCGGCGGCCTGCGCGTACAGGTGGGGGGCGATGTCGGCCCAGACCAGGTCGCGGTCATCCAGGTCGAACCGGGCTTCGGGACCACCGGCCTCAAGGAGCGCGCCACGGGCACCGAGCCCCCATCGTGCGGGTGGCCGGCTGCTGAGCGCCGACGGCAGGGCCGGCCCGGCCCGCTCCGCGCCGAACCAGCGGTCGTCGTCCACCGACCCCCGGATGACGACGGCGACCAGGTCGCTCCGGTCACCCCGATCCGGCCACTCGACCCGGTGGCCCCGGCCACGACACCAGGCGGGCAGGTGTACGCGCAGCGCCGGGTCGCGACCGGAGACCGCCAACCGGCCTCCCGGCGGCATCCCGGCCAGGGCGCGCTGCACCAGCACGTGTGCGCCCCGGCCGAAACCCAGCGCACCCAGGTCGAGCGCGGCGACAGGTGTCGCGCTCACGGCCGGTAGTCCGTGGCCGTCACCCGCCCGTCTTGGGAGTAGAAACCGCTGGTGTCGACGGCGTCGGCGAGGACGTCGTACCCCGTGATGCGTCCCTCCCGCCAGGCCGTCAACCCCTCCAGGTCCAGCAGCGGACGCACCTGCGGATCGGCGTACGACATGCCGAGCAGGAGCGTGCCGAAGAGCCGGACCCCGTCGGACTCCGGTGAGCGGACCGTCATGTTGCAGTGGTCGTAGCGTGCCGTCTGCGCCACGATCCGGGTGCCCTCGGGCGGTAACGTGCCCTCCTGGACGAACGCCAGATGGTTGGCGTCGATCATGCAGGCGGCGTCGACCTCCCCGGCCACCAGGGCGCGGGCCGCGTCGCGCTCACCGCCGATGTGGTCGCCGTGCAGGCCGACACCCACGTCGAAGCGGCGTACGTCGACAGTGACCCCGCGCGCGGCGAGGTGATGCAACGGGATCAGCGTCGCCTGTGGACTGTCGACCGCCCCGACGGCGACCACGCGTTCGGCGAGGTCCGCGAGTTGGCGCACCGGCGAGTCCGCGCGGACCACCACGACCGAGGTGAGGTCCTGGTCGGTGTCGCGCATGGTGAGCGCGCGTACGGCAGTGCCGTTGGCGGACGCCAGCCGCTCGGCCCGCAGGTAGGCCAGGGGAGAGTTCCAGGCCGCGTCGATCCGCCCGGCGATGAGATCCTCGACCTGTCGCTCATAGTGCGAGTAGAGGACGAAGTCGAAGTCCAGGCCCCGCCCGCGCAGCCAGGTGCGGAAGCCCTCCCAGATGGTCACCACCTTCGGGTCGTACGCGACAGCGCCCAGCAGAACGGTTGGCGCGGGCATCAGCGGTTGGCCTCGTCGAGCAGTGGCAGCCCGGTGGCGACCCGACCGACGAAATCGTGCAGCGCGTCGGTGGTCGGTGCCATCACCCGGGCCGCGCGGGCGTCCCGGAAACGGCGCTCGAGGCCCAACTCCTTGCGGAATGCGCTGCCGCCGCAGAGCTGCAACGCGCCGTCGGTCACGTCGGCGACGGTCTCGCCGGCGAGCGCCTTGACCTGGAGCACCCGCAGCATCGCGTCGTCGCGGCCGGTCTCCAGGGCGGTGAGCGTGTCACCCAGGAAGGCCCGCAGCGCGTCGGTGCGGATCATCAGCCGGGCGAGGTCGCGTCGGGTGACGGGCGCGTCGCGCAGGGCGGCCCCGGTGTGCGCGAGCGTGGTCCTGGTGAGATGTCGGCCGGCCTCGGCCACCGCGCTGTCGGCGAGACCGAGACAGAAGGCGGCGTTGAGCACCAGGAACCAGGGCAGGACCGCGCCGAGCGCGGTGTCGAGCCCGGCCCCGTCGGCCGCCATCCTCGCCGTTGACGGAACCCGCAACCCGTCGGCGGTCATCGGGCGGGAGCCGTTGCCCCGCAGGCCCAGCCCGTCGAAGTCGCCTGCCACGCTGAGGCCGGCGCTGTCGGAAGGCACCAGCCACAGCGTCATCGGGCCGGCGTCGGGGGTCAGCGGAAGGCTCGACCAGACGTAACTGTTGGCCTCGCCGGCCGCGGTGACCCAGCTCTTCCGGGCATCGAGGCGGACCGTGCCATCGTCGTCGGCCGCGGTAGCGGTGCCGGTCGGCGACCAGAAGTGGCTGCGCGAGCCGTACTCGGAGAACGCCAGCGTGGTGAGGTGATCGCCGGCGGCGATGGCCGCGCGGACGTCTCGTGGACCGTGCGCCTCGATGACGGCGGTCGCCGCGTAGTGCATGAGCACCACCATCGCGGTGGATCCGCACTCGGCGGCCAGCCGCTCGATCACCTCGGCGACCGCCCGCATGCCGTGGCCGGCGCCGCCGACCTCGGGCGAGGAGGCCAGGCCGAGGAGGCCGGCTGCGGCGAGAGCATCGACACCCGGACGGGGGAAGGCCCCGTCCCGGTCGACGATCGGCGCCTGCGGGCGGATCACGTCGTCGATCACCGTGCCGAGCGTGTCCGTGGAATCGGTGGCGGTCTGGGCATTGTCGACGCTGGCCGTCATGCCGGTACTCCTTCAGGAGGGCCGATGGGACGTCCGCCGACCCTATCCGAACGCGAGAACGCAGCGCGAGCGTCGGATCACCGTCTGGCGCGGGCGTTGTCCCGGTGGGATCGGCCGTGCCCGTCGTCGCGGTCGATGCGCAACTCGCGTTCCAACTCGGTGATGACCGCCCGCAGATCGTCCAGTCGTTGGGTGAGCGCGATCCGGTCCACCTCGTCCGGTACGCCGTCGCCGTCCTCGTCGTATCCGGGGGCCAGTCGCTCGGTCATCTCCAGCCGGCGGGCCTCCTCCATGGAGTTCACGATGACCGCGATGAGGATGTTGAGCAGCAGGTTGACGGTGATGACCACGTAGCTGACGTAGTAGAGCAGTGTCCACGGTGAGATCGCCATGCCCTGCTCGATGAGGTCAGGCAGCGTCTCCAGAGACAACAGCACGAACAACGTCAGCAGTGACCGGCCGATGTCGCCGTACTCCTCCGGATACCTGTTGCCGAAGATGAGCCAGCCAGCCATCCCGTAGACGTAGAGCGTCACCACGGCCAGGGCGAAGAACCCGGTCACGCCCGGCAGGCTGCGCCACAGCGCGGAGACGATGGTCCGCAGACCTGGCGAGAACCGCACCAGGCGGACCATGCGGACGACCCGGACGACCCGTAGCAGCGCCGGGTCGCCGTGCAGGCCCGGAATGAAGATCGCCGCGATCACCACGAAGTCGAAGACGTTCCAGCCGTGCCGGAAGAAGTCCTGCGGGCGTCTGCCGTACGCCGCCAACCGGATGGCGATCTCGACGACGAAGACGGCTCGGAAGAACAGCTCCAGCCCGTGCAGCACGGTGCCCGCCGGGCTCAGGTCGTCGTACGTTTCCAGGCCGAGAACGATGCCGTTGGCGAGGATGACCACGACGATGGCGATCTCGAAGGGGCGGGACCGGGCGAGCTGGTCGCACCGGTCGGCCCATCCCGAGCGCGGGCCCGGTGTGGACGGCCCACCCCGGGGGGCGGGCACGGGTGCGTCACTCACCAGTCGGCCGGCTCGATCGTGTGACGGTGCGAATGGTGTGCGGGCATGCCCACCAGCCTAGCCAAGATCAAGACAGTGGAGGTCGCGCGACCACTCAGGAGCGGGGCATCCGCTCTGTCGTCACGGGCGCGGCGAAGAAGGCGGCGAGTGGTTCGACGGTTCTCGGGTGCGCCCGGTTGATGGCGTCGTGACCACTGCGCGGGATGGTCAGGGTCCGGGCGTGCGGCAGCGCGCGGGCCAGCGCCTCGTTCTGGTGCACGTAGTAGGGCGGGCCGTCGGCCCCGCAGGCCAGCAGCACCTCGGCGCGCACCCCGGCCCACCGGGTGGCCGGGCCGTCGTGCGCCAGGATCAGCGCCGCCTCGTCCAGCGTCGTCGGCAGCAGTTCGCCCATGGTCCGGCCGATCGGCGTACGCAGGAACGCACGGATGATCGCGGTCCGAATGCCGAGGGGGAGTTTCGCCCCCGCCATCTGCGAGTTGATCCCGGCGGTCGTGATGGCGAGGCTGCGGGCGGTGTCGCCGGCCTGTGCCGCCGCCCGGGCCGGCGCGAGCCAGCCCGACGGGAAGCTGCCGTCGATCGAGACGGCGGCGTCGTAGAGGGCGAGCCGGCCGATCGGCAGTCGGAGCGCGGCTTCGAGCGCCAGGAAACCGCCGCCGCTGTGGCCGATGACGTTGCCGGACCCGGTGTGCTCCAGCACGGCGGCGAGGTCGTCGACCTCCTGATCCGCGGTGTAGGGCATCGACCTCGGTGGCGCGTCGGCCCGTCCCCGTCGGTTGTAGAGGTGAACGCTGAACCGGTCGGCGAGTGCCGCGGCCAGCCGCCGGTAGACGTCGATCGTCACGCCGCCGCCGTGCACCACGACGATCCCCGGCCCCGTCCCGGTTGAGTGCAGCACGATCGTCGCGCCGTCCCGTGCTGTGACCTGCTCCATGTCTGGTCCACCCTTCTCCCGCCGACAAACAACTGCAAACGACGTTCGCAGTTTACAGTAGGTCAGTGAGCGACGCACCCGCGAGTACCGGCGACGGCCGCCCCGAGCGGCAGTCGATCTGGAGCAGACCCGAACGCGGCAGTCGCGGCCCCGCCCCGGCACACAGTCGGGACGTCATCGTGGAGGCCGCCCTCGCCCTGGCCGACGCCGAAGGGCTGGCTGCGGTGTCGATGCGCGCGGTGGCCGCCTCGCTCGGCACCGGTGCCGGATCCCTCTACCGCTACCTGTCGTCCCGCGACGACCTGTTGGACCTGATGACCGATCGGGCGGTGGGGGAGCTGCGCCCGTACCCGCAGGTGGAAGGCGACTGGCTGGAAACGATGGTGCTGCTGGGGCGACGGCAGTTGGCGCTGTTCGGTGCCCACCCGTGGTTGCCCGACGTGATCCATCGGCCCTCGGGCGCCGGCCCGGAGAGCCTGGCCTGGTTCGACAACTGCATCAGGGTCCTGGAGCCCGTGCGCTGCCCGGTCACCGCCAAGTTCGAGGCCATCGCGATGATGACAGGCGTGGTGAGCCTCTTCGCCCACCGCGAATCCGCGGCCGGGGCGTTCAGCTTCGCCGGGGTGGACCTCACGACGTACCCGCACCTCGTCGCGGCGTTCAGCCAGCCCGTCGGACCACCGCCCCGGGCGGACCTCGTCGAGCGGACCCTGCGCGGTCTGCTCACCGGCCTGCTGGTCGTGGAGTCGACCGAGTCGGGCTGAGCGGATCGGCGTACGGGCGGTGTCCGTCGTTCGTCCGCCACCGCGACGCCCGCTGGTCTAGGTTCTCGATGGTGAGCGGGACCAGCTGCGAAGAGGTGCGCGATGTCCGACCCTGATCTTGCCGACCTGCGCCGACGGGCCACTGACGGTGACCGCGACGCCGTCGACCAGCTCGTCGAGCTCGCGGGGGAGCGGGGTGACCTCACCGAACTGCGTCAGCTGGCCGAGGACGGCAACGCCGACGCGGCGGCCCAGCTTGTCGAACTCGCCACCGAACTCGGGGACATGGGCGAGTTGCGGCGTCTCGCCGACCGGGGCGACAAGGACGCCGCTGACCAGCTCGTCGAGTTGGCCGCGGAGCGGGCCGACGTCGGTGAACTTCGCCGGCTCGCCGACGGCGGGAACCGGGACGCGGCCGACGTCCTGGCCGAGCTCACCGAGGAGCAGGACGAGGCGGAGTAGTCGGGCGGGACGCGGCAGCGGTCGGCGTCAGGTCGTGGTGGTGAGGTATCGGCGGTAGCCGAGGGCGGACTGCGCGAACCCGAGGGACGCGTAGAACCGGTGGGCGTCGGTACGCGCGGCGTTCGACACCAGTTGGACCTTGTAGCAGCCGGCCGCCGTCGCCTCGTCGAGCGCCGCCAGCATGAGGGCCCGGGCGACTCCACGACGACGCCAGTCGGACGTGACCACCACGTTCTCCACCACCATGTACGGTCGCGCCCCGTGGGTGAGGTTGGGGACGACGACGGTGTCCAGGGTGCCCACGAAGGTGGCCCCGGCGACTGCCAGCAGGAGGCGGCGGCCAGCTTGGGCGTGCAGGTCACGCCAGGCGGTGGCGAGCCGGTCGGCGTGCGGCCGTGCGTCGTCCGGAGCTAGCTGCCACAGCACGTCGAAGACCAGTTCGGGGTCGTCCTGCGCCACGGCGGCGCGGATGACGACGTCGCCGCTCACCGGGTCGACGCCAGACTGCCCAGATCGGACGGCGCGGAATGCCGACGTCGTTGCCCGGCGTGCCGGGAGAGCCGGCTGTCGATGTGCCTCACCATGACGCCGAGAATACGGTCACCCGGTGGCGGGCGACGGCGACCTGCCACCGCCGCCCGCTTCGGCGATGACCCCGGTCAGGCCCGCGCCGCCCGCACGGCGTCGCGCAGTGGGGTGCTCGGTCGGCCGATCAGCCGGCTCAGGTCGTCGCTGTCGGTCGCCAGCTCGCCGTCGGCGATGGACTGGTCGAGCGCGGCGACGAAACCGGCGGTGCCCGCGTCCAGGCCGACGTTCTCCAGGGCCGAGGCCAGCTCGGCGGCGGACATGTCCTGGTGAACGACAGTGGTGCCGGTCACCTCGGTGACGGCTTCGGCAAGCTCGTCGAAGGTGAACGCCGTGCCGCCCAGTTCGTAGACGGCGTTGCCGTCCTCATCCCGGGTCAGCGCGGCCACGGCCGCCCCCGCGTAGTCGGCCCGGGGCGCGGCGGAGATCTTGCTGCCGCCGGTGGCGCCGAGGATCGTGCCGGACCCCAGGTACTGCGGTAGCTGGTCGGTGTAGTTCTCGGTGTACCAACCGTTGCGCAGCACGGTGTAGGCCAGGCCGGACGCTGCGAGTACCTCCTCGGTGGCCTTGTGCTCGGGGGCGAGCGGGTTCCCGGTGGTGTCGGCCTTCAGGATGCTCGTGTAGACGAGACGCTCGACGCCGGCGAGCTTGGCGGCGTCGATGACCGCGGTGTGCTGCGCGACGCGCTGACCGGGAGTGTCGCCGGAGATGAGCAGCAGGCGGCGTACGCCGGCCACGGCTCCGGGCAGCGTCGACGGGTCGTCGTAGTTGGCCTTGCGGATCTCGACGCCGCGCGTGGCCAGGTCGGCGGCCTTCTCCGGGCTGCGGACGATGGCGGCGATGTCGCTGGCGGGCACCCCGTTGTCGAGCAGTTGCCCGATCACCAGGCGGCCCAGCCGGCCGGTGGCGCCGGTGACGGCATAGGTGGGCATGGAAACCTCCGGATGTAGTGACAGATCAGCAGGCACTTACGAATCTACAGCACTAACCGACGGGTGGCGTGGGTTAGGCTGGTGAGGTGAGCGACATGCCGGCCCAGGACCCGGCGGGGCCTACCCAGGAATTCGTCAGCGATGTCTTCGCCCGGGGTTGCACCTCCCGCGCGGCCTTCGAGGACGTCACCTCGAAGTGGGCCTCGCTGGCCCTCTTGGCGCTCGGAGAGGGCCGCTACCGCTTCAACGCGCTGCGTCGGCGCATCGACGGGGTCAGCGAGCGGATGCTCTCCCAGACCCTGCAGACCCTCGAACGCGACGGGATGCTCACCCGCGAGGTGCTCACCGCGATCCCACCGCGCGTCGAATACTCGCTGACCCCCCTCGGCGCCCGGGTCGCCGAGCAACTGCGTGGCCTCGCCGATCTGCTGGAGGCCTCGGTGCCCGAGGTGCAGACCGCCCGCGACAGCCACGAGCGCGACCGGGGCTAGGTGTACTGCCCAGGGAGGTTGGTTAAGCGGCTGATGGGTGGGCGTTTGCCGGTGGCGGTGTGGGGCCTGTGATGGTTG
>NZ_JBNCKJ010000019.1:0-66928 GCF_049841475.1 Micromonospora sp. DT15
AAGCCGAAGCCAAGATCAGCCACTACGCCCGACAAGCCCTCACAGAGCCCTGAAACGGATCTCCTGCTGGAGTACTAACAAGGACGTCCCCAGTCGTCCGTGAATCGCGGTGAAGTCGTCATTACCAATCGGCGGAGCCTGGATCCACAGGACAGGTCGTCCAAACAGGACGTGAGATGCACGGCCGAGGTTCGGTGAGTCCAAGCTTCGGCACCGGCTGGCGGGGGTGGGCATGCAAGGCGACGAGCCGACGAGCAGGGCCGAGCAGTGTGAAGCGGCCGAGCGGGAGGCCGCCAAGCAGCGTCTCCTGGCGCAGGCCGAGGCGGAGCGCGTCCCCGTGGAGGAGACGACCCGCGCGGTCCCGGACCGGCGGTGGCGGCGTGACCAACGATGACCTCCCGATCGGCCGCCGCGTCGCCCGGTGGCGGGTGCGGCGGTCGATGACGCAGCAGATGCTCGCCGACCGGTTGCGCAGGTCGAAGAGCTGGGTGGACAAGGTGGAGCGGGGCGTGCGCGCCCTGGACCGGTACTCGGTGATTCAGGAGTTGGCCATCGTGTTGCGGGTCGACCCGGAGGTGCTGCTCGGCCAGCCACAGAGCACGCCGGCAGGCACGCCGGACGGGGTGGACGAGATCCGGGCTGCGCTCGCCCGTTACGACACCCCGCAAGCCCCCGAGCAGGCGGACGAGCTGAGGAGGCAGGTCGGGTACGCCTGGTTGAGCTACCAGTACGCGCACTACGGCCAGTTGGTAAGGCTCCTGCCGAGTCTGCTCGACGCAGCCCAGGCCGCGCAGGCACCAGAGCTGCGGGCACAGGCGTACCGGATCACCTCGTCGCTGCTGGTGAAGCTCGGCGAGGCCGACCTCGGCTGGCTGGCCGCCGACCGAGCGATGTCCACCGCCGACGACCCGATCTTGGCCGCAACGGCGACCATCTCGGTAGCCCAGGCGCTCCGCGCGTCAAACCGCGACCGCCTAGCCCTAACAGCGGCCCTAACCGCAGCGAACCGCATCCTCCCGGCTCCCTCCCAGCCGGCTGATCATGAGGTTGGTGGGCTTCGTGGAGATCAAACCGTCCGTCAACCTCATGATCAACGAGGCGAGGGCGAGGGCGGGCCTGCGCGACAGCGACCGCCGGGGGAGTGGGCGGTGGGTGGGACGTTGCTGCTCCAGGCGGCACTGGCCGCCGCCGGCTGCGGCGAGCACCGCCAGGCCGAGGAGCTGACCGAGCGGGCTGCGGGCGTCGCCGCCAGCCTGCGGGGGTACGACGATCCGCACCGCACCAGCTTCGGGCCGGTTGCCGTCGAGCTGGCGCGGGTACTCGTGGCGGCGCAACGGGGTGACGCATCCGGGGCCTTGCAGAGGCACTCGACTGTGGTCCGGCGGGAGGGGTGGCGGCGATTGCCGGCTGAGTATCGAGGCGCGTACCTGGTCGACGCCGCTCGGGCGTACCTCCAGGTGGGTGACCTGCGCGGGGCGGCCCGCGCCCTGGTCGACGCGGACAGCATCGCGCCGGGCGAGGTTCGGTGCCGGCCCCTGGCGCGTACCGTGATCGCCGATGTTGCCCGCGCGCAGCCGGCGCTGGCCGGCGTCGCGCGACTGGCCACGGTGGTCGGCCTCACCCGCTGACGGACGAGCGCCGGCGCAGGTCGTAGGCCGGGTGGATGGTGCGTAACGGCAGCGTCAGTGCTCCCAGAGGTCTTCGGTGCGGAAGTACCTGGCGGTGAACTGCTCTTCCAGGGATTCGGTGTCCGTCTCATCTGTCCACCAACCTGGCCAGACGTCGACGCCGGAGGGCGCGCTGATGGCCGTCAGGACGGTGGAGCACCGGTGGCAGCGCCGAGGCGCGGAGTCCCGGAACCGCCCGCCGCAGTCGCATCGCCGTAGCCGTGCCTCAACTGCCGCCATCAGCGTGGGGTAGGCGTCGTCCCGGGCAGGGAGCGCGTCCGCGATGGCCGCACACGTGCTGTCGTAGTAACTGACGTCGACCCGCATCGGGCAGCCGTCGCAGTAGAGGAAATAGCAGTCCAGCAGCGGCGAGTGGTCGAGGCGGTAGAGGCGTTCGCGGCACTCCGGACAGGTGACTTCCTCGCCATTCAGCCAGTTGTCGTCGACTTCGTCCGGTTGGCTCACTTGTTGATCATTCCACGGGTGAGGCGCGTCGGCGATTCGCGTTTGGGCCCGAGTACCACTGGCTCGCTGTGAGACTGGGCGGGTGCCGGCGCTGTCGGTGCATCGGCACTGTCCGACTCGACTTGGCGAGGTGGGGAAGATGTCCAACGACACCGAGATTCGTCCCTTCCGGCTCGACACATCGGAGGACTCGATCGCCGACCTGCGTCGCCGGATTGCCGCTACCCGCTGGCCCACCCGTGAACTGGTCACCGATCGCTCGCAGGGGGTGCAGCTGGCGACGATGCAGGAGCTGACCCGCCACTGGATGACCTCTTACGACTGGCGTGCGTGCGAGACGAGGCTGAATTCGCTGCCGCAGTACACGACGAACATCGACGGCGTCGAGATTCACTTCATCCACGTGCGGTCGCAGCATGAGAGCGCCCTGCCGCTGATCATGACGCACGGGTGGCCAGGCTCGGTCGTCGAGCTGCTCGGAGCCGTCGGCCCGCTGACCGACCCGACGGCGCACGGCGGCACGCCCGAGGACGCGTTCCACCTGGTGCTGCCGTCGTTGCCCGGTTACGGCTTCTCCGGCGAGCCGACCGAGCCTGGCTGGAATTCCGCGCGGATGGCACAGGCGTGGGCAAAACTCATGCAGCGCCTCGGTTACTCGCGCTACGTCGCTCAGGGGGGGGCGACGTCGGCGCCGCCGTCACGGACGCCATGGGGCGTCAAGGACCCGAGGGGCTGCTCGGCATCCACGTCAACCTGCTCGCCGGGGCGGTCGGCATCAAGGACAAGTTGCCGGCGAACTCCGAGCAGGAACGCGCCGCGCTCGACGCGCTCAAGCTGTTCTCGATGGACGGCTTCGGCTACTTCCTGGAGCAGTCGACCCGGCCGCAGACGATCGGCTACGCGCTGCTGGACTCACCCGTCGGGTTGGCGGCCTGGATGCTCGACCACGACACGGACAGCTACTACAAGATCTCCCGCGCGTTCCTCGACGGCGAGCCGGCCGGCGGTCTCACCCGGGACAGCATCCTCGACAACATCACGCTGTACTGGTTGACGGGCACCGGCGCTTCGTCCGCCCGGTGGTACTGGGAGCAGGGGCGGTTTCAGGCAGCGGCCCAGGCGTCCGGTCAGACTCCGCCACCGGTCACGGTGCCGGTCGGCTTCACCACGTTCCCCGGCGAGATCTGGGCCGCTCCGCGCAGCTGGGCCGAGGCTGTCTACCCCGGCATCGCGTACTTCAACGAGGCTGAGCGCGGCGGGCACTTCGCCGCCTGGGAGGAGCCGGAACTCTTCTCCGCCGAGGTGCGGGCCGCGTTCCGGCCACTGCGGAAATCCTGACGGCCTCTCACCCGCTGACGGACGAGCGCCGGCGCACGTCGTCCGCCGGGTTGATGGTGCGCACCGGGTCGGGCACCGACCCCCGGGGCTGCCACTCGCGGGGGTAGCCCAGGGAGACCTCCTCGAAACGCACCCCGTCGTAGAACGTGGTGCGGGGGATGTGCAGGTGCCCGTACACAACGGTGGACGCGCCGAAGCGCAGGTGCCAGTCGCCGGTGCGGACGGTGCCGCACCACTGGGCGAAGACCGGGAAACGCAGGACGTCGGTGGGGTCCCGCACCAGCGGGTAGTGGTTGACGAGCACCGTCGGCAGCGTCGGGTCGCGTTCGGCCAGCCGGCGTTCGGTCTCGGCGACCCGTGCCGCGCACCACGCCTCCCGGCTCGGGTACGGGTCGGGGTGCAGCAGCGCCTCGTCGGTGCACACCACCCCGGCCTGGTGCGCCAGGGCCAGTGACTCCTGTTGGGTGCGCGCCTGCGGCACCCGGAACGTGTAGTCGTAGAGCACGAAGAGCGGGGCGATGGTGGCCGGGCCGCCGTCGCCGTCCCACACCGGGTACGGATCCTCCGGGGTGATCACCCCCAACCGCTGGCACATCCGCACCAACTCGCGGTAGCGCTCCTCGCCGCGCAACGTGACCGGGTCGCGCGGTGGCGTCCACAGCTCGTGGTTGCCCGGTGCCCAGACGACCCGGGCGAACCGGCTGCTCAGCAGCCCGAGCGCCCACTCGATGTCGGCGAACCGGTCGGCGACGTCCCCGGCGACGAGCAGCCAGTCGCCGGCATTCTCCGGGTGCAGCTCTTGGACGAACGCGCGGTTCTGCGGGTGCCCGACGTGCAGGTCACTGACGGCCCGCAGCCGGGGCGGAAGTTTCACCCCCCGAGGTTAGGGCGGCGGGGGAGGGTCGGGGAACCCCTGTTCCTGCTGTTCGGGCCGATCTGACGGCCCGCATATCCGTCGACCGGGCGGGAAAGCGCGGGGCGTCCGACAGCCCAAACCGGAGCAGGAGTAAAACATGCCTTTCATTACCGTGGGGACGGAAAACTCCGCGCCCATCGACCTGTACTACGAGGACCACGGTTCCGGTAAGCCGGTGGTGCTCATCCACGGCTTCCCGTTCAACGGTGCGACCTGGGAGAAGGAGACCACCGCGCTGCTCAACGCCGGATACCGGACGATCACCATTGATCGGCGCGGTTACGGTAACTCCGCCCAGCCGGCGTTCGGGTACGACTACAACACGTTCGCGGCGGACCTGGACGTGTTGATGACCGAGCTGGACCTCAAGGAGGCGACCCTGATCGGTCACTCGATGGGCACCGGCGAGGTGGTCCGCTACCTGGGTAACTACGGCTCGCAGCGGGTGAGCCGGGCCGTGCTGCTCAGCCCGCTGCAACCGATGCTGGCCAAGGCGAGCGACAACCCGGAGGGTGTCGACCGGAGCCTCTTCAAGGGCTTCCAGGACGCCATCATCAAGGACCGCTTCGCCTACCTGACGTCCTTCTGCGACGCGTTCTTCAACCCGGACCAGAACATGGGTAAGCGGGTCAGCGAGGAGGCGTACCGGGCGCACTGGCAGATCGGTGCGATGGCTTCCGGCAAGGCCACCCACGACAGCGTGGACGCCTGGCAGGAGGACTTCCGCCCGGATCTGCCGAAGATCAACATTCCGGTCTTGATCGTCCAGGGTGACCAGGACCGTGTGCTTCCCTACCCGGTGACCGGTCAGCGGCTCGGGCCGATGATGCCGACCGCCCAGCTCGTCACGCTCAAGGGCGCGCCGCACGGCATCCCGTGGACCCACGCCGACGAGGTCAACAAGGCGATCATGGACTTCATGAAGCAGCCGGCCAAGGCTCGCGCCTGACCCGTACCGGTAGCCGATCGGACGCCAGCGCCAACCCGGCGCTGCGACACCCGGCCCACGGTTTCGCACCCGGGGCCGGGTGTCGTCCGCGTTCAGGCCCGGCGCGCCACCACCGCGCCGTTGGCGCCCGGCGCGTCGAACGGCACCGTACGCACGTCGACGAAGCCGGCGTCGGTGAGCCAGGCAGCGTACTCGGCGCCCGAGTAGTTCCGGCCACCCTCGGTCTCGACGAGCATGTTCATCCCCATCAGGGCCGCTTCCGGCGGCCCGGTGCGCTCGTCGTTGAGCAGCAGTTCGCAGACCACGATCGCTCCACCGGGCGGCAACGCCGCGTGGCACCGGGCCAGCAACGCCCGGTTGGTCGGCTCGTCCCAGTCGTGCAGGATCATGCTGAGCAGGATGACGTCGTGCCCGTCGGGTAGCGCCGGGTCGGCGAGGAAGTCACCGCCCACCGCGTCGATCCGCCCGGTCAGGCCGGCCTCCGCGATCCGCTCCCGGGCCCGCACGCAGACGTGCGGCAGATCCAGGACGGTGGCCCGCAGCTCGGGCAGGCGGCGGCAGAACTCGATCGGGAACGCGCCGGCACCGCCGCCCACGTCGAGCAGCCGGCGGTGCGCCGAGAAGTCGTACGCGTCGGCCAGCGCGCTGGCGGTGAAGCTGGACGTGGAGAACATCGCGTCCCAGAACTGCGCCAGCATCTCCGGATCGGCGGTGTCGAACATCGACTGTTGGGCCTCCGGGTCCCAGGTCAACGGCCGATCCGTGCGCAGGGCCTCGCCGATGCGGTGCCAGGGCAGGTAGGTGCGCAGGTCCGAGTAACGAACCTGCGCCCCGAAGTAGTACGGGCGACCCTCGACCAGGAACTGCTCGGCCAACTCCGAGTTGCGGTAACCGTCACCCGCCTTCTCCAACAGGCCGAGCGACGCGCTGGCGGCCAGCAGCAGGTCCGCGGGCCGGTCGGGCAGCCCGAACTCGGCGGCGGCCTGCTCGACGGTCATCGTCCGCCCGCCGGCCAACCGGGTGAACAGACCGAGCTCGACGCCGGCCGCGAGGGTCTTGAACCCCCACACACCGGCCACCAGGCGCATGAGGGGAGTGGGAGTGATCACCCCGACATCAGATCACGATTCGCCGCCGTCCACGATGGTCGGTCATGCCCGGATCAGCGTCACCAACCCCGCGGCCACCAGCACTCCGGCCCAGAGTCGGTCCACGTTGAACCAGGCCCGACGCAGCACACCGACCCCGAGCACCTCGTAGACCAGCAGCGCCACGGCCAGGGCGACGCCGAGCATGGCCACGGTGTGCACCCCGGCCGCCGCGAGGCCGGACAGCGCGCCGACCGGCGCGGCGGCCAGGTGCCCGGAGTGACCCCCGGGCACCGGCTCGGCTACCAGCACCGGCACCAGCATGAGACCTGCCCCGTGCGCCGACGACATGAGGAACGACCAGGCGGCGAGCTGCGCTGCCGACAGCCGCATCCCCGCCCAGCGGAAGTGCCGCTCGGAGAGCAGCCGCCACAGCCCGAAGGCCACCAGCACCACACCGCCGACCACCGCGAGGGTGCTGCTCGCCGTCACCGACCGGGTCGCGGTGACCAACGCGGCGACGATGGCCACCGAGGCGAGATGCCCCGCCGCGATCGGCGGCAGGGCGCGCAGCAGCGCCAGCCGGCTGCGCTCCTGGAGGCCCCGCGCCACGGAAAACAGCCAACCCATCGCCGGGTTCAGACCATGGAACGCGCCGAGCGCGGCGAGCGTCGCGAGGGTGGTGACGGTCATGGATAGCAGTACGAGTCGGAGGAGGCGTCCCCGCCCTGCAACCGGGTCTGGTGCACCCGCAGGCCCCGGAACTCATCCCCGTGCGGAAAGAACCGCTCATCCGGGGCGAGCCCGCCGGCGTCCACGTCGACGTCGAGCTTGGCCAGCCAGGCGCCCACCCCGTCGGGGTAGAACTGGTCGTCCCACGCGCCGTAGAGCGAGTTGCTGACGTAGACCCGCCGGCCGTCCCGGCTGACCTCCACCATCTGCGGGCCACCCGCGAGGGGCTCGTCGGGTGCGGACGGGTGCGCGGTGCGGCGGACGATCCCGCCGAGGTGCACCGAGCCTGTCTGGACCGGGTGCAGCGGGTCGCTGACGTCGTACTGGCGCAGCTCCCCGGTGCCCCAGCAGGAGACGTAGAGGAACCTGTCGTCGACCGACAGGTCGATGTCGGTCACCAGCGGCGGCACCGCCCCGAACGGCTTGAGCAGGTCGGGCAGGTTCGCCGGGTCGGCCGGCTCGGCCGGGATGTCGATGACCTTGGTGACGGCCCAGGCGTCCCCGTCGCGGTGCCAGAGCCAGATCGAGGCGGACAGGTCTTCGACGCTGATCACCACGCCGACGAACCCGTACGACTTCGTCGGATCGTGTGCCGGCCGCAGCTCCAGCGGCATCTGGTACTGGTCGCCGAGATCGACCCGTTGGACGTGCCGGCGTTTCGCCAGATCCCAGAAGTGGATGGCGTGCCCGTAGCGTCGACCCAGCAGCAGCTCACCGATGATGCCGTCCTCGATCATCGGCGGGGTGCCCCACTCGCTGGTGACCAGCACGTCCTGGGTCAGGTGCCACCACACGTCGTACGCCAGGAACTGCGGCCCCCGGTCGGCCTCCCACGCCCCGCGGACCTCGAACGTGGTGTGGTCGAGAATGGCGATGCCACCCGGGCCGTCCGCGCCGTCCGCGCCGCCGAGAGCGGAGAGGTAGATGCCGTCCGGGCCGCAGTGCACTGTGTGCGGCCGTGAGTAGCCGGCCCGCTTCGCCAGCTCGTCGGCCCCGATCACCTTGACGATCTGCGGCTGGCGCGGATCGGGTTGGGTGTCGAGCACGTGGATGCGCGATGACCGCAGGCCGGGGACGATCAGGTAGCGCCGCTCGACATGCGGGTGCGGCGCGGTCGGGCAGAGCGCGCTGCTGCACGCGTTCCAGCCGAAGTGGTGCAGCTCGTCACCCACGTACGGCAGGTCGGTCCAGCCGACGACCCGGCCGTAGTCGGGGGAGTCGGGGTCGGTGTCCAGCACCACGATGGCGTCCGGACGGCTGGCCGTCCGGTCGAAGGCCGCCACGTAGGCGAGCTTCTCCGCAGGTGCGGTCACCGCCTCGCGGGGCGAGGGGTAGAACGTGGGGTCGGGGGTCCAGCGGGTCATCGCAGCTCCGCTCGTCAGGTGGTGGGAACGCCGAGTCGGTCGAGCAGGTGGCGGCGCAGCGCGCCGAAGGCCGGGTCGTCCGGCGTGCGGGTGGGGCCGAGGTCGACGGGCAGTTCCGCGGCGATCCGGCCCTCGTCGAGGAGCAGGATCCGGTCGGCGAGCAGCAGCGCCTCCTCCACGTCGTGAGTGACCAGCAGAGCGGCGAAGCCGTGCTCGGCGCGCAGCCGGCGCAGCAGGATCTGCATCCGCAGGCGGGTCAGCGCGTCCAGGGCGCCGAACGGCTCGTCGAGCAGCAGCAGGTCCGGCTCGCGGACCAGGGCCCGCGCCACCGCCACCCGCTGCGCCTGCCCACCCGACAACTCCGCCGGCCAGGCGCGATCCCGCTCGGCGAGACCGACCTCGGCCAGTGCCCGCCGGATCCGCCCCGGGCCGTCCGCGCCGGACAGGCCGAGCCCCACGTTCTCCGCCACGCGTTTCCATGGCAGCAACCGGTGCTCCTGGAAGACGACCGCGGCGGTGCCGTGCACGACGCTCGTCCCGCTGGCCTCGCCATCCAACCCGGCGAGAATCCTCAGCAGCGTGCTCTTGCCGGAACCGCTGCCGCCCAGCAGGGCCACCACCTCGCCGCGGGCGATAGTCAGGTCGACGCCGGCCAGCACGACCGTCGGCCCGAACGCCCGGCGCACCGCGTGGGCGGTGAGCACCGGCTCGGCGCCGTTCAGGTGGCCCGCAGTCCGCGACGCCATGTCAACATCCTCCTCTCCAGGACGCGCAACGCACTGTCGGATATCAGCCCGAGCAGCGCGTAGACGAGCAGGCCGAGCACCACCACGTCGGTCTGGCTGAACTCCCGCGCCTCCATCATCAGAAAGCCGATCCCGGTCTGGGCGTTGACCTGCTCGCCGACGACCAGGCTGAGCCAGGCCGCCCCGATCGCCAGCCGCAGACCGAGGAAGAGCGACGGCAACGCGCCGGGCAGCACCACGTGCCGCAGTCGGGCGGCCTGCCCCAGACCACAGGTGCGGGCCGCCTCCACCAGCCGCTCGTCGATGTCCCGGATCCCGGCGTAGGTGTTGAAGTAGATGGGGAAGAACGCGCCCAGAGCCACCAGGCTGATCTTGAGTGATTCACCGATGCCGACCCAGATGATCAGCAACGGGACCAGCCCGAGGTGCGGCAGCATCCGGGCCATCTGCACCGGCGGGTCGACCAGGTCGTCACCGAGCCGCAGCAGCCCGGCCACGGTGCCCAGGACCAGGGCCAGGAGACCGCCGATCAGCAGGCCGGCCCCGGCCCGCGTGAGGGAGTCCAGCAGGTGGATTCCGAGCGTCCCGTCCCGGCTCAGCCGCGCGCCGGTGGCCAGGACGTCGCTGGGCGCGGGCAGCTTCTCGGCCGCCAGCAGCCCGGTCCGCGCAGCCAACTCCCACCCCAGGACCAGCACCACCGGGCTCACCACCCGCCGCCAGCGCCGGGTCGACCGCTGACGACGGGGTACGACAGGCGCCGCCGCTGTGACCTCTTCGGGCGCCTCGACGAGAGTCGCCCGACTCACTGGAACACCTCGTTGAACCGGCCGTCGACCCGGGATCGGAGGTCGACCGGCCCCGGGATGAGTTCCAGGGCGATGAAGCTGTCGGTGATCGCCTGAAGTTCGTCGCCGATGGCCGGGGTGACCGGGGCGAGGGGCTTGGCGCTGCGGGCCAGGGCGCGGCTGGTGACGTCCTGGGGGATTTTCAGCTCCGGCGCGAGGGTGCTGGCTCGCTCCTCGGGGTGGGCGATGCCCCAGTCGGTCACCTCGCGGTAGCGCTGGAGGAAAGCGCGGATCTCGTCCGTCCGCTTGTCGACCGCTCGGGGGGAGGCGAGGACATACTCGCGGTTGCTGGCCAGACCTGTCGCGTCGGCGAGCACCTGGACCCCCGGTTGCTCGGCAAGGGCGAAGTACGGGTCCCAGATCACCCAGGCGTCGATCTGCCCGCCGTCGAACGCGGGCCGCCCCTCGGCGGGCTTGAGGTACTTGACCTGGATGTCCTTCAACGTCATGTTGTTCGCCTCCAGCAGCCGCACCAGCAGCCAGTGCACGTTGGACCCCTTGTTGAGGGCCACCGTTCGGCCCTTGAGGTCGGCGAAGCTGCGGTAGCCCCGGTCGGCCTTGACCAGCACGGCCTCCCCCTGCGGAATCGGTGCCGAGGTGCCGATGACGGAGAACGGAATCTTCCCGGCGGCGGCGAAGACGGGCGGTGCCTCGCCGACCTGTCCGATGTCGATGGAGCCGGCCTTGAGCGCTTCGGTGAGCGCGGGTCCGCTCTCGAACAGCGACCACTCCACATCCGGTGCGGCGCCGCGCGCCTTGACCAGGCTCAGCCCGCCGAAGCGCTGGTAGCCGATCCGGAGCTTCTGCGCGCTGCCGCCGTCCGCATCGGCGGATCCGCCGCACGCGCTCACCGCGACAGTGGCGAGCAGCGCCACTGTGCTGAGTGCCGCCGTCAGGAGGCGGCGGTGCCGGGGACGGCTCGTCGACGGGGTGGGCATGGCGGCTCCTCGGGTCGGGGGCAGGCGGACAGCGGCGCATCGACAGGTGTCGGCGCCGGCAGTAGCCTACTAACCCGATAGGTTTTATGGGTAGGCTGTCAGCGGGATCGTCCCACCCCTCAGGAGGTGCCCGCCTCGCCGCGTGCGCCGACCGCCCCCGCTGGAGGAAAGAGCCCCATGACCCTCACCTTCCACTGGTTCCTGCCCACCAACGGCGACAGCCGGGACATCGTCGGCGGCGGCCACGGCGTACCGACCGGTGCCGCGGGAGGCGCCCGCCCGGCCAGCGTGGCGTACCTCGGGCAGATCGCCCGCAGCGCCGAGCAACTCGGCTTCGTCGGCGCCCTCACCCCCACCGGCGCCTGGTGCGAGGACGCCTGGCTCAGCACCGCGATGCTCAGTGAGGTGACCGAGCGACTCAAGTTCCTGGTCGCCTTCCGGCCCGGGCTGCTGGCCCCCACGCTGGCCGCCCAGATGGCCTCGACCTTCCAGCGGCTGTCCCGGGGCCGGCTGCTGCTCAACGTGGTCACCGGCGGCGAGTCACAGGAGCAGCGGGCCTACGGCGACTTCCTGGACAAGGACGCCCGGTACGCGCGGGCCGACGAGTTCCTGCACGTGGTGCGTGCGCTGTGGCGCGGCGAGACCGTCGACCACGACGGCGCCCATGTCCGCGTCGAACAGGCACGGCTGCACCGGCTGCCCGACCCGGTGCCGCCGGTCTACTTCGGTGGGTCCTCCGCCGCCGCGCTTCCGGTGGCGGTGCGGCACAGCGACGTCTACCTCACCTGGGGCGAGCCGCCGGCCCTGGTCGCCGACAAGCTGGAGCGGGTCCGGGCGCTGGCCGCCCGCGCCGGGCGGGAGTTGCGCTTCGGCATCCGGTTGCACGTCATCGTGCGTGACACCGCCGAGCAGGCCTGGGCGCAGGCCCAGCGCCTGCTCGACGGGGTGTCCGAGGCCGACATCCGGGCCGTGCAGGAGGGACTGCGCCGCAGCGAGTCCGAGGGGCAGCGCCGCATGCTCGACCTGAACGGTGGCTCCCGCGACGGCCTGGAGGTCGCCCCCAACCTGTGGGCGGGGGTCGGGCTGGTCCGCGGTGGGGCCGGCACCGCGCTGGTGGGCAGCCACGCCGAAATCGCCGACCGGATCGCTGAATACCACGCGCTCGGCATCGACGAGTTCATCCTCTCCGGCTATCCGCACCTGGAGGAGGCGTACTGGTTCGGGGAGGGCGTGCTGCCGATCCTGCGCGAGCGTGGGCTGTGGCGGCACCCCGACGGCCAGCCAGGGACCGGCGACCACGTCGACATCCCCTTCGCCGGCGTGCCAGCGCCGCAACCCGCCGTGGCCCGCTGACCGGCGGTCCGCCGCAACCGCCGCCACGACCGCCTACAGGTCCATCGCGTAGACCCGGACCCGGCGGCCCGTGTCCGGTTGCACGGTCTCCCGCTCCAGCGACATGCCCAGCTTGACCATCACCCGCGCGGACGCCTCGTTGCCGACGACGTGGATGCTGACCAACCGCCGCAGGTCGAGCGTGGCACGAGTGTGGGCGACAACGGCCTGGGCGGCCTCGGTGGCCAGGCCCCGACCCCAGTACGCGCGGCCGAGCCGCCAGCCGATTTCCACAGCCGGCATGATCTCGGGCAGGAAGCTCGGCACCGCCAGTCCGGTGAAACCGGCCAGCTCCCCGGTCTCGCTGATCTCGACCGCGTACAGGCCGAAGCCGTGCTCGTCCCAGTGCCGCTGATAGGTGGCCACACGCTCCGCTGTCGCGGCCCGGTCGAGGGTGCGGCCGTGATGGATGTAGCGCATCACCTCGGGCTGCGCGTTGACCGCTGCGAACCCGTCCAGATCATCGCTGCGCATGCGGCGCAACAGCAGCCGCGCGGTCCTGAGGGACGTGGCATCGAGAGGGCTCGTCAGGTCAGGCACGCTCCCTTCTAGCATGCCGCCGCGCCGCGAGGCTCACCACGGTGCTGCCGGCCGCCATCCCGACCAGCACCAGAACCCCCCCGACCACCCACAGCCCGCTGTCGTCGGTCCCGGCGGCCCGCCACGACCAGACCGCCGTGAACGCCACGGTCATCACCGGCGCCACCAGCCACGGGCTGAGCCGCGTCCCGGCGAGCGCGGCCAGCAGCACGAGCGTCAACACACACCCGATCACCTGCCACGGCTCGTACGGGCCGCTGCTCGCGCCGGTCTGCGCGTCGACCGTGTACCGGGTGTCCCAGCCCAGCCAGAGGAGCCACGTCCCGACCGTGGCCGCCGCCAGGAACAGAACACCGAGCAGTGCGCGCGTACCCCTCGTCGCCGTCATCCGGTGATCATCCCCTGCCTGCCGCCGCACGTGAACACGTACCCGTACCGGGCCGTGTACCAGGCCGATCCCCAATGGACTGTTGCCTCGGTCGGTGGCGATCCTCTACGGTCTGCTCAGCGGTGGGCGGTGCGGTCCGCATCCGACCCGACACCGCCGGATGCCCGTCGTGCGGGCCGGGATGGTGGAGTCCCGGGTCGCCCCGTCGGCGGTGGCCCGGCGGTCGTGTGACTCCCAGCTCGTCCCCTCGGGTCCTGGTGCCCGGGTGGCTCCGCGTGGAGCCGACGGCGAGCCGGGGCACGCCGACCCACCGGGAGAGCCCCGTGTTCCTCAGCCCGCACGAGCAGGATCGCCTGCTCGTCCACGTCGCGGCCGATGTCGCCCGCGCCCGCCGCGAACGCGGCCTGCGTCTCAACTACCCCGAAGCCGTCGCGGTGATCACCGCGTTCCTCCTCGAAGGGGCCCGCGACGGGCGGTCGGTGGTCGACCTGATGTCGGCCGGCCGGGCGGTGCTGGGCCGCGACGACGTCCAGGACGGCATCCCCGAGCTGCTGAGGGAGGTGCAGGTGGAGGCGACGTTCCCGGACGGCACCAAGCTCGTGACGGTGCACCACCCGATCCCGTGATCCCCGGGGAGATCCTGCCGGCGGCCGACCCGGTCGAGATCAACGTGGGTCGTCCGGTGACCACGGTGTTCGTGGTCAACACCGCCGACCGCCCGGTGCAGGTCGGCTCGCACTACCACTTCGCCGAAGCCAACCCGGCGCTGTCGTTCGACCGCAGTGCGGCCTGGGGGCAGCGGCTCGCCGTCCCGGCCGGCACCTCCGTCCGGTTCGAGCCGGGCATCAACCGCAGCGTCGAGCTCGTACCACTTGGCGGCGCACGTGTCGTGCCGGGCCTGCGCGCAGAGTGCGCGGGACCGCTGGACCCCTCGCCGCACGCGGTCACCGCCGACGGGTCGCCGCGGTGAGCGCCGTGCGGCGGGACCGCTACATCGACCTGTACGGCCCGACGACCGGCGACCGGATCAGACTGGCCGACACGAACCTGCTGATCGAGGTGGAGACCGACCACTGCGTGGGCGGCGACGAGGCGGTCTTCGGCGGCGGGAAGGTGATCCGCGAGTCGATGGGGCAGTCCCGTGTCACCCGCGCCGAGGGGGCACTGGACACCGTCATCACCGGCGCGGTGGTGCTCGACCACTGGGGCGTGGTCAAGGCCGACGTGGGGCTGCGCGACGGGCGCATCGTGGCGCTCGGCCGGGCCGGCAACCCGGACACCATGCCCGGTGTGCACCCCGACCTGGTCATCGGCCCGTCGACGGAGGTGATCGCGGGCAACGGGCGGATCCTCACCGCCGGCGCGGTCGACACCCACGTGCACTTCATCTGCCCGCAGATCGTCACCGAAGCGCTGGCCAGTGGCATCACCACGATGGTCGGCGGCGGCACCGGGCCGGCCGAGGGAACGCGCGCGACAACTGTCACCCCGAACGCCTGGCACCTGGCCCGGATGCACGAGGCCCTGGACACCATGCCGGTCAACGTGCTGCTGCTCGGCAAGGGCAATACCGTCTCCAGCGAAGCGCTGTGGGAACAGTTGCGGGCCGGTGCGGGCGGTTTCAAGCTGCACGAGGACTGGGGCACCACACCGGCGGCGATCGACGCCTGCCTGCGGGTGGCGGACGCGTCCGGGGTCCAGGTGTCGATCCACACCGACACGCTCAACGAGGCCGGATTCGTCGCCGACACCCTGCGGGCGATCGGTGGGCGGGCGATCCACTCGTACCACACCGAGGGAGCCGGTGGCGGGCACGCACCGGACATCATCACCGTGGCCAGCGAACCGAACGTGCTGCCGTCGTCGACCAACCCGACCCGGCCGTACACCGCGAACACCCTGGCCGAGCACCTGGACATGCTGATGGTCTGCCACCATCTCAACCCGTCCGTGCCGGAGGACCTCGCCTTCGCGGAGAGTCGGATCCGACCGTCCACGATGGCCGCCGAGGACCTGCTGCACGACCTCGGCGCCATCTCGATCATCGGCTCCGACGCGCAGGCCATGGGCCGGGTCGGCGAGGTGATCATGCGGACCTGGCAGAGCGCCCACGTGATGAAGGATCGGGTCGGCGCACTACCGGGTGACGGGCCCGCCGACAACCACCGGGCCCGACGGTACGTGGCGAAATACACCATCTGCGCCGCGATGGCCAACGGCCTGGAACGGGAGATCGGCTCGGTCGAACCGGGCAAGCTCGCCGACCTGGTGCTCTGGGACCCGGCGTTCTTCGGGGTCCGGCCGCACCTGGTACTCAAGGGCGGCATGATCGCGTACGCCCAGATGGGCGACGCCAACGCCTCGATCCCGACACCGCAGCCGATGCTGCCGAGGCCGATGTTCGGGGCGTACGGCGCGGCGGCGGCCGCCACCAGCCTGGCCTTCGTGGCCCCGGCAGCCCTGGACGCCGGGCTCCGACTGGACGTGCGTCGCCGGGTGGTGCCGGTGAGCGACGTACGGTCGCGGGGCAAGGCCGACCTGCCGGAGAACAACGCGATGCCGCACATCGAGGTGGACCCGGACACCTTCACGGTGCGGATCGACGGGCAGGTGGTGGAGCCGGACCCGGTGACCCGGCTGCCGATGGCCCAGCGGTACTTCCTGTTCTGATGGCAACGCCGAGCCTGCTGTTGTTGTTGGCCGACGGACGTTTCCCGGCCGGGGCGCACGCGCACTCCGGTGGTCTGGAGGCGGCCGTCGCCGCCGGCCGGGTCACCGACCTGGCCACGTTGGAGGCGTTCCTGGCCGGGCGATTGGCCACCGCCGGTCTGGTCGGCGCGGCGTTCGCGGCAGCCGCACACCGGGCGGCGGTGGCCGAGACCGCCGACTCCGCCAACCCGGCCCGGTCCGCCCGAGGGGCGGACGCGCCGGCTGAGTCCGCCGCTCGGTCGGACGCGCTGGCTCGGCTCGACGCGGAGCTGGACGCGCGTACCGCTGCCCCGGCGTTGCGGGCGGTCTCGCGCCGACAGGGCAGGGCGCTGCTGCGGGCCGGGCGGGCCATCTGGTCGGACGCCCCGTTCGCCGACCTGCCCGCGACGCCCGGTGGCGCACACCAGCCGCTGGTGCTCGGGCTGCTCTGCGCCGCGGCCGGGCTGTCCCGTGTCGAGACCGCCACGACCGCCGCGTACGGGACGCTGACCGGGGCGGCCAGCGCCGGCGTACGTCTGCTCGGCCTCGACCCGTACCAGGTCCAAGCGCTGCTGGTCGGCCTGGCCGACGCCTGCGACGGCACGGCCGCCGACGCGGCGCGGGCCGCCGATGATCCACCGGAGCGGCTGCCAGCCGCCGCCGCCCCACTCGCCGACATCCATGCCGAGATCCATGCCACCTGGGAGGTGCGTCTCTTTGCGTCCTGACACCGTTGTGCCGAGCGCTGTGCCCGCCGTCGAACCGATCACGCCGCCGCCGGGCACGCCGACGGCGGCCATCCCACCCCACGACGAGACCGTTCCGCACACCCATCCGGAGCCGGGGGTGGACCCCCATCCGCCGTTGGCGCGTGCCGGCCGTGCCCTGCGGGTCGGCATCGGCGGCCCGGTCGGTTCCGGCAAGACGGCCCTGGTGGCCGCGCTCTGCCGTGCCTTCGCCGACGAGTTGCGGCTCGGCGTGGTGACCAACGACATCTACACGACCGAGGACGCCGACTTCCTCCGGCGGGCCGGCGTGCTGGACCCGGCGCGGATCCGCGCGGTGGAGACGGGCTGCTGCCCGCACACGGCGATCCGCGACGACATCGGCGCCAACCTGGACGCCGTCGACGAACTGGCCGATGCGGTCGGCCCGTTGGACCTGGTCCTCGTCGAGAGTGGTGGGGACAACCTGACGGCGACCTTCAGTCGGGGGCTGGTCGACCGGCAGATCTTCGTGGTCGACGTGGCGGGCGGGGACAAGGTCCCCCGCAAGGGCGGCCCGGGGGTCACCGCCGCCGACCTTCTCGTGATCAACAAGACCGACCTGGCCCCGATGGTGGGCGCCGACCTCGCCGTCATGGATCGTGACGCGCGGGCCCGGCGCGGCGACCTCCCGACCCTCTTCCTGTCCATCGTGGGAGACCCCACCGCCACGTCGGTCGCGGACTGGATCCGGCACGAGTTGGCCCACCACGCCGCCCTGCACCCGCTCGCCGTACCGGCGGAAACGGCCTGATGCGAGCGCTCGCCCGGCTGGTCGCCCGGGCCGACGGGCGGGGCGGCACGGCCCTTGTCGAGCTGCACGGCGAAACGCCGTTGCTGCTGCGCCAGACCCCGACCGACGGTGGTGTCGCCACTGTGCACCTCGTCGGCGGGGCGGCTGGGCCACTGGCCGGCGACGATCTGCGCCTGGAGATCGAGGTCGGGCCGGGCGCGGCCGTGCGGGTGCACAGCGTCGCCGCGTCGATCGCCCTACCGGGCCGCGTGGGTGCCGTCTCCCGGATGGCGGTGCGGGCGGTGGTGCACGCCGGGGCCACGCTGCACTGGCTCCCGGAACAGTTGGTAGCGGCGGCTGGCTGCGCGCACCTCGCCGAGTCCCGGATCGAGTTGGCCGCCGGCGCGGGCCTGCGGTGGCGCGACGAGCTGATCTGCGGCCGGTACGGCGAGGCGCCCGGCAGCGCCGTCCTGCACACCCAGGTCGACTACGCGGGTCGACCACTGCTGCGGCAGTCCCTCGCCGTGGGACCGCACGCGCCGGGCTGGGCCGGCCCGGCCGTGCTCGGCGGCGCCCCGGCCACGGGATCGCTGCTGGTGGTCGACCCGTCGCGGCCGGCCGAACCTCCATTGGCCGAGGGCGGTGTCGCCCGGCTGCCGTTGGCCGGCGGCCCGGCGACCCTGTGGACGGCCACCGCTCCCGACGCGCACACCCTGCGCGCCCACCTCACCGGCTAGCCCACCTCACCGGCTAGGAAGCCCAGTCGGTCCGCCTACCCCGGGGGCCGTTCTGGAGGCGGACACTGCGGAGAGCGTGATGTCTGTGAGTCATCACGATGACTCACAGACATCACGCTCTCGGGCGGGTGCAGCGCGAGGCTCGATGGCGTTCGCGGCTGGGTGCCGCGTGTGGCCGGGTGGTGTTGGCGGCTGGTTGAGGTGTGCGGGGCGGGTGGCGTTCGCGGCTGGTGGCGCGTGTGGCCGAGTGATGCGCGCGGTCGGGCGGCGCTTGGAGTCGGGTCGCGCTCGAGGCCAGCCCTCGGCCGATTCTTGCCGCGTGGGGAGCAGGGTGAGACTGCGGCTCGCCCAGAAGTTCGGCCGGTGAGCCGGGGACGGATCAGCGGTGGGGGCCGGACGCGTCGGCGTGTTCCCGTGGCCGGGCCGGGTCGAGACGGCCGATCAGGTCGTCGATCTGGCCTACCAGGTCGGCGGCGTTCGGCACGTCCAGTTCGGCGATGCTGGCGCGGACCCGCTCGTCCAGGCGGGCGTGCTCGCGGCGGCCCCGAGCGGTCAGGTACGCCCGAATCCGTCGGCGGTCGATGGGATCGATCCGGCGGAAGACGAGGTTGCGGTCGACGAGTTGGTCGACCAGCTTGGTGAGGGTGCCCGGCGGCAGCGACGCCTCGACGGACACCTCGCTCATCGGGTGACCCTGGCCGTCGGCGAGCAGGCAGAGCACCCTCCAGGCCTCGATGCTGATCGCGTCGTCGGCCAGAACGGCGCCCAGCCGGCGGGAGAGCAGCCGTTCGGCGCGGGTGAGCGAGCGCAGCAGGTCGGCTGGCGCCCCGGGCACGTCTGACATGAAACTCCCTGGTCCGGTGGCCCTGTCATGGTAGCGAGTCGTCCCGGTCAGTGGTGAGCGCTGGTCTTCCGTCGTGGGCCGGGCAATCATGTGCTCATGTCCGCGCCGGCACCGCCGTGGCTGACCGTCGACCGTGCCGTGGTCAGCATCGCGCTGGTCTATCCGATGCGCGGGCCGGCCGGCATGTTCGGCCCCACCTGTGAGCTCTGCGCGCAGCTCGCGGTCGAGGAGATCAATAGGTGCGGTGGCGTGCTGGGCCGGGAGGTCCGCCTGGTTCCTGTCGACGGTGGCGCACCGCCGGCCGAGGTGGCCGCCGAGGTCGAGGCGTTGGTGTCGGTGGGAGCCGTGCAGGGGGTGACGGGGTGGCACATCTCCTCGGTGCGCCAGGCCTTGGCACCCCGCGTCGCGCACCGGGTGCCCTACGTCTACACCGCACTCTACGAGGGCGGCGAACGCACCGAAGGTGTCTTCCTGACCAGCGAGACGCCCGATGCCCAGTTGTGGCCCGCGATGCGGATGCTCGCCGCGGAACAGGGGGTGCGCCGCTGGTTCGTGGTGGGCAACGACTACGTGTGGCCGCGCCGTACGGCGCGGGCCGCCCAGCGGTACGCGCTGCGCGGCGGTGGGCAGTTGGTGGGCCGGCACTTCCTGCCGTTGGACGCGCACGACTTCACCGAGGTGCTACGCCGCATCGAGCACAGTGACGCGGACGCGGTGTTGATGCTGCTGGTCGGTGCCGACGCGGTGCGGTTCAACAGGGCGTTCGCCCGATCCGGCCTGGATCAGCGCTGCCTGCGGCTGAGCACCCTGATGGACGAGAACATGCTGTTGGCCAGTGGTGCCGGCGCGACTCGAAGGCTTTACAGCACCGCGGGTTTCTTCGCCGGACTTGTCACACAGGAGAACCTCGACTTCCACGGCGAGTTCGCGCGGCGCTTCGGCGTGGAGGCACCACCGTTGGGCAGTCTGGGGGAGTCCTGCTACGAGGGCGTCATGCTGCTCGCCGCGCTGATCGGCCAGGCTCGCACCCTCGACGTACGGGCCATCGAGACGGCCGCCGACACGGTCGCCTACCACGGGCCGCGTGGGCGGTTACGGCTGCGTCAGCGGCACGTCCGGCAGCGCATCTACCTGGCCGAGGCCGACGGGCTCGACTTCACTGTGCTCGCTCAGCTCTGAACCGGGCACGGCAGTCGGCCCACCCGACTCTTGACAGCGCCACCCGATCCCGTCCTAAGATGCTTCCTGCGTGAAGTATCGGGCCGAGGAGTCAGATCTCACCATTGTGTGCCCACCGTTGGCGGATTCGCCGTCGACCAATGTGGTGGCACTTATCCCTGCGTCTTTCCGAACGGCCGGCACCGTTTCCTCCCCAACGGTGTCGGCCGCTTTTTCGTGTGCGACTCGACGGTCCCTCGGAAACAGTCAATTAAGGACCGGGAAACACGCGCGCAATCATGCCGGTCAACGCTTTCCCTGCCCATATCCGAGCCGGTGCCCTGCGCGGCGTCCACCCGTCGATCTCGGCACCGCCGACGTCAGCTCCATCGGACCGCACCGACCGTCCTTTCGCCACATGACTGCACCGCAGGGAGAGTAGATGTCATTATTCCGGGGCCGCCGCATCCTGGCGGGTGCCATGACCCTGGTCGCCGCGGCCGCGATGACCGCGTGCGGCAGCAAGACCACCGACGAGGGTGGCGCGACCGGCGTCACCGCCGACGTCTCCGGCGACACCGTCAAGGTGGGCCTGCTCAACTCGCTCTCCGGGACCATGGCGATCAGCGAGGTCACCGTCCGCGACTCCATCATGCTCGCCGTCGACGAGATCAACGCGGCCGGCGGTGTCCTCGGCAAGAAGATCCAGCCGGTCGGTGAGGATGGCGCCTCGGACTGGCCCACCTTCGCGGAGAAGGCCGAAAAGCTCATCTCCGAGGACCGGGTGGCGGCAGTCTTCGGCTGTTGGACGTCGGCCAGCCGCAAGGCGGTCAAGCCGGTGTTCGAGAAGAACAAGGCGTTGCTGTTCTACCCGGTGCAGTACGAGGGACTTGAGCAGTCGCCCTACATCTTCTACACCGGAGCGACGACCAACCAGCAGATCGTTCCCGGGCTGGACTACCTCAAGTCGCAGGGCGCGAAGTCGGTCTATCTGGTCGGTAGCGACTACGTGTTTCCGCGGACCGCAAACAAAATCATCAAGGCGTACGCGGCCGCGAACGGGATGACCGTGCTGGGTGAGGATTACGCGCCGCTGGGCTCCACCGAGTTCGGCACCATCGTGAACAAGGTCAAATCATCCGGCGCGGATGCGGTGTTCAACACGCTCAACGGTGACAGCAACGTCGCCTTCTTCAAGGAGTACAAGTCGGCGGGTCTGAGCGCCGCCGCGATGCCTGTGGTGTCGGTGTCGATCGCCGAGGAAGAGGTCAAGGGCATCGGCACCCAGTACCTGGAGGGCCAGCTGACGGCCTGGAACTACTACCAGACCACCCCGGGCGCGGCGAACTCGAAGTTCGTGGCCGCGTACAAGGCGAAGTACGGCGCGGACAAGCCGACCAGCGACCCGATGGAGGCCGCCTATGTCGGCGTGCACCTGTGGAAGGCGATGGTCGAGAAGGCCGGCGCCTTCGACGTGGAGAAGGTCCGCGCCGCCTCGGACGGGATCACCTTCGACGCTCCGGAGGGCCTGGTCACCGTCGACGGCAAGACCCAGCACATCGCGAAGACCGCCCGGATCGGCAAGATCGGCGCGGACGGCCTGATCACCGAGGTGTGGAACTCCGGCAAGCCGGTCGCACCGGATCCGTACCTCAAGACCTACCCGTGGGCGAGCGGCCTGAGCTGACGACGCCGGCCCGGGCGGAACGCGTTGCCGCGCGCTCCGCCCGGGCCACCCGACCAGCAGTTCGGAGTACCCACCGTGACAGTCCTCTTCGGTCAACTCTTCACCGGCATCAGCATCGGCGCGGTGCTGCTGCTCATCGCGCTCGGCCTCGCGCTGACCTTCGGCCAGATGAACGTGATCAACATGGCGCACGGTGAGTTCATCATGGCCGGCGCGTACACCACCTACGTTCTGCAACAGAGCATCACCGGCGCTGGCCTGTCACTGGCGGTCGCGCTGCCGGTGGCGTTCGTGGTCGCCGGCACCATGGGTGTCCTGCTGGAGGTGCTGCTCATCCGCCGGCTCTACGCCCGCCCACTGGACACCCTGCTGGTCACCTGGGGTGTGTCACTGATCCTGCAACAACTGGCCCGGGACATCTTCGGCAGCCCCAATGTGCAGACCCGCGCGCCCGAGCTGCTCACCGGCAACGTGGCGCTGCCCGGCGGGCTGACCATCGCCAACAACCGGCTGTTCATCCTGGCGCTGGCGCTGGCCGCTGTCGCGGCGCTCACCCTGGCGCTGCGACTCACCCCGCTCGGACGTCGTATCCGCGCGGTGGTGCAGAACCGCGACCTCGCCGCCGTTTCCGGCGTCGCGACCTCCCGGGTCGACCGGACGACCTTCTTCCTCGGCTCCGGCCTGGCCGGGCTCGCCGGGGTGGCCCTCACCCTTCTCGGCCCGATCGGCCCGACCATGGGCACCAACCTGATCATCGATGCCTTCCTGGTCGTCGTGGTCGGCGGGATCGGCCAGCTCAAGGGCAGTGTGATCGTCGCCTTCGCCCTCGGCGTGCTCCAGGCCACCGGGGAGTACCTGACCACCCTCAGCGTCGCCAAGGTGATCGTGTTCGTGGCGATCGTCGCGTTCCTCCAGTGGCGGCCACAGGGCCTGTTCACCCTGCGGACCAGGAGCCTCGCATGACCGCCGTCACCCCCGCGCCACCCAGCACCGCCGTCCGCCCGGCGCCTGCCGGCGCCGTACCACCGGGCCGTCCCGCCGGCCGCTCGCGGCTACGGACCCTGGCCGGCTTCGCCTTCGGCGCGGCGCTGCTGTTCGCCGTCGCCCCGCTGGTGTTGTCGGACTTCCGGCTGGCCCTGCTCGCCAAGTACCTCTGCGTCGCCATGGTCGCGGTCGGCATCGGGATCGCCTGGGGCCGGGGCGGGATGCTCACCCTGGGCCAGGGTGTCTTCTTCGGCCTCGGCGGCTACGCGATGGCCATGCACCTCAAGCTCGCCGACGCGGGCCCGGGTGGGATGCCCGACTTCATGCAGTTGTACGGGCAACTCGACGAGCTGCCGCTGTGGTGGCGGCCGTTCGCCAGCCCGTGGTTCGCGCTGCCCGCCACGGTGCTGCTGCCGATGGCTGTCGCCTTCGGGCTCGGCTCGCTGGTCTTTCGCCGCCGCGTCCGCGGCGCGTACTTCGCCATCCTCAGCCAGGCGCTCGCCGCCGCGATGGTGATCCTGCTGATCGGCCAACAGGGCACCACGGGTGGCACCAACGGGCTCACCGACATCAAGGGCTTCTTCGGCTACGACCTGGACGACCCGGTCAACCAGCGGATGGTGTATTTCATCATCGCCGGCACGCTGCTGGCGTTGCTCGCGCTGACCCGTCAGCTGATCCAGAGCCGTTACGGCGAACTGCTGGTGGCGGTGCGCGACGGTGAGGAACGGGTCCGCTTCCTGGGCTACGACCCGGCGTCGGTCAAGCTTGTGGCGTACGTGGTGGCGGCGGGCATGGCCGGGCTGGCCGGGGCGCTTTTCGTGCCGGCGGTGGGCATCATCTCGCCCGCGCTGATCGGCATCGTCCCGTCGATCGAGTTCGTCATCGGCGTCGCGGTGGGTGGCCGGGCGACGGTGCTCGGGCCGGTGCTCGGCGCGGTGGCGGTGGCCTGGGCGCGTACCGCCCTCTCCGAGCGTTTTCCGGGCACCTGGACGTACCTTCAGGGGTTGCTCTTCGTGGTCGTGGTGGCGTTCCTCCCCGGAGGCCTGGCGTCGCTGTGGGCGTTGGCCCGCCGTCGTGACGTCGACGCGCGGCCGCAGCGGCGCGGCTGGCTGTCGCTGGGTCGACGACGCGCCGAGCGGACGGAGGTGCCGGCGGCATGAGCGGCGAGCGGTTGGACGGCTTGTCCGTCCGTGACGTACGGGTCAGCTTCGACGGTTTCACCGCCGTGGACGGCGTCTCGTTGGAGGTGCCCGCCGGCGACATCCGGTTCCTGATCGGGCCGAACGGCGCTGGCAAGACCACACTGGTCGACGCGATCACCGGCCTGGTCAGGGCCAGCGGCTCGGTCCGGTTCGGTGACCAGGAACTGCTCGGCCGGCCGGTGCACCGGATCAGCCGGCTCGGCATCGGGCGGACCTTCCAGACCTCGACGGTCTTCGAGGAGCTGTCGGTGTTGCAGAACCTCGACATCGCGGCGGGCGCGCGGCGCAGCTGGGCGACCCTGGCCCGCCGCCGACGGGGCGTGCCGGACGAGATCGCCGCCGCGCTGGAGACGATCGGTCTGGCCGAGCGGACCGCGGACCTCGCCGGGACGCTCGCGCACGGCCAGAAGCAGTGGCTGGAGATCGGCATGCTGCTGGTGCAGGACGCGCGGCTGCTGCTGCTGGACGAGCCGGTCGCCGGGATGAGCCATGAGGAACGCGACGCCACCGGCGTCCTGTTGGAGAGGGTGAGCCGGGATCGCACTGTCGTCGTGATCGAGCACGACATGGACTTCCTGCGTCGGTTCGCGCGCAGCGTCACAGTGCTGCACGCGGGCCGGGTGCTCAGCGAGGGTACGGTCGCGCAGGTCCAGGCGGACCCGCGCGTGCAGGAGGTCTACCTTGGCCACCCGGTCGACGCCGGGTCGGCCCGCACCGGCCGGGAGGCATGATGCTGACGCTGCGTGGGGTGCACGCCGGGTACGGGCGTTCGCGGGTGCTGCACGGGGTCGACCTCGCGGTCCCGCCCGACGGGGTGGCCTCCGTGCTCGGGCACAACGGTGCCGGCAAGAGCACCCTGCTGCGGGTCGCGGCGGGGCTGCTGCGCCCGAGTGCCGGCACCGTGGAGTTGGACGGGGAGGACGTCACCCGCGCGGGGCCGCACGAGCGGGTGGCGCGGGGGATGGCGTACGTCCCGCAGGGTCAGCAGTGCTTTCCGCACCTGACCGCGGCGGAGAACCTGCGGCTGGTCGCCGACGGCCGGCGCGACGGCGCGGTGGCGACGGCGGAGGTGCTGGATCTGTTTCCGGCGTTGCGCCCGCTGCTGCGGCGGCGGGCCGGGCTGCTCTCCGGCGGTCAGCGCCAGCAGTTGGCCATCGCCCGCGCCCTGATCACCCGGCCGCGGCTGCTGATGCTCGACGAGCCGACCGAGGGCATCCAGCCGTCGGTGGTCGCGGAGATCCAGGAGCGGATCGTCGAGTTGACCCGGCAGTCAGGGTTCAGTGTGCTCCTGGTCGAGCAGCACCTGGGTTTCGCCCTGCGGGTGGCGGACCGCTACCACGTGCTGGAGTCCGGTCGGGTCACCTCGTCCGGCGACGGGGGTGTCACGGCCGAGCGGGACGTCCGGGCGGCCCTGGCCGTCTGATCGGGGTGGCGTCGGTCAGCTTCCCGGCGCGGGCCCGGTCGAGTCGCGGACGACCAGCAGGTGCCCGGTGGGGCGGCGGCGCGGGCGTGTCGTGCGCGGCTTGAGCGCGAGGGTGAGTGCCGTGCGACCCATCTCGGTCATCGGCAGGCGGATGGTGGTCAGGCTGGGTGCCAGGTCGGCCGCCACGGAGACGTCGTCGAAGCCGACCACGGACATCCGCGCGGGCACCGGCACGCGGCGGGACCGCAGCGTCGACAGCACACCCATGGCCATCGCGTCGTTGAGCGCGATGATCGCCGTGGTTTCGGGATGCTCGTTGAGGATCTGCTCGGCGGCGGCGCGCCCCCCGCCGCGGGTGAAGTCGCTGTGCACGACGGCGAGGTCGGCGGGGGAGCGCCCGCGCTGCCGCAGGGCCGACGACACACCGGCCAGCCGGTCGGCGACCGTCGTGAGGCCGGCGCTGCCCGCGGCGACAGCGATCCGCCGGTGACCGAGGTCCATCAGGTGCTGGGCGAGGGCGTGACCGCCGGCCTCGTTGTCCGGTAGGACGGCGTCGACGCCGAGCGTGTGCCGTCCGATGGCAGCGGCCCGTCCGCCGTGGTCCTGGAACGCGGCCAACTCGGCGCGGGCCGCACGCTCCATCCGGGGGTCGTCGTAGCCGGAACCACTGATCAGGACGATGCCGACCCGCTGGGCGATCAGGTGGCGCAGCTGTTGCAGCTCGTAGCCGGGGTCGCGGCCGGACTGGCAGATCTGCACCAGCAGCCCCTGCTCGGCGGCGAGTTGGATGACCCCGGCGGCGATCTCGGAGAAGTACGGGTCATCGATCTGATGGACGATCAACCCAACCGTGGAGGTGGCCCCGCTGGCCAGGGTGCGGGCGTACGGGTTGGCGACATAGCCCAGCTCACCGGCGATCTGCCGGATCCGGTCGGCGACCTCGGCGCTGACCCCCTCGCGGCCGGCGAGCGCTCGGGAGGCCGTCGCCAGCGAGACGGCAGCGTGTTCGGCGACGTCCACGAGGCGCGGCCGTTGGCTGGCCCTGGGCATCGGCAACCCTCCGAAGACATCCATGTCATCCGATCTGTTGCGATCGGCACCGATCGAAGCCTAGGGTACGTAAGCGCTTTCGTAAGCGCTTACGTGACCGGCATCCGTGATGCCGCGAAACGAGGTGACAGCCATGTCCAGGGCCCGACGAGCGGCCGTCTCCCTCCTGGCGATCGGCGCACTGACCGGCGCCAGTGCGCCACCGGCGCAGGCGGATCGCAGCATCCCGTCCGCCGTCCATCCGGCGCTGCGCGCGCACCTGGTCGCCGCGTACGACTTCGACCACCCGGTGCCTGGCGACCCCGCACTGGAGCGCGACCAGGGGCGTTCCGGCACCGAGATCGAGCTGATCAACGGCGGTGCCGCCATGCGGGTGCCGGAGGGCGCCTACCGGGGCAGCCGCAACGCGGTGCAGACCCGGCAGATCGATCCCGCCGTCGCCGGCAACGACGACTGGAAGGCCGGCACCTGGTCGGCCAGCGGGGTGCGGACACTACGTGCCTTCAGCGGCACCGCCGGCACCACGGTCATGGGCTGGTTCAAGCTGAACATGGACCGCCCGCTACCCAACTCCACCACCGCGGATCCCAACGACAGGTACAACGCCATCGGGCTGGCCGGAGTGCTGACCGGCGACTCCGACGGCCACGGCGTCCGCGCTCTGCTGGAGCTGATCGACGTCGACGGGGAGTTGCGTCTCGTCGCGCTCGGCCGGCGGCTCGACGGCGGCAACTCACAGACGTTCGCCGCCACCCGGGACTGGCGTGAGCTGCTGCCCATGGGGGAGTGGGTGCACCTGGCCGCCACCTTCGACTTCGCCACCGGCGCGCTCGCCCTTTACCGCAACGGTGAACCGGTGGACGGCTTCTACACCCGCGCCGACGACCCGTGGCTGGTCTCCGGGCCGGGCCCGCACGTGACCACGGCGTCCGACCCCCGGGGCATCAAGATCGGCGGCAGCTTCCCCCAGGACAATCTGGAACGCAACCCGTGCGACTGCCGGATGGACGGCCTGATGTTCCTCGACAGTGTGGTCTCCGCGAACGACGTGCGGAGGCAGTACCGCCACCTTGCCCGCTGACCACCCTCGGCACCGTCCCACCGAGAAGGAGACACGCGTGCGCACCCTGCACCGCCGCGCCGGCGCCGTCCGCCGGCCCACAGTGAGGGCCGGCCTCACCGCCCTCGTGCTGATCCTGTCCACACTGGTCGCCACACCCGCGCGAGCCGCGGACGCGGTCGACGACCCGATCCCCGACATGCCGGTCCAGTCCCGACTCGGGCTGGTCCTCAGCGAGTACGTCAGCTTCCCGCAGTCGTACCCGACACCGGCGCCGACCGACGCGCGGCTCATGCGTACCGCGCGGATCAACACCATCATGGAGGTGCCCGACGGCTCCGGCCGGCGGGCGGTGCCCGACCTCAACGGCAGCCTCTACCTGGTCGAGGGCGGCGTGCCGCACGTCTACCTGGACGTGGCCGCGACGTTCGCGCCGCGGTTCTTCTCCGGTCGTGGGCTCGGCCAGGGCTTCGGGTACGTCGCGTTCCACCCGGAGTTCGGGGTGAACGGCCGGTTCTACACCATCCACACCGAGTTGGCGTCGACGACGACCGCCACTGCGGACTACGCCCAGCCCAACACGCTCTTCCACGGCGTCATCACCGAGTGGACGGCGACGGATCCCGCCGCTGCCACCTTCGCCGGTACGCACCGGGAGGTGCTGCGCATCGGCTTCGGCGGCCAGGTGCACGGCATCCAGGAGATCAACTTCAACCCCACGGCCAAGCGCCACGACCGCGACTATGGGCTGCTGTACCTTGCCGTCGGCGACGGTGGCCAGGGTGCTCGCAACACCGATCCCCAGAACCTGGCCCTGCCGCACGGCAAGCTGCTGCGGATCGACCCCCGGGGCACCAACTCCGCGAACGGGCGCTACGGCATCCCGGCCGGGAACCCGTTCGTCGGCCGGGCCGGCGCGCTCGGCGAGCTCTACGCGGTGGGTTTCCGGGACCCGCACCGGTTCAGCTGGGACCGGGCGACCGGCCGGATGTACCTCGGGCACATCGGCGAACACGCAGTCGAGGCAATCTACGAAGTCCGTGCCGGGGACAACTTCGGCTGGAGCGAGCGCGAAGGCTCCTTCGTCTTCGACAAGGCGGCCACGAACCCCTGCGACCGGCTGCTCCCGCTGCCCGCCGACGACGACAGCTACGGCTACACCTACCCGGTCGCCGCGTACGACCACGACCCCGCAGCCGGTTGGAACTGCACCGACGACGTCGGTGTCGCGGTGGCCGGCGGCTTCGTCTACCGGGGGCGGGCGCTGCCAGCGCTGCGCGGCAAGTACGTCTTCGGCGACCTGGTCGACGGTCGGGTGCTCTACACCGAGGCCAACGAGATGCGCCGGGGCCGGGAGCTGGCCACTATCCACCAGCTCGCGCTCTTCGACGAGGCGGGCACACCGGTCCGGATGCGCGACCTGTCCGCACCGGGCGCGCCCGGTGACCCCAACCGGGTGGACCTGCGCTTCGGCACCGACGCCGCCGGTGAGCTCTACGTCGTCGCGAAGGCCAACGGAAAGGTCTGGAAGGTGACCGGCACCCGAGAGTTCGCCAGCGGTGACGTCGGGGACGTCACACTCCGCCGTACCACCGGAGCCACCAACTGGGCACCGGTGACGCCGGCGAAGTGGCAGTTCACACACGACCAGGTCGTCCTGGCCGAGGCCGGGGACAGCCGGCCGGGCCCGCGCCGGCCCTTCGAGTACGCAGTGCTGACCAGCGGACCGGCGTGGTCGTCGGTGCGGGTCGACGCCCAGGTACGACTCGACACCCCGGTGGAGGTCACCAACCGGGACGTGATCATCGTCTTCGGCTGGCGCTCGGACACCGAGTTCTACTACGCCCACCTCTCCACCGACAACACGATCTATCCGCACAACGGCATCTTCAAGGTGGACAACGCCGACCGGGAGCGCATCGACCACCAGTGGAACGGCCGCTCGCGGGGCGCCAACCCGGCGATCACCGACGCCAGGTGGCACCAGGTGCGGGTGGTGCACCTGCCGGCCACCGGCGAGATCGCCGTCTACGTCGACGGGCACCGGGACCCGCTGCTGACCGCGAAGGACACCACCTTCGGCTCGGGGCGGGTCGGCTTCGGCTCGTTCGACAACGTGGGCCGACTGCGCAACCTGACCGTCACCGGCGCGCCGGCCTGATCCGGGTCACGGTGGGGACGGCGACGGCTCACGCCGCCGTCCCCACCGGGCAACCGTTGCGCCGTGCGAGATCAACGGCGAGGAGCAGGCCGGGCCGGCTAGACCGCTCCGTAGTGGAGGGACAACCCGGTGGCGGCCCGGTCGGCGGTGATCTGCATCATGCTGCCCAGCATCGTGGCCCGGTCGGTCACCAGGGCCGTCCCGTCGGGCGCGTACGTGATCCGGTCACTGACCAGCACCGGTGCCCCCTCGGCCTCGTCCAGATGCCGGGCCACGTCCGCGTTCAGCACCTCCGGTCGGATCGTCTCCGCCGCCCGGGCCACCACCACCCCCAGGTCGGCCAGGGCCGCGTACAACGAGGTGCCGGTGAAGTCCACGTCGTGCAACCGGTTCGCGTGCGGCTCGCGTACCCAGGAAATCTGATGGATGGCGCGGCGGCCGGCGAACGCGCGGACCCGCTCCAGGCGCAGGCCCGTCTCGGCCTCGCGGACCCGCAGCCGGGCCGCGACGCGCGAGGGCACGCGGCGCTGCGCGCGGGAGATCACCGTCGTGTGGACCTCGTGGCCCTGCTCGCGCAGGTCGTCGCCGAAGCTCCGCAACGATCCGAGCTGGTACGCGGCATGAGCAGGTGCGACATAGGTGCCCTTGCCCGGCCGCTGGACGATCAGGCCCTCGGCGCTCAGTTCGCGTAGAGCCTGCCGCAGCGTCATCAGAGTGACGCCGTACGCCGTGCTCAGCTCGCGCTGCGCGGGCAACGCCTCACCCGGCACATAGCGACCGTCGCGAATCTTGGCGGCGAGGTCGGCGGCGATGGCCCGGTAGCGTGCCACTGTTCTGTCTCCCGATGCGTCGACTGTCCGCTCCCCGTCATCGACGGCCACCGCCGATCATCGCACGGTGGCCACCTGAGACAGCGCGGCCCGCAGCGACGCCACGAAGGCGCCGACCTCGGCGGGACCCGCCCCGTCGAGGATGCGCCGCATGACGGCCGCGCCGACGATGACTCCGTCGGCGACCGCCGCCGCCTCGCCCGCCTGTTGCGGGGTGGAGATGCCGAAGCCCAGCAGCACGGGCAGGTCAGTGACCTGCTTGAGCCGGGCGGCCAGAGTGACGGCCGACGGTGCGAGCCGGTCGCGTTCGCCGGTCGTGCCCATGATCGAGATGGCGTACACGAAACCCTGGCTGCGTCGGCCGATCTCGGCGAGCCGGTCGTCGGGCGTGGCGGGGGAGGCGAGCAGGCTCACCTGGACGCCCGGCACGTCCAGCCCGGCCAGCTCGCCGAGGGGCAGGTCGGGCACGATCAGCCCGGTCACCCCGGCTGCCGTCAGCGCGTCGCCGAACCCGGGCCGTAGCGCGATGTTGGCGTACGTGCTGGCCACGAGGGGAATGCCTGTCCGCGCTGTGGCGAGGTCTTCCAGGACCGAGGCGGGTGTCGCGCCTCGGGCGAGCGCCGCGTCCGAGGCCTCCTGAATGGTGCGGCCGTCCACCGTCGGGTCGGAGAACGGGAGCCCGACCTCGACCATGTCCGCTCCGGCGTCCTCGAAGGCGTTCAGGTACGCCGTCCAGCCGGGCACGATCCCGCCCGTGATGTAGGGCATCAGTAGCTTCATGCGAGCTCCGCTTCCGCGATCAGGGTGGTGACGTCCTTGTCGCCGCGCCCCGACAGGGTGACGAGCACCGTCGATCCTCTGGGCAGCTCCGGCGTGCCGGCGGCGCGGACGACCCAGGCGAGCGCGTGGGCCGACTCGATGGCGGGCAGCACGCCCTCCGACCGTGCGAGCCGGACCGCGGCCGCGATCGCCTCCCCGTCGGAGGCGGTGACATACCGGGCGCGCCCCAGATCGCGCAGGTACGCGTGCTCGGGGCCGACGCCCGGGTAGTCCAGCCCGGCGGCGATCGAGTGCGCCTCCTTGATCTGCCCGTGTTCGTCCTGGAGGAACAGCGACTGGAAGCCGTGCAGGACGCCGATCTCCCCGTTCGTCGCGCCGGAGCCGCCCTCGGCTTCCACCCCGACGAGCTTCGCCGAGGTCTCGACGAACCCGGCGAACGTGCCCGCCGCGTTGCTGCCCCCGCCGACGCAGGCGACCACGTAGTCGGGGGTGGCAGCGGGCAGCTCGGCAGCGCACTGCCGCCGGGCCTCGTCACCGATGACGCGCTGGAACTCGCGGACCATCATCGGATAGGGGTGCGGACCGATGACCGAGCCCACGCAGTAGTACGCCTCGTCGACGTCTGTCACCCAGTGGCGCATGGCCTCGCTGGTGGCGTCCTTCAGCGTCCGACTGCCGGTGGTCACCGGAACGACCTCGGCACCCAGCAGCCGCATACGGAAGACGTTGTGCGCCTGGCGTTCCACGTCGCGTTCGCCCATGAACACCTTCACCGGTAGGCCCAGCAGGGCACCGGCCGTCGCCGTCGCGACGCCGTGCATGCCCGCCCCGGTCTCGGCAATCAGACGCGTACGCCCCATGCGTCGGGCCAGCAACGCCTGCCCGAGCACATTGTTGATCTTGTGTGATCCGGTGTGCGTCAGATCCTCCCGCTTGAGCAGCACCGTCACGCCGAGTTCGGTCGACAGTCGCACGGCCGGCGTCAGCGGTGTCGGCCGTCCCACGTGGGCCGACAGCAGCGCGGCGAGACTGCCGCGGAACCCGGGGTCTGCCCACGCCTGCGAGAAGGCCTCGGCGACCGCCTCGCAGGCGGGGATCAGGGACTCCGGCACGTACCGCCCGCCGTAGCTCCCGTATCGCCCCGGAACGCCTGCCGACCGCACTGTTATAGAACTCATGCAATAGTTATAGAACAGTGGAGGTCGCCTGGCAAGAGGGGCGGCACCGCGCATCCGTCGACCTGCCCCGGCGGCCCTGTCCGGTTCGTAGAATTCCTGCCATGCCGGAGATCGTCGAGTTGCTGGCCTCGCCCGTGCACCGCTTCCTGGGCCGGCCCGCCGACGGCCCGGCCCCGGCCCCACCCGGCGAGCTGGTCGACGCCGTCCGGATCCGGGCCGGCCTCGGCATCGTCGGCGACAGGTACTTCGGTCAGCAGGCACACCGCGACGCCAGCGTCACTGTCATCGCCCGGGAGTCGCTGCCGGTCGGCATCGGCCTGACCGAGGTGCGGCGAAACATCCTCACCACCGGCATCGCCGTGGACGAGCTGATCGGCAGAGTGCTGGTGCTGGACTCCGGCGACGGCCCGGTCAGCCTGCGGGTCAATCGGGCGGCCCGACCGTGTGCCTGGATGGACGTCACGGTCGGACCGGGGGCGTGGAAGGCGCTGCGCACCACCGGCGGCATCCGCTGCACGCCCCTCAACGACGGCACCCTGCGCCTCGGCGCGATCGACGCCACAGTGAACTGAGGACGCCAGCCTGAGTCAGACCGGGCTGATGTGTGCGGCCAGGACCCGCCAGCCGTGCGGGTCGTCGTGGACCCACGTGCGGGTGTAGCGCAGCCGCGCGGCGAACGGCGTTCCCTCGAGGACGCCGGACACGCGGCCCAGGAAGAACGTCACCCCCGTCGCTCCGACCACGAGCAGGTCCAGCTCCTCCTCCACCAACTCCTCGACGACCGAGCGTCGGTCCCGGTGAGCGGCCAGGTCATCCTGCTTGCTGTGGGTACGCCCGTCCGGGCCGATGGCGATCAGCTGGTCGACCAGCAGCTGATCGAGGGCGGCGACGTCACCGGCCCGTTGGGCGGCCTGCAGGGTGCGCTCGGCGTCGAGCAGCTCGGCCTCGCGTGCGCTGTCCGGCATCGGGGCGTCCTCCCGTTCGGGTCCGACCCGGTGCCACCGTCGGCCCGAGCTGTCCGCATTGTGGCAGTCAACCTGGCTCGGGCGGGTGGGGATCGCCGCCGAGGTTCACAGACTCAGGCGAATCCGTACGACGGTCTCCCCGGGACTGGTGAGCACTGCGACCTCGTCACAGATCTGCTCCACGATCGCCAGCCCGCGACCCCGTACCGAGTCGGTGGCCGGCATGCTTCGGCCGAACGCCCGCGTCGGCCCGTGGTCGACGACGTCGCAGATCAGCTGACCCGGCTCGGCCCAGAGTCGCACCCAGCCACCGCCGGTGGTGTGCTGCAACGTGTTGGTGGCCAACTCGCTGACGGCCAGCGTCAACAGCTCCGCCCCCTCGTCCGACAGGCCACGGGCCAGCGCCCCGGCGCTGACGAACGCGCGCAGCGCCCGAATGTCCGTCGCGACCTGATACGCCATGGTGTCCGCGGCGTGGGTGGGGACATTCTGCTCGGACACAGTCTCCGGTCGCTCGCCCGGCATCAGCCCGCCCGATGCGGCTGCCCGACCAGCGGCACCGCGTTCCGCGCGGGTGTCGTGGGCGTGCGAGCCTCAAAGTGCGCCATCGGGCAGCGGAACCCTTCTCGTAGCTGTTGCCGCCACATCATGTCACCCACCGCCCTCTTGACTGTCTCGTCCGTTCGGCGGTTGATCACCTACGGGCCGGCCTGACCGGCCTCGCCGGTCCGGTAGGGCAGTCGGGTCAGGGTGCCGCGTCGAAGGCTATCGATTCGCTCAACTCCCGCCATCGCGCCGAACAGCCGGTGATGAGCCAGACTCGCGGCACGGCATTCCTCTCGTGTCAGTGGGCCCACTCGCCGTCAGGGACGGATGTCCAGGGCGCCGATCAGCCCGTCGCGCAGCGTGAACCGGTACCGCAGCTCGATCGGGCTGCCGGGGAAGTCACCGGACACCCGGGTGACAGCCAGGTACGAGTCGCCCGCCTGCGACGTGACCCGGACCGGCTCCGCGGTGTACGCGTAGGCGTCCATCGTCTTCTGCCGCCAGGCGCGGATCGAGGCCCGTCCGTCGTACAGGCGGTCTTCGTCGGCGACGCTCGCGGTGTCCGCGAAGCAGGCGACGAAGGCGTCCAGATCCCGGTCGTTGACGGCCCGGAAGTACCGGTCGATCACGTCGGGCAGGTCGAGGGCCATCTGCTCCTCCTGCGGCACGGGCCGCCGTCGGGCAGCCGTCGGGTTCCCGGTCCGACCTCACCGTACGAGAAGCCGACGGCACCGCGCGGAGCAACCAGCAGAACCATCCCCGCTGTGGCTGCCGGGTTTGCTGCCGGTCGGCCCGGGTAGCCACGCGTTTCCGAAAGCGAAGGGCGGGGGCATGGCCGAGCTGGCGTTCGTCGACAAGGTTGCGGCACGGGCGGGTCTCCCGCCGGAGCAGGCACGCCCGCTCACCGAGGCGGTCCTGCGGACCCTCACCGAGCGGCTCAGCGGCGGGGAGGCGGGCGCGTTGGCCCCCCACCTGGCCGATGAGCTGAGCCCACTGCTGGTCAAGGCCGCCGAGCCGCCGGAAACGTTCGGCTACGACGAGTTCCTGAGCCGGGTCGCCGACCGCGCCGGGATCGACCGTCCGGCCGCCGAGCGGGGCACCCGGGCGGTGCTCCAGACGATGCACCGGGTGGTCGGGCACCGGGAGTTCGAGGACGCCCTGGCCCAACTCCCGGCGGACCTGCGGGCACTGGCGCAGCCGCTGCCGCACGGCCCCTGACCGACGCGCACCTCGTGCGTCGGTGACCGTTCGGTCCCTGGCGTGCCGCCACGACACCGGATCTACTGTGCGTTACCGATCGAACGCGCAGTGGCGGTTGCCCCGCGCCCGTCCGCCGGGTCGTCGCCGCTCCGATCCGAGGAGCGTCCCCCTTGGCGTCCATGGTGTCCCCGCGTCCCCTGCTGACCGCAGCGACGACCGCCGTCGCGATGATCACCCTCGCTCCCGCTCCCGCCGTCGCAGCGCCGTCACCCCCGCACAGCTATCGGATCGTCGACCTCGGCACCCTGAGCGGGGGCGACGGCGCTGCGACGGCGATGAACGATCGCGGCGACATCGTCGGCTGGAGCACGGTCGCCAGCGGCGCCCGGCACGCCGTGCTGTGGCGCCACGGTGTCATCACCGACCTGGGCGTGCTACCGGGTGACACGGATTCCAGCGCCGTGGACGTCAACGAGTTCGGTGACGTGGCGATCACCTCGTTCGGCTCGGACTACCTGACCCGCGCTGTGCTCTGGCGCGACGGTCAGCTCCACGATCTGGGCACCCTGGGCGGGGAGAACAGTGTGGCAATCGGCGTCAACGACCGGCGGCAGGTGCTCGGCACCAGCGAACCGGCCGGAGACATGCCGCACCGCTTCCTGTGGCGCGACGGGGTCTTCACCGACCTGGGTCGGGAGTACTTCTACGAGTTCACCGCCGACTTCAACAACGCGGGCGACGTGGTGGGCGGGTTCAACGTGCCGCCGCAGGACTACCCGTGCACCTGCGTGGGTGGCCGGCTGCGCGACGGGGTGTTCACGCAGATCGGCAGCGAGGCCCTCGGGGTCAACAACCGGGGCCAGGTGGTGGGCGCGGCGAACGGCCGGGCGTTCCGCTGGCAGAACGGGACACTGACCGACCTCGGCACGCTCGGTGGCGACTGGAGCCGCGCCACCGCGATCAACGACCGGGGTGAGGTGGTGGGCCAGAGCACCACCACCGCTGCGTGGCACCCGTTCCTCTGGCGCAACGGGTTGATGACGGACCTGACCACCCGGGGCGTGTGGGAGACCGACTCGGTCGAGGACATCAACATCAGGGGCCACCTCGTCGGTGCCCGGGGGAACCGGCCGGTGCTGTTCCGCTGAGCGGAGATCTTCGCGCCGTGGACGGGCGGGGCGCGGCCTGACCCGCCGGTCAGACCGCGCCCCTTCGTCCGAGGTCAGCCGGTTACCCCGCTACTGACCACCCACTTCTGGTGTGCGCCGCCCGCGTACGTGCCGAGCTGGATCTGGGTGCGGTCGGCGCTGCTGCCGCCGGCGGCCTCCAGGACCTTGCCCGACTGCGGGTTGCGGATCGACCCGTCGGCCTGTGGCTGCCAGACCTGCGCGGCGGTGCCGTTGCAGGTCCAGAGCTGAACCTTCGTGCCGTTGGCGGTGCCGCCGTTGTCCACGTCCAGGCACTTGCCCAGCACCCGGTACGTGTCGCCGACCTTCGTCCACGACTGCGCTGTGGTGCCGTTGCAGGTCCAGAGCTGGATCTTCGTACCGTCGGCGGTGCCCGCGTTGTCGACGTCCAGGCACTTGCCGCCGACGCCGGTGATGGTGCCGCCGGTCGGCGGCGGGGGACTGCCCGGAATGGAGTTGAGCGTGTACCACGCCTCGGTGCTCCACAGTGACTGACCGCTGGTCGAGGTGAACGGGCGCGGGGAGCGCAGGTGCACCACCCGGCCGGCCTTGCGACCGGGCACCGTGAGACTGACCTTCTTGCCGTCCGCCGAGAGGGTGGCCGAGGTGACGGTCAGGGTCTCCTCGTCGATCTTCGGACCGCCGTAGCTCGACGTCGCCACGTACCGCCACTGCTTGAGCTTGTAGCGCGCGGCCAGCTCGGCGGCGGTCGCCGTCGACACCGGCTCGGTGTACTCCACCTCGAAACCGGTCGTGGTGGCGCGCATCGCGAGCATCTCGAACGTGGTGGCGGTGTTCGGAGTGAGCTTCTGCAGGCCGTACGAGAGCTTGCCGGTCTGGCCCCAGTTGCCGCCCGCGCCGAGCCCGCCGACGTAGATCGCGCCGTCCGGGCCGACGTTGACCTCGGAGACGCCCGCCTCCAGGCCCTGGGTGAGCCGGAACAACGCGCCCTGGTACTCGCCGTTGACCTTCTCCACGTTCGCCCGTTGCAGGCCGCCGTAGGTCACGTCACCGATGACGAACTGGCCGGCGTAGCGACCGCTGGTCAGGTAGAGCGGTGTGCTGGGCGAGTTGGCGATCTCGTTCTGCGGCATCCAGAGCACCGGTTGCGTGACCGGTGCGGTGTCGAACGGACCCGCCGGGTTCGTGAAGTGGTTGAAGAACCGGCCCTGCTTGATGTGCACCAGCTTCGACGAGGGCAGCCAGCCACCCTGGTTGTCGGTGACGAAGATGCCGCCCTCCGGGCCCCAGCCGATCCCGTGTGGCGTCCGCAGACCGCCGGCGACGTAGCTGACCGCGCCGGTGTCCTTGTTGACCTTGAGAGTGGTGCCGCGGTTGGTGGCGGGTTGCGGGTTGGTGGTGGCACCGCCGGAGTTGATCGACACCGACAGGTTCAGATAGAAGAACCCGTCCTGGTAGAGCAGGCCGAACGCGAACTCGTGGAAATTGCCGCCGTACGGCCAGGTGGCGACGGTCTCCAGGCGCTCGGCCGCCTCGTCACCGCCGGTGTTCACCAGCCGGGTCAACCGCTGTTTCTCGGTCACGTAGACCACCCCGTCGACGACCTTGAGCCCCATCGGTTCCTTGAGGCCGCCGGCGATCTTCTTGGTGGTCACGTTGCCCGGACTCGTCGATCCGCCGGTGTTGCCGAGGATCCAGACCTCGCCGTCCTGGGAGGTGCCGGACTGGTCGCTGCCGCCCCAGGTGCTGATGACCAGTCGGCCGTCGGCCAGCCAGTCCATGCCGGTGACCTTCGGCTGGAAGCCGCTGGGCCGCAGGTTGGTCAGGGTGTAGCCGGGGTGCACGCCGGTCAGCGGCAGGCCGTCACCGGGGGTGTCGGAGACGCCCTCGCACTCCTTGCGTCCGGGTGCGGTCACCCGGACCACGCCGGCGTCGGTGCTCAGCGCCGAGTTCGGTACGACAACGAAGGCCGACGAACCGGGCGTCTTCCACTCCAGGGTGATCTGCTGCCCGCCGCCACGCTCGAAGTGGTCGATCCGCAGAGCGTGCAGGCCGGCGGTGAGGGTGACGGTGCCCTCCTTGGGCGGGGTCGCGCCGTGCAGGCCGTCGTGGTTGATCACTACGGCGTTGTCGATCGACAGCTTGGAGCCGTCGTCGCTGCTGAGCCGGAAGGTGTAGCTGCCGGCCTGGGTGGTGGTGATGTTGCCGAGCACCTGCGAGACGAAGTTGTCCTCGAAGCCGAAGTCGGCCGCCGAGGTCCAGTTGATGGTGGACATCAGCTTGTCCACGTTCGGGGTCTGGGCGGGCTTGAGGGTGCACAACTCGGACAGTGGCACCTGCACGTCGAAGACGCGCAGCGTGACGCCCGGTTCCTGTGCGGGGGCGGCGTTGGCGGGGGCGGCCCAGAGACCGGCGGCGAGGACGAGTGCCAGCGCACCCAGGACGGGATGGTGGAGTCGGCGTAGCAGGCGTGTGCCCATCGTTCCTCCAGGAGGCAGTGGAGTGTCCGACGGCCGGCGTGGATCAGCGGTGAGGATGACCGTCGGCCCGGCTCCGTAACGTCCTCGACGCCGACGAGTGACGTTGCGGAAACACCGGGTGGATGGCTCGGAACATTAAGGCGTTTCGATTGAACTGTCCATGGCTTCGCTCCGATGCATCAAAAGTTACCGATGTCCATGCGAAAGTTCGCGATGTTACGCGAAGAATGTCTGGCCGATCGGCCCTGCCGCTGGGCAGTCAGCGGTGCCGCCGACGGGCCCTGACGCCCACTGCCACGTGCCGGACCGGGCCGCTGGCTGGCCTACCGCCGTCCGCGCCGGGACGGGCCGCCGGATCGCTCGCCGGGCTTGCGGGCCGGGGTGGCGGCCTTGCCTGCCGAGGCGGCCGGCCGGCCGCTTCGTGTGGTGGTTCCCGGCACGGCGGGTCGACGGCGGGCCGCCACCAGCACGATCGCGGAGACCACCACGACGATCAGGGCCGGGACCAACCAGGCCGGGAACCCGCCGTCCCCCTGCTCCTTCGCGGCGCCGACCGGGTCGCCCGTCGCAGCGCCGGTAGGAGCGACCGGGCTGCCGGTGCCCCCCGAGGTGGCCGCGCCCTCGCCCTCGGCCTGGGCGAGCAGCGCCGGATCCGGCCCCGCCGTGGGCGCCGACCAGCCGGCCGGGGCCGCAGTGCCCGGGCCCTGGTAGTCGAAGGTCACCTCGCCCCGCACCGCCTCACCGTCCGAGGCGACCGAGAGGTAGCTCGCGGTGTAGCGGCCCTTCGCCGGCCAGTGCGCGACGGTGACCATGGCCGGGAAGCCGGTGTGGTAGAGCCGTGGCTCGAACACGCCATTGACCATGAAGTACTCGGTGACCGGCTTGTCCAGTCGCTTCGGCTCACCGTAGGACCACCCGTTGTCCACTCGCGACCCGTTCGGACCGCTGATCGCGAAGTGCGCGTTGGACGCCGGCTTCTCGGTGAAGTACAACGCCAACCGGGCCAGCGGCTCGCGGACGACGGTGCCCTTCAGAGGCGTGGAGGTCGCCAGCTGACCGTGCGCGGACGCCGGGGCGACCGGCAGCAGCAGCGACACCACCAGGGTCGCCGCCAGCGCCGCCACGACACGGCTGAGGGCCTTACGCACAGTGACCAGCTTCGATCGCATTCGTTAATCATGGTCATTTCCCCGGCACCGAACAAGACGTAGAGTTCTCCTCCCCGACGATCAACCCGACACCCGTCCCCCTCGCGTCGTTCGGAGTCCGCCCGTGTTCGTCCGTACCCCCGCTGCCCGGACCGCCGCCGCTCTCGCCGCCGTCATCCTCGGCGCCCTGCTCCTCGCCGGTTGCGGGCAGGACGACGACCCCTCCGTGGCCGCCCCCTCGGCGGCACCCACGTCCGTGGCCCCGTCGAGCGTCACCTCCACCGGGCCGACCCCGACGGCGGCCAGCACGCCCAGCGCCGCCGCCAGCACCGCCGCTGTGGACCAACAGATCACCGTCACGATCGCGAAGAAGCGGGTCGACCCGCCGACCGGACGGGTCACCGTCAGTAAGGGGCAGTCGGTCCGGATCACCGTCACCTCCGACGTGGCCGACGAGCTGCACGTGCACGGCTACGACCTGGGCGCCCGGCTGCCGGCCGGCACGCCCGGCTCGGTGGAGTTCCGCGCCGACAAGACCGGGCTGTTCGAGGTGGAGACGCACGAGTCCGAGCTGGTGCTCTTCCAGCTCGTCGTCCGCTGAACGACATGACGGCCGCTCCCACGCTGCTGGCACACGGCGTCGGTGGCCGTCAGGACCTACCGATCACCCTGCCGCAGCTCGTCGTCGCCGCCGCGCTGACCCTCGTCGTCACCTTCGTGGCGCTGGGCCTGCTCTGGCGCGAACCCCGGCTCGACCGGGACGCCACCGGCGGTCGCCCGGTGCCGCACCGGCTCGCCCGACTCGTCGACGCGCCCGGGTTCCGGTGGGCGCTGCGCGGGCTCGGCCTGCTCGCCGCCGCCTGGTTCTGCCTCGGTCTGCTGGGCGGGCCCGACACCGCTGACAACCCGACCGCCGGCGCGCTCTACGTGCTGCTCTGGGTCGGGCTGGCCCCGCTGTCGCTGCTGCTCGGCCCGATCTGGCGGGCGGTCAACCCGCTGCGCACCGTGTACCTGCTCGCGGCGCTGGCAACGCGGCGCGACCCCAACCGTGGGCTCCGTGAGCTGCCCGACAGCGTCGGGTGGTGGCCGGCAGCCGCCACCCTGTTCGGCTTCGTCTGGCTGGAACTGGTCGCCCCCGACCGGGCCACCCTGCCGGTCATCACCGCCTGGCTGACCGGGTACGCGGTGGTCCTGCTGGCCGGTGCCGTGCTGTTCGGCGCCGGCTGGTTCGACCACGCCGACCCGTTCGAGGCGTACAGCACCCTGATTGGTCACCTCGCCCCGCTCGGCCGGGCCGCCGACGGCGTACTGGTCTGGCGTAACCCGCTCGACGGGATCGCCGGCCTGCGACCCCGCCCCGGGCTGGTCGCCGTGGTGATCGTGCTGCTCGGCTCGACCATGTACGACAGCCTCTCCAACGCGCCGGGCTGGTTGCGCTTCAGCCAGGAGAACGGCCTGCACCCGGCGGTCACCGGCAGCGCCGGTCTGAGCCTCGTCATCGCCGCCGTCGCGGTGGCGTACCTCGCCGCGACCGGCGCTGCGGCGCGGATCGGTCGCGCCGAAGCGACCGACGCCCGTCAGGTGCCGGGCGAGATCGCCCACTCCATCGTTCCGATCGCCGTGGGGTACGTGGTGGCGCACTACTACTCGCTGCTGATCCTGGAGGGCCAGCGCACCGTCGCCTTGCTCTCCGACCCCCTGGGCACCGGCGCCAACTGGCTCGGCACCGCCGGCTGGGAGCCGCAGACCGCGCTGATCACGCCCTCCGGGGTGGCGAGCGTCCAGATCACCGTCATCATCCTCGGGCACCTGCTCGGCACGCTGCTCGCCCACGACCGCGCGCTGTACCTGTTCCCCCGGGCCCGGGCGGTGGCCGGCCAACTACCCCTGCTGGCACTGATGGTCGCCTACACCGTCGCCGGTCTGCTGCTGCTCTACGCGGGGTGATCCCGCCCGGCTCCGACCCGTGCGCCATCATGGCCCGTGGACTCCGATCTTCGGCGCTACCTCGACGACCTCGTCAGCACCGCCCGGGACGTGCTCGGCGCCGACCTGGTCGGCGCGTACGCGGCCGGCTCGGTGGGGCTCGGGGCGTACCAGCCCGGCCGCAGCGACGTCGACGTGGCGCTGCTCAGCGCCGGGCCGCTCACCCGCACCGTCAAGCAGACGTTGGTCGCCCGGCTGCGACACGACGCGCTGCCCTGCCCCGCGCGCGGGCTGGAGTTGGTCGTCTACGACCGCGCGGTGGCCGCCTCAGGCACCCCCGACCCCGGTTTCGAGGTCGAACTGAACACCGGGGCCGCCATGCCGTTCCGCCGCACCCTCGACCCCGCCGACCGCCCGGTCACCGACGGCCGATTCTGGTACGGCCTCGATCGCAGCATCCTGCACCAGAGTGGACTCCCACTGCTCGGGCCACCGGCGGGGGAGGCCTTCGCCGACCTCGCCCCGGCCGACCTGCGCCGGCTGCTCATCGAGGCGCTGTCCTGGTGGCTCGCCCTGCCCACCCCGCCGGCCGACCAACCCGCGCCCGGCACTGAGGACGCCGTACTCGGCGCCTGCCGCTCACTGGTGCGCCACCGCGACGGCGTCTGGTTGGCGAAGGTGGCCGCCGGCCAGCGGCTGCTCGACGCCGACGACCGGGCCGAGGTGATCCGTCAGGCGGTCGCCGCACGCCACGGCGGGCCCCCGCCCACCGGGGCGCAGGCCCGCGCCTTCCAACAACGGGTACGCGACGAGATCGCCGGGTAGCGGTCGCCTGGGCGGGCCCCGCGGCGCTCAGCGGACCGGGCTGGACACCAGCGAGGCGAAGAGCAGGTTGAGACCCTCGGTCATGGTCGGGTGGGTGATGACCGCGTCCCGCAGGGAGGTCCACGGCATTCCGGCGAGCATGGCCAGCTGCAGCGAGGTGATCACCTCACCGGCCTCGGCACCGAGTAACGACGCACCGAGGATCCGGTCGCTGCTGGTGTCGATGACCGCCTTCCACATGCCCTGGGTCTGTCGCAGGGTGCGTGCCCGGGGGATGGCGGCGACCGGCAGGTGGGCGACCTGGATGTCGTACCCGGCGCGGCGCGCCTCGGTCTCGGTCAGGCCGACCCGCGCCAGCTCCGGGGTGGTGAAGACGGTGTACGGGATCAGCCGGTCGGCGGTGCTGCGTCGGCCTCCCGCGAGGTTCGTCCGGATGATCCGGTAGTCGTCCAACGAGGCGTGGGTGAACTGCGGGCTCCCGGCGACGTCCCCGGCCGCCCAGGTGCGCTCGGCGCTGGTACGCAGGTGCTCGTCGACGTCCACGAAGCCCCGCTCGCTGAGCCGTACGCCGGCCACGTCCAGGCCGAGCCCGTCGGTGACCGGTTCCCGCCCGGCCGCCACCAGCACGTCGTCCCCGGTCACCACGCTGCCGTCGTCCAGCGTTACCCGGAGCGAGCCGTCGGCCTCCCGGTCGACGCGCGCGACAGCCACACCCACCCGCACGTCGATGCCGTCATCGAGGAAGACGCGCATCACCGCGTCGCTGACGTCGGGGTCCTCGCGGGTGAGCAGCCGTGGACCACCCTCGACCACTGTCACCGCGCTGCCGAACAACGCGAACATCTGCGCGAACTCCACCCCGACGGTGCCGCCGCCGAGCACCACCAGCCGGGCCGGCAGTCGGTCCAGGCGCAGCAACTCGTCGCTGGTGAGCACCCCGGCCTCAGCCATCCCGGGCACCGACGGCAGATGGGGGCGGGTGCCCGTGTTGATCACCACGTCGCTGCCGCGCAGCAGTCGCTCGCCGCCGTCGGCGAGTGCCACCCGTACGGTTCGTGGGCCGACGAACCGGGCCTCGCCGATCACCAGGTGCAGACCGGAGTCGAGGAACTGCTGCCGGTTGGCGGCGACCATCCCCTCCACCACGTCCCGCTTGTGTTCGCGCAACAGGTCGATGTCGACCCGGCCGCCCTCCACAGTCAGGCCGAGCGCCGACGCGTCCCGCAGCTGGCGGGCGGCCCGCGCGCTGGTCACCAGCGCCTTCGTCGGGATGCACGCGACGTTGATACAGCTGCCGCCGATCATGCCGCGTTCCACCATGGCGACCCGCTGACCGGATCGGGCCACGTCCATGCTCAACGTCTTGCCGGCCTTGCCGCCACCGACGACGAGCAGGTCGAACTCCTCCGGTTGGTCGGTCACCGGGCGCTCCTCTCGGTCACCGGCCAAGCCGGCGGCCACCGCTGGTGCGCGGCGGCCAGCCCCAGCCTGCCAGCTCCGACCTGCGAGGCGACCCGGTTCCTCGCAGAATCCGCCCGAGCCATCACCCGTTCCTTGATCAAGTGATGAAAAGTAGGTCTCCGAACCTCCTACGACCTACTTTTCATCACTTGATCACCGCTGGTCAGCCATCGTCCATGAGCTTCGTCGGCGTACCCCCCGACTCTCACCGACGAGGGGGTCGCCGAGCTGCGGAGGTACCTCGCTCGGTCCGCCCCGTCTCCCTCGTGAGTGGCTGATCGGCCGGACGCTCGGCCCGGGCCCGTGCGGATCCGCTCCGGGCCCGGGTACAAGCGCTGCTGAGGTCAGTGCCGGGCGGCGCCGTTCTCGCTGACCGGCTGCCCGAAGGCCAGGAACGGCACGGGCGTCGGTGCGTCAGTGCCGATGTGCCGAGGGAAGGTCCGGTCGGCGTCGTCGGCGCTGACCTCCCGGGCCGCCGTACGGTCGGACGTCGTCGACTCCTCCGCAACCGCCGCAGCGCCAGCATGCGCGTCGTCTGCCTGCTCCACCGGTGCCCGGTCGCCGTTCGCGTGCTCGGCCGGGGCCTGGTCGCCACTGGCCTGGTCCACCGGGTTCAGGTCGGCGTAGCCGTTCTCGGCCGAGCCCCGATCGGCAGGTGCGGCGTTGAGCGGGGCACGGTCGGCAGTGGCGCGATCGGTGTCCGCATCGTCCACTGTCGGGCGCTCCGCGGAGTACCGGTCGACGCGGTCGACGGTGAGCCGCTCGACGCGCTCCGGGGCGGGTCGGTCGGCGCTGGAGCGGGAACCCACCATCGGGTACTCAGCGGTCTCCGTACCGCCGGCTGCCGCGGCCATGACCGCGGCGGCGGCGAGGTCGGCCACCCGCTTCGCCTCCCGCTGTACGCGGGCGCGGACCTCCTTGGCGTGCCGCTCGGCGGAGTCGCCAGCCCGCCGGGCCTCGTCCAACCGGGCGCTCTCGGCGGTCAGGTCCCGACGGACCTCACTGAGTCGCTGCTGCATCCGGGACAGCTCGTTCTCCAGCGTCTCGCCCTCCTGGCGGATCTCGGCAAGCTGCTGACGGCCGGTGTCCAGCTCCGCGTTCAGGTCGGCGGCCTCCTGCCGGCGCTCCTCAAGCTCCTTCTGCAGGGCGGCGAGCTGCTGCTGATGGCTGGCGGCCTGCTCGTCGGCGCGGTTGCGCAGCTCGGTCACGTGCTGCTGCGCCTCGGCGAGCAGCGCGGCTATCTGCTGCTCGGTCGCGCTGCGCTGCTCGGCCAGCTCCTGCTCGGCGGCGGCCTGCTGTTCGGCGATGTCCTGCTCGGCGGCGGTACGCCGTTCGTTGACCTCTCGCTCCACGCTGGCCTGCCACTGGGCCATCTCCTGCTGATGCTTGGAGCGGGCCGACTGGAGTTCCTGCTGGATCTGGGTACGGGCCGACTTCATCAGCGCGTCGGCGGCGACCCTGGTCTGGTTGAGCTGCTGCGCGCTCTGCTCAGTGATCCGCTTGGCCTCGTGCTGGGCGCGCTCGTGCGCGGCCTCACCGTCGGCCCGCAACTGCTCGGCGTGCTCGCGGATCGCTGTCAACTCGGCCTCGGCGTGGGCGCGCCGCTCCTCGTGCGCCTGCTCCTGCTCGGCCCGCCGCGTGGCCAACTCCTCCGACAGGTCCTGACGTGCCTGCGCGGCCCGCTCACGGGTGTCGGCGAGGATCCGCTCGGACTCGCTGCGCAGCTCGTTGGCCCGGTCGGTGGCCGACTCGGTGATGATGCCGGCCTGCTTCTCGGCGAGCGCCATGATTTCGCCGACCATCGGGCCCAGATCGTGGAACGAGGCGCGGTCCACCTGCACAGGTTGCTCCTGAAGCTCGGCCAGTTCGGCGCGCAGTCGCTGCACCTCGGCGGTCAGTTCACGGACGCGGACGGCGGAGCGCCCGTGCTCTCCGCTCAGCATCGCGATCTGGCCGTCGAGCTGCTCCAGGTGCCGGTCCACCTGGCGTTTGTCGTATCCGCGAAGGGCGAGCTCGAAGCTCGGCCGGGAGGCCGCATCGTCGCGTGCTGCGTGCGGCTCAGCGCCGATGGACATGCACCATCCTCCGTACGATCGGGGCGTCAGGGTCGGCGATCGCCTGCCCCACGGGCCGTCAGTGTGGCGCAACGCTACCGCTGACCCGACCTCATGCGAAGTCCTGCCCCACCACCTCTCACGTTGCCGTCGCGCGTTGCTCCGTTCCCGCGCCGACCATGGACTCATGCTGCCGGAAAGGTGGTGCTCCACCACCCTTTGTCATCCCGCATCACTCCATGATCGACGCAGGTCGACGTGGTGACCGCACGGCGACGCGCGCGCGAGGTCAGCGTCGGCGGGCGACCAGGACCGCGTCGTGATGGGTGATGTCCTCACCGTTCTGGTTGGTGGCGAGGCGGGAGCGTTCCTCGGCCGCCAGTACCTCCCAGTGGGCCGGTTCCAGATCGGCGGCCACGTCCTGCGCGGTGTACATCATGTCCGGCATGTGCATCCGGTGCGCCGACCCCCACAGATCCGAGGGGTGGTGCCCGACGATCAGCAGGACCCCGCCGGGTGCCACCGCGGCGGCCAGCCGGCCGAACAACTCCCGCCGCTCTTGCGGCGGCAGGTGCATGAACTGCGCGGACACCAGGTCGTACGCCTCCTCGGTGGGCGGCTTGTCCCGTAGGTCGGCGTGGGTGAACTCGATCCGGTCGCGCACGCCCGCGGTCTCGGCGTGCGCGGCGGCCCGGCTCAACGCCGTGGTGGAGATGTCCACCGCCGTCACCTGCCAGCCGCGCCCGGCCAACCACACCGCGTCGGCACCCTCGCCGCTGCCCACGTCCAGGGCGCGCCCCGGGGCCAGGTCGGTGACCTCGGCGACCAGTTGCGGGTTCGGCCGGCCACTCCAGACCGAGGGGCGGGACTGGTAGCGCTCCTCCCACGCCGGTTCCTCGAACGTCGTGGCCACCAACTGCCGGTACGCGGCCACCGCGTCGCGGGTCTCCTCGGCGATGAGATCGGCGTTGATCGCCGCCGCCGCGGTCAGGCCGGCCCCGGCGGACGTGATCACCTGACCGCGGATGTCGGCCACGTTGCCCGCCACCCAGACGCCCGGGACAGTCGTCGCGCCGGTGGCATCGGTCGGGATCTGGGCGCCGATGACGTGCTCGCCCATCGTCACCTCCTCCGGGGCCAGACCCAACCCCACCAGCACATCGGAGCGGGGAGTCAGCCGCGTCGCCACCACGATCGCGTCGAGCGCCACCACCCGGCCGTCGGCGAGCCGTACACCGGTCAGCGCGTCGTCGGTCACCTCCACGGCGGCGACCGGGCCGGGCACCACCGCGATGCTGCGGGCGGCGAGCCGCTCGGCGGTCTCCGCGTCCGGCGCCGGCGCGTCGTGCAGGAAGAGCAGCACGCTGGGGCTCCACTGTCGCCACATCTCGGCCTGGTGCACGCTCAGCGGGCTGGTCGCCAGGACGCCGATCCGGCGGTCCCGAACCTCCCAGCCGTGGCAGTACGGGCAGTGCAGCACGTCGCGACCCCACCGCTGGGCGAGGCCGGGCACGTCGGGCAGTTCGTCGGTCAGACCGGTGGTCACCAGCAGCCGGCGGGCCCGTACCGAATCCCCGCCGTCCAGGCTGAGCCGGAACCCGTCGTCGTCCCGGGTCGCGGCCTGCACCCGTCCGGTGCGGAACTGTCCGCCGTACCCGGACACCTCGGCCCGTCCGATGGCGAGCAGCTCGCCCGGCGGCGTCCCCTCCCGGCCCAGGTAGTTGTGCACCCGGTCGGCCGGCGCGTTGCGCGGCTCACCAGAGTCGATCACCAGTACCGACCGTCGGGCCCGGCTCAGCGCCAGGGCTCCGCTGAGCCCTGCGGCGCCGCCGCCCACCACCACCACGTCGTATGTCTCGTCCACCGGTATCTCCCTCTTGCTCTGTCGGCTGCGCCCACCATCCGTCGCCGTCGGCAAAGTGGCAACTATCCTTGCCGTTATGGCAAACGAGGACAACGCCGCGCTGGCGGCCGTCGGCCCCCGTCTGCGTGCCCTGCGTCACCAACGTGGGATCACGCTGACCCAGCTCGCCGAGCTGACCGGCATCTCGGTGAGCACCCTGTCCCGGCTGGAGTCCGGGAGCCGCCGCCCCACCCTGGAGTTACTGCTTCCGCTGGCGAGGGCCTACCAGGTGGCGCTGGACGAACTGGTCGACGCCCCCGCCACCGGCGACCCCCGGGTACGCCCCAAACCGATCGTCATCCACGGCGTGACGTACCTGCCGCTGACCCGCCGGCCGGGCGGCGTCCAGGCGTTCAAGCAGATCTTCCCGCCCGACCCGTCCGCCGGGGGCCGAATCCCGCAGGCCCACGAGGGGTACGAGTGGCTCTACGTGCTCTCCGGCCGGCTACGCCTGCTGCTCGGTGATCGTGATCTGACGCTGACCCCGGGGGAGGTGGCCGAGTTCGACACCCGCGTCCCGCACCTGTTCTTCAACCCCGGCCCCGGCACCGCCGAAGCCCTCAGTCTCTTCGGCCCGCAGGGGGAGCGGTTGCACGTCCGCGCCCGCCCGGCCACGCCCGACAAGCAGCAGTAGTCGAGCCCGACCCCGTCGGCGGTGGAGTGTCCAGGAACTGCTCAGCCCCACCGTCGCAGGATTGTTGGTTTGTCGAGCTTTCCGACCGGGGTGTGCGGAAGCTCGTCGACCACCCGTACCCGGTCAGCCACACCGTGCTCGCGCAGGAGGCGGCGCGCCGCGGTGGCGACGTCCGGCGCCGGGGCTCCGTCTGCCGGCGTCACCACCACCAGCGGAGCCGCCCCGTCATCCGCCGCCGTCGACGGCACGACCGCCGCCTCCCGCACCGCCGCGTCGGCCTCCAACGCGCCTTCGAGCTGAGGTGCGAAGACCAGTCGTCCCGACGTGGTGGCCAGGACGTCGGCGACCCGGCCCAGCACGCGGTACTCGCCGGATTCCGTCCGCTCGCCCACGTCGCCGGTCCGGTACCAGCCGCCCCGGAAGGCACGTGCCGTCTCGACCGGGTTGCCCTCGTATCCGATGCTGGTGTGCGGCGAACGGGCCAGGATCTCACCGAGCGCTGGCGTCTGCGCCGAGAGCGGTTCCAGCGCCACCTCGACCCCTGGTAGGGGATACATGCCTCGGGACTCCTGCGCGACGTCGTCCATGTTGCCCAGGACGATGCCGAACTCGGTCGACCCGTAGATGCGACGGATCCGGATCCCGAGGTGTCGGCGTGCCTGCGTGATCACCTCCGGGCTGAGATAGGCCCCGCCGCAGAGCGGAAGCCGCAGCGACGGCAGAGCTGTGGAGCTGCTGTCGGCAAGCAGCTGATAGTGGCGTGGCAGGGCGCTGAAGATCGTCGTGCCCGATTCGGCGAGAGCACGCAGCAGCCGGTCCGGCGGCGCGGCAGGGTCGGAGAACACGAGCCGGGCGCCGGCCAGGAGCGCCGGAAACATGTGCACATCGACACCATGGGCCACATCCAACGGATGCATGGTCAGGAAGACGTCTTCAGCGGTCACCTTGAGATAGGACAGCCAGTGCCTCCGGTCGGCCAGTAGATCTTCCTGACGCCAGGCGACGAGCTTGGGGACCCCGGTGGATCCGGTGGTCTCCAGCAACCGGAAGACGCCGGCCCGAGACTCGACCGGCAGCGCCTCGACGGCGCGCGGGGCGGGCTCGGCGAGGAGCGTGTTGACGGCGAGGGTGTCGACCGGGGTCTCGAACAGGTCGTCATGCTGCTCGTGGATCAGGAATCGGACCGGGACCTGGGCCAGCGACCAGCGGAGCCGATCCCGGTCCGACTGCACACTGATCGGTAGGTGCACCGCGCCGAGCCGAGCCAGGGCGAGAATGGTCGCGACGTACGCGGGGCCGTTGTGCAGACGGGTGGCGACGTGGTGACCGGGCTGCACCCCGACGCCGAGCAGGCCGACGGACGCCCGGTCGACGAGGTCACTCAGCTGGGCGTACGTGAGCTCCTCGCCGTCGACTGCCTGCACGGCCACCCCGTCCGGGTGGGTCCGAACCACCTCCTGGAACGCCTCATGCAGCATGCAGATCATCCCGGCGTGCCGTGTTCAGAGTGACCTGTCCGCGCAGAAGCAGCCGCACCCCGTCGGCACCGATCGCGGTGCGTCCGTGCAGGGTGCGCTGGTTGTCGATCACGAGAAGGTCGCCCACCTGCCAGCGGTGCTGGTAAAGGAATCGGGGGCGGTGCAGGAAGTCACTGAGCTGGGTGAAGAAGGTGTCGGTGGTGGTCTGGTCGCCGCCTTTGACCCGTACCTGCCAGCCATGGTTGGCGCCGACGGGGAACGGCAACGTCAGGTTCAGCGACCGAACCCGACCGTAGTCGCGGACGGTGGGGATCTCGTACCAGTCGTCGGGGACCGTCGGGAAGTAACCCCGGTCCTCGACCAGATACTCCAGCCCTACGGTCTCGATCGTCTGCCGCAGGTCGTCCGGCATCTCGGCCCACGCCGCCAACTGGTCACAGACCGTCGTCTCGCCGGATCCCGGCTCGTCGCGGAACTCGCTGGCGTAGAGGACGATCAGATCCGTCTGCTCTCCTACCAGGATGCCGTCGGTGTGCAGCGGGAGTGGGCCGCGCCCGGTGACCACTTTCCCCTCGTCTGCTGAGGCGTTCAACTTGAGCAGGTCGGCGCGGCCCTCGCCGAACTTGTGCTCGACGGTGTCGCCGAGCTCGTGCACCAGGCGTTGAAAGGCTGGTTCGTCGAGATCGAGCCCTCGTACGAGGGCCGCGCCGGTCCGGGTCGCGGCACTGCGGCAGGCGCTCGCCAGATTGTTCGTGGGGGCGGGGTCGAGTACCAGCCCGAGACCTGACGGGGTGAGGCTCAAGGTCATCTCCTGAGGTGTGGCGTTGGGATGGGTGACGCGGCCGCGGTGAGCGGGCTTCGGGGTGGTCAGCGCCGGGCGTCGGCGATGCCGCGCTCGTACACCTGAAGTGGGTCCCAGTCGTCGATCGAGCCTTCCTGCGCCAGGTTCACCAGTGCGCGGAAACAGGCAAGGTAGATCGCGGAACGGTCGACGCCGGGGGCATCCGCCTCGAGTCGCTTCACGACCCCTCGCTGAAGACCGCCGCCGTGATGAACGGCGATCTTGCGACGCCAGGCGATGTCGTGCGACACCCGTCGGCTCATGGCCTGGCGAAGGTGGAACTTCTCCCTCCCGTCGCGCACCTTGCAGTCCGGCGCCGTGTCCAGGGCGACCTGGATCACCGGCCACGCCCAGAACGGGTGGTGGACTTCCCGGCCGTACGCCAACGGCAGCCGGCTGGACAACTCGTTGGTGAACCGGGTCTGGTGGATGGCCGCGATCGTCTGATCGATCAGCTCCTCCGGGATGCTGAACGGACGGTAGATGCCGGCGTTGATGAGGTCGCTCCCATATCCGGTCAGCAGCACCTCGTCGCGCGGGATCTCGGTCCCGTCGTAGAGCGCCGTCGCGGTCAGCGCGACCTCCACCACCTCGGGCTCCGTGACACCCAGCCCTCGGATGGCCTGCGGGACAGCAGCCAGGATGCGTTCCTCGGACAGCTCGACCCGGCGCACGGAGAGACCCAGGTGATCGCCCAGCTCCGCGGCGTCGTCGAACTCGTCACCCCAGGGAGTGCCGGCGCTGTACGGCGTCAAGGCGAGCCCCTCCGAGGCGGCGAGCACTGTGACAGTGCCGGAGTCGATGCCGCCGGACAGGAGGGTCGCGAACCGGTCGAGCGGTCGGTTTCGGGCTATCGACCGAATCTGCTCCTGCAGGGCACTGACCTGATCCTCTCCGGCTTGCAGCGCGTCGGTACGCCCGGGACGAAGCAGATGCCGCAGGGGATCGTCGGCCACTGTGGTGTGTAGGGTCCATCCGTCGCGCAGCCGCCTGCCTTCCTGCACCGCGCCGAACGGTATCCGGCTGACGTGCAGCAGTGCGGTCTCGTCGCTGAGCGGCTGAGGTCCCTCCGGGCGGACCTCGACGGGCAGACCGAGCGCGGGCAGGATCAGCGGGGCCAGGAACAGGTCGGTGAAGTAGGCGAGCTTGCCCTGAGACCGGTTGACCGCCAGGTAGATGGCATCCTCGTTCAGTGCTGTGGTCCGCACGACGACGCGGTCCTCGTCGACGAAGATCCGCGCCCTGTCGGGCTCGGTCGGGGCGGGTGTGGCACCGCCGTTCGCGGTCCGGACCGACATCGTCCGCACATCGATCTCCAACGGCGTGGCGCGTGGGCTGTCAACCGCGAACCCGCTGGTGTGAACTCTCAGGTCACCGACGTGGACAGCGGGTCTTATCCGTTCCAGAGGGGTCAGATCGCAGTTTCCGACCGCCGCCCACCTGCTGGCCGCCATGATGGTGTTCCTTCCGCGTCGATGGTCTGCGACGTCACCGACTGCTGTCGATGACCTGTCGCATGTTGCGCTGCGCCTCACCGGCGGCGAATGCCGCGCGGTGCGCCTGCTTGCCGATGACTCGAAGCTGTTCGAGCCCGTCGACGAACCCCCTGTTGAGGTACGGTTTGGTGCTCCGGAAACCGGCCGTCGGGTAGGCCGCGAAGGACCGGGCCCGCTGCACGGCGACGGACAACAGCCGATCCACCGGGACCACGTCGTGGAGCAACTTGTCCTGCAGGCTCCGCTCGGCCGACCAGCCCGCGCTGGACATCAGCATCTGCTGCATGACGCTGCGGCCCACGGACCGCTCGAGCATGTATCCACCGAAGGTGCAGGCGATGCCCACCTGGAACTCCGGCATCTTCAGCACGCACCGGTCGCTGCCCACCCGGTAGTCCGCGGTGAGCGCGATCTGTAGCCCGATACCGATCGCGAAGCCGTCGATCGCCACCACCAGTGGGCGGTTGAGCTGTAGACAGGCGACGTACAGGTCAGTGATGTGATCGATCCACTCATCGACCTCGTCGCCGCCTCGGAACGTCGACGTCTCGTGGAAGTCGCCCCCCACGCCGAAGGACCTGTCGACGCCGCTGAACAGCACGACCGCACGGACGTCCGGGGCGTCGAGCTCGCGAACCGTCTCGGTCAGCGCCCGCATCCGGGGCATCGACCACATGTTGTGCCGGTGGCCCTCGGAGAACTCCACCACGGCCACGCCCTCGGAGACGTCGAGGCTGAAATAGGTCTGCGTGCTCAATTCCGCTGACATTCGCTTCCGCTCTTCCGACTGGTTGGTGTCGCTCCCGGCGTATCGGTGCCGCAAGACCGGCCGGGCAGCTCAAGACACGCCGGCGTACGGCGAAGAGCGGCGGGATCGTCAAGCACAGTACGACAGGAGCGCGGCTGGTGGCAATGGCGGGCCATTGCTGCGCCGACCTTGCTCAGATAACCCTCATTTTGTGCATCATCGCGCTCAATGTCAATAGCCACAATTTCGGAACTTCGTTGTTCGATCAAAGCCGGACCTGCTGGCGATCGGCGCATGTTTCGGTCAATTTCTACTCACCGTCGAGGGTGTTGTCTCCACCACATCGAGAATCGCTCCCAGATGGCGAGAAGGGGCACCCGCCTCAACGCCCCCTGACATAGTGTGGTCGCACGTGGACGGTCAGTGCGGGCTGGGGCTCGGGCATATCGGCAGGTCAGAGACGTGAACAACACGCGGGGTGTTTGAAATCAGACAAAGAGTGATCAGCTCGACGGAGGCGCTGCTTTCGTCGACGCCATTGCCTGCACCGGTCCCCACTCGGTCCCGGGATGTTGGTCGACTGCATGGAGGGTCGGCCCGCCAGATGTCGGGGTTGTGACAAACAGAAACAGGCGGTCGCCATAACGCCACGAGCATCCGACGCGACCTCCTCCCGAAATTCGCAGCATTTCCCGGCCGCCTTTGTCGTCGACCTGTGGTAATCGCTGCCCTAATCCGCACTGGCCAGTGAGCCGGGCTGCACCGCCTCAAAAGAAAACAATTGCTCGACAATTCTGCGCTCAATTGGCCGCAGAATGGATGACGCCTGCGCCAAAACAAAAGCCATGGCGTTGCGACATGAGGTCCCGACGGGCCCGGAAAGGCGTGTCCGATGACCCAGAAGCTCTGGGGCGGTCGCTTCGAGGAAGACATCACACCCGAGGTACTCGACTACACGCTCACCGTTGACATCGACGTCCGGCTGATCCCACACGACCTGTGGCAGAACATCGCGCACGTACTGCTGCTGGCTCGTCAGGGCATCGTCCCGCAGGACGCGGCGCGATCCATCGTCGCGACGTTGGTCAAGCTGGACCAGCAACATCGAGACGGCGCGCTCACTCTGCGAGCCGAGTACGAGGACGTCCACCTCAACGTCGAGCAGATGGTCATCGAGGAGCTGGGGCTGGACGTCGGTGGCCGGATGCACACGGCCCGGTCCCGCAACGATCAGGTGTCCACCGATGCCCGGATGTACCTCCGCGACGTCCTCCTCGAGGCGGTCGACGCCAACCTCGACCTGATCGACCGGCTGACGCAGCTCACCGATCAGGATTTCCGCACGGTGCTGCCGGGGTACACCCACAGCCAGGCCGCCCAGCCGATCAGCGTCGCCTTCTGGCGGACGGCACACGCCAGCGCGCTGCTGCGTGATGTGCGCCGTCTGCGGGACGCCTTCGGTCGGGTCAACGAGTCACCGCTCGGAGCCTGCGCGCTCGCCGGCACCTCCTTCCCGCTCGACCGTGAGGCGACCGCACAGCTCCTGGGCTTCGACCGGGTGCTCAGCCACGCCCTGGACGCCACCAGCGCCCGCGACCACATGATCGAAGCGGCTGCGGCCTTCGCCCTCGGCAGCAACAACCTGTCACGCATGGCGGAAGAGATCGTCATGTGGAGCGGTCACGAGTACCGGCTCTGCGAGGTGGGGGACGCCTTCACCACGGGCAGTTCCATCATGCCGCAGAAGAAGAACCCGGTGGTCGCCGAGCTGGTACGCGGACGGTCCGGCCGGGCCACCGGAGTGCTGGTGCAACTGCTGACAGCGGTCAAGGGCGTCACGCTCGGGTACAGCTGCGACCTCCAGGAGGACAAGCCGTTCCTGTGGCAGAGCATCGACTCGTACCTGTCCACCCTGCGCGTGGTGGAGAGCCAGACCCGTACTCTTCGCTTCGACCCGCAGCGCGGCGAGGAGCTGTGCTGGGACAACTTCTCGACCGCCACCGAGCTGGCCAACTATCTCGTGTCGGCGGCCGGGGTGTCGTTCCGCCAGTCGCATCACATCGTCGGCAAGGTGGTCGGTCAGCTGATCAGCCGGCAGGCGACGCTGCGCGACCTCGAGCTGGTGTCGTCGATGCTGGCCGACGAGGGCCATCCGGTCGCCGTGGACGTGCTCGGTGAGCTGCTCGCGCCACTGAACGCCGTGAACGGCTACACCAGTGGTGGTGGCACCTCCACCGCCAGCGTTATGGACGTCGCTGCGGAGCTGCGCACCAGTTCCACCGCACACCGTGGCTGGAGCCGTACCCGTCGCGACGGCCTGGCCGCGGCCCGCGCCGGCACGCTGCGCGGTGCCGACGACGTGGCGGGCGGCGCCCCGATCGACAAGACACTCGCCGCTGTCCTCGACGAACTCGCGCACGACCACCCTGGACAGGAGCAGTCATGAAGATCGTTCTCGCCTACTCCGGTGGCCTGGACACATCGGTGGCGCTGCACTGGCTGCGCGACCGGTACGACGCCGAGGTGATCGCCTTCTGCGCCGACATCGGGCAGCTCGAATCCGTACCGGACGTGCGCGAGCGCGCCCTGCGGACCGGCGCGTCCGAGGTGCGGGCGGAGCCACTGACCGACCGGTTCCTGACCGACTTCGCGTTGCCCGCCCTCCAGGCACACGCCCGGTACGAGAACAAGTACCTGCTGGCCGCGCCGCTGTCCCGACCCCTGATCGCACAGCGGATGGTCGAGATCGCGCACGCCGTCGGCGCGGACGCGGTAGCGCACGGTGCCACGGGCAAGGGCAATGACCAGGTCCGCTTCTTCACCAGTGTGGCGGCGCTCGACCCGTCGCTGACGGTGCTGGCACCGGTGATCGACTGGGAGTTGAAGACCCGCGAGGACGAGCTGGCGTACGCCGACAAGCACGGCATCCCGGTGCCTGTCGGCAAGGAAAAGCCCTACAGCATCGACACGAACGTCTGGGGGACCAGTATCGAGTGTGGCGACCTCGACGACGTCGCCCAGCCGCCGCCGGCCGACGCGTGGCAGCTGACCGGTGATCCTCGCCAGGCCCCGGACGAGCCGACCCGGGTACGGATCGGCTTCGCCGGGGGTGTTCCGGTGAGCCTCGACGGTGAGCCGCTGGGTCTGAGCACTCTGGTCGGCCGCCTCAACGCGCTCGCGGCGCCGCATGGCATCGGTCGGATCGACATCACCGAGAGCCGGATCGTCGGTTTCAAGACCCGGGGCATCTACGAGGCGCCGGCGGCAACGGTGCTGATGGCCGCGCACGCGGAGTTGGAGTCGCTGGTGCTGGACCGCGAAACACTGCACCACAAGCAGTCCATCGCCCTGCGATACGCCGAACTCGTCTACTACGGGTACTGGTTCAGCGACCTGCGTCGGGCACTCGACGGATTCGTGGCGACCCTTCAGCAGGCAGTGACCGGCGAGATCGCCGTGGACATGTTCAAGGGGAACTGCACGGTGGTCAGCCGGTCCTCACCGAACTCCCGCTACAGCCGGGCGATGGCCACCTACGAAGCCGGCGACCAGTTCGATCACCAGGCGGGTGCCGGCTTCGCCTACGTGTGGTCACTGCCGCTGACCGCCGGTCACCGGGCCTGAGAAGCAGAGAGGAGCGACACCCGTGCGAGTAGTGTTCATGGGCTACCAGACGTGGGGGCATCGAGTGCTGCAGGCGCTGATGGACTCCCGCCATGAGGTGGTGCAGGTCATCACCCATCCCGACAGCGGGCACGAGTACGAAACCATCTGGAACGACTCGGTGGTCGACCTGGCCGAGAAGCACGACCTGCCGATCATGGTCCGTCAGTACGCCAATGACGACGAGGTCGCCGCACGGCTGCGGGAGCTGGCCCCGGACATCATCGTGTCGTCGGACTGGCGGACCTGGCTGTCGCCGGCCGTGTACGGCCTGGCGCGGCACGGGGCGATCAACGTCCACGACGCCCTGCTGCCTCGTTACGGCGGCTTCGCCCCACTGAACTGGGCGATGATCAACGGTGAACGCGAGGTCGGGGTCACCGTGCACTTCATGAACGATGATTTCGACCTCGGCGAGATCGTGTTGCAGCGCCGGGTCGAGGTGAGCGACAAGGACACGGTGACGAACCTGTTCGAGCGCACCATCGAGATTTTCCCGGAGATCACCCTGTCGGCGCTGGACCTCATCGAGAGCGGCACCGGGCAGTGGATCAGCCAGGACCCGGCCCAGGCGACGTTCTTCCACAAGCGATCGGTGGAGGACAGCCGAATCCACTGGACGTGGCCGGCCGACCGGTTGGCCAATCTGATCCGGGCGCAGAGCGACCCCTACCCGAACGCTTTTGCCTACCACAACGGTGTCCGGCTTCGAGTTACCGCAGCGGCTGTGTCGTCCAAGCGCTACGGAGGGACGCCGGGCCGGATCTTCTGCCCCGAGGGAAACGGCGTGGTCGTGGTGTGCGGACCGGATGCCCACACCGGACGTGAGCAGGGGTTGAGAATCCTCCAGGTGCGCACGGACGATGGCACGGAGCTGCCGGCGCGCGCCTACTTCACGTCAATGGGGGGCTATCTGACATCTCACTGATCCGGCCACCGACAACCCAAGGCGGAACATGTTCAGCATTCTGATGTCGCTGGCTTCGGCAACGGTTCTGGGAGCCGCCGACTTCGTCGGTGGCTTCGCCACCAAGCGCGCCGCGGCGGTGACCGTCGTGCTCTGGTCGAACATGGCAGGGCTGGCGACCGCCGTGGTGTTCGTCGGGACCGTTGGCGGCGGAGACCTCCGGGCTGCCGACGCCGGCTGGGGGGCACTGGCCGGGTTGGCCGGCAGCGTCGGCGCCATGCTGCTCTACCACGCCCTCGCCCACGGAGTGATGAGCGTGGTCGCTCCGACCACCGCCGCCATGGCCGCGATCCTGCCCGTCCTCGTCGGCCTGGCCGGCGGGGACACCGTGTCGGTGATCGGGGCGGCCGGACTGGCCTGCGGACTGATCGCCATCCCCTGCGTCTCGGTCACCTCGGGCGGCGACCGGCCGGGTCGACAATCGCACCTGCGGACCGTGGCCGGTGCGTTGGCGGCCGGTGCCGGCTTCGGCCTGTTCTTCGTGCTGCTGTCCCGTACCGGGGACGGGTCGGGGCTGTGGCCACTGGTGGCCGCCAGATGCGCCTCGTTGACACTGCTCGTGCTCGCCTGGCCGATCGGTCGTTGGCCGATCAGAGCTCGCCGGAACACGGTGCTGCTGGCCCTGCTCTCCGGTGGTCTGGACATGCTGTCGAGCGTGTTGTATCTGCTGGCGGTCCGTGAGGGCTACCTGTCCGTGGTGGGCCTGCTGGCATCGCTCTACCCGGTCAGCACGCTCCTGCTCGCGCGGGTCGTGTTGCGCGAACGCGCCACCCGGGTGCAGTGGGCAGGTGTCGTCCTGGCGCTGGTCGGGGTGTTCCTGCTGGCGTCCCGCTGACCCGCGCGGTTCGGCCACGACCATCCGGGCGGTACCTCGTGGGGTACCGCCCGGATGCGTCGTCGCTCAGGTGGTGTAGTCAGCGTTGATCCGGATGTATCCGTCAGTGAGGTCGCACCCGTACACGGTGAAAGCGCCGTCGCCGATCCCCAGGTCGACCTCGATCACGACGTCGTCGCCTTCGAGGTGGCGCCGCAGCCGAACCAGGGTCTCCTCAGTGGCCTGCGCCGGATAGACCTCGATACCGCCGAAACCGATCCGTACCCGTTCCTGGTCGATGTCCTCGTCGTCCTCGCACTTGCCGATCGCCATGGCCACCCGGCCCCAGTTCGGGTCCGCGCCGTGCACGGCCGTCTTGACCAGCGGCGAGTTGACGATGGCCTTGCCCACCCGCTTGGCCTGCTCGCCGTCGCGGGCACCGCCGACCCGGACCTCGATGAGCTTGCTGGCACCCTCACCGTCGCGGGCGACCATCCGCACCAGGTCCAGTGCGACGGAGTACAACGCCTGCTCGAACTCGTCCAGATCGACCGGCCCGGCCACGCCGTTGGCGAAGATGGCAGCGGTGTCGCTGGTGGAGGTGTCGGTGTCGATGCTGACCGCGTTGAACGTGCGAGCGATGACCGACCGGAACACCCGGTCCAGGTCGGCCGGCTCGATGCGGGCGTCCGTGCAGAAGAACGTCAACAGGGTCGCCATGTTCGGTTCGATCATGCCGACGCCCTTCGCGACGCCGACGATGCTCGCCGCCCCGCAGCTGACCCGCACCACCTTGGGCGTGGTGTCGGTGGTCATGATGGCCCGCGCGACCCGGTCGAAATCGGCAGGCGGAAAGGGCCACCGAAGCTCGGCCAGGCGCTGCCGGACCCTCGGCATCGGATACTGCTTGCCGATCACCCCGGTCGACGCGATGAGCAGCTCGTCGTCGTCCAGCCCGACGGCGCGAGCCACAGCGGACCGCACCTCCCGGGCGTTCTCGAGCCCTTCTTTGCCGGTGGCCACGTTCGCGTTGCGGGAGAGCACCACGACGCCGCGGGTAGACGACGTCGACGCCGCCGAACGGCTGAGCACGACGCTGGGGCCGGCGAACCGGGAGCGGGTGAACACCGCCGCGCTGACCGCGGGCACCTCGGAGACCAGGGCGGTGAAGTCGTCCTCGTCGTCCTTGAGCCCGGCGTTCGCGACCACCGCGCGGAACCCCTGCGGAACGATCATGTGCTGCTCCATCCTTCTCATCTCGGCCCGGTCGTGGCCCTCGAACGCAACAGACACGCCTCGTAACCCACGGTATCAATGGGGCTGTCTGTCTGCCGGGGTCGCCGTGAGCTCGGCGGAGGCCGGCGCGGAGCGTACCGACGCTGGTGGTTCCGGTCCGGGGATGGTCGGCTGGTCGGCACGCCCGGACCGTCGGTGCGACGATGACGCGATGACCGAGTCGGAACCCCCGCGCCGGAACGACCGGATTGAGCACCGTGACATCGTCGTGCACGAAGTCCCGGGCTTCCGCCCGCTCACGTTGGACCTCGTCGTGCCGAGGACGGCACCCCGACCGGCCCCGGTCCTGCTGTGGATCCACGGCGGCGCGTGGCTGTTCGGCTCGCCCAAGCAGCCGCCGGACTGGCTGATGACTGTGGATCCGTTCACCGCCGCCATCCGGGCCGGATTCGCTGTCGCCTCCGCGCAGTACCGGCTCAGCGGCGAGGCGCACTTCCCCGCCCAAGTCGACGACGTCAAGGCGGCGGTGCGTTGGTTGCGCCGGCACGGCGGCACGGTGGGCGTGGACGGCGAGCGGATCGGGGTGTGGGGCGAGTCGGCCGGTGGTCACCTGGCGTCGATGGTCGCGCTGACGGGGGACGACCAGGACGACACCCGCGTTCGGGCAGCGGTCTGCTGGTACGCGCCGTCGAACCTGTTGACCATGCAGTCGCAGGCGCACCCGTCCGGGACGATCGACCACGACGCGGACGACTCACCCGAGTCGCTCCTGATCGGCGCCCCGTTGCCAGGCAACCCGGGGCTGGGCCGGGCGGCAAGTCCGATCACCTACGTCACCGGCCAGGCCCCACCGATGCTGCTGGTCCACGGCGACCAGGACCTGGTCGTACCGGTGGGGCAGAGCGAAGAACTTGCCGCAGCGTTGACCAAGGCGGGTGCCGAGGTCGAGTTGGCGGTGGTGCAGGGGGCCGACCACTGCTTCGGCGGGGTGCCGCTGGAGCCGCTGATCCGCGACACCCTGGCGTTCTTCACCAGGGTCCTGACCGCTTAATTGCCTGAGCCGGCATCGCCGGTAGGTGGCGGTTGCAGTGCCTCCGCTCGGTGGGGGCGCAACGACTCCGAGATGGCCGGGAGTACGTGGTGCGCGTCGCCGTCCGTCTTGACGAGGCGGACCAAGCGGTTACCCGCTCCCCGGTGGGCGGGCCGGCAGCAGGCAGTCAGGACGGTGGGGTGTGTGGAGGCTCCATTCGGAAACGAAGGGACGGCTCGTTACTCGGGGCAGCTTGGGCCAGGTGAGCCGGGAGATCCGTGATCGATGGCTGCTGTGTGTTGCCGGACGAACTCGACGCGGGAGGCGACAACGCTGCGCGGCAGGTTGCTGAGCTGGTAGCCGTGTTGGGTGTAGGCGGTGACCATGGCGTCGTGGGTACGTGCCGCTTCGGTGAAATCTTGGTGTCGTTCGCTGTCGGTGGTGTAGATCTGCGGCCAGGGCGGGGCGATGAACACACGCTGGTGATATCGGAACAACTGCGCTGCGGCTGTCACGTGCGCGGGAACGGGCTGGCCGAGTAGGAGGTAGTAGCCGACCAGGTCCGGGATTCCTCGGTCGAAGAAGACGGGTCCGGGATGCTGGCTGGCTTGGCGGTAGGAGCGGATCTCCCAGCTGAGCATGATCTCGGCGAACAGCCGTGAGTCGGTGGTATGCAGGGCCTGACCGCCGATCGACAGCTGGTCCTGGATAATCTGTCGTCCTGCTTCGTCGACGCAGGCGTAGCCGGCGCGCCGCAAGCTGTCGATCAGCGTGGTCTTTCCGGCGCCGGGTCCCCCGGTGATGACGATGTACTGGCTGCTCACGTCGTCCTCTCTGATAGGCATTTACTGGTAGACGCCATGCCCGCCCGCCACGAGCACCTGCTTCCCTAAACCGTGCGTGGTAGGCGATCAGCCAACAGACCAGCCAAGTTGACGACCGGCGACGGACCCAGACCCGGGTGGACGAGGACTAGGACCACGCTGGCGAGCAGGCCGCGAGACTCGTGATGCGTAGGTCGGCGGTTGCACGTAGCAAGGTCCGCTTGGCGGCAGTCCGTCCTTCAGCGTCCTCGAAGTAAGGTGCGTCTGTGCGTCAGTACACCCCTGGATACCCCGATGACCTTCGGTCTGAGCGGAAGCGCCTCCGAGACTGGTCGAGCTATGAAGGCGACTTCGAGGGTGCCGCCGCTCGAGTAGTAGCCCGGCTCACGGGTGAGTACGTGGTGCTTCAAGATGATGGCAGTGCTGACGGTATGCCGGATCTCCGGATCGAGTATCGGGATGGTCGAACCGCGTACGGCGAGATTACTCAGGACCTAGCCGAGGCCTACGCTGCTCTCGGCAGCGAAGTGCTCAAGCGTCAGTTCCAAATGACCGCCCCAACCCTGGGAAGGGTCTGGTGGGTCACCCTGGCAGCAACGGCCCGAGTCGGCAGGTTGGAACGAGCATTACCGCCGATTCTCGAGAAGCTCGATGCAAGCGGCGACACGTTCGAGATCGCCGTGTTCGACCAACGCCTTGAGCAACACCGTAACGCCGATGTTCGCCTGCTTGCTGAGGCGGGGGTGGTACGGCTGGCGTCGAGGGGGACCCGGGCAGCAGAGACGCCAGTGATCCACATTGCCGCCGAGGGGATAGGTGGTCCGGCGGAGTTGGACTGGGCCTTTTTTGGCGACTACCTTGCCTCGTTCGTGCGCGATGAGCGACGGCTCGATGTCCGGCGCAAGCTGGCGATCACGGGATCCGACGAGCGACACGCCTTCATAGGCTTCTCGTTCAGCACGCCATGGCCCGCCTGGCATGCACTGGACGAGCGCTACAGCGAGCTGCCGACGGAGCCCCCGCAGCTACCGAGAGAGATCACGCACCTGTGGGTGTGAGCCTACCCGCTCGGGCGATGCATCGCGTGGTTTCCCGACCTTGGATGGTTCGCCCCACGCAGCCGCTGGGCTACACAGTAATCGCGGCTGATTCCCAGCGGCGCTGACTGCGAGGCGGCCCGGCCACCAGATGGAAGCGACCGATAGTTCACGTCCGCTGCCTGAAGCGGGGCCTATCTGGGGCGCTGGCGGAACGGTTGTCGACAGCAACGCTGGACAGCAACCGCGCCGGACGGCAGAGCCCCTGAGGCGCGCTGGTACGGACTAACCTCCGAGCCTGCAGCCCTTCCCGGACGTGTGCGGACGCGCCGCACAGAGCTTGTCAGCGAGATGTCGCGGGCGCGGCGGCCGGCTCTGCGAAGGGATCTATTCGGCGACGAAGACGCCAACGCCCGGAAGCGTTTCGGTCATCCCCTTGATCCGTAGTACCTGCATGGCACGGTCGATCACCGGCTCGGTGACCCCGTAGTGCTCGATCAACTCTCGCCGGCTGGGCAGCTTGGAGCCGGGCTGGAACTCGCCTGACGCGATGCGTTCGGCGAGGTCGTCGGCAATCTGCTCGTAGCGGTAACGCGGCGGCACGTGGCTCTCCTCGGTTGGCAACACGAGTAGACCACCTACGTCAGCCCTTGACTACCCAACGGTACCTATGGGAGGTTGCCGAGGAGGTCGATTCCCTCGGTTGGCGCTGTGGGCGTCCTCGCTGGCGTGGATGTTCGGCGCGTCCCCCGCGCTCGGGCATCCACGCCCCCCAGATCGCTCCGGCAAAAGGAGACGGCAAATGCTCCCATCGACATGGGCTGGGCAAGCCTTGGCGCGAGAGGGCAAGGCGAGCCCGTGAAGCGAGTCTCGTACGACGAGTACGTGCTGGCGGTGGCGCTGACGATGGCCCGCCGTCACCAGCCGGTGTGGTCCTGGCGACACTGGCGGCGTATTTTCCGCTGCGGAAGCGATCTGCCATGCCGATGCCGCCACCGCATCCCGATCAACCGTGGCCACTGGCCCAGCCAGGACGGCCCGGGATGACTACTCACCACCCGATCAAGCCGGCCTGGACGTGCGGCGGCTGTGCGGGGCAGTGGCCATGCCAGACCCGGCGCCAAGAGCTGCGAGCCGAGTACGACAGAGCACCGGTGTCACTAGCCCTCTACCTGGCCGCCCATCTCGTCGACGCCGCACAGGACCTGGCCCACGTCCCCGCCGGACACCTGCACTACCGATTCCTCGGCTGGACCCGATGAGCATCCTGCGCTCAGGCGACGAGAAGTTCCACTACAGCGACGGCTCGCACAAGTGGATCCCACCGGACCCGGGCTACGACCAAGAGGTCTGGGACGAACAGGTCCGCCAGCACAAGCACGGCCACCTCAGGAACGAGCGCCCGAAGGTCCGCATCCAGCGCCTCGTCTGACGCCAGCAGTGCAGCCGTGAAAGGCAGCAACCCGGCCAGCCGAACCGAGCCGAGAAGCGCGCCAACAGGCCGTGCGGCCTCGCATCAAGCCCGGTCCAACCGGCTCGCCGAAAGTTCACTCGAAGAGATCGCTGGCTGTTGTCCAAGCAGTCATCGCCATCGACGTTCGTCACGCGGAGGCGTCGTGTCATCTCGTGTGTGGAGCGGATCGCTTGCCGCCGTGGTGGCGACGTGCCGCGAGGGCCGGACCGGTTCCCCTCCGGTCCGACCCCCGCGATCACGTCCGCGTCAGGCGCGGAGTCTGCGCTGCCGGACGACCAGCAGCAGGGCCGCGCCGAGGAGCACCGCCAGCACGCCGGCACCCATCCAGAGTCCGGCCGGGAACGACGTTCCGGTAACCGGGAGCTTGCCCTTCACCGGAATGGTGATCGTGGACTCGGGTGAGATCGGTGTCGGTCCGTCCGGCGGAGTGCCGGTTGCCGTCGCTGTGTTGCGCAGCGACCCGTGGTGGTAGTCCGCCTTGCTGACCGTGTACGTCGCCGTGCAGGTCACGGCCGCGCCAGCGGCGAGGGTGACGGTGCCGTTCGGCGTCCGCTCTGGACCGCAGGTGATCGGGCCGAGGTTGGCCGCCGAGGCCGGTGCGGTCAGGGCGTCGGTGATCGTCACGCCGGTCAGCGGAACCTGGCCGGTGTTGGTGACCACGAACTGGAACGGCACGTGCTGCCCCGGCCGGACGATCTTGTCGGTGCTGCTCGACTTCACCACCGTGATCGCTGCGCCCCGGGTGGCCGTGACCTCTGCTGAGGCCGGCGCGGAGCGTACCGGTGCGGGTGGCTCCTGACCGGGAATGGTCGGGGGCGTGCCGACCGCGACCGCGGTGTTGGTGATTCGGCCGGTCTCGATGTCCGCGGCGGTGACCGCGTAGGTCGACGTGCAGGTGGTGCTTTCCCCGGCGGCCAGGGTGACAGTGCCGTTGGCGACCGGCGGCGTGCCGCAGGTGATGGCCCCGGGCGTCCCGGTGCCGGAGAAGTCCATCTCGTCGACCGTCACCGCGCTGAGCGACGTGGTGCCGGTGTTGCTCACCACGAACCGGTACGTGACCACGTCACCGGCCGCAGACACCACCGTGGGCGTCACCGACTTGGTGATGGCGATCGCCGGGTGCGGGATCGGGATGTCCACCGGCGACGGCGGGGAGACCGGCGGCGGCCCGAACGGCGGCGTGCCGGTGGCCGTGGCCACGTTGCGCAGCGACGAGCCGGTGAAGTCCTCGGCGGTCACCGTGTAGGTCGTCCGGCACTGGATGGAGGCGCCCGGCGACAACGTCACCGCGCCGTTCGGGATGTTGTCTGGACCGCAGGTGATCGGCCCGAGCACGCCGCGGACGGACGGCGGCAGCACAGTGTCGTTGACTGTCACGTCGGTGAGGGTGAGACCGCCGCTGTTGACGACCAGGAAGGTGTACGGCACCTGCTGACCCGGCGCGGCGATCGCCACCGTGGTGGTCGCCTTGATCACCTCGATGTTGGCGACGAGCCCGGACTGCGGGATGGTCAGTGACGACGGCGGTGAGTCGACAGGCGTACCCCCGCCCGGCGGTGTGCCGTGTGCGGTGGCGACGTTGGTGACGCCGTCGTTGTCGAGGTCGGCCTGGGTGACCGTGTAGGTGGCGGTGCAGGTGGTGCTCGCCCCGGGGGCGAGGGTGGTGGCGGCGCAGGTGATCGGGCCGAGATTGGCGTTCGACGACGGCGGGGTCTGCACTTCTGTCACGTTGACGTTGGTCAGCGTGAGCCCACCGTTGTTGACCACGTTGAACCGGTACGGGACCTGCTGCCCGACCGTATCGATCAACACGGTGGTGGAGGTCTTCACCACCTGGATGCTGGCGACGATCCCCGCGTCCGGGATGGTCAGTGTCGCCGGCGCCGAGTCGATGGGCGTCTCACTGCCGGGCGGTGTGCCGTGTGCGGTGGCGACGTCGGTGACCCCGTTGTTGTCGAGGTCGGCCTGGGTGACGGTGTAGGTGGCGGTGCAGGTGGTGTTCGCGCCGGGGGCGAGGGTGGTGGCGGCGCAGGTGATGGGGCCGAGGTCGGCGTTCGACGACGGCGGGGTCTGCACGTCTGTCACGTTCACGTTGGACAGCGTCACGGTGCCGGTGTTGGCCACCAGGAACCGGTAGGGCACCTGCTGCCCGACCGTGTTGATCGAGACGGTGGTGGACGACTTCAGCAGCGAGATCGACTGGATCAGGTCTGCCGCCGGGATGGTCAGCGTCGACGGTGCCGAGTCGATGGGCGTCTCACCGCCGGCCGGTGTGCCGTGTGCGGTGGCGACGTCGGTGACCTCGTCGTTGTCGAGGTCGGCCTGGGTGACGGTGTAGGTGGCGGTGCAGGTGGTGTTCGCGCCGGGGGCGAGGGTGGTG
>NZ_JBNCKJ010000020.1:0-44885 GCF_049841475.1 Micromonospora sp. DT15
TAGAACAACGACGGCGCGACGGTCGCGTTGTTCATCGCGTTCTGGCTGGCCGAGCCCATCTGCGAGTAGTTCGAGAAGAGGCCGAAGTTCATCGAACCCCACCTGGTCCCGGTGTCGTGGGTGGTGGCGTAGACGAGCTGCTGGCCGTTGTACGGCGCGACGGTGAAGTCCTTCAGCGACACCCAACCGGACCTCGGCTGCGCCAGCGCACCGGTCGACGACCACCGGTACGTCGACGGAAGGTCACAGGTCTGGGTGGGCGGCGGCGTGGTCGGCGGCGGGTCGGTCGGCGGCGGAGTCGTCGGGGGCGGAGTCGTCGGCGTCGTGCCACCGGTGCAGGTGACACCGTTCAGGGCGAAGCTCGTCGGGGCGGGGTTGCTGCCCGTCCAGGACCCGTTGAACCCGAACGACACAGTGCCGTTGGCCGGGATCGCACCGTTGTAACTCACGTTCTTCGCGGTCACCGCCGACCCGCTCTGCGTCAGCGACGTGTTCCAGGCCTGCGTCACCGTCTGCCCGGCACCGTACGACCAGGTCAGCGTCCAGCTGCTCAACGGGTCACCCAGGTTCGTGATCGCCACGTTGGCGCCGAAGCCGCCCTGCCACTGCGACGACACGGCGTAGTTCACCGAACAACCCTCAGCCGCGGCACCGGCCGGCAGCGCCGCGACAACTGTCGACGACAGCAGTAAGCCGACGCCGGCCGCAACCAGACCGACATTGGTGGCTCTGGATCTGACCATGTAGCACCCTCCTCGCGGGACGGCGGCCCATGCATTGGTGGTGGTCATTGCGTGGTGACCGGTTGTGAACGTTAACAGGCCGCGTCAGGTATGCTACGGGAGCGCTCCCATACCCTCAACAGCATCTATCTTTCGTTCTCGCTGATGTCGGGGTTGCCGATGCTGCCGGCCGGGCGGTGACCTTCCTCAGACGACGGTGAGGGTCACGACACCGAACTGGTTGCTCCGCTGTACGTAGTGCGGCAGATAGAGCTTCCACGTCACGGTCAGCTCGCGCCCGGCCCGCATCGAGGCCGGCACCTCGGCGACCATTTCGAACACGGCACTGCCGCCAGCGGGAATCTGCGGTAGGGCGCGGCAGTTCAGCCGGTAGAGCTGGGCCGAATTCACCGCGTCGTTCGTCGCGTCGCCGAGAGAGAACCGTTCCATCAGGTAGGCCGGGCAAGGGTCCAACGCGAGGGGGCCGTCGGTCGGGTTGCCCAGCGTCACCCGGAAGGTGAGCCGCGACCCGGCGACGGCGGTCGTCGGCCCCTGCACAGCGACGGTGAGCTTCTCGAGCGGCGAGGACGGGGGCTTCGACACCGCCACCGGCTCGGTGAACCCGCTCGCGGACAGCGTCCCGCGCGCGCGGGGGTTGACCCCCTCCCCCTGTGGACAGCCCGGACGCTCGTCGGCGGTGACCGGTGCGCGCAGCCTGCCACCGTCGTGCGGCAGCTCGATCGCGAGCTCCAACGACCCCTTCACCGGCTGGCAGAACGGTCCGGACCAGTCCAGACGCAGGCTGGCGTTGCCGCCGGCCGGCACGACGACCACCCGGGTGCGGCCCTCCTCGTCGATGCCGTGGGTGTAGAGCATCGGGATCTCGCGACCGGCGGCGCGCATGGTCGTGGGCACCTCGCCCTGCAGGGTGCACTCGACAGTCGACGAGTTCCGCACGTCCACTTCGCCGATGAGCTTGCCGATGGCGGCGTCGAAGCCCCGAGGCGTCTCACCGCCGTTGCTGGGCCGCGTCCAGGTGGTGAGCCGACCGGTCAGCTGCTCCGCCCGGCACGGTTCGCTGCCGGTGGCCGGCGTTCTCGGCGCGGCTGGGCGACCGTTGAAGTCCTCGTCGGTGATCTTCAGGTCGGCCCAGGGCACGCTGCCGTCGGCGAGCAACTCGGTGGGCACCGGCAGCGCGACCGTCGGGTCCGAGCGACCCGGCTGGGCGTTCGGGTCGGCACACGCCACCCCCACGGCGAGGACGATCAGCAGTGGCACCAGTAGTCGACGCATCCCGCCACCCTCACACGAACGAGCCACACAGGCCTGAGTAGGCGTGCTCAGCGCCGATCAGTCTCCGATGGCCCCGGGCCCTCGGCGATCGCGACGGGAGTGCCGAGCTCGACGGTACGGGAGACCGTGCACAACCGATCGTGCGACTGCTGCAACGACCGGGGCAGCGTCGCACGGGCCGCGTCGCCCTCCGCGCCCTCCGGGAACGTCACCGTGAACTCGACCCGAAGGTTGCGCATCCGGTTTCCGCCGGCCTCGTCCCGGATCTTGTCACCGGTCACGGCGACGGCGAACTCGGTCGGCTCGGCACGACGACTGGTGATGTGGTCCACGTCCACGGCGGCGCAACCGCCGATGGCGGTCAGCAGCAACTCCACCGGCGTGAAACTGCCGTCCTCGCCAGTGCCCAGCGACACCGACCCACCACGGGAGTTCCTCACGACGTAGTTGCCCAGGCTGGTGCGCTCGATCGCCACCGAACGGAAGGTGTCCTCAGTCATGACAGAAAACTACCCGCCTCGGCGATCACGAGTACATGAGATGCAGCGTCATCCCGGCATCGGCGTGCGCCAGGTTGTGGCAGTGGTTGGCCCACATCCCCGGGTTGTCGGCCCGGAACGCCACTTCCCACACCTCGCCCGGACGGACGTCGAACGAGTCCAGCCACAGCGGGCTTCCGGTCGCCGGTCGACCATCGCGGGCCAGCACCAGGACGTGGTGGCCGTGCAGGTGCCACGGGTGCACGATCTGTGAACGGTTGACGATCGTGAACCGTACGACGTCACCCAGGCGTACGACCTGCGGTGGGATGTCCGGATCGGCCGCGCCGTTGACGGTGTGGGCGTACCGCGGTAGCAGTCCGCGCAGGTCGAGGCCGCGATCGAGGACGAGGGTGAACGTCTTGTCGAACCGGGACCACTGCACCGGGGCGGTCGCGCCGTAGCCGAGCGGATCCAGCACCGGCCAGGCGCCGGTCGCCGTCGACACCGGGCCGGTCGAGTAGACGGTCCGTCCGTCGACGACCAGTGCCACCGGGGTCGCCGGCGCGTCGAAGACCAGGTCGTAGCGGCCCCCGGCCGGGATCAGCACGGCGGTGTCCGCCAGCGGCGTCGGGCCGCGCAGGTCGACGCCGTCGACCGCGGCCACCCGGAACGCGGTCCCGGCCAGGGCGTACCGGTGCGTCGTGCTGTCGGTGTTGATCAGCCGCAACCGCACCGGCACGCCGGCCTCGACCTTGTCCACTCTCGGCGCGGGCAACGGACGGCCCGCCAGGGTGTGCACCGGCACTGTGACGTCGAGGCCGGTCACCGGGCCCGGTCGCACCACCAGCACCCCGTAGAGACCCATCCGCACGCCGACATCGGAGGCCGAGTGCGTGTGGTACCAGTACGTTCCGGCCTGGTCGGCTCGGAACCGGTAGACGAACTCCTGTCGGGGCCGCACCGCCGCCTGGGTCACACCGGGTACCCCGTCCTGATCGTTGGGCACGTCGTACCCGTGCCAGTGCACTGTGACGCCGCGCTCGATGTTCCGGTTGCGCAGCGTCACCTCCAGGACGTCGCCGACGGTGGCGGTCAACTCCGGTCCGGGGACCTGCCCGTTGAAGGCCCACGCCGCGACGTTCCGTCCGGCCGCGTCCACGGTGGCGGTTGCGGCGGTCAGTGTGAACCGCCGGGTGGGTTCGTCGGCGATGCGGGCCGCCGGAGAGGCATGCTCATGCGGTACGGCGGGCGCGGCGCCCGGGGTGACACTCAGCCCGGTTCCGGTCAGCAGGGCCGCGACCGCCACCACGAGGGCCGCCCGGGACACCGTCCGGGACGGGCGCGCACCGAGCGCACGCGCCGAGATCACCGTGGCCGCCACGACCCCGGCGACCGCCAGCAGCCCCGCCCCGGCCGACGCCGGATAGCCGTGCAGGACCGTCACGAGCAGGGCGCTGCTCGTGGCGTACCCGGCGAAGAGGAGCGGGACCGCGACGGCCCGGATGTCGCCCGGGGCCCGCAGCAACCGCGGACCGGCGACGCCCACCGCCGCGAGCGACAGCGGGGCCGCGATGAGGACCTTCTCCGCCGCGAACCACCAGCCGGCCCGGGCGAGGGCGGTGATCGTGAGCGCGCGGGCGAGCGTGGCGAGCAGCGCGACGGCCGCCAGTCCCAGTGCGAGCGGGCGACGACGGGCGGCGGACGCGGCGCCAGCCCCCAGCCAGGCGGCGACCGCGAGGACCGCGATCACGAGGTCGGCCACGAGCAGCGACCCGGTGGTCACGCCGGTTCTCCTTCCCGGGTGACCAGCCGAGCCGTGCCGGCGGGGACCGGGACGGCGAGCTGTCGCGCCGCCCGATGGACGCCGACCACGACGTGCACCGCGATGATCCCGTTGAGCGCGTGCAACCCACCGATGGTCAGGCCGAGCGGGGTGCTGACACCCGATGCGTCGGTGGACGCCTCCGCCACCATGGCGATGAGTGGCTGGAGGGCGACGAGGCCGATCGGGAGGACCGCCAGTCCGATGATCTTTCCGGGTGCCTTCGCCAGCGCGGCGAACAGGGCGGTGAGCAGCGTGAGAAGCGGGATCACCGCCATGCCGTTGACGCTGTGCAGCGCGTACGCGTCGTCGCCGGCGGGTCTGGTGAACCCACCCACGGCGGCGAGGACGAACTGCACGGCGAACGCGACGAGCAGCAGTGCGCTGATGATGACGAGAGCCTTGCGCATGGGTTACCTCCTAGAGATGCGCCGAGGCGAGGGCCTGGGCGACGTGATCGGTGGCCGTGATCGCCCCGTACGCGACCAACCGCACGAGGTCGGCGTCGACGGGGTGGGAGAGCCGCCAGAGAGCGACGTCACCCGGGCTGATCGCGCCGGGCGCGAACGCCGCCAGCAACGCGATCCGCGTCCCGACGCGGTCCGCGCCCGGCACGTCCCGGACCAGGTCGACGGCCCAGTCCGCGGGCCGCGCCGGGAACTGCCCGTCCTCCCAGCGCACCGTGGCCGTGACGGTCTGGCGCGCCACCGCGCCCAGCAGGTCGCCACCCCGGGTGGCGGCGTTCCGCAGCGACGCGTAGGCGACACCCACCGGGCTGTCCCCCGCCCAGGCGGGAGGTGATGCCGTCGGGTCGGCGTCGAGCAGCGAAAGGCTCAGGCCGGGCTCCTTCGACTCCCGGGCCGCCCTGGCGTAGAGCCGGCCCCCGACCGAGCGCACCAGCGGGGAACGTTGCAGGCCGCCGGGGAGCAGATCGGGGTCGAGCAACGCGGAGACGACCCGGTTGATGAAGTGGAAGGCGAGCAGGGTGCCGGTGATCTCCGGGCCGTGGGTGCTGGTCCAGTCGGCGGATCTGGGGTTGCGGCTCGCCTGCGCCCAGCCGACGAGCGCGGCGTACCTCGGCTCGGCGGGCGTCTCGCCCCGGGCGACGGTCTCCGCCAGCTTCGGTGCGCCCAGCGCGTGCAGCAACAGCACGTGGGCGTCGACGCAGAACTGACACCGGTTGGCCCGGGAGACCGAAGCCGCGACGAGTTCGCGGTCGACCCGGGGCGCGTCCCCGGCGAGCAGCGCCTCCCGCATCAGAGCCCAGGTCGCGGCCAGCACCTCCGGCACGGCCGAGAGCGCCTGGAAGGTCGGCAACGGCCCGAGGAAGTCGTCGCGCAACTGTTGGTAGACGGCTGCGGTGCGGCCGGTGGCCGCCCTCGTCGGTGTGGGGGCGAAGAAGCGGTATGTCATGGGATCGATGCTTGTTCCGGCGGGCCGGGAAAGCGTCGTGCCGTCGCAGACACTTGCCGCGCCGCTCATACCGCGTCCGTGGTACGCCGCAGCTACCACGCGCGCGGGATGCTCCACCGACGACGGCCGTTCTACAGTGCGACAATGCGCCGCGACCTCCCGTACGCCCTCGGCGGTCTCGCCCTCGGCGTCCTCCTGCTCGGCAACGCCGTGCTCACCCCGGACGCCGCGCCGGTCGAGGTGCTCGACGTCGCCCTGGTCCTCGCCACCGTGGTGGCCCTGGCGGCGTGCCGGCGATACCCGGTGGGGGCGCTGGGCGTGGTCACCGTCGCCATGCTGGCCGTTCACGTCCGGGTGCATCCCGGTGTGTCCGCCGCGTTCCCCGTCCTCTGCGCGGTCTACGTCAGCGCCTGGCAGGGACACCGGTTGGCCGCCGCCGTGGCCAGCCTCGTCTTCCTCGGTAGCTTCCTGGCCAGCGACATCTCGATGGCGCCGGCCGGCCGACCAGGCCAACTGGTCGCCGAACGGACGGCCCTGCTGCTCGGCTGGTTCGTGGCGGCCAACGTCGCCGGCCTCGTCGCGCGTCAGCGCCGGGCGTACCTGGAGCAGGTCGAGCAGCGGGCCGTCGAGGCCGAACGCACCCGCGAGGAGATGGCGTTGCGCCGCGCCGGGGAGGAGCGCCTGCGCATCGCCCGCGACCTGCACGACTCCCTGACCCACAGCATCTCCGTGATCAAGGTGCAGGCGGGGATCGCCGTGCACCTGGCCCGCAAACACGGCGAGGAGCCGTCGGCCACGCTGCTGGCGATCCAGGAGGCCAGCGGTGCCGCGATGCGGGAACTCCGCACGACCCTCGACGTCCTCCGCGCACCGACCGACGGCGATCGGGTCGGGCTGGCCCGGGTGGACGAGCTGGCCGAGCGGACCCGGGCGGTCGGCGTACCGGTGCAGGTGACCGTCACCGGCCAGCGCGGCGACCTGCCCGACGAGGTAGACCAGGCCGGGTACCGGGTCATCCAGGAGGCGCTCACCAACGTGGCCCGCCACGCCGGGCCCGCGACCGCGCACATCCAGGTGGAGTACGCCCCGGCGGGGCTGACCGTCGCGGTCAGCGACGACGGTCGGGCGTCGCCGACCGAGCCGCTGACCCCGGGCGTGGGCCTGCGCGGCATGCGGGAGCGGGTCAGCGCCCTGGGCGGCACACTACGGACCGCCGCGCACGACGACCACGGGTTCACCGTACGGGCCACCTTCCCCCTGGACGGCCCACGATGACCACCCGCCTCCCGCAGGAGCCGGGATGATCCGGGTGCTGCTCGCCGACGACCAGGCGCTGATGCGGGCCGGCTTCCGGGCACTGCTCGACGCCGAGGACCACCTGGAGGTCGTCGGCGAGGCGACCGACGGCGCCTCGGCCGTCCACCTGTCCCGGAGCCTGCGCCCGGACGTCGTCCTGATGGACGTGCAGATGCCGGGCCTCGACGGCATCGAGGCCACCCGGCGCATCGCCGCCGACCCCGACCTGGCCGCGATCCGCGTTCTCATCCTCACCAACTACGGGCTCGACTCCTATGTGTTCGCGGCGCTCCGCGCGGGCGCCAGCGGCTTCCTCCTCAAGGACGCCGACCCCGCCGACCTGCTGCACGCCGTCACCGTCGTGGCGCGCGGTGACGCGCTGCTCGCGCCGACCGTCACCCGCACACTGATCAGTGAGTTCGTGGCCGGACCGCCGCCGGCCGTGCCGACCGCCGGACGCGACGTGCTGACCGCCCGGGAGCAGGAGATCGTCGAACTGGTCGCCCGTGGGCTGACCAACGACGAGATCGCCGCGCGCATGGTGATCAGTCCGCTGACCGCCAAGACACACGTCAACCGGGCGATGACGAAGCTGCACTGCCGCGACCGGGCCCAGTTGGTCGTGTGGGCGTACGAGTCGGGGCTGATCACACCGCGTCGGCGGTGATCGCCGTCTCCGAGAGCCGAGTCGATCAACCCCCCTTGGGAACATGAGGGAGGGTCGACGCACTAGCATTGCCGCCGTCCGCGACGGCTCTGCTGAATCGAGGCGACATGCGTTGGCTCCGTCGATTGCTGGGCGGTAGGCGAGTCCAGCTCGACCCGGGACGCCAGCAGGCGCTGCTGCACGACGTCCAGTCCCGGTACGGCCCCCACGCGCGGGTTCGTTTCAACGAGCAGGTCGACGCGCTCACCGGTTCGCTCGATAGCGACGACGGCCTGGTGGTGGCGACCCGGATCGTGAGTCAGGTCGCCGACGAGGCCCACGTGGACCTTCAGGCCCAGGCGCAGGAGATCCACCGGCGGACGGGCCGACGGCTGCTGGTGCACCGCCGTAACTACCGGCCGCTGTGGAAGGAGGCGGGCCCGGCCCTGCGCTGGCCGCTGTTCGCGTTGCCGTGTGGCTTCCACCCGTACGCGCAGGTGGCCGCCGCAGTCACCGTGGTCGGCAGCCGGGCGCCCCGGCTCGACCGGGTGACCGACCCCAACCCGGTGGTGACCCGCGTGTTCGAGGTGCTCGACCTGACCACCTCCGGCTGGGAGTACGGCCGGGTGCGGGTGGACACCGACGCCGCCACTTTGGCCGATCGGCTGATCGTCAGCGCCGGGCAGGTCCTCGCGGCCATGGACGACCCGCCGCGACTGCCACCCGCGGTCCGGGAGCTGATGCGTCGCAACAACACCGTCGCCGTGCACGATCCGGCCGGTCCTCGGGCGGTCGGCGGGATCAACCTGGGCGCGCGGATGCGGGAGGAGTTCCTGGTCTGAGCGCCGTCGGCGCTACTGATCGGGGCGCCGACGGGCGAGATGGACGATGAGGTCGGCGCGGAGCTCGACGGTCTCGGGCAGAACCTGTTCGATCTGGGCGAAGACCTGCTCCTGCGTGGAGGTCGACAGCTCGAGGTACGCCGAGATCGTCGACAGGTGCCCGACGTAGTCGCGCGCACTCATCGTCAGCCGACGCGCGATCACGGTCTGCTGCACATCGGTGAACCACTCGGACCGTTGGAGCTCGGTGCCCGGCCACTGCATGGCCTGCTCCGGGGGCGTGCCGTCGGGCGAGGGAATCTCGTCGCTCTCCAGGAAGGGTGCCCGGGCGGCGCGGACAGCGTCCGCCACCGCCGGGTCGACCAGCTGGGTGGGTCCACCGAACGAGGCGAACACGCCGCCGGGTTCCAGCAGCGCGGCCATCCGCGACCACCGCCCCTGCGGTGTCGTCCAGTGCAGGGCCGCCGCCGCGTAGACCAGGTGGTACGTCGCGCCGGGCCGCAGGTCCTCGAACGCGGCCCGCACGGTGTGAACGCCCGCTGGCACGTGCTTGCGCAGCTCGGCGAGCATGGCCCGGTCCGGCTCGGTCGCGGTGACAGTGACGCCCGCGGCGGCGAACAGCCGGGTCGCCTTGCCCGTGCCAGCGCCGATCTCCAGGGCTGTTCGAACGGGCCGGCCCGCGTACGTCAGCACCAGGTCGACAAGTTCGGCGGGGTACCCCGGTCGGTACCGTTCGTATTGTCTGGCCACCATTCCGAAGCTCAGTGCGCGAGCAGGCATGCCGCCAATCCTGTCACCACTCGCGTCGATGAACCCGATGAACCCGATTCTGTCGGGACACCTCGCCCGGCGCTCCGATGGCTGAACCGCCGCTCAGTCGAGCCAGCAGATCACCGCGGCGCCATCCCTGGCGGCCGCACCGAAGAAGCGTTGGACGTCGGGCAGGTAATGGGCCACCCACCCAAGTTGTCCGGGTCGGTCCCAGGTTCCGGGGTAGATGTCGGCCCGGACCAACTCCTGTGGGTCGACGCCCCGGATGAGGTCGTCCTGGGTGAGCTCGGCCAGGCGCGCGGCCGCCGTCGCGACGTGAACCGGTGTCAGATAGGAGGGCGGCCCGTAGCCCCAGTCGTCTTCGAGGTTCTCCAGGAAGTCGAACATCTCCTCGCTGTCGGGCTCGACGTCGGGCAGCTCCACGAACCGCTCCGCGCCCGAGACCAGCGGAATCTCGAAGCCCAGCCGATCGAGGAGGAACTCGAACCCGTCCCAGGCCTTGTCGATGCCGTCCCAGCGTTCAGAGTTGTCGTTCCGTTGCGTCATCGCGAGGTCATAGGCCCAGCCGAGGTCTGTCCTCGCCCGCTCCAGTTCGTCGGGCGAAACGCGCAGCCAGTTGCCGTTCATACTCACCGCGGCAGCCTAAGTACCGGCTACGACAATTCCCGGACAGCGCCGACGTTCCCGCAGCCATGTTCCACCAGGTCGGGGTCGGCTCTCGCGGAACGTGTCGGGGGATTGGGCCGCACGGGCCGCGACAAGAAACGACAACTCGTTGCCGAGGCACGGCCACACCGAACACCATCGACGCGCACCCATCTGTCGACGTCGTCGTGCTCCCGCGCCGGGCGCAGCGCCGACCGCCGACCGCCGACGGCCGACGGCGACCGGACCCGTCCCCAGGTGGGACGGGCCCGGTCGTGCTCCCCCGAGCAGGATTCGTTGCCGTCAGCCCCCGATCGCGATGGCGAAGATGTGCATGGTCGGCACGTTCGTCGCGGGACGGGCGCTGATGTTCGGCAACACGACCGAGGCCACCGCCTTGCTCTGCAACGCCACACCGACGTAGTAGACGCACGCCGCGGTGTTCTGACGGCCGTTGTTGGGCCGGTTCTGGTACGCGGACACGATGGCCGCGGTGCCCCCGGAGTGCGGCCCGCCGTACCAGTCCGGCGAGCTCAACGTGAACGTCTGGCGGGTGCCGTCGGCGTAGACCACGGTGCCGGTCCCCGACACCGCTCCGTACGTGCCGGTCAGCAGGAAGCCGAGCGTGCTACCGGTGCCGGTCACGCCGATGGTCTGGCCCGAGGCGATGGCGTTGTCGGCGGCCCCGGAGCTGACGTTGGGCCAGCGGAAGTTGACCCCGTTGCGGCTCACCGTGCCCCCCGGGCTCGCACCGGCCTGCGCGAGGGCCTGCGCGGAGAGCGAGGCCCCACCGCCGTCGAAGTTCCCGACGTTGGTGTTGCTGTCGCTGGTGATGCCGACGTTGCTGAAGCTCTGCTCCAGCGTCGGCGTGGCGGCCCCGGAACTGGTGACCCGGTAGGTGCGCCCGGCCTGCACGGTGACCTCGATCAGGTCGGACTCGATCCGGGTGGTCCGGGCCGCCGTACCGTCGGCGGTGTCGACCACGGTGACGGTGCCGGTCAGGATCCGGGAGCGCAGGCGGACGGTGCCGGCCCGGTCCGGTCGGACGAGGATCTCGGTGGCCAGGCCGCTCGCCCAGGTGATGCCGACCGTGTGCCCGCCCCGACCGCGTAGACCGGTCACCCGCCCGCTCGGCCAGGCCGGCGGCAGCGCGGGCAGGACGTGCAGCTCGCCGGTGTGGCTCTGCAACAGCATCTCGGCGATGCCGGCTGTGGCGCCGAAGTTGCCGTCGATCTGGAACGGCGGGTGCAGGTCGAACATGTTGGGCGCGAGTCGCGCGGTGGTGGCGAGGTAGCGGATCAGGTCGTGGGCCCGCTTGCCCTCCTCCATCCGCGCCCAGAAGTTGATTTTCCAGGCCAGCGACCAGCCAGTGCCGTCGTCGCCGCGCAGCGCCAGGGTCCGCCGGGCGGCCTCGAACAGCTGTGGCGTGCCGCGCTTGGTGATCTGGTTGCTGGGGGCCAGCCCGTACAGGTGCGAGATGTGCCGGTGGTTGGGCTCGGTCTCCACCCAGTCGTACAGCCACTCCATGATGTTGCCGCGCGAGCCGACCTTCATCGGGGGAAGCCGGTCCCGGGTGGCACGCACCTGGGCCCGGAAGGTGCTGTCCACGTCGAGGATCTCGCTCGCCCGGGCGACGCCGTCGAACAGGTCCCGCAGGATCTGGTTGTCCATGGTGGGGCCGGCGCAGACGCTGGCGTTCGAGTGGTGACTCAGCTCCGGTGAGTTCGACGGGTTCGTCACCAGGTAACCGAGGGTCGGCTCGGTCACCAGGGTGTTGAGGAAGAACTGCGCGGCGCCCTTCATGGCCGGGTAGTTGGTCCGCAGGAACTCGATGTCGCCGTTGAACAGGTAGTGGTCCCAGATCAACGTGGACAGCCAGGCGCCGCCGGTCTGCCACATGCCCCAGAACGCGCCGTCCACCACCGCGGTGGCCCGCCACGCGTCCGTGTTGTGGTGGGTGACCCAGCCGCCGGCCCCGTACTGCACCTGGGCGGTCCGTGCTCCGGCGACGGCAAGATCTCTGACCATGTCGAAGACCGGGTTGTGGCACTCGGCCAGGTTCGTGGTGTTGGCCGGCCAGTAGTTCATCGGCAGGTTGGCGTTGATCGTGTACTTCGAGTCCCAGGATGGGGTCAGCGAGTCGTTCCAGATGCCCTGGAGGTTCGCCGGTTGGGTGCCGGGCCGCGAGGACGAGATCAGCAGGTACCTGCCGAACTGGAACAGCAGCGCCGAGAACTGCGGGTCGTTGACGCTGTTGTGCTGGGCGATCCGGACGTCCGTCGTCTGGTCGGCCGCCGACGTGCGGCCCAGATCCAGGCTGACCCGGTTGAACAGCGCCTGGTAGTCGGCCACGTGCCGGCTGCGCAACTGGTCGTAGCTGCTGGCCCGCGCGCTGGTGAGCCGCTGCCGGGCGATGCCCTGGTAGTCGCCGCCGACGTTGCGGTAGTTGACGTAGCTGGACCCGATGGAGATCAGCAGGACCACGCTGTTGGCGTTCGTCACCCGCAGGGTGCCGCCGGAACTGGACACACTGCCGCCGCTGATCGTCGCGTTGGCGAGGGCGAGGAAACGGACCTGGCCGGTGACGCCCTCCATGTTTCCGGAGACGCCGTCGAGGCCGATGGTGGTGCCGTCGGGGCTGGACACCGACGTCCGCTGCGGGCTGTCGAAGGTGGCGGTGAAGCTGATCGAGCCGGTCCGGTCGGCGGTCAGTCGCATGGCGATGACCTGATCCGGCGCGCTCGCGAACACCTCCCGTTGGTGGCGAACGCCGTTGAGCACGTACGACGTCGTCACGGTGGCGGTGGTGAGGTCGAGCGTCCGGTCGTACTGTGACGCTCCGCTGGCGGAACCGAACGCGAGCCGCAGGTTGCCGACGGTCTGGTAGGCGAGCTGACCACCGGGGTTGCCCATCATGGTCTGGTTGATCAGATCCTGGGCCTGGGTCCACTGGTTCGCGTTGACCAGCCGCCGGATCTCCGGCAGCGCCGCCGCGCCTCGGGTGTTGCTGGGATCGTGCGGCCCACCGGCCCAGACGGTGTCCTCGTTGAGCTGGAGCCGCTCGGTGTCGACGTTGCCGAAGACCATCGCGCCGAGCCGGCCGTTGCCGATCGGCAGCGCCCGCAGCCAGTCGGTGCCGGCGCCCTCGTCGTACCAGAGCGCCATGTCCCCGGCGGCCAACACCTGCGGCGGGGCCGCCGCGTCGGCCTTGGCCACCGCGGTCCAGGGCACCGGCAGGAGAGCACCACCCGCGCCGGCTGCGCCGACCTTGAGGGCCTGCCGTCGGGTCAGGTCTGACATCGATCCTCCAAACGGTGGCCAGTCCGGCCACCCCGAAGCGTGACAACTATGGGACTCGACATGGGGATCCGCTTGGTGGGGCCAACCGGGACCCTGCCTGAGCAGGCCGACGCCGGGCCTTGGCGCGCCAGACATCTGATGTGTTTCGGGAAGGTTACTCCGGGGGCACAGAATAGGCAACGGTCGATCGATCGATGGATATGGTGACCATCTGGCCGGTCAGCAAGACGCAAGGGCAGATGGGTAGCGTCGCGCAGACTCGGCACCGCGCAGCGATCCGCCAGAATCACGCCGACGAGCACTCACCCCGATGGACATACATCGGATGTACGCAGGCGGGCAGTCGAGCCAGCCGTTGCACAAGATCCGACGTGCGCCCCGAAGTGGCAGCGCAACCCCGGTGGTCCGAGAGCACGGATCGCGGACTGAGGCTCCCGTACGCAATCGGGTTGTCCTCTGCCGGCGCACGGGTGACCATGGGCGACATGGCGGGAGCTCGGGGGTGAGATCGCCTCTTCAAGGTGGGCTACCGCCCGGCAGCGCCGTGGTGGTCGGGGCCGTCGTGGAGATCGCCTGCGACGAGTCGGGATTCTCGGGTACGAACCTGCTGCACTCGACCGCCCCGGTGATCACGCACGCGAGCGTCGACCTGACCGTCGACGAGGCGGTCGCGCTCATCACCGCCCTGCGGTCCGGGTTCCGGTTCGCGCCGCACGAGCTCAAGTCCGGCCGGTTCCTGCGCGGTTCGGGTGCGCAGGAGGCACTGGAGTGGTTTCTGGCGGCGCTGGCCGGCCGCGCGCACGTCCACCTCATCGACAAGGAGTTCTTCCTCGTCACCCGGATCGTGGACTTCCTGCTGACCGAGCCGTCGTACGCGGCGGGCACCCACCTGGCCCGCGAGCACCATCCGGCGGCTCTCGCCCTGCACGAGGCCGGACGCGCGACCGGAGGCGACTGGGGCACCTTCCTGTCGGCGTTCGTCGATCTGGTCCGGATGAAGCGGCGACTTCCGGTCGACCAGACCGTGCAGCGGTTCTTCCAGGCCCGGGACGCGCTGCGGCGACACGGCCTCGGCACGGTGGCCGACGCCGTCCTCGACGGACTCAGCCCGGACCACGTTCGGGCCGTGGTGGCCAGGCTCGACGTCGACGACCGCACGGTCCCTCCCCCGCTGGAACCACTGCTTCCGGCGCTGGCGGAGACGGTCCTGTCCTGGAGCGGCGGCCAGCGGCAGGTGCTGGTGACCCACGACGAGCAGAGCGCCCTGACGGCCGACCGCCTTACCCGCCTCCAGCGGGTGTTGGCCGACGGCCACGCGTCGGCGGCCGGCGCCGACCGGGCCGGGGCGTTGCCGAACGGGGTGTCGCCCCTGGCAGGGCTGGTGATGGTCGACTCCCGCGACGATCCGCGCGTGCAGGTAGCGGATCTCCTCGCCGGAGTGGCCCGGCGGATGCCCGGCATCATCGACGACGCGCTCCGTCAGCCGCCGCCCACTGCCGCAGGGTGACGGGCAGCCGAGTCATCATCGGCACGGGCCCGGAGGGTCTGCGTGGTCGCCGAGTCAGCGGGAAAGAACGCCTCGACGGCCAACCCGGCGACTGTGACCTCCCGCGGCGTACCGAAGAGGGTCGTGGTGCTGACGAAGGACAACTCCTGGTCACGGTGCCGGTAGCGCAGCGGGACGAGAACACGTGAGAGGGCATCGCCTGGCGGTGTCGTCTCGACGTCGCCACCGGGGTAGCCGCGAAGCTCCTCGTACAGGTCGTACAGGATCGGGTCGTTGGTTGTCGTCGCCTGCTGGTGCAGCCGTTTCAGCAGGTGGGCGCGCCACTCGGGCAGGTTGACGATGCGCGGTGCCAGACCGTCGGGGTGCAGGCTGAGGCGCAGCACGTTGATCGGTGGAGTGAGCAGGTGGGGCTGCGCGTCCATGGTGAACAGGGCGACGGCGGGGTTGGCGTCGACGAGGTGCCAGTGTTGGTCAACGAGCAGCGCGGGGTACGGGCTGTGACCATCGAGGATCCGCCGTACGGCGGCCCGGACCGGTGTCAGCTCGGGGTCGCCCAGTTCGTGGCACGGGAAGGCGGGCGCGTAACCGCCGGCGAGCAGCATCGTGTTGCGCTCGGCCAGCGGCATCTCCAGGTGTTCGGCCAGCCGCAGGATGAGGTCGGGGCTCGGCCGGGACCGCCCGGTCTCGACGAAGCTCAGGTGCCGGGCCGACACTCCCGCCTCGATCGACAGGTCGAGCTGGCTCATTCCGCGAGTCCGGCGCCAGTCGCGCAGCAGCTCCCCCACTGGTCGCCCGTGCCGGGTCGAGATCGTCACGCACCGACAGTAATTCCGCACCGACGGCCGAGCCATTACCTGCGAGGTAATCGACAGCCCACCACGACACCGGAAGAATCGACTCTCACCTCAGAAAACACACCGCGAAGGACGGACATCCATGACCGCGTACGCGCTCGCACACCTCCGGAAGGCACCCGTCCACGCCGAGGTGCTGACCTACCTGGAGCGCATCGACGCCACCCTCGCGCCTTTCGCGGGCCGGTTCATCGTCCACGGCGGCACCGTCGACGTCCTGGAGGGCGACTGGCCCGGCGACGTGGTCGTCATCGAGTTCCCCGACCTGGACCAGGCCCGCTCCTGGTACCGGTCCAGCGCCTATCAGGAGATCAAGCCCCTGCGGACGAGGCACCTCACCGGCGAGGTGATTCTCGTCGACGGAGTCGAGCCGGGCCACGACTCGTCGCGGATGGCCGCAGCCATTCGCCGCGCCACCGATCGGTAGCACCCGACGCGCGAGCGCCGTCCCGAAGAACCCAACGGCGCGCCGCCCGCGAGGCACCCCGACACAGGTCAGCCGTCCGTAGTCTCGTCGAATGCAGGACATCCAGACGCACACCCTGGCCATTCCCGGCGTCGACCTGGTCTACGACGTCCGCGGCCCGCTACCTCCCACCGGCGCCCATCGTGCGCTGCTCCTGATCGGCCAGCCGATGGCGGCCGAGGGCTTCACCGCGCTCGCCCCGCACTTCACGGACCGCACGGTCCTCACCTACGACCCGCGTGGTCTGGGCCGCAGCGTCCGCACGGACGGTCGCTCCGACCACACGCCGCAGCAGCAGGCCGCCGACCTGCACGCGCTCCTTCAGGCACTCGGGGTCGGTCCGGTCGACGTGTTCGCCAGCAGCGGCGGCGCGGTAACCGCACTCGAACTGGTCGCCACCCACCCCGGCGACATCGCCACCCTGGTGGCGCACGAACCGCCGATCAACGCCGTGCTCCCCGACGCCACGGCCGCCGAGCGCGCCCGCGCCGACTTCTACGAGGCGTACCAGGCGAAGGGCCCGGGTGCGGGAATGGCCGCGTTCATCGCCATGACGTCCTGGCAGGGCGAGTTCACCGACGCCTACTTCGCCCAGCCCGCGCCCGACCCGGCGATGTTCGGGATGACCGACGACGACGACGGCCGCCGCGACGATCCGCTGCTGTCGCAGAACTCGTGGGCGATCACCGACTACCGTCCCGACGCGACTGTGCTTACCGCCGCGCCCACCCGGATCGTGGTCGCTGTCGGTGAGGAGTCGGCCGGAACGTACACCGCTCGGACCGCCCTGGGCCTCGCGGCGCTGCTCGGCCAGGAGGCCGTGGTGTTCCCGAGCCACCACGGCGGGTTCCTCGGCGGCGAGTTCGGCTACGCGGGCAAGCCGGAGGAGTTCGCCGAGCGTCTGCGGGAGGTGCTGGACGCCGGCTGACCTCTGCTCAACCGGTCGCCTCGGAGTAGACCTCGACGTCGTAGAGCAGCTGCACGTCGCGGCGGCCGTTGGTGACGCCGACGAAGACCGGATCACCGCACGGGGTGCGGCCCTGACGCCACACCTGTTCCCGGGCCGCCTCCCGCGACTCGTGATGGGTTTTGCCCTGCTGATGCAGTTGCAGCACCCGGCGGGCGGTGCCCCGGTCGGTGCCGAGGTGGATTCGCAGGAGAGGCACGCCGGGACCTCCTTGCTCGACGCTGAATCTCGTGCGGCTGGCCGACCAGCCGTATCGTGAGACGCGGGGGCGACGATCCGCCGTCTTCGATTAAACGCCACCCGCTCCGATCGAGGAGGGCATTTATGACTGGTCTGGCGACCGTCGGCGCACTCGTGGGTGTCCTGCTCGTCGGTCTCGTGATCCTCATCCGTAAGCCGGCCAACACCCGCTCGGTGCTCAGATGGTCGGCCCTGGCGATCACCGTGCTGGTGGCCGCCGTGCTGGTGCCCTTCACCGTGGACGACTCGGGCGCGGCGGCCGGCTATCTGCTCGGCGTCCCCGTTGTCGCGGCGTTGCTGCCCGTCCTCGCGCAGCAGACCGGGAGGCTGACCATCGTCGCCGACCTGGTGGCCGCGCTCGTGCTCACCGGATGGGGTCTGCTGCTCGGGCTGGGCATCGGTGTCGCGTTCCTACCAGCGGTGATGCTCCTGATCGCCAGCGCCGCGGGCACCTGGGCGCCGCGACCGTCCACCACGTGACCCGGTGTCAGCCGTCCGGGGTGAACAGCCCCTGTACGCCGACGACGATCGCGATGAGGCCGAAGATCGCGAGCAACAGCCGGACACCGGTGGCACCGTCCGACCGCTCGTCGCGCGGCGTCGACCGCCCGGTCAACCGGCCCCACAGCAGGGCGAGCCCCACACCGATCCCCACCACCTCGAAGTGGAACACCCGGGGCCCGGACACCAGGTGGACGATCAGGTAGTAACCGCCGGTCACCAACGCCACGAGGCCGACCACCCACGCGATCGGGGCGGCCCGACCGGCGAGGCGGCCCAGGTCGTCGCCGACCCGCGGCAGCAGCCGCAGCACCGCCACGGCGAGCAGGAAGCCACCGACGATGTTGGCGAGGTCGAGCAGCAGAGCCATAATCACGGGAAGTCTCCGTCGATCGGGTGATCAGCCGGTGGGAGCGTACCCACGGAACCGGTCGGTTGAAACGGTCCGGACGGCACGCCCCCAGGCTGAGCCGATCAACCCTCAGCGTGTGCACCGCCACACCAGCGGCCGATACGCCTCGTTCTCGTAGACGGCCCCGACCACCGTCAGGCCGTCGCCGCTGATCCCCTCGGCCGTGTACGTGCCCGCCTCGGTCGCCCGGACCTCCGGTCGACCCGGCAACCGGCGGGAGGTGCCGTCCGGCGCCACGACCAGCGGCGCACCGTCGGCGACCAGCACGTCACCACTGCCGGCGATGCCGCTCGCCCCCGGGAAGGGCAACAGGCTCACCGCCCCGGTGGCGAGGTTCCACCGCACCGGCAGCATCTGCACGGCGCCGCTGCGTTGGTCGCCGGGAACCATGCCGATCGCCCATTCGCCCTGCGCCGACTCGACCGACGCACGCGGATAACCGTCGGGCACCGCCAACGTCGCCCCGACGCCCTGCGGCGTCCACCGGTAGGGCCGATCGTCGACGGTGCCGACGATAGTGCCGTCCTCGGTGATCCCGGTCGCGGACGACCCACGCTGGCCGACCAGCCGGTGCTTCTGGGGGTGGTCCGTCGACCACAGCACAGCCTGGTGCGAGTCGTCGGACCTGCGGGCGGTGCCGACGATGTCGCCACGACCGTTGACGGCGTGCACGAGCACCGCGTCGTAGCCGGGCGGCGTGGCCAGGAAACGCAGCTTCCCGTCCCGGTACAACCAGCCGGTGCCGTCTCCGTTGGTGCCCACCACATAGCCACGGGTGTTGACCGCGGCCGCGTGCCGCGCGGTCGCCGGCAGGACGACCGGACGGCCGTCGGTCCACAGCACGACCCGTCCGTCCTCCTGCCCGGTGCCGATGTCGCCGACGATGTGCCGTCCGGTGGGATCGACGCTGTTGGCCACCGCGACCGAACCCTTGACCGGCTGCGGCAACCACGACGCCTGGCAGGTGACCGGCGGGCGCGGGGCGACCGACCCGGTGTTCTCGGGCGTCACCGCGAGCGCGGGCGGGGTCGGAGCCGGCGGGCCGGTGGTCGCACCGACCTGGACGGCACCCACGACACCGACCCCGGCCAGCACCGTCAGCGCGGCGATCCCGCCGACTCGGCGACGCCGTCGGCGCCGCCGACCGTCGCGGACCGCCCGGCTCAGGTCGACCCGAGGCTCCGGCACCGGCGCCGCCCGCAGCAGCTCGGCGATCCGCTGCTCGTCCACCGTTGTCATCTCGGACTCCTCACTGACATCTCGGTCACGTCGAGCACCTGGCGGACGGCCGCCAACGCCCGAGCCGTCTGCGACTTCACGTTGCCTTCCGAGCAGCCCATCGCGGCGGCCGTGTCGGTCAACGACAGGTCGCACAGGAACCGCAGGACCAGCACGGTGCGCTGGCCGCGCGGGAGGCGGGCGAGCGCGGCGAGCAGGTTGTCCCGCTCGGCCAGGTCGTCGTGCGGCGTCGCCGGCGAGCGCTCCGGCTCCGGCACCGACCCCAGCAGGCGAACCTTCGCCCAGTTCAACCGCTTCTCATCGACGAGCTTGTGCACCAGCATCCGGTGTACGTACGCGTCGACGTTGTCGGCCCGGCTGACCCGGCGCCAGTTCACGTAGAGCGCCGTGACCGTCTGCTGCACCACGTCGTCGGCCAGATGGGCGTCGCCGCACATCAGGAACGCGGTCCGATGCAGGCTCGGCAGTCGCGCGGAGACGTACTCCACGAACTCACCCTCGGCTTCCACCATCGAGGCTCCCTCCTCCGCATGCTCGACGGGACCGGACGGTCATCAGGTTGCGTCCCCGTCGAAGAACGCTCGGAAGCCCTACCGCTCGGCTGGGGCGGGGACCCGGCCCGGCCACACCCGGACGGGTCAGCGAGCCGCCGGGCCGCCGCTGGTCTGGAGGTCGAGACCGGCGGCGCGCAGAGTGGACGGCTGGAGATATCGGTACGTCTGGACGGCGTTCACGGGCACACCGTGGAACCACCGACCGACACCAGTGCCGGTCTCAGCCGACGGCGCTGGTCATCCGGTGTACCGCCTCGATGATGAGTTCCGGTGCGGTGGCCAGGTTCAGTCGGACGTGCCCGACACCGCCGGTGCCGAACGCCAGTCCGGAGTTCAGCGCCACCCGGCCACGGTCGAGGAACACGGCGGCCGGGTCGTCGCCGAGGCCCAGTGCGCGGCAGTCCAGCCAGGCCAGATAGGTGGCCTGACCGGGCTGGTAGCGGACGGCCGGCAGGTGCTCGGCGAGCTGCGCGGCCAGGAGCCGGCGGTTGTCGTCCAGGCCGGTCAACAGGGCGTCGAGCCACTCGCCACCGTCGCGGAAGGCAGCGGTGTGGGCGATCACGCCGAGGTGGCTGGTGCTGACGCTGACCCCGAACGGGACGCGAGCGAGGTCACCGGCCGCGGCCGGGCCGGCGATCAGGAGCCCGCCGCGCAGGCCGGCGAGGTTCCACCCCTTGGAGGCGGACACCAGCGACAGGCCGTTCTCCGCGCCCTGCACCGAGAGGTACGGCACGAACCGCGCTCCCCCGGCCACCACCGGAGCGTGGATCTCGTCGGCGACCACCCGCACCCCGTGCTGTTGGGCCAGTCCGGCGACGGCGGTCAACTCGGCCGCGCTGTGCACGGCACCGGTCGGGTTGTGCGGGCTGCAGAGCAGGTAGGCGGCCCGCCGTCCACCGGCACGAGTCCGCCGGAACGCATCCTCCAGGGCTGCGAGGTCGATCCGCAGGTCCTCGCCGAGCGGCGCCTCCACGATCCGGCGGCCGGCGTGCGCCACGGACTCGTAGAACGGCGGGTAGACCGGGCAGTTGACGATAACCGCGTCCCCCGGCTCGGTGACCAGTCGCAGCGCCTCGACGACGCCGTGCATGACGTCGGGCACCAGCGCGGTGCGCTCCACGGCCAGCCCGTCCCAACCCCACCGCCGCGCGGCGAACTCGGCCACCGCCTGCGGGTACGCCGTTCCGGCGGGGTAGCCGGTGTCGCCGCGCGCGACGGCGTCGATGATTGCCCGTGCGACCGGCTCGGCCAGGGGCACGTCCATTTCGGCCACCCAGAGCGGCAGCACGTCGTCGGGGTACTCCCGCCACTTGAGGCTCGTCCGCTGCCGAAGCTGCTCGATCGTGAGCTGGCGGAGGGGATTGACCGCGGTTCGGGCACCACTGAGCAGGCCACTCATGTCCCCACCCTATTCCTTGCCTCCAGCCGACGCTCGGGGTCACCGTTGATGTGTCCACTGTGGTTGTTTCGGAAGGATTTCCGGAGACCGCTTTAGCATTTACCAGCGTCTTTGTGTTTGCAATCCGCGTGCCGCTCGGAATCAACGCCGAAAGATTGCTGCGAGTTGCCAGTTCATCACCTAGGCTCCCGAATGCCCACATCGACGGCCCGCCCTCACGCCGTGCCAGCCACCGACCTTGCACGCCGGCCATCGCAACCCTCGACGCCGATTGGAGTGTTCGATGACCTGGCGTCCAACCATTGCCGCACTGGCCGGCCTGTGCCTGGCGGTCAGCGCCACCCCCCTGCCCGCCGGTGCTGCCGTCGCCGCCGCGCACGTCAGCGCTCACGCCGCGCTCGCCGGTCCGCCCGGCGCACCGCCCGGGGCCTGCCCGACGGGGGGCAGTTACGGCTCGCCGCTGCCGGCCAGCACCGTGACGGCCCCGCGAATCCAGGGCGGGTTCACGTTCCTCGAAGGGCCGGTCTGGGTCGCCGACGGCGGCTACCTGCTGTTCTCCGACATGACCGCCGGCACCGGGCCGTACAACGTCCAGCCGTCGACGATCCGCCGGTTCACCGCGCCCGCCACCTTCGACACGTTCATCACCAACGCCGGCAGCAACGGCCTGGCGCTCAGCGCCGACGCCCAGCAGCTCGTCGCGGCCACCCACGACCAGCGGAGCGTGTCGTCGTACCGGCTGAGCGACCGGGCCCGCAGCACCGTCGCGCCCAACTACCAGGGCCGGGCGTTCAACTCGCCGAACGACGTCGCGGTCCGTTCCGACGGCGTCGTCTACTTCACCGACCCCAACTTTCAGCGCGGCAACCGCCCCGACCAGATGAGCGGGCGCACCAGCGTATTCCGCGTCTCCAACGGGCAGGTGTCGCTGGTCGACGACCGGTTGCGCCAACCCAACGGCATCTCGCTCTCACCGGACGGGACGGCGTTGTACGTGGGCGCCTACTCGGAGAACAAGATCTACAAGTACGCGGTGCAGCCCGACGGCAGCATCGGGGCCCGCAGCGTCTTCGTGAACTACATCGGCGGCCCGGACGGCGGCACGATCGACTGCGCCGGCAACGTGTACTGGACCTCGGGTGGGGACTCCCTGGTCCACGTCTACTCCCCCGCGGGCACCGAGCTCGGCACAATCCGGTCCGGCAACTCCGGCACGACCAATGTGGCGTTCGGCGGCCCCGACCGGCAGACCCTCTTCGTCACGTCGGGCCGCTGGGGTGACTCCGGGCTGTACAGCGTGCGGCTCAACGTCCCCGGATATCCGTACTGACCAACGGTTGGGCGGCGCGCCGCTCTCGTCGTAGCCCGACGAGGCGGCGCGCTATCCGGCGGTCGCGGCGATGAACACCACCGCCCCGACCACCACCAGCGCGGCGGCCAGGAACGTCTGCCGGCGGGCCCGGCGCAACGCCTCCCTGACCTGCCAGGCGTGCGCCGTGGCGAGCAGCCAGCGCAGGTACGGGTCGGTCCGGGCGATGTTGCGGCGAGCGGTGGCGAGCCCCGCCCGGAGGGCGGCCCGCTCCTGCGGCGCAGCCGTCGACAGGCGGCGGCTGATCTCCGCGGCGATCCGGCGATGACGCAGCAGACCGTCGACGTCGTCCGCGTACCCGCCGAAGTGGTACCAGGGCTCGGCCTCCAGCCGCTCGCGCAGGCCGCGCAGCTCGGGCCCGGTGAGCGTCGCCGGCGTGGTCATCGGCGGTACGAGCACCTCGCTGGTCCGCCAGATCGCCCAGGCCACGCCGAGCAGCGTCACCAGCAGGCCGCCGCCTGCCCACGCCGCGTGAGCCCAGTCGGTGACCTTGCCGGCGGCGATCAGCGGGCCGCCGCCGAGCAGCAGCGCGCCCACCGCGCCGGCCGAGGAGATGATCCATCGCGCCGCCGCCCGACTGTCCGCGACCGAGTCCAACGGGGACGGCAGCACGTCCAACCCCGCGCCGCTCGTCGGCGACTCCCCGGTCATCGACTGTCGTCGCGGAAGACGACGCCCAACGGGCCGTTCTCGTCGTCGGGCAGATCGGTGTACGGCACCCAGCGCTGCCCGTCGAAGACCTCCAGCTCGCCGCTGTCGTTGATCCGCACGGCATTGACGTGCGCGAGCTCCTCAGGATCGTCAGCCATGGATACAGTATCGGTCAGCCCGGCAATCCATCCCGGCATCGGGTCGTCCGCCGGGCGACCGCAGGGGGCCCTTCGTGATCCGGTTGACAGTCAGCGCGACCGACGTGGTCCTGGTCGTTGGCGGCGACCGACGCCGGTACCCGGTGGGCCCAGGCGATCAACGCACGGCCGACCTGCTCTGGCGGCTGCGCGGCGGCCCCTCGGTGGAGCTGTCGTACGAGGTCGGCGTCGCGCTCGGCGGCCGTTTCCTCGACGCCCCCGGCCCGGCCCTGCGCGCTGAACTGGCCCGCCCCGGTCGGCACCGGCTCGGCATCGAGGTCGTCGACCCGGCCCTGGCCGACCTGCCCTGGGAGACGCTGGTACTGCCCGGCGAGGAACTGCCGTTGGCGCTGCGACCCGACGTCGACGTCTGCCGGACCGGCGACGACACCCCGGCACCCACGGTCCGGGTGGACGGCCCACTGCGGATGCTCGCGGCGATCGCGAGCCCGGACGACTCGACCCAGCCGCTGCTGGACCACGAGCGGGAACTCGGGCGGATCCTCGGCGCTGTGGAACCCGGGCATCGGCACGGGGTGCGGGTCCGCGTCCTGGAGTGGGGCAGCGCCGCCGCGATCCGGGCCGCCCTCGCCGAGGAACCGTTCCACGTCCTGCACGTCTCCAGCCACGCGCGTCCCGGCGCGCTGCTGCTGGAGACCCCCACCGGCGCGGAGGACCGTGTGGACGCCGCGCGGTTCCTGGCCGAGGTGCTGCCGCCTGGCCGGACCGTGCCGTTGATCGTGCTGGCCGGCTGCTCGACAGCCCGCCAGGATCAACGGGACCTGCCCGGGCTGGCCGGCGCGCTGCTGACCCACGGCGCGCCGGCGGTGTTGGCGATGAACGGGACGGTCAGCGACGGGTACACCATCGACTTCTGCGCTCGGCTCTACGAGCGGTTGGCCGCCCGCAGCGAGCCGGAGCTGCTGGCGGAGGTCTCCGCCGTACGCCGCGAGCTGGCCCCGACCGCCGCCGAGTGGTGGATGCCGACGCTGTTCCTGGCCGACCCCGGGCTGCGGCTGGCCGGCGGACGGGACGGCGCTGCCATTGCCGCCCCGCCGGTTCAGTCGATCGTCGGGGACGGCGTGGTGCGTGCGCCCACTGACTTCGTGGGCCGCCGGGAGATCCTGCGTCGGCTGTCCCGGGGAAAGCTTCGGGTGCTCGTCCACGGCATCGGTGGGATCGGCAAGACGAGTCTCGCCGCGGAACTCGCGCGGCGGTTTCGCGACGCGGGTGGCATCGTCGTGGCGACCCACGGCGACGCCACCGTCGACGCGATCCTCGACGAGCTGCGCCGCCAGGTGGAGAGCCGCTGCGCCGATGCGGCCCCTGACGACCCGCTGCGGCGATGGCTCGTCGCCCTCGCCCAGCCGGGCCAGGACTGGCGGCGACGGTTGGACGCTATCGGCACCGACGGCCCGCCGCTGCTGCTCGTCCTCGACAACGCCGAGGACGCCCTGGACGCCGAGCACCGGTTGGCCGACGCGGACCTGGCCGCGTTCCTCGCCGCCTGGGCGTCCCACCACGAGCTGGTCGTGACCAGCCGGCACCCGTTCCCGGTCGCCGGTCTGGAAGCCTGTCACCTCGGTCCGCTCTCCTGGCAGGAGACCCGCAAGCTGCTGTGGCGGCTGCCGGGCGTGGGCCAGCTGGCGTCGGCGGAACAGCAACGGATGTGGCACCGGCTGGGTGGCCACCCGCGCGCGCTGGAGTACCTCGACGGCCTGCTGCGCGGCGGCAACACCCGATCCGACGAGGTCGCCGGCCGACTGGCCGCGGCCGGCGGTGGCCGGGACGCCGCGCCGGCCGAGGTCGGCACGCCGCTGGCCGAGGCCGGGGCGCTGGCCGCCGAGGATGTGCTGCTGCCCCGGCTGCTCGCCCGCCTGGAGGCCGTCCCGGCGGCCCGTCGGTTGCTGCTCGGTGCGGCGGTGTACCGCACTCCGGCGGACCGGACCGGGCTCGCCTGGCAGCTCGCCGACCCGGCCGACGGCGACGACCCACCACCGGAACCGGCGGGGCTGGACGAGGCGGTCGAGGCGCTGTCGCAGCTGGGGCTGCTCGCCCCGGTCACCGGGGGCCACCTGGTGCACCGGTGGACGGCGGCGAGCCTGCAGCGGATCGCCGGCCGCGACGCGGTGGTCGACGCGCACCGCCGGGCGGGCCGTTACTGGGGCTGGCGGGCCCGGTCCAGCACCGACCAGCACGACTTCATCCGCCGGGCAGTCGAGGCGCGGTACCACCACCTGGCGGCGGGTGACACCGACGAGGTCGTCACCTACTCCGAGCTGGCCTGCCAGGAGTTGCACGCGGCCGGGCACTGGGCCTGGGAGGAGAAGATCTGGCGGGAACTGCTGCCGCTGGCGTCCCCGGGCTCGGCGCGTTTCGCGAGCTTCCTCAAGGGACTCGGCGACGTGCACCTCAGCCGGGGTGAGTACGCGCAGGCGACGCAGCGTTACGAGGCGGCGCTTGCCGTCTACCGGGATCTCGGCGACGACAGCGGGGTCGGCAAGCTCCTGCACCAGTTGGGCCTGGTCGCCGACAACCGGGGCGACCGGGCGAGCGCGGACCGGCTGTTCCAGGAGGCGTTGACGATCCTGAGCGGGCTCGGCGACCGCTCGGCGGTCTCCCGGACCCTGCACCAGCTCGCCGGGATCGCCCGCGGCAACGGCGACGCCGAGCTGGCCATGTCGCGTTACCTGGAGGAGCTGGCGATCGCCCGGGACCTCGACGACCTGGAGGGGATCGCGGCGAGCCACCACCAGATCGGCGTACTCGCCTTCGAGGCCCGGGACTTCGTGAAGGCGGAGCGGTGCGTCCAGGTGGCGATCACCAGCTACGGACGGTTGGGCGTCCGGGTCCAGCAGGGCAGCGGGCTGGTGATGCTCGGACGCATCGCACTCGCCCAGTTCGCGTACGAGACCGCCGAGGAGCGGGTTCGCGCCGCCCTGAAGATCTTCGAGGAGGTCGGCAGCAACGGTCACATCGCGGAGTGCTCGCTGTTGCTCGGTCACCTCGCCCGCGACCTCGACGACCTCGAGTTCGCCGAGAGCTGCTACGCCCGCGCCCGGACGATCGTCGCGGCCCTCGGCGAGGACCCGCTGCTACGCCGCTGCGACGAACTGCTCGGCGGCGTCCGAACCGTGCTCGGCCGGGCTGCCGAGGCGGTGCCGCACACAGTGAACGCGATCGGCGGGGACGACGAGCCGCCGCTCCAGGCAGCCCTGGAATGGCTGGCCGTGCAGCGCCTGGAACTGGGCGCGCACGCCTTCTCCGCTCTGCTGTCCCGGCACCTCGACCGGCGGCAGGCGGCGCAGCGGGCCGAGTGGGTCGAGGCGTACCTGCGGTTCCGGTTCGACGCTTCCCACCCGACGCCGCTCGGCAGTGGCTACGTCCATCGCGCCATCGCCGCCGCCCAGGCCGGTGAGTTCGGCACCGCCCGGATGTGCCTGCTGCGGGCGTTGCCGATCTGCGCCGCCGCCGGCTACCAGGCGGGGGTCGCCAAGTGCCACGAGGACCTCGGACGGGCAGCCCTGGAGACCCGCCGGCTGACCGAGGCGCGGTCCCGCTACGAGCAGGCGTTGCAGGTCTACCGCGTGCTGCGCCACGAGCCCAACCAGGCCATCGTCCTGCACCAGCTCGGCCGGGTCTGCGAGGAGCAGGAGGATCTCGCCGGCGCGGACGGGTTCTACCGTCGCTCCATCGCGATCAAGAAACGGCTCGGGAACCTGTCGGGCGTCTCCAACAGCACCTTCCACCTCGGCAGGGTGGCCGGCCTGCGCGGCGACCGGGCCCTGGCCGAGCGGTGCTACCGGACCTGCCTGCGGATCGACCGCGAGCAGGGCGACTGGGAGGCGGTGGCACTGGACCAGGTGGCGCTCGGGCAGCTGCGCGTCGAGCAGGGCCACCCGGCGGAGGGCATCCCGCTGATCGTCGAGGCGCTGAGCATCGACCGGCAGATCGGGTCGGCGAACGCGGCGCTCGACCTCAACGCGCTGCGCGAACTGCGGGCCAGGCTCGGCGACGAGGTGTTCGCGGCCATCCTCACCGACGCCTTCGGCGCGGCCAGCGCCGCCGAGGTGCTCGACCTGATCGCGGTGCTACCGACCGCTGACGAGCCAACCTGACCCACCCGGCCACCCGTACACTCGGCTGATGGCGAACCGCCCGCGGCACCGAGGTCGATAGACCGATGAGGGCGTCGACCGCAGACACCGTGATCTTCGATTTCGACGGTGTGCTGCTGCGCGGGGACGCATTCGGGCTCTTCCTGCGACGCACTGCTTTCGCGGGTGCCCGGCTGCCGCTCGCCGTCGCCGCGCTCGTTCTCCTCGCGCCCATCGCCACCCTTCCCGCCCTCCGTCCGTGGGCGGCGCGGTGGGTCAGCCGGATCGGCCTGGTGGGCCGGAACGCGGACGAGTTGCGGGCAGAGCTGGAACGCTTCGGTACGAACCTCGGTGCCGAACCCGGGCGGATGATCGAGCCCGGTCTGCGGATGATCCGTACCCACCTCGCCGCCGGCGACCGGGTCATCGTGGTGACAGCGTGCGAACACACCCTGGCGCGCGCCGTGCTCGACGCGATCGGCCTCGCCGAGGTCGAGCTCGTGGCCTCGCGCATTCGCGGGCCGAAACTGATAGTGCACAACCACGGGGCGACCAAGATGGCGCAGCTCGCCGGCCAGGGGGTGACGCCACCGTGGCGGGTCGCCTACAGCGACTCCCTGTCGGATCTGCCCATCCTCGACGCCGCCGAACAGCCAGTGCTGGTCAACGCGACAACGCGTCAGGTCGCCCAGGCACGGCGGCTCCTCGGCGCCCGGCTGACGACTGTCACCTGGTTGGGTGGCCAGGGCCCGGGGCGCCCACCTCACACAGCTGGAGACGTCCGCCGATGAGAGGCCGCTACGACAACCTGACCCGCACCCGTGCTCTCGACCCGGAGCGCGACCACCTGGTCATCTACCAGACCATGCTGCGCTACGAGTTTCCGTGGGACATGAAGCTCGGGCTCAACCTCGCCTTCAACCGGTCGTTCTCCATCCCCGCCATCGCCGCCGTGCACACCGCCACCGGGGAGCTGACCGAACGCACCCAGAAGCGCATCGACGACACCGGTCTGCTGATGTACGAGATGGTGCTCAACGGCTTCGACCAGCCTCGGGGCCGCGAGGCGTTGCGGCGCGTCAACCAGATCCACCGCCCGTACGACATCAGCAACGACGACTTCCGCTACGTCCTCGGCTGCCTGGTCGTGATCCCCACCCGGTGGTTGCAGGAGTACGGCTGGCGCCCACCCTGCTGCCACGAACGTCACGCCACGTACCTGTTCTACCGGGAACTCGGCCGACGGATGGGCATCACCGACATCCCGGGGTCGTACGGCGAGTTCGAGACCTGGTTCGACGCGTACGACGCAGCTCACCTGCAACCGAACGACGACGCGGCGGCCATCGAACGCGCCACCCGCATGCTGATGCTCACCCGGATCCCCCGGACGCTCGCCCCACTGGGAAACGCGCTGGTCAGCGCCCTGTATGACGCGCCGCTGCGGCGCGCGACGCGGGTCGACACGCCGACCTGGCCGGTCCGGGCGGGTGTGCACCTGGCCCTGCGGACGCGCTCGCTGTCGCAGCGGTGGTTCGGGGCACCACCGGCGAGCGCGTTGTTCGCCGACGGAATCAACACCAAGAGCTACCCCGACGGGTACGAGATCAGCCAGCTCGGCCCCCACCACGACCGCGTGCGCGAGTAGCACGTCGTAGTGCCGGCGTCGCCGGCTCGGACGCGCGCCGGGCCCTACGCCACCCGTGCGAGGTCACTGCGGCGACCGGCGCGAGGGTGCGGCCGGTCCGCCGACTGTCCGCTGGGGACAGTCGGCGGAACGACTCTCAGCGGACGTCTGTGGTGGTCCAGCGTGGGGAGGCGTTGGTGACCGGGACGGTGTCGCCGACCAGCGTGGTCAGCGCCTCGGCGTCCCGCCGCGCACTGGTGCCGACCCACAGCTCGACGTCGCCCGGCTCCACCACCCGGGTGAACGTGCGGTCGGAGAAGGCCAGACGGGTGGTGGGCACCGTCAGCTCGACAGTGACGGACTGGCCCGGTTCCAGCTGGACCCGCCGGTAGCCGAGCAACTGCGCCACCGGCCGGGTCACCGAGGCGACCACATCGCGACCGTAGAGCTGGACCACGTCGTCACCAGCGACCGCGCCGGTGTTCGTCACCCGCACGGTCACCTCTACCGCCCCGCTGGTGGGCGTCGTGCTGGGCACGGTGAGCTCGCTGTACGCGAATGTCGTGTAGGACAGGCCGTGGCCGAACGGCGCCACGGGCGTCGCCGGCAGGTTGGTCACCTCGTTGCCCGTACCGAGGGTGGGGTGCAGGTAGGAGTACGGCTGCGCGCCGGCCGACCGGGGCAGGCTGACCGGCAGCCGGCCCGACGGGTTGACCCGCCCGGAGAGCACCCCCGCGATCGCCCCGGCGCCCTCCTCGCCCGGGAAGAACGCCTGCACCACCGCCGCGCAGCGCGCGAGCGCCCAGCCGACCGCGTACGGCCGGCCGGTGACCAGCACGAGGACGACCGGTGTGCCGGTTGCCAACACCGCCTCGACCAGTTGGCGCTGGACGCCGGGCAGCTCCAGGTCCTCCCGGTCGCAGCCCTCGCCGACCGTGCCGCGTCCGAAGAGGCCGGCGTGGTCTCCGACGACCAGGACGGCCACGTCCGCGCCGGAGGCTGTGGCGACGGCCTCGTCGAAGCCGGACCGGTCGTCGTCGTCCACGTCGCAGCCGCGTGCCCAGGTGACGAGGTCGCCACCGAACTCGGCCCGCACGGCGTCGAGCACGGTCGGCACGTCGATGCCGGTCTCCACGCCGGGGTGCTGGACGAGGACGTGGTTGAGGAATGAGTAGCACCCGAAGAGCGCGCTCTGCCGGTCCGCGTTCGGGCCGATGAGGGCCACCCGTCGCCCCGCGGGCAGCGGCAGCGCGTCCCGGTTGGCGACCAGCACGATCGATTCCTCGGCGAGCCGACGGGCGATCGACCGGTGCTCGGGCGAGTCGAGATCGATCGTCTGGGGCGGCTCGTCGTCGAAGGTCGCGTCGAGCAGACCCAGGTCCCGCTTCTGGCGCAGCACCCGCAGCACCGCGCGGTCGATCAGCGCCTCGTTGAGCTTGCCCGCCCGCACCGACTCCCCCAGGGTCAGGTAGGCGTCGCCGGTGGGCAGTTCGACGTCGAGACCGGCGGTCAACGCCTGCCCGGCCGCGTCGGCGTGATCGCCCGCCACGTGGTGCAGCAGGTTCAGGAACGCGACCCCGTAGTAGTCGGCCACCACGGTGCCGTCGAAGCCCCACTGGTCGCGCAGGATGCCGGTCAGCATCGTCGGGTCGGCGGCGACCGGCACCCCGTCGATCTCGGTGTACGAGTGCATGACGCTGTGTGCGTCGCCGTCGAGGATCGCCATCTCGAACGGGGGCAGCAGCACGTCGGCCAGTTCCCGGCGGCCGATGTGCACCGGGGCGAAGTTGCGCCCGGCGCGCGAGGCGGAGTAGCCGGCGAAGTGCTTGAGGGTGGCGTGCACCCCCTGCGACTGCAGGCCGCGCACGTATGACGTACCGATGGTGCCGACCAGGTACGGGTCCTCGGCGACGCACTCGTCGACCCGGCCCCAGCGGGGGTCACGGATCACGTCGAGCACCGGGGAGAGCCCCTGGTGCACGCCCAGGGCCCGCATCGAGGCGCCGATCGCCGCAGCCATCTCGGTGACCAGTTCGGGGTTGAACGCGGCACCCCAGGCCAGCGGGGTGGGGAACGTGGCCGCCTTCCACGCGGACAGTCCGGTGAGGCACTCCTCGTGCACGATCGCCGGGATGCCGAGCCGGGTGCCGGTGACCAGGTCCCGCTGGAACTTCCACAACCAGGACGCGCGTTGCGCCGCGTCCAGTGGGCGGGTCCCGTAGGCGCGGGTGAGGTGGCCGAGCCCGTGCCGGGAGAAGTCCTCGAGCTTGGAGGAGTCGCCGAACTCGCCCTGCAACGGTGCGACCGCCTCGCCGTCCTCCTTCTCCCAGAAGCCGACGAGCTGGGCGATCTTCTCCTCGATCGTCATCCGGCCGAGGAGTTCGCGTACGCGGGCCTCGCCGTCGTGCCCGTCCGGTCGTCCGTGCTCCGGACCGGCCTGGGCCGGCACCGGCCCGTCCACCACCGCGTGGACCTCAGTCATGCTGTGCCTTCCTGTGGTTGTGCTCGTACCGCTGCCGCTCAGCCCTTGACCGCACCCTGAAGGCCACCGACGATCTGCTTCTCCGCGAGCGTGAAGAAGAGCAGCGCCGGCAGCATTGCCAGCGAGGTGAAGGCGAGTACGCCTGCCGTGTCGGTCGTGTACTGGCTGGAGAAGTTCTGCACGCCCAGCGGCAGGGTGTGCAGGTTGACGTCGCTGAGGACGAGCAGCGGCAACAGGAACGAGTTCCAGCTCGCCACGAACGCCAGGACGCCAACGGTGACGAGCGCGGGCCGCGACAGCGGCATCGCGACGCGCCAGAGGAAGCCGAGCCGACTCGCACCATCGATCGCGGCGGCGTCCTCCAACTCTCGCGGAATGGCGGAGAGGAAGGGGCGCAGGATCACGATCGTCAGCGGCAGTGAGAAGGCGACCTGCGGCAGGATCACCGCGTAGTACGAGTTGATCAGGTTCAGGTCACGCAGCATGAGGTAGAGCGGCAGGATCGCCGCCCCGGCCGGAAACAACAGGCCGAGGGTGAAGAAGGTGTAGAGCCCTTCTCGCCCGCGGAACCGGTAGCGGGCCAGCACGAACGCGGCGGCCAGGCCGAGCACGACGACGGCGAGCGTGGTGCCGAGGGCGATGACCGCGCTGTTGAACGCCTGTTGCCAGAAGTTGCTCTGGGTCAGCACCCGCGAGTAGTTGTCCCAGACGAACGGGTCGGGCAGGCCGGCCGGGTCGGCGACGATCTGCGGGGTGGTGCGGAAACCGCCGATGACCACGTAGATGACCGGGGCGATCGACACCGCCGCGATCGCGAGGGCGAGCGCGTAGGTGAGCGGCGTGCCCCAGGAGACCTGGCGGCGTCCGGTGGACGGGGGGAGAACCGAGTTCACGGCCATCGTCACTTCGCCCTTCCGGTGATGGCGCCCTCGATGTCGCGGCGGAGCAGGAAACGCTGGAACAGCAGCGCCGCCACGAAGGAGATGACGAAGAGGATTACCGCCACGGCGTTGCCGTAGCCCCAGAGCCGGGCGAAGAACCCGTTGTCCACCATGTACGTCGCCATGGTGGCGGACGCACCGAGGGACCGCACCGCGGGCACCGAGGTCACCCAGATCATGTCGAAGATCTGCAGTGAGCCGATCATGGACAGGAACATCCAGATCCGGATCGTCGGGCCGAGCAGCGGAATCGTGACGTGCCGTTGGATCTGCCACCAGCTCGCGCCGTCGATGGCGGCGGCCTCGGTCAGCTCGTCGGGCACATTGGACAGCCCGGCGAGGAGCAGGATGATGGCGAAGCCGACGTATTTCCAGGTGAGAACGGCCAACAGGGTCCAGATGACCACGTCCAGGTCCGCCAGCCATGCCTGCACCAGGCCGCCCATTCCCAGGGACCGCAGCAGCGCGTCGACAGTGCCGTCGCCGGTGAGGAGCAACTTCCACATGATGCCGACCGTGACCTCGGCCAGCACGTACGGCACGAACACCAGGAGGCGGAACACGGACCGCCCACGGAAGCGACGGTTGAGCAGCAGGGCGACGCCCAGGGCGACCGGCCCCTGGATCAGCAGCGATCCGAACACGATGATGGCGTTGTTGCGTAACGCGTCGAGGAAGATCGGATCCTGGAAGGCGAGGGTGTAGTTCCGCAGACCGACGAACTCGGTGGGCGGCCCGACCCCGCGCCACCGGAACAGGCTGTAGTAGACCGCGAAGCCCATCGGCACCAGCACGAACATCACGTAGATGGCGACGGCCGGGGCGGTCAGCCCGATGATCTCGTACCACTTGCGGCGGTTGTCGGCTCGGCGGGCGGAATCGCGCTCGGCCCGGCGGGGGCCCGCCGGCGACGCGGAAGCGCCGCCGGCGGGCATACGGATCTGGTTGGCGGAGGTCACTTGCTTGCGGCCGCCTTCATTGCCGAGACGACCTTCTCAGGCGTCCCGTTGCCGGCGAAGATGGTGACGATCCCGTCGTTCATCGCGTTACCGATGGTGCTGCCGTAGGCCGTGTCCAGCCAGAGCTGGACGTAGCTCGCCCCGGAGGTGGCCTCCAGGATGGACTTCAGCGCGGGGTCCTTGACGGCGTCCGCCGCACCCTTGGCCACAGGCAGGCCGGTGCCGGTCTCGGCGTAGCCCTTCTGCACCTCGGGGCTCACGATGTACTTGAGGAACTCGACGCACTCGGACGGGGCGTTCTTGGAGCAGGAGAACCCGTCACCACCGCCGAGGGCCGCCTTCGGGTCACCAGGGGAACCGCTGATCGCCGGCACCGGGAACCAGCCGAGGAACGACGCGAGCTTCGTCTTGTCCGTGGCGACGGTGTCCAGCGTGCCGCGGTTCCAGTCACCCATGAGCTCCATCGCGGCCTTGCCGTTGGCGAGCATGCCGTTGGCGCTGGTCGGATCGTTCTGGCCCGGCGTGGCGATGAAGTTGGGCTGGAACGGCTTGGTGTCGATGAACGCCTTCAGGTCCTGACCGGCCTTCACGAAGCACGGATCGTCGAAGTTCTTCTCCGCGGACGCCTTCTTGAGGGTGTCGACCGAGCAGGCGCGCAGCGCCATGTTGTACCACCAGTGCGCGGCCGGCCACTTGTCACCGGCACCCACGGCGATCGGAATGACGTTGATCGCCTTGAGCTTGGTGACCGCGGCGTTGAGCTCCTCGAAGGTGGCCGGCGGAGCCGCGATGCCCGCTCGCGCGAACATCTCCTTGTTGTACCAGATGCCCTCGATACCCATCCGGAACGGCAGGCCGTACTGCTTGCCCTTCACCTGCCAGATCTCCGCGGCACTGCCGATGTCGCCGACCTCGGTCTTGGTCTGGTCGGTGATCTCCTTGAGGTAGTCGGCCTCCACCTGCTCGGCCATCTCGCCGCCACCCCAGGCCTGGAAGATGTCCGGCGGGTCGCTGCTCAACAGCGCGGCAGGGAGCCGGGTGCGCTGGAGCTGGTTCGTCTCGATCGCCTCGATCTCGATCTTGACGGTGGGGTGGAGTGCGGAGAAGTCCTTGGCGACCTTCTCCCAGTAGGTCTTGCCGGGCCCGTCCTGTGAGGCGTTGTGCCACCAGGTCAGGGTCACCGGGTCCTTGTACAGCTCGTTCTGAGGGGCAGCCTCTTCGCCTCCACCGCCACAGCCGGCGGTAACGAGAACACTTGTCATCAACAGTGCCAGGACGGCACTTGCACGCCGCTTCGTTGCCATAGATGTCTCCTCGACTGCTCAGTCGCGGTACTCGGCCTGCGGCGAAGTTTTACAGTCATGTAACTTGATGTCAATCGGTATCGATAACGTTTTCGAGTCGGTGACACCGCACCGGCGGCAGGGCCCTATCATCATCGACGTGGTGTTTCAGCAGCGCGTCAAGATGTCGGATGTGGCACGTACTGCCGGCGTCTCGGTCGCAACCGTGTCGAAGGTCGTCAACGGCCGCTACGGCGTGGCCCAGGCAACAGTGGAGCGAGTCCAGCAGGTCATCCACGAGCTCGGCTACGAGGCGAGCCTGGGGGCGCAGAGCCTGCGCAGCCACCGCACCAACGTGCTCGGCATCCTGGTCGCCGAGTTCGAGCCGTTCTCGACCGAACTGCTCAAGGGGGCGTCGCAGGAGGTCGCCGGGAGCGGATACCAGCTGCTGGCCTATTCCAGCAGTGACGGCGAGGGCGCCGCCGTGGGGTGGGAGCGTCGCTCGCTCGCCCGACTCTCCGGCACACTCATCGACGGCGCCGTGATCGTCACGCCGACAGTGGTCGAGACCGAACACAGCTTCCACGTCGTGGCCGTCGACCCCCACACCGGGCCGTCCGACCTGCCCACCGTCGACTCGGACAACTTCGCCGGCGCCGTACTGGCGACCAACTACCTGCTGTCCCTCGGCCACACGCGCATCGGGCACATCAGTGGACGCACCGACCTGAAGTCCGCCCAGCTGCGTGAGGCCGGCTTCCGCAGCGCGATGGCCGAAGCCGGCGTGCCGGTGGACGAGCGGCTCGTCCGCGTCGGCGGGTTCCGGATCGAGAGCGCCGCCGGCACGGCCGCGGAGCTGCTCGCCCTCAGCGACCGACCGAGCGCGATCTTCGCGGGTAACGACCTCTCCGCGATCTCCACGATGACCGTGGCCCGCGACATGGGTCTGTCGGTGCCCGACGACCTGTCGGTGATCGGCTTCGACAACGTCCCGGAGTCGGCGCTGGTCAACCCGCCGCTGACGACCATCATGCAGCCGCTGCAACGAATGGGCGCCGAGGCGTTGCGCCTCCTCGTCGACCTGATCGCCGGCGTCGACCGCGACACCCACATCCGGCTCCCCACCGAGCTGGTCATCCGCTCCTCCTGCCGCCCGCTGCGCTGACCGTGAGGCTGGCCGGGTCGGCGCAGGACCCCGGCCCTCGCCGCGTTGCGTGGGGGAACGCAACAGGGTGGCGGAACGTGAATCTCACCTAAGCCGACAATTCCTCCCCTAAGTTCGGTGCGCAGGACGCCGCCGAACCGGGGAGAGATGTGGACAGCTATCCGGCGATCGAGGATCACGGGCTCATCGGCGACCTGCAGACCGCCGCGCTGGTGACGTGCGACGGGACCATCGACTGGTTCTGCGCGCCGCGGTTCGACTCACCGAGCATCTTCGCCGCCCTGCTCGACAAGGAGAAGGGCGGCTACTTCCAGATCGCGCCGCACGACGTGCGGTACGTGACCAAACAGCTCTACCTCCCCGGCACACCCATCCTGATCACCCGTTTCATCAGCGCCGACGGGGTGGCCGAGGTGATGGACTTCATGCCGGTCACCGGCGAGCGGGCCACCGACGCGCATCGGCTGGTCCGGACCGTCACCATGGTCCGCGGCAGCATGCGCTTCCGGGTGGAGTGCCGCCCACGGTTCGACTACGCCCGCGAAGAGCATCAGCTTGAGCGCCACCACAACGGTTACGTCTTCCGCAGCCGGTCGGCGGCGCTGACGTTCCACCCGGTCGACCCGGTTCGGCGGTTGATCTCCGAACAGGGTGACGTCCACCTTGAGGGTGGCGACCTGGTCGCGTACGGCACGCTGAACGAGGGCGACACCGGCGGGGTGGTCCTGGAGACGGGTGGGGCCGAACCGCGCATCTTCGCGCCGGAAGAGATCCAGGGCATGTTCGAGTGGACCCGGGACTACTGGCGGCGCTGGCTCGAACGTTCCCGCTACACCGGCCGCTGGCGGGAGATGGTCGAGCGCTCGGCCATCACGCTCAAACTCATGACGTACGCGCCGACCGGCGCGATGATCGCCGCGCCCACCACCGCGCTGCCCGAGCTGGTCGGCGGCACCCGCAACTGGGACTACCGCTACACCTGGGTACGCGACACGTCGTTCTCCGTGCACGCGCTGCTCGGCCTCGGCTTCACCGAGGAGGTCAGCCGGTACATGAACTGGCTGGACGAGCGGATCCGCGAGGCCGGCGACCACCAGGACCCGTTGAAGATCATGTACCGGGTGGACGGCTCCTCCGACCTGCACGAGGAGGTGCTCGACCATCTGGAGGGCTACCGAGGATCCCGGCCGGTACGGATCGGCAACGGCGCCGCCGACCAGCTCCAGCTCGACATCCACGGCGAGGCCCTCTACGCCATGCACCTCGCCGACGAGCAGGGCATCCGCGTCTCGCACCAGGTGTGGAAGAGCACCGTCCGGCTGGTCGACTGGCTCTGCCACAACTGGGACCAACCCGACGCCGGCATCTGGGAGAGCCGCCACCACCCTCGCAACTACACCTTCGGTCGGGTGATGTCCTGGGTCGCGCTGGACCGGGCCATTCGGCTGGCCACCCGCACCGGCCGCCCCGGGGACATGACCTGCTGGACCGAGCAGCGCAACCGCATCTACAACCAGGTCATGGAGCGCGGATACGACCGGGCCCGCGGCACCTTCGTGCAGGCGTACGACGAGAACGTGCTGGACGCGGCACTGCTCGCCATGCCGGCGGTCGGTTTCGTCACGCCGAGCGACCCGCTGTGGCAGTCCACCCTGCTGGCGATCGAGCGTGAACTGGTCTCCGACAGCCTGGTCCACCGGTACGACCCGGTCCACTCCCCCGACGGCCTCCCGGGCCACGAGGGCACCTTCAACATGTGCACCTTCTGGTACGTCGAGGCGCTGGCCCGTTCCGGCCGCCTCGACGACGCCCGACTCACGTTCGAGAAGATGTTCACCTTCAGCAATCACCTCGGCCTCTATGCCGAGGAGATCGCCGCGACCGGGGAGCAGATCGGCAACTATCCCCAGGCGTTCAGCCACCTCTCACTGATCAACTCAGCGCTGACACTGAACGACCTGCTCGACAACGAGGCCGACGCCCGCCGCAGGCGGTAGCGCCAGCTCGTCCCGGCCAGCCCGCCGCCCACGCGGAGCCGACGGCGGGAAGGACTTGACGCGCCCGAGTCCATCGCGGATCGTCGATACACATCGACCATCTCGAATGTATAGACGCGGGGAGAACCGATGAAGGCCTTCGTCACCACCGTCTCGGTTGCGGCACTGCTGCTCCTGGCCACCGGCGGCGCATCCCACGGCCAGCCAGCTGCCGACCCGCCCTGCACCGGGCAGATCCACCCGAACCCCGGGTTCGAGCGCGGCACCACCGGCTGGACGGCCGGCCCCCGCATCGTCGTGTTCGGCGACGCGACCCGACCGGCACACACCGGCCGCGCCTACGCCGCCTTCGCCGGGCTGGACGTGACGCGTACCGACCTGCTGCGCACCACCGTCACAGTGCCGGCCAACTGCGACCTGACGGTCAGCTTCTGGGTGCGGACCACCACCACGGAGACCAGCCGCGGCGACTACCTGAACGTCGGACTGGCGGTCACCGGGATACCCCCGAAGACGAGGTTCTCGCTGGCCTTCGACGGCGGAGCGCAGTGGCGGCAGTACGTGATGTCCAGCGGGACCGCCACGACCGAACGCACCGCGACGGCCAGCTTCCTGGCCAGCGAGACGGCCGGCAACGGGGCCACCGCCTTCGACGTCGACGACGTGTCCTTCAGCTTGAGCTGACCCGCACGGGACAACCCTCGGCACCGCGGTCAGTGGGGTTGAGCGGGCCAGTCCACCGTCTCGAGGGCGGGATGGCTACTGACCGCCTCGACCAGTTGCGCGGACCCGCTCACCTTGGTGCCGAGAAGGTCGTAGTCCGTCCAGACAAACCAGGACCGGTCCATGGGCCACAGATGCAGTCGGTCCCGGGACCGTCGACCGACCAACGGCTCAGGGTGTCCAGCAGGGCGTCCAGGCTCTCCTCGTCGAGGGACCCTTCAGGCGGCGGCTGGACGGCGACGGGCCAACTGCGGTACGGAAACCAGCGGTGGCATGGCGGGTGACTCCGATCCGATGCCGGTCCGTCGGTCAGATGCTGCGACCAGAGCGCCCGTCGCCATGGACTTCCCGGTCGGACGACGAAGCCCAGGGGAATACCAGTGTTGGTGGTGTCCTCGTCGAGGTTTATGCCTCCGACGATCTCCGGCGCGAGGTCGCCAGATTCGAGCCGGTGGCGATGCAGCTCGTCGTGAGTGCCCAGACCCGCAAGGCTGGCGTTCTCGTACATCGAATGAAGGACCCAGGTCGACGATTGCCAACCAGCGGCGTCGTAGCCGGTGGTCGACTCCCAGACATGGCGGTCTGCAAGCCAGGTCAACAGCGTGGCCGGAGCTTCAACGCGTTCCATCGACACGCCGCCATCGTGCCGCACCCAGGCCTGAGGCCGAAGAGCACCCACCGCTCGGAACACACTCAAAGAACAGATGGAGACCGAACTGTCAATATGAAAATGGGATTGATGAGGCCACGAACAACGCCGGAACTGCAAGGCATTGAGATTCCGATCTCTGCTGGCGGATTGCCTGGTCGGTGAGGGAAACGGACTCTATGCTTGCCGCCGAATGCGCTGCGGCTCATCCGGGCCGAGGGTTACCCCGATCCAAGGATTTGTAAATGCACCGGAAGTCTGCCCTGAGCATCGGCACCGCTGGCGTCGCCGAATCAGCACCTGGCGGCCACCTGCCGGCCCCCACAGCGGAGGGTGCCGCCCGACGATCCGCGGTCGCAGAGGAACAGGCGTTTCTGGATTTGGCCACGGCCCGGCGCGACAGGCTGGTCGACCACCTACAGGTCGAGCTTTCTGCAGAGGCCCTGGACGCGTTGGAGCTGGCCCGGCAGCGCATGCTCCGCCAGCAGTACGACGAGCTACGGCGAGCAGAGGAAGGGCTGGTCTTCGGCCGCCTCGACGGCCTCGACGGCACTGTGCGCCACGTGGGTCGCGTCGGTCTTCGCAACGACGGCGAGGGCACCGAGCCACTGCTGGTGGACTGGCGCGCTCCCGCAGCTCGGCCGTTCTACACCGCGACGGCTGTCGACCCACAGGGTCAGGCACGGCGCCGGCACATCCGTACGACGGGATCGGCCGTCGTCGGCGTGGACGACGAACCCCTCGACGGAAGTACGACTGCGGAACTCGTCGGTGAAGGCGCCCTACTGGCCGCTCTCGACCAGCGGCGCACCGGCCGCATGTCGACGGCGATCTCCACCCTGCAACGCGAACAGGACGACATCATCCGGGCTGAGGCGACCGGCCCACTGATCGTCCAGGGCGGACCCGGCACGGGCAAGACCGTGGTTGCCCTGCACCGCGTCGCGTACCTGCTGTTCACCCACCGGAAGATGGCTGACCAGGCGGTCCTGGTCCTGGGTCCCTCGCCGCGGTTCCTCCAGTACATCGCCCAGGTGCTGCCCGCGCTCGGTGAGACCGCCGTCGTCTCGGCGACCTGCGACACCCTGCTGGCCGACATCCACGTGGGCCGCGAGGAGAGCCGGCGTCTCGCCGAGATCAAGGGCCGCGCCCTCTGGCAGCCAACGCTCGAAAGCTACGTCACGTCGCTGCTCCCCCGCCCGCGCGAGCTGAAGCTGCGCTGGGAGGGCGAGTTCTACGTCATTCCGGCCGCGACCGTGGCGCAGGCGCTCGCCTCGGCGGTGCAGGGGCGTCCGTACCACCGCGCCCGCGCGGCGTTCGCCGAGCAGTTGCACCACCGTCTGGCCGATGTCGTCGCCGAACAGCGCGAGACGCTGATGGCGGAGATGGAGGAAGGGTTCGAGGACATCCTCGCCCGCGTCGACAAGGGCATGGCGCATGACCACTCCTCCACCGAGGCGTCCACCGGCAGCGACATCAACGGGTTGCTCTCCGAGGAGGAGGTCGAAGAGCTTCGTTGTCGTATCGCCGAGAACACCACCATCGCCCGGTTCATCGAGGCCTGGTGGCCCACCCTCGATCCCGAAACCCTGCTGGGTGGCCTCCTGACCGACCGCACCCTGCTGGCCCGGTTCGCCCCGCAGCTGTCCCCCGAGGAGGTCGCGGCTGTCGCGGCCGAACCCACCCTCTGGGCATCAAGCGACATCCCTCTTCTCGACGCCCTCGCCGACCTGCTCGGCGACGTCGACACCCCGCAACCACAGGGCGAATTCCTCGCCGAACGTGCTCGCCGCCAGCGCGGCTGGGTGTACGGCCATGTCGTCATCGACGAGGCGCAGGAACTGTCCGAGATGCAGTGGCAGATGGTTCTCCGCCGTTGTCCCAGTCGCTCCATCACCGCCGTCGGCGACATCGACCAGGCCGAGGCAGCCCACCAGCACACCAGTTGGGCGCAAGCGGTACGGGCTGCCTTCGGAGACCGCTGGACCGCAGCGGAACTGACCATCTGCTACCGGACCCCGCGCGAGGTCATGGACCTCACCGAACCGGTCTTGAAGAAGGCTGGCAGCCACAACACCCCGCCACGAGCGGTGCGCTCCTCCGGCATCGCCCCCTGGGAGCGGACGATCACACCGGCTGAGCTTGCCGGCGCCGCCGTGGACGCAGTGCGACAGTTGCAGCAACGGTGGCACGGCGGCACGGTCGGCGTCATCGCCCCCGCGGAGCGCATCGCCACACTCCACGCCGTGCTGAGTGATGTGCCGGTGCTCACCGCGACCCAGTCCAAGGGACTGGAATGGGACGCGACACTCCTCATCGACCCTCAGGGCATCGCCGCCGAACCGCGCGGTTGGAACGGCCTCTACGTCGCGCTCACCCGATGCACCCAGGAACTCGGGCAGCTGACCCTCACTCAGCAGTCGCCACACCCCTGACCAGGAACGTGCAGCCGATGCTGCCGTCGCCGCAGTGAATCGGCAAACCAGAGAAGCGCTCCCGCCGGGCGGCCGTCGACGGCATCCTGTAGGTAGTACGGACCGGGTGCGTGACGGTACCTATCGGTGGACATCCCGCCCTGGCAGACCGTCTACTCCCATCTCCAACGCCTCAACAGGACAAGCGTGACCGAGCGGATCCTCACCGAGCTGAGGGAACGGGTCCCGCCTGGCCACGACCGGCGGGCCGAGCTTTGAGGAGCCGCCGATCGGCGGCTCTTCCGGAAGGAGCGCACCATGGCCGTCTCGTTCGTCAATCCCGAAGGACTACCGGCGAACGACCTGTACCGTCACGTCGCGGTCGCGACCGGCGCGAAGCAGGTCTTCATCGCCGGCCAGGTGGCCGTCGACGCGGGCGGGGGCACGGTCGGCGCCGGAGACCTCGCCGCGCAGGTCGAGCAGTGCTACCTCAACGTCTCCAAGGCCCTGGCCGGGGTCGGTGGGTCCTTCGGTGATGTGGTACGCCTCACCGTGTACGTCGTCGACTGGACCCCGGACAAGATGACGCCGTTGATCGACGGCATCACCCGGGCGGCCGCGAAACTCGAAGTCACTCCGGTTCCGCCGTTCACCGGGCTGGGCGTCAGCGCCCTCGCCGGCCCCGACTACCTCGTCGAGGTCGAGGCCACCGCCGTCATGGACTGAGAGCGCGCTTCACATTGCTGTCAGTCGGGTGTGTTCAAGGTGCGGCGTTGTTGGCGGGTGGCGGGCTCGCCCCTGATGTCGTGCGGGTCGTGCGGGTCAGCCGCGTAGGCAGAAAGGATGGCCGGCCGGGTCGCGTAGGACGCGAAAGCGTTCCGGCGCGGGTTGTTGCTCTTCTTTGACGGCTCCGAGTTCGATCGCGCGCGCCTCGGCGTCATCGAGGTCATCGGGCTCGTCGACGGCCAGGTCGAAGTGGATCTGCTGTAATCGTTCGCCCGAGGGCCAGGTCGATGGCCGGTAGCCGTCGACGCGAACGGCAAGATCCTGCACGGCGCCCTGTCCAACTTCCCGGCCTGGCGGGTCGCCGGCGCCGCGGTCCGCGCCGACCTGCGCGGCCTGGTTCCTCTGGCCGGCATTCAGACGGAATACAGCCTGGCCGAACGATCCGCCGAGCGGGAGCTACTGCCGATGGCGCAGGCCCACGGTCTGGGCGTGGTCCTGTACTCCCCGCTGGCCGGCGGACTGCTCACTGGCAAGTATCGGCAGGGCGAACAAGGCAGGCTGACCGCCCGGGGCGACGCGATCGAGGGCAGCGCCCAGCGCACCGCCATCGTCGACGCGGTCCTGGCGATTGCCGAGGAACTCAACGTCAGCGCGGTCCAGGTGTCCCTGGCCTGGCTGCGTCGCCGGGCCACACTGGCACCCACGGCCCTGATCCCGATCGTCGGCCCGCGCACCCTGACCCAGTTGGAGGAATACCTGAAGTCTCTCCAACTCGACCTTGGCGACCAGCACTACCGGCACCTGGACGAGGTCAGCGCGATCCCGCTGGGAACCCCACACGAGGACGTCACCGCCGCACTGAATCACGGCTTCGACGGTGACCGCGCACTGCTTGACCCTCACCCCGTTCCCGTCATCTGACGCTGCCGATGTCCGCCGCCCATCAGTGATCATTGAGCGGTGACGACCCCTGCTGCGCGAGCACCGGGGGCTCCGCGTCAGCGGTCGGTCGATCACCGGGCGCTTAGGCACAGGACCCGGGTGATCAGCGCGTCCGGCCCACCGGTGCCTCCGCGCACATCGACCACCATCAGCTCGACCCTGGCCCCGTCGGAGAGCGGAGCCAGGCAGACGGGTGTTCCTTCGTGGTGGGTCTGACCGGCGTAGTCGACCCACTCCACCGGGCCCAGTTGATAGCCATGGCTGCCGTCGTCGGCCTTGTTCGCCGACGGTTGCCGCCCATCGGGCCGGACCACGAACGCGTTGGCGTCGGCGTTGACCGCTACGACGGTGCCCGTGACCGCGTGCGGTACCCCCCAGCGGGGCGTCAACAGGGAGTAACAGGCGAGGGCCCCGAGTGCGGCGCCGGTCAAGCCGGCGACGGCGACCAGTAACCACGGTCGTGCCGACAGGCGCGAGGCGGACGGACGCGGATCCGCATGAAGGGTCGTCGCCATCTCATCGACTGTATCCCGTGTCTGGTTTTGTGGTGGTACCCGTGGGGTCGGACAGCAGGGTGGTGTGGCATCGCAAGTGGCGCCGTCGCCGGAAGTCGTCAACCCGCTGACGCGTACTGGCGCTTGCCACGGGGCTGGGCACCAACATCGGCGACATCGGCTGCGGATCGGGGCGCCTCGCGCCCTACCTGGCGGCCAAGGGCCTGACGCCCTGGGGAGTCGACCTCTCACCCGAGATGATCCGCGTGGCCCGCCGTGACCATGCGGCTTACCGATTCGACGTCGCCGACCTGCGTGAGCTGCCCTTCGAGGACGCGTCGCTGGTAGGCGCGGTCTGCTGGTACTCCCTCATCTTTTTGGCACCGGACGACCGACAAGTGGCCTTTGGAGAGCTGTACCGCGTTATCAAGCCGGGCGGCTATCTGGTGACCGCTTTCAAGGCCGGGAGCAGTCAGGTCCGACGCGCGGGACGCAGCGCCAATCTCGGCGTCGAGTTCGACCTTTACTGGCAGACCCCACGGGAGGCGGAACAGAGCTGCACCGACGCCGGCTTCACAACCGTGTTCTGGGGTGGCGTCCCCGCCGATCGACCGGACAGCCCTGGCCAGGGGTTTCTTCTCGCCCAGAAACCTGTCGCTCAGGCACCACGTTGACGACGACGGCAGTCAAGAGTGCCTCTGACCGACTTCGGCACAGACCCTAGTACTCCAGCAGGAGATCCGTTTCAGGGCTCTGTGAGGGCTTGTCGGGCGTAGTGGCTGATCTTGGCTTCGGCTT
>NZ_JBNCKJ010000021.1:0-31736 GCF_049841475.1 Micromonospora sp. DT15
GCCTACCAGATCAGCGTCGAACACCTCGCCGACTGGATCGCCACCCGCGGCTACGCCACCAGCTGACCCACACCACAAGACCGAAGGGCCGGACCCCACGAGGGTCCGGCCCTTCGGCATGACCAGTCAAAGATCAGTGCTCGTTGCCCGCGCGGACCGGATCGACGTCAGAGGCCACCGCAGCCGACTGACCGTCGGAGGCCACCTCCACGCCGGGCGCGCTGTCGGTCGACGTGACGCGGTGGGCACGGCGGCGCAGCCACCAGGTGCTGCCGAGCCCGGCGAGCACCGCGAGGACCAATCCGGCCCAGGAGATGTCCTTCAGCCAGTGTTCGGCGGCCTTGCCGACCGAGTAGAGCAGGTACGTCGTGCCGAAGGCCCAGACCAGGCCGCCGGCCGCGTTCGCCAGGAGGAAGCGGCGGTACGGCACGTGCAGCGCACCGGCGAGCGGCCCGGCGAGGATCCGTAGCAGTGCCACGAACCGACCGAAGAAGACCGCCCAGACGCCGTGCCGCGCGAAGCTCTGTTCGGCACGGGCGAGTTGCGCCGGGCCCAGGTGTTTGGGGAACCGTCTGCCCAGTCGAGCGAGGAGAGGGCGACCGCCGCGTCGGCCGACGGCGTACCCGACGGAGTCGCCGACGATGGCGCCGAACGCCGCGGCGCTGGCCACCCACTCCGGCTCCACCACTCCGGTGGCGGCGAGCAGGGCGGAGCTGACGAGCACGATCTCTCCGGGCAGCGGGACACCCATGCTCTCGACGCCGATCACGCCGGCGACGATGAGGTAGACCACGCCCGGAGGCAGGGCCGAGAGCCAGTGCTGGACGTCGACCACTCGGCACCCCTTCCGATCCGGCCTCCGACCCTACCCTGGGACCTGGTGAACCGGCGTGCTCGCGGACACCGCCCAGCCTCCATCCAACCCTTAACCGCGGGGGTCGAGGGCTGGCGTCAGCCGACGAGCGGGGCGACGAACTCCAGCCGGTTGCCGTGCGGGTCGTGAGTATGGAAGCGGCGCATCCCGGGCAGTTCGTCGTCGCCCCAGACGACGTCGTACCCGGCGTCGAGCAGCCGGCCGGCAAGCATGTCGAGGTCGGGGCGGAGCAGGGCAGGGTGGGCCTTGCGGGCGGGGCGGAAGTCGTCTTCGACGCCCAGGTGCAGTTCGGCGTCGTACCCGATGAACCAGCAACCGCCGCGGGCGGCGAGGGCCGGGGGTTTGGGTTTCTCGACCAGGCCGAGCAGGCCAGCGTAGAAGGCGCGCGAGACCTCCTCGGTGCCGCGCGGACAGGCCAGCAGTACGTGGTGGATCATTGCGGCACCTCCTGTCTCGAACCCTGGCACTCGCTTGCACATATAGCAAGACGGACGTACGGTTTTGTTGGAAGCGGAATCGGGCGGTAAGTGTCACCTAACCTCGGCGGCACCCCGGCCGGTGCGACAGACTGCTCAGGACTACTCACGGTCGCTGGTGTGAAGGAGTACGACGTGGCGAGCCTCGACACCTTCGGTGCGAAGACCCAGCTACGCGTCGGAGACGCGAGCTACGAGATTTTCAAGATCGACAAGGTGGACGGCCACGCACGGTTGCCGTACAGCCTGAAGATCCTGCTGGAGAACCTGCTGCGGACCGAGGACGGCGCGAACATCACCGCCGACCACATCCGCCAGCTCGGCGGGTGGGACTCCACCGCCGCCCCGAGCGTGGAGATCCAGTTCACCCCGGCGCGGGTCCTGATGCAGGACTTCACCGGCGTGCCCTGCGTGGTCGACCTGGCCACCATGCGCGAGGCAGTACGTGACCTGGGCGGCGACGCCACCAAGGTCAACCCCCTCGCCCCGGCCGAGCTGGTCATCGACCACTCGGTCATCGCCGACCTGTTCGGCCGCGAGGACGCGTTCGCCCGCAACGTCGAGCTGGAGTACGAGCGCAACAAGGAGCGCTACCAGTTCCTGCGCTGGGGTCAGACCGCGTTCAACGAGTTCAAGGTCGTCCCGCCGGGCACCGGCATCGTGCACCAGGTCAACATCGAGTACCTGGCCCGCACCATCATGGAGCGCAACGGCCAGGCGTACCCGGACACTGTGGTCGGCACCGACTCGCACACCACGATGGTCAACGGCCTGGGCGTGCTGGGCTGGGGCGTCGGCGGCATCGAGGCCGAGGCCGCGATGCTCGGCCAGCCGGTCAGCATGCTGATCCCCCGGGTGGTGGGTTTCAAGCTCTCCGGTGAGATGCCGGCCGGCACCACCGCCACCGACCTGGTGCTGACCATCACCGAGATGCTGCGCAAGCACGGTGTCGTCGGGAAGTTCGTCGAGTTCTACGGCCCCGGCGTGAGCGCGGTGCCGCTGGCCAACCGGGCCACCATCGGCAACATGTCCCCGGAGTACGGCTCCACCGTGGCGATCTTCCCGATCGACGCGGAGACGATCCGCTACCTGGAGCTGACCGGCCGGAACGCCGCGCAGGTCGCGCTCGTCGAGGCGTACGCCAAGGAGCAGGGTCTCTGGCACGACCCGGACGCCGAGCCGGACTACTCCGAGCGCCTGGAGCTGGATCTCGGCACCATCGAGCCGTCGCTCGCCGGCCCGAAGCGCCCGCAGGACCGGGTGCCGCTGGGCAGCGCCAAGACGCTGTTCCGCTCCGCGTTGACCGACTACGTTGCCGACGACTCCGTCGGTGAGCGCGACCTCAAGCCGGGTGTCCCCCGCGAGGAGCTGCCGCGCGGCGCCAACGGTCCGGCCGACGAGGCCAGCGCCGAGTCCTTCCCGGCCAGCGACCCGCCGGCCAACGAGTTCAGCGACCCGGCCGACGAGCCGCGTGACCTGGAGACCGCGGCGGTTGGCGCGGGCGGCCGGGCCAGCAACCCGGTCCGGGTCACGGGCAGCGACGGCGTGGAGTACGAGCTGGACCACGGCGCAGTGGTGATCGCCGCGATCACCTCCTGCACCAACACGTCCAACCCGCAGGTGATGATCGGTGCCGCGCTGCTGGCCCGCAACGCGGTGGAGAAGGGCCTGTCCCGCAAGCCGTGGGTGAAGACCACCCTGGCGCCCGGGTCGAAGGTCGTCATGGACTACTACGAGCGCGCCGGCCTCACCCCGTACCTGGACAAGCTCGGTTTCAACCTGGTCGGCTACGGCTGCACCACGTGCATCGGCAACTCGGGCCCGCTGCCCGAGGAGGTGTCCGCCGCGGTCAACGAGCACGACCTGTCGGTCGTCTCGGTGCTCTCGGGCAACCGGAACTTCGAGGGCCGGATCAACCCGGACGTCAAGATGAACTACCTGGCGTCGCCGCCGCTGGTGGTCGCCTACGCCCTGGCCGGCACCATGGACATCGACCTGGCCAACGAGCCGATCGGTGAGGACTCCGAGGGCAACCCGGTCTACCTGCGCGAGATCTGGCCGAACAGCGCCGAGATCCAGGACGTCATCGCCCAGGCGATCGGCGCCACCGGTTTCAGCGCCGCGTACGCCGATGTCTTCGCCGGCGACGAGCGGTGGCAGTCGCTGCCGACCCCGACCGGCGACACCTTCGCCTGGGAGAACGACTCCACCTACGTGCGTAAGCCCCCGTACTTCGAGGGCATGCAGCAGGAGCCGAGCCCGGTCGTCGACATCTCCGCCGCACGGGTGCTGGCCAAGCTGGGTGACTCGGTGACCACCGACCACATCTCGCCGGCCGGCGCGATCAAGGCGGACTCCCCGGCTGGCACGTACCTGGCCGAGCACGGTGTGCCGCGCCACGAGTTCAACTCGTACGGTTCCCGCCGGGGCAACCACGAGGTGATGATCCGGGGCACCTTCGCCAACATCCGGCTGCGCAACCAGCTGGTGCCCGGGGTGGAGGGCGGCTTCACCGTCAACCACCTCACCGGCGAGCAGACCTCGATCTACGACGCCTCAATGGCCTACCAGGAGGCCGGCATCCCGCTGGTCATCCTGGCCGGTAAGGAGTACGGCTCGGGCTCGTCGCGGGACTGGGCGGCCAAGGGCACGATGCTGCTGGGCGTCCGGGCGGTCATTGCCGAGTCGTACGAGCGGATCCACCGCTCCAACCTGATCGGGATGGGCGTGCTGCCGCTCCAGTTCCCGGTGGACGTCACCGCCGAGTCGCTCGGCCTGACCGGCACCGAGACGTTCACCATCACCGGGGTGACCGCCCTGAACGACGGTGACACCCCGCGCACCGTGCAGGTCAGCACCGACACCGGCGTGGAGTTCGACGCCGTGGTGCGGATCGACACCCCCGGTGAGGCGGACTACTACCGGCACGGCGGCATCCTGCAGTACGTGCTGCGCCGCATGATCGCCAACTGACGTACCGACGTCAGCAGGCTCCCTCCCGCCCTCGGCGGGAGGGAGCCTGCGTCGTTTCCGAGTCGCTCCCCCTGTACGGGCCCGCCACGGTCTAACCTCTCCACGGAGGTGTCAGGGTGGCCGAGCACAGCAAGGAGACTGACATCGGCCACGCTGGGAGTCCGGCTGCCGAGGTCGTTGCTCCACCTCGGACAACACGCATCAGTCGCGGGTCTCTGCGCGGTGCGCTGGACCTCACCGGCAACTGGGATTCCGACGAGGTCAACGACGAGATTGCTCGCTGCTTCGGGCTGTCCGAATGAGGCTTTGCTGGGCAAGTGGTGTTGGCCAAGCGCGGCTGACCCCCGTTGCCCTACCGGCCGAGTTCATCGGCCCGGTCGAGCAGCGCACGGCGCTCGGCGGTCGAGCCCACCGCTGCCGCCGCCTCCCGGAACAGTCCTGCCGCGCGTCTCCGGTCGCCCTGCCGGGCCACCAGATCCGCCTGCACCGCCACGGCGAGCGGATGGTCGTCCAGCCCGCCCCGGGCGCGGGCCGCGTCGAGCAGGACCAACCCGGCGGCCGGCCCGTACGCGTAGCCGTGCGCTACCGCACGGTTGAGCGCGATCACCGGCGAGGGGCGCAGGTCGGCGAGCGCGTCGTAGGCCCGCGCGATCGTCGGCCAGTCGGTCTCGTCGGCCGAGGCGGCGGTGGCGTGGCAGGCGGCGATCCGGGCCTGCCACGCGTACGGCCCGTCGTGGCGTACCCGATCGAGGGCGGTCAGGCCCTCGGCGATGGCGGCGCGGTCCCAACTGTCGCGGTCCTGCCGTTGCAGGGTGAGCAGGTTGCCGGCGGCGTCGCGGCGGGCGTCCCGACGGGAGTGTTGGAACAGCAGCAGCGCCAGCAGCGCGGCGACCTCGGACTGGTGTGGCATCAGCCGGTCGAGCAGCCGGGCCAGCCGGACCGCCTCGTCGGCGAAGGCCGGTTCGCCGTCGGCGACGTAGCCCCTGGTGAACAGGAGGTACAGCACGGCGAGGACGCCGGGCAGCCGCTCGGTCAGCGCCGGCCCGCTCGGCACCCGGTACGGGATGCCGGCCTGGGCGATGCGGGTGCGCGCCCGGGTCAACCGGCGGGTCATCGTCGACTCGCTGACCAGCAGCAGGCGGGCGATGTCAGCGGTGGGCACGCCGCAGACCGTTCGCAGCGTCAACGCCACCCGGGCCTCGATCGCGAGCGCCGGATGGCAGCAGGTGAAGATGAGACGCAACCGGTCGTCCACCACGTCCTGCCCCACCTCGGGCTCGGGCTGCGCGTCGTCGGGCGTGAGCAACGCCAGGTCGTGCAGCTTGCGCCGCTCCACTGTGGCCCGGCGTAGCACGTCGATCGCCCGGTTGCGCGCCACGGTCATGAGCCAGCCGCCCGGGTTGGCCGGCACACCGTCGGTGGGCCAACGTTCCAGCGCGACGGTCAACGACTCCTGGGCGCAGTCCTCGGCCAACGCCCAGTCCCCGGTGACACGGATGAGGGTCGCGACGATCCGGGGGTACGCCTCGACGCCGGCGACCGCGACGGCCTCCGCCGCCGCCGCGTCGGACGGTGCCGGGTTGCGCACCGGCCGGCGCGGCGGGGTGGACAACCTCGTCAGTCGGACAGGTCCGCGAACGGACGCAGTTCCAGTCGCCCCTCACGGGCCATCGGGTGGGTGCGGGCCACCTCGATCGCCTCGTCCAGGTCGGCGCAGTCGAGCAGGTCGAAGCCCACGATCACCTCGGCGGTCTCCGCGAACGGCCCCTCGGAGACGAGCAGCTCGCCGTCGCGAACGCGGACGGTGGTGGCCGCGCTGGTCGGCCCCAGTACGTTGCCGGTCAGGCGGCGGCCACGAGAGTCGTTCTCCGCCACCCACTTGTCGATGTCGGGAAGCTCGGTGGGGTCGGTGTCCGGCTCGGTGTCGCTGCAAACGAACATCATGTACTTCATCTGATCGCTCCCTTGGTTTCTCGGGGTGTCGCCAGCATGACGATCGGCCGGGAGCGTTCCGGACACCCTCCCCCGAAAAATTCCGGTCAGTCTCCGCTGGCGGCGCGGCGGCGGGCCTCGCGGGTCTTCATGGCGTGCTCCATCAGCGTGACGAGCACCTCCTTGCTGGACTCACGCTGCCGGGCGTCGCAGAGCAGCACCGGCACACCCGGGTCCAGGTTCAGCGCGGCCTGCACCTCGTCGAGCCGGTACTTCCGGGCGTCCTGGAAGCAGTTCACCGCCACCACGAAGGGCGTGCCCCGACCCTCGAAGTAGTCGATCGAGGGAAAGCAGTCGGCGAGCCGGCGGGTGTCGGCCAGCACCACCGCGCCGATCGCCCCCAACGCCAACTCGTCCCAGACGAACCAGAACCGGTCCTGCCCCGGCGTACCGAACAGGTACAGCACCAGGTCGTCGCTGATGGTGATCCGGCCGAAGTCCATGGCCACGGTGGTGGTGGTCTTGCTCTCCACCCCGGACAGGTCGTCGATGCCGACCCCCGACTCCGTCAGCACCTCCTCGGTGCGCAACGGCCGGGTTTCGCTGACCGCGCCGACCATCGTCGTCTTGCCCACGCCGAAGCCGCCCGCGACCAGGATCTTGATCGCGGTGGGCAGTGGCGTCGCTCCCGCCGGCCGGTCAGAGTGCCCGTAGTCCATTGATTACCGCCTCGAAGATGCTGTTGTCGGGAAGACCGGCCGTGGTCTGTGGCTCGCGGACCTGCACCAGGCTGCGGGCCGCCAGATCACCGAGGAGCACCCTGATGGTGCCCACCGGCAGGTCGAGATGGGCGGCGATCTCGGCGACGGACTGTATGCGTTGGCACAGCCCGACGATCGCCAAGTGCTCGGGACCGAGACCGACCTCGGGCGTGACCTCGGCTCGGGTCGCCGTGACCAGGGAGATCAGGTCGAATGTGCCGGTGACCGGGCGGGCCCGACCACGCGTCACCGCGTACGGACGCACCACCGGACCGGCGTGGTCATCCACCCACTGATGGTCTGCGGACTCCCCCTGGACCGTCATCGCCGCTACCTCTCGCCGACCTGCTGATCAGTGCCGCGCGACGGTGATGCGACGTACTTGCCGACCCGGGTGACCAGCATCGCCATCTCGTAGGCGATCAGGCCGACGTCGGCGTCCTCGCTGGCCAGTACCGCCAGGCAGGCGTTGCGGCCCGCCGCGGTGACGAACAGGAACGACGACTGCATCTCGATGATGGTCTGTTGCACCTGCCCGCCACCGAAACGCTTGCCGGCGCCCCGCGCGAGGCTCTGGATGCCGGCCGCCATCGCAGCGAGGTGCTCACCGTCGTCCCGGCTCAACCCCTGCGAGGAGGCCATCAGGAGGCCGTCGGTGGAGAGCGCGACCGCGTGTTCGGCCTGCTTCACCCGGCCCACCAGGTCATCCAGCAACCACGTCAGGTCGGCGCTCGAAGCCGTCTTCTGGGTCACTTCGTCGTCCTCTTCTCGCCCGGCTGTGTGCCGTTGTTCGTCTGGGGCTCGACCGTCACACCGCGCGTCGTCGGTGCTCGGTCAGGTCGCTTGTGGATCCTCGTCGGCCGGCTCGGACGGCGTTGTTGTCACCGGTGCGCCGGAGGCGCCGCCGAGCAGCCGCGCCGCGTCGGTCCGCCCACGCCGGGTGCCGGTCTGGTAGGAGCTCATCATCCGGCGAACCTGCTCCGGTGGGCGCACCACATCCTCGTCGTCGGTTTCGGACACCGCCGGGTCGTCTCGCAACTCGGGAACGATGTTCGCCTGTCGGACCCGGACGGGCAGGCCGGAGTCGGTCCGCTCCGCATCGGCGCTGGCGGGCGCCGGCCCACCGTCGCCGGCCGGGGCCGCCTCTTCGCCGGAGGGCTCCGGGCGGGTGGTGTCGACAGCGGGCAGCCCGGTGGGCACTGTCGGGGCTTCCAAGGCCGGCTGAGCGGGCCCGCGCCGGGCGCGGGTGGGCAGGTCGGGAGCGCTGGTTGCCGGGGTGGTCCGCTGCCGGGTGGGGAGAACGGTGTCCGCCTCGGCCTCCCCGTCCGTCGTCGGCGCGGTGGTGTCGGCTGGATTCGGCGCCGCCGAGGTCACCGCCACCTCCGACGTGGTGGTCGTCGGTGCGGCGAGCGCGACCGGTGCGAGGGGGGTCGTACGGCCGGTGTCCGTGGCGGGTGCCGGCGGCATCGGGATGGCCGAGCCGGTCCGGAACGAGCCGGAGTCCTCCGGGGAGGCGTCGGCCTCGGTGACCAGCTCCAGCGGGATCAGCACGACAGCGGTGGTGCCGCCGTACGCGGACTCCTTGAGCCGTACCCGCACGCCGTGCCGTTCGGTCAGCCGGCTCACCACGTAGAGCCCGAGGCGGGCGGCGTTGGCGAGGTTCAGCTCGGACTGGTCGACGATGCGGTGGTTCGCCGCGGCCAGGTCCTCCTCGCTCATGCCGAGGCCACGGTCCTCGATCTCGATGGCGAAGCCGTTGGAGACCAGTTGGCCGCGGACCTCGACCGTCGTGTGGGGCGGGGAGAACGACAGGCCGTTCTCGATCAGCTCGGCGAGCAGGTGGATGACGTCGCCGACCGCGCGGCCGGCGAGCGAGACAGGACCGAGCGGCAGCACGTTGACCCGGGTGTAGTCCTCCACCTCGGCCACGGCGCCGCGCACCACGTCGACCATCGGGACGTTGCGCCGCCAGGCCCGACCAGGGGTGGAGCCGGAGAGCACGATCAGGTTTTCCGCGTTGCGCCGCATCCGGGTGGCGAGGTGGTCGACCCGGAACAGGTCCTCCAGCTCCTCCGCGTCGTGCTCGCGGCGTTCCATCGCGTCGAGCAGGGTGAGCTGACGGTGGACGAGCGCCTGCGTGCGTCGGGCCAGGCTCAGGAAGACCTCGCGGACGTTGCGACGCAGGTCGGCCTGCTCGACGGCGGTGCGCAGGGCGGTCTCCTGAACGGCGTTGAACGCCTTACCGACCTGACCGATCTCGTCGGTGCCGAACTCCAGCGGGGGCGCCTCGGTGGCCACGTCGACCTCCTCGCCGCGCCCGAGCCGGTCCACCACCCGGGGGAGCCGCTCGTCGGCGAGCTGCCAGGCGGCCTGTCGCAGCCGCTCCAGCTGGCGCAGCAGGTTCCGCGCGGTGGTGATGGAGACGACGACGGAGGCGATGACGGCGAGCAGGCCCAGACCGGTGGCGAGCACCAGCCGGACGACGACCATCACGGCGACGCCGGTGGCCCGGTCCACGACGCCCTCACCGCCGTCGATCACGACGTCGTTGATCTCGGCCAGCGCGGGTTCCACGGTGCCGCGCCACTGCTCGGCGCCGACCGGTAGCTGCGTCGACGGCCGGCCCTCGCGGATGATGCTGTCCTGCACGGCGCGCAGTCGGGTGAACGCCTCACCCTCGACGAGCTGCTGGTAGCGGCGCTGGTCGGCGTCGGCGAGCCGGACCCGGGTCTCCTCACCGACGAACCGCTCCGCGCCGACCAGCGCGACGTAGCGGGCGTACTCGGCACCGCTCATCCGCCCGTTGCCGAAGAGGCCGCTGAGCAGTGCGTCCTCCTGCGAGACCAGCTCCTTCATCCGGTTGAGCTGGATGAGGGCGGCGGCCTCGCTGGCGATCTGCTTGTCGTCCAGGCTGCCTGTCACGTCGTAGATCTGGAAGATCGATTCGATCGCGCCGGTGTACGCCTCGGCGGCGGCGATCCGATCGATCTTGCGGTCGAGCACCTCGGCGCGGGTCTGCTTCAACGTGTCGACCTGGGCGATCGTCATACGGAGCTGGTTGTCCAGTGCGGAACTGCCGGCCATGTCGACCTGCCAGTGGCGCACCGAGTCGGCGAAGGCGCCGGCCAACTGCGTGGTCTTGAGGTGTTCGGCCTCAAGGGCCGTCCGCTGCGCGGCCTCGGGATTGCTCAGGTACGCCTGGGTCAACCGCCGCTCCACCTGGAGTTCCTGCAGCAGCGGCTCGCTGGGCGTGTAGATCTTGCTGTTGAGCAGCTGGATACCGAGGAGATTGAAGCCGTCACGCAGGGTCACCCACGCCGCGAACATCCAGAGCGCGACCAGGGAGAGCAGCAGGGCGACAACCTTGGTGCGGATACTCGTACCGCGAGAACGCATTGAACCGTCCCAGGCCGGGCGTTGACTCAGCTCATCAACGAATGATCAGAGGGGGCGACGTCCCACCACAGCGGGGCATCCGGGCTGAGGCTCTGCGTACGCTAGCAGTGTCCACACAACCCCTCAAGTCGCTGTTTTTGTTGACTGGTAACCGCAATCCACCACCGATCGGTCCACGCCGGAGGCACGGATGCCGGCCAGTCGGCAGGCGGCGAGCACCGTGGCGCGAACGATGACTGTCGGACAGTACAGCTCCTTGCCGTACCACAGTGGAGGGTGCTGCCGCGCGGCGGATTCGTGCAGGTAGGCGTGCCCGCGCGCCACGGCCGCGTCGACCCGGGGCACCGTCGTCGGCACCGTCAACAGCACCTGGAGGGCGTACGCGGTCTCCTCGGCGGTGCCGTCCCACCGCCCCCACGAGCCGTCCGCGCGCTGGCTGTCCAGCACCCAGGCGGCAGCCCGATCCACCGCCTCGGCGGCAGCCGCGCCCCGCCCGAACTCGGCAAGTGCCAGCACGCAGCACGCGGTGGCGTAGAGCGGCGAGGCGTGCCATCTGTCCTGCCAGGCCCCGTCCGCGCGTTGACGCCCGGTCAGCACCGCGCTCAGCCGGTCGACCGCCCGGTGGTAGCGACCGTCCGCATCCGGGTACCGGCTCACGTACTGACCGAAGGCGTCCAGCACGTGGGCGTTCGTGGTGACCGAGAAACCGTCCTCCCCCGGCCAGGTGCAGAAGCCGTCAGCCGTCTCGTACGCCCACAGGCTGGCCGGGTCCGCCGGACGGCCGAGTCGGGCCAACGCGTCGAGGGAGACCGCCGTGGTGTCGGCGTCGGTCGGCAGGCCGTCGCCGGTGGCGATGCCGTGGCCGGTGGTGGCAGCGGTCAGGCTCTCCAGGACCGAGTCCGGCGGGTCGACCGTGAACCCGGCCCGGTGCAGACCGCTCAGCACCCAGGCGCGCTCGAAGACGGTGATCGGTGCCGGGCAGGGCACCGGGCCGCCTCCGTCGCGGATCAACGCCCGCAGGAAGGCGTACGCGGCGGGGCCGGCAGCCGGGCCGGCGACGCTCAGCCAGGCCGCGGTCGCGGCGGGTGAAGCGCCGACCGCGGTGAGCGTGGGGCCGGCGTCGGGGGGTGCCGCGTCCAGGATCTCGTAGAAGTGGGCCAACTTGGGCGGCAGCGCCGCTCCGGCGGCCACCGCGGACCGCACCGCGCGCAGCCGGTCCCGGTTCAGCCCGGCCGGGAGCGGCAGTGGCGCGCGGTCCAGTCGGTCGGCGGCGGCTCCTTTCAGCCCGGCGAGCCGGCCATTGATCGTGTCGACCAGCGCCGGAACGATGAGGTCCAGCGCGGGGGTGTCCGGCAGGGTCCGGGCGTCCGCGCGGAGCAGCGTCTCGACGAGCGCGCGGAGCCCACGGGCCACCGGGGCGAGCAGCTCCGTCCCGGCCCTGCCGTCGGACAACACGGCGAGCAGCCCGTCGGTGGCGCTCAGCGTCGGCACCAGGGCGTACCCCTCGGGTGGGCCCCACGCCCCGTCCGGGCGCTGGGTGCGCACCAGGAACGCGATCCGTTGGTGGTGCCCGGTCAGCCAGGGGGCGACGGCGACCAGCCGCCCCGTCTCGTACACGGACGCGGCGACCTCCCCCCACGGCCGCAGGCCGAGGCCGGCGACCAGCTCGCGGGCGGCGTCGGCAACCGGTTCGGTCGTCGTCGCCGCGTCGGCGAGGAAGCGGGTGCCACAGTCACTCATCGCGCAGTCCCCAGAAGTCCGACAGTTGGTAGAAGCCGCCGGTGAAGGAGATCTGCCGGTTGAGGTAGTCCGCCTGACGGGGGCACCGCTCGGCGAGGGCGGCCAGGTCTCCCCGGGAGCGCGCGGTCAGCTCGGCCAGCCGGTCGTGCACCTGCGCCGGGTCGTCGACGAGCGAGAGGGCGTTCAGGTCACCCCACTCGGCGTCACGTGTCTGTGTGGCGAGGTCGTTGACCAACCGCAGCACCCGCTGCACGCCACGTCCGGCGTCCAGCAGGTCGGTCAACTGGGCAAGTGTCCGGTCGTCACCGGTCGCGATCCAGTGGGTGGCGTTGACGAAGGAGCAGGCCAGGTTGTCCGCGTTGTCCAGGTAGCGGTCCAGGTCCGGCAGGCGCCGCCCGGTGGTGGGGTCGGTCGGCAGGTTCTTCCAGTCCCACTCCCGCGCCACGGCGTCGAGCATCCGGGCCAGCTCGTCACGCCAGATCGGGCGCCGCCGGGTGAACGCCGGCACTGTGGTCAGCTCGTCGCGCAGGTCGGCCAGCAGTCGGGCCAGGTGCCGCCCGGGTGGCGGCGCGGCGCCGTCGGCCACCGCCAGGCAGTCATTCACGACCTCCCGGACGTCGTCCACGGACCGGGCGAGGTAGTCGACCTGCCAGTCGGCGGCGAAGACCCAGAGCAGGGTACGGGTGGTGATCCGCAGTTCGGCGGCGGTGTGCCACGGCGCGGTGAAGGCGATGGCCGTGGCCACCGAACTGAGCAGTGCCGGGTCGAACGGCGCGGCGTCGAACAGCTCGGGATGGGCGGCGGTGACGGTCTGAAGGTCGCGTACGCCCCGTACGGCGAGTGCGCACACCCGGCCCTGCTCGGCGACCGCGTCCTGACCGGCCCGCGCCGGTCGCGGGGTCCCCGTCACGATGCGGCCGGGCGCTCGACCGGGGTGAGGATGAGTTCGGCTCGTTGCTTGGGTTGCAGCGAGGCGCCCATCCGGGGGGTGAGATCGACCGGTTCGCGCAGCCGGAAGCGGTAGCGGCTCAGCACGGTGCTGACGATGAGCTGGGCCTCCAGCAGGAACAGGTACTGACCGAGGCACTGGTGCGGGCCCCCGCCGAACGGGAAGTAGGAGTAGCGGTAACGCCGCCGGGGCAGCTCCGGCGCGAACCGCTCCGGGTCGAAGAGTGTCGGGTCGGTCCAGAAGGTCGACATCCGCTGGGTCACGTACGGGCTGACCAGCACGGTGCCGCCGGCCTTGACCCGCACCCCGCCCAGCACGTCGTCGCCGACCGCGGTGCGCGGGATCATCCAGCCGGCCGGGTAGAGCCGCAGCATCTCGTCGAGCACCATCCGGCCGTAGCGCAGTTGGGGCAGGTGCTCGCGTCCGACCCGTTCGGCGCCGACCACCCGCTCGATCTCGTCGGTCATTCGCTCGGCCACGTCGGGCCGGGACCCGAGCACCGGCCAGAGCCAGGAGAGCAGGGCGATCGTGGTCTCGGTGGCGGTGGAGAACATCGCGACCACGTCGCCGCGGATCGCGTACTCGTCGGGCTCGCTGCCGTCGGCGCGCGGCCGGCAGAGCGTGGAGATGATGTCCTCGCCGTCGGTGGGATGGGCCCGGGCCTCCCGGATGATCGGCAGCACCACCTCGTCGATGGTGCGCACCGCCTCGCGGAAGCGCCGGTCGCCGGGCATCGGTACCGCGTACGGCACGACGGGCATCAGCAGTCGGGGGAGCATCGCGGTGGTGACGGTGTCCAGTGCGGCGCTGATCCGCAGCGCGTCGGGCACCGAGATCCGGTCGGCGAAGAGCACCCGCATTGTGGTGCGCAGGACGATCCGGGTCAGTTCGGCTCCGCCGTCGATCGGGCGACCGGCGCGGGCCGGTTCGAGCCACTCGTCGACCGCCTCGTTGATCGCCTCGGCCATCCTGTCGACGAGCATCTCGGCCCGCTTGGCGGTGAACAACGGTTGCAGCGCGCCTCGGCTGGATTCCCAGATCTCACCCTCGGCGACCAGGATGGCGTCGCCGACTATTCGGCGTACGGGGCGCCAGAGCAACCCGTCGCCGTCCCGGGTGTAGTTGGCAACGTTGTCCCGCAGAATGCGTTGCAGGTGCTCAGGGTGGCTGACCAGATAGGGGCGGAACGAGCCGAGGTTGAGCCGGACGACGTCACCGCCGGCGTCCTGCGCGAAGTCGACGAGTGCGCCCAGCGGATCGCGGGCCAGTGCCGGGAGAACGCGTCGTAACGGGATCGTCCGGGGCTCGGCGCTGACGGTGACGGGACGCGTCTCGGACACCTGCGACATCGAACCACGTCTCCTCGTCGTCCCGACGACCGCGACTGTCTACTTCGGTCGGTCAGGTTGATGAAACTTTCACCTTATGGGCCGCCGGAAGCATCTCACCAAACGGGGGGCACCTCCAGACTTGCGGACAGCGCAATTTCCATCTAAGCGAACGCACAATCATCGATGTCCTACGTCGAGCAAATCCAGAATGGATATTCAGGAGTCGCACCCGCCGGGTGGCCGACCCCGCCACCACGACGGGCGGAAGCTGGCCGCATCCCGCCGGCCGGGCTGCCACCTCTCCGCCAGGGCGACGGCGGGCCGACCGATGCGGGTCGGTGATCCGGGACGCACCGGTACCCCCCGAATCCGGGCGACGCCCGGCACCCTGTGCCAGGCTCTGTGGCATGGACGACAAGACCATCCTGAACCGGATCTCCGAGCTGGTCGACGAGGAACACAAGCTGCGCGCCGACGCCCAGGCCCACGAGTCGGGCACCGAGGGCGAGGCCAGCGAGCGGCTGCGCGCCCTGGAGGAGTCCCTCGACCAGTGCTGGGACCTGCTGCGCCGCCGACGGGCCGCCCGGGAGACCCACGGCGACCCGGACGCCCAGGGCGAACGCCCCAAGCCCGAGGTGGAGCGCTACCTGCAATAGCCGACGTGGCGGGTCGGGCGGTGCGGCCGCCCGACCCGCTCCGATCAGCGCAGGCCCGCCTCGTGCAGCAGCTCTCCGGTCAACATGCCCGGGTCCACCAGCTCGGCGGGGAGACCCCGGGCCGCGAACCAGGCGCCGACCACCCGCACATCGCGGGCCAGGAACTCCGGCCCCTGTGGGTTCGCCACCACGTCGACCACCTGCGGCAGGTCGATCACGACCAGTCGACCCTGGTGCACGAGCAGGTTGTACGGCGACAGGTCGCCATGCGCGTAGCCGGCCCGCGCCAGCACCCGCAGCGCCTCCACCAGTTGGGCCCACAGGTCACGCAGCTCGGTCGGGCCGGGTCGCAACTGGGCCAGTCGGGGTGCCGCCTCTCCCGACTCGGCGTCACCGACGAACTCCAGCATCAGCTCAGTGCCCCGCAACTGCACCGGGTACGGCACGGCGATCCGGTCGTGGCCGGCGCCGATCTCCCAGAGCCGGCTCAGCGCGGCGAACTCGGCTGCCGCCCACTGCCCGGCGATCATCTGCCGGCCGAACGCCGTCCGGCTGGCCATCGCCCGGTTCTCTCGGGACCGGCGCACCCGACGGCCCTCCAGGTAGCCGGCATCGCGGTGGAACAACCGGTGCTCGGGATCGCGGTAGCGTTTCACCGCGAGCAAACAGGACCGGTCGGTGTCCGGCACGGCCCGACGGACCAGGTGGACGTCCGCCTCCTTGCCGGTCTTCAACACACCCAGCTCGGTGTCCTTGGCGGCCAACTCGGTGACCAGCCAGGCGGGGTGCGGTTGTGGCCCGTGCACGGCGTCGTCCCAGGACGACCAGCGCTCGCCGGTGTCCGGGTCAGGTTCGCTGTCCGGGTCTGCGGGCGGCTCGGTGGGCCGCCCGCGCTTCAGAAACTGCTGTTCGTCGTCGTCGAAGCGGCTCTTGCCGCGGCTCCGGCGCTCAAGCGCCGGAAGGTCATGATCGCGCACTGTGGTGAGGTTCCTTTGGTCGAGGCTGAGATAGGCAGCTGGAAGCGACCTGCAAAGACGGCCATGACCCGCCTCCTCTCCTCGACCGGGCACACGCCCGGGATGCACCATGCGCGGACAATGCTCGTACGACCCAGTCGGCCGGTCAACCGAATTACCGGGCCGCCACCCGAACGACCGTCGGACGCACGGCCGGCAGCGCGGAAACCCTCAGCGGGCCAGCACGGTGGCGACCGCGGCGATCAACCCGTCCACGGTGCGGCTCGGCGCGAACCGGACGTCCGACCAGGTGCGCCCCCGGTGCAGCCAGACGCTGGGCAGCCCGACGGCGGCGGCCCCGCCGATGTCCGCCTCCGGGCTGTCGCCGATCACCCACGCCCCCCGCAGCGGCATCCGGACCCGCTGGGCGGCGAGCGCGAAGATTCTCGGGTTGGGTTTGCTGACGCCGGCCTCCTCGGAGATCACCCAGTCCGCGACGTACTGGTCCAGCCCGGTCTGGCGAATCTTGGCGTCCTCGACGCGTACGGTGCCGTTGCAGACCACCACCGGCACCCAGCCGGCGTCGTCGGCGATCCGCAGCGCGCAGGCGGTCAGCGGGTCGAGCCGGGTCTGCGCCACCACCCCGTCGTGCAGCTCCTCGACCAGGTCGATCGAGGGAATCCGCAGCTCGTAACGGTCCCGGATGGCGTCGGCGAGGTCCCAGCGGTCGGTCAGACCGTCGGCGTCGATCGAGATCAGCCAGTCGATGTCGGTGTGGGGCGCGCCGATGCTGTCCAGGAAGCGCTCACCCCAGCGGCGGAACGGCCCGGCCCGATCCAGCAGGGTGTTGTCCAGGTCCAGCAGGAGCAGTGGCACTCGGGCACCCTACGGGACCGACGTGTCTGTTAACAGATGCGGCGGGTATCGAGCTGACGGCAGGCTCAGCCAGGCATCGACAGCCGGGCGCCGCCCTGGTCCGGCAGCCGATCGAGAAGCATCGAGTGGGCCGTCCGGGTGGCCGCGAGCACTGCGGGATCCAGCGTCGCCACGAGCACCGCAGTGCCGTCGTCCGCCCCGCGGGCCAGCACCCGCCCCTCGGGGTCGTAGATGGCCGCACCGCCGTTGAACCGCCACGGATCGGCCCCTCCGACCGCGTTGGCGAAGACCACGAACATCGTGTTGTCCAGGGCACGTGCGGCGTAGTAGAGGTCCCGGCGGTGCTCGGAGCCGGCCAGGTATCCGCTGGGGCACAGGTAGGCGTGCGCGCCGTCGAGGGCGGCGGCCCGGCCGTGCTCGGGGAAACAGCCGTCGTAGCAGATGCCGAGCCCGAGCCGCCAGTCGTCGACGAGCAGCGTGGCACCCCGGTCGCCGGGGCTGAACAGCTCCCGCTCGCCGCCCCACAACTGCTGCTTGTCGTACCCGACCCGCACCTCGCCGGTCCGGTCGACCACCAGCGCCGCGATGGTCCGCCGGCCGTCGGGGTGCCGGACGGCCGCGCCGACCACCGCGGTGACGCTGGCCTCGCGCGCCGCGACGCGCAGCGGGTGGAGCCGGGGATCCGCGACCATCCCGGCCGGGTCGGCCGCGACGTCCGTGCCGGCCGGGTCGGCGGCGAGAACCGGCGGGTGGTACGCGCAGAGGAACAGCTCCGGCAGGACGGCCACCCGGGCACCCCGCCTACCGGCTTCACGGACCAGGTCGGCGGCGATGACCGTGTTGCCGGCAACATCGCCCGGTGTGGGGGTGGCCTGGATGGTGGCCACCGTCAGCGGGGAGTCGGGCAGGGTGTGGGGCTGGGTCACCGGGCGATGGTAGTCGGCAACATCCCAAGCCGTACGTACGGTTTGCGTACCCCGGGGTGACCTGCGACGATCGACGTGTGCCCAGAGTAAGCCAGGACCAGCTCGACGCTCGTCGGCAGGAGATCCTCGCCGCGGCCCGGGCGTGTTTCGCCCGGCTCGGCTACGAGGGGGCGACCGTACGCCGCCTCGAAGAGGCCACCGGCCTGTCCCGTGGCGCGATCTTCCACCACTTCCGCGACAAGGACTCGCTCTTCCTTGCCGTCGCCGAGGACGACGCCGCGGTCATGGTCGAGACGGTGGCCCGCAACGGTCTGGTCCAGGTGATGCGCGACCTCCTCGCTCGCGCCGTCTCGCCGGACACCACCGGCTGGCTGGGCAGCCAACTGGAGGTATCCCGCCGGCTGCGCACCGACCCGGCGTTCGCCAAGCGCTGGGCGGAGCGGTCCGCCGCGATCGCCGAGGCGACCCGGGACCGGCTGGCCCGCCAGCGCGACGCCGGGGTGCTGCGCGAGGACGTCCCGATCGACGTGCTGGCCCAGTTCCTGGAGCTGGCCTACGACGGCCTGGTGCTGCACCTGGCCATGGGCCGACCGGCCGGCGACCTGGGCCCGGTGCTCGACCTCGTCGAGGAGGCGGTCCGCCGGCACTGACCGCGCGCACACCGGTCTGTCGACCGTGGCGAGGCTGCTCCACAATGGGGCCGCCGATCCCTCCGGTGACAGGAGCAGTCGATGACCGTCCACGCCGCGTCCGGCGACACCTGGGGCATCTCCGGCCCGACCTTCCTCCGCTACTACATCGCCGCGGCCATCCTGCTGGTGGCGATCGTGGCGTACCAGCGGTTCCGTCTGGCGGTCGGGTCGAGCGGTGCCATGACCGCCGATCCCCTCGGACCACAGCAGGTCGCGTACCTCAACGGCGGCCCCCAACTCGCCGTGCACGCGGCGCTCGGCGGGCTGCGCGGCAGCGGCGCGGTCGGCGTACGACCGGACCGCCGACTGACCACCGTCGGTGCCGCACCGACCGGGCTCACCCCCCTGGACCAGGCCATCCACTGGGCAGCCCACCAGCACTCGCGGGTCCGGGACCTGCCCCAGGACGAGCGCGTACGCGTCGCGCTGCACCAGATCCGCAACGGCCTGGAGGAGCGCGGGCTGCTGACCAACGACGCGCAACGCGCACGGGCCCGCTTCTGGGCCACGCTCCTGATCGCCCTGCTGGGTCTCGGTGTGCTCCGGTTGGTCTCCGGCCTGTTCAGCGGCCGCCCGGTCGGCTACCTGCTGCTGACCCTGGTCGCTCTCCTGATCGTCACGCTGGTGCTGCGTCGGGTCCCGATGCTCACCCGAGCCGGTCGGGCCGCTCTGCGCTCCGTCCGCCGCCAGCACACCCACCTCGCCCCCGCCTCCGCACCGGCCTACGCCACCTACGGAGCGGCCGGTGCGGCGATGGGCGTGGCCCTGTACGGCACCGCCTCGCTCTGGGCGCTCGACCCTGGCTTCGCCGAGCAGGCCGAGATCCAGCGCCAGGCCGCCGCCGGTAGCGGCTGGTCCGGAGGGTCCGACGGATCCTCGGGCGGTGGTGACAGCTCCGGCTCGGACGGCGGCAGTTCCTGCGGCGGCGGCGGAGGCGGGTGCGGCGGCGGGGGGTGCGGCGGATGACCGGCCCGTCCGGCGTCGGCATCGGCTGGCGGCCGGAGATCGCCGGTTTCGTGGCCGAGCTGCCCGGCCTGCGCTTCGTGGAGGTGGTGGCCGAGGGGGTGCCCGCCTCCGGGCCGCTCCCGCCCGGTCTGACCCAGCTGCGGGACCGCGCGGTGACCGTCGTACCCCATGGGGTGCGGCTCTCTCTCGGCGGCGCCGAGCCGGTCGACCCGGCCCGGGTCGCGCACCTGGCCGCGGTGGCACAACGCCTGGACGCCCCGCTGGTCAGCGAGCACATCGCGTTCGTCCGGGCCGGCGGCCTGGAGGCCGGTCACCTGCTGCCGCTGCCACGAAGCCGGGAGGCCGTCGACGCGGTCTGCGCCAACGTGGCCCGGGCGCAGGCCGAGCTTCCGGTGCCGATCGCGCTGGAACCGATCGCCGCCCTTGTCGACTGGCCCGACGACGAGCTGACCGAGGCGGACTTCCTCTCCGAGATCCTCGACCGGACCGGAGCACTGCTGCTGCTGGACGTGGCAAACGTGCACGCCAACGCCCGCAACCGGGGTGCCGACCCGCTGGCGTTGCTGGACCGCCTGCCGCTGGAACGGGTCGCGTACGCCCACGTGGCCGGCGGCGCGGAACACGGCGGTTTCTACCACGACACCCACACCGACCCGGTGCCGACAGCGGTGCTGGAGCTTCTCGGCGCGCTCTGCGCCCGACGGCGACCGCCGGCCCTGCTGCTGGAGCGCGACGGCCACTATCCGCCGGCCGTCGAACTCCGCGCCGAACTGGACGCTCTGGCCGCCGCCGCGGGCTTCCCGGCCGTGACATGACGGGCACACCAGAGGGCGGCAGCGGGCCGACGCCCCGCGTCGGGCTGGCCGAACGGCAGGCCGAACTTGTCGCGGCGCTGGTCGCCGGGGGTGAGCCACCGGCGGGGTTCGCGCCGGGCCCGCTGGCCGCCACCCGCGCGGCCCTGCTGCGCAAACGGGCCGGCGAGGTGGCCCGGCACTGGCCACTGCTCGCCGCAGGCCTCGGTGCCCGCTGGTCGACCACCTTCGCCGAGTGGGCCGCCCGCCGACCCACCGCCGGATCGCTGCGCGACGGTTGGGACCTGGCCCGGGCGCTGCGCGCCCAGCAGGCGCTCCCCCCGGCCGCCGCCGAGGAGTTGGCCGTCCGGGAGGCACGCCTGCGCTACGACGGGCTTCGAGCGCCGCGCCCGCGCCGGGCGCCAGCGGTGGGCCGCGCCGGCGGCGCCGTCGCGCTGCAGATCGCCGGCCGGGTACGCCTGCTGCGCCCCGCCCCACGGCTGTCCACCCGTGCTGGCGACGGGTTACCGGATGCGGCAGGATCGGAGTTATGGATCTCGGACTGACCGACCGCGTGTACGTCCTCACCGGCGCCTCCCGCGGTCTGGGTTACGCGACCGCACAGAGCCTGGTCGCCGACGGTGCGCGGGTGGTGCTCTCGGCCCGCGACCCGGACGCGGTGGCCGCCGCCGCGCAGCAGCTGGGCGGCCCGGAGCACGCCATCGGGCTGACCGCGGACCTGACCCACCCGGAGACCCCGGGGCAGCTCGTCGCCGCCGCCCAGGAACACTTCGGCCGGCTCGACGGCGCGCTGATCTCGGTCGGTGGACCACCGCCGGGCAACGCCGCAGCGGTCACCGACGAGCAGTGGCGGCTGTCCTTCGAGACCGTCTTCCTGGGCACCATCCGCGCCGTACGCACTGTCGCCAACTCCCTGCCCGAGGGCGGCGCGATCGGGTTGGTGCTCTCCACCTCGGCGCGTGGCCCGGTGCCCGGTCTCGGCATCTCCAACGGTCTTCGCCCCGGCCTGGTCGGGGCCGCCAAGGACATCGCCGACGACTACGGTCCGCGTGGGGTCCGGGTGGTCGGGCTGTTGCCCGGCCGGATCATGACCGACCGCAACCGGGAACTGTTCGGAGCGACCGGTGACCCGGAGCGGGCCCGCGCCGAGGCGGAGGCCGGCATCCCGCTGCGCCGCGTCGGCGACCCCGCCGAGTTCGGCCGGGTGGCCGCGTTCGTACTCTCCCCCGCCGCGAGCTACCTCACCGGAATCACCCTGCCGGTCGACGGCGGCGCGCTGCGCGGGCTGTGACAGCCGAGCGGGCCCGACCCGCCCGCACGGTGACGCCGCCAGGGCCGGACCCGGGCGTTGATCAACTCGACATCACGGAAGTCGGGCTGTCGACGCGACCAGGACACGCCGACGTCCAGGAACCCGAGTCGATCAAGGCGCGGCGGTCCGTCCCGACCCGGCCGACCCGCGCGGACCTCGCGGCAGCGGCGGACCGGACGATTCCCGACGTCCTCGCTCCCGGCCTGGAGGTGCTCTTCGTCGGCATCAACCCGGGTCTGTGGTCGGCGGCGACGGGCTGGCACTTCGCCCGACCCGGCAACCGGTTCTGGCCGGCGCTGCACCGGGGCGGGTTCACGCCCCGGCTGCTGCACCCCAGCGAACAGGACGAACTGCCAGCGCTCGGGCTCGGCATCACCAACATGGCCGCCCGGGCCAGTGCCCGCGCGGACGAGCTGAGCACCGAGGAACTCCTCGACGGCGCGGCGATCCTGACCGACAAGGTGGCCCGGTACCGGCCGCGCTGGGTGGCAGTGGTGGGGGTGACCGCGTACCGGATCGGTTTCCAGCGGCCCAAGGCAGCCTTCGGGCCGCAACCGGAGACGCTGGCCGACGCGCGGCTGTGGGTGCTACCCAACCCGAGCGGCCTGAACGCGCACTTCACCCCGGTCACCCTGGGCCTGGCGTTCGCCGAGTTGCGGGCAGCGACCGAGCTACCAGCCCTGTGATCGACGACGTCAGTTGGCGGCGGCCGGTGGCAGCACCTCGTCGGCGCGGTAGGTACCCAGCGGCATGACCACCGGCTCGGCACCGGTCGCGTCGACGAACGGGGTGGGCGAGTCGGCGACCGCGAACTGGGTGCGGTACAGCTCGGCGTAGAGCCCACCGACGGCCACCAACTCGTCGTGCCGTCCCCGCTCGACGACCCGTCCGCCGTCCAGGACGAGGATCTGGTCGGCGTCTCGCACTGTGGAGAGCCGGTGCGCGATCACCAGCGCGGTCCGCCCGGCCAGCGCCACCGACAGCGCCCGCTGCACCGCCGCCTCGCTCTCCGAGTCAAGGTGAGCGGTCGCCTCGTCGAGGATCACGATCGACGGTGCCTTGAGCAGCAGTCGCGCTATCGCGATGCGCTGCTTCTCGCCGCCGGAGAACCGGTAGCCGCGCTCCCCCACAGTGGTGTCCAGACCGTCGGGCAGCGCCCGAACCAGATCGGCCACCTGCGCCCCGGCCAGGGCGGCCCAGATCTCGTCGTCGGTGGCGTCCGGCTTGGCGTAGCGCAGATTCTCGGCGATCGTCTCGTGGAACAGGTGCGAATCCTGAGTGACCACACCGATCTCGTCGCGCAGGGAGGCGAGCGTCGCGTCACGCACGTCCACGCCGCCGACGAGCACCTGCCCGTCGCTGACGTCGTAGATCCGGGAGATGAGCATCGACAGTGTCGACTTGCCCGCCCCGGACGGGCCGACCAGCGCGACCATCTGCCCCGGCTCGACGCTGAACGAGACCCCCTTGAGCACCGGTTCGTTGACGGTCCGGTCGAGGGTGGCGACCTCCTCCAGGGAGGCGAGGGAGACCTCGGCGGCGCTCGGGTAGCGGAAACGCACGTCGCGGAAGTCGACCCGGCCGGCACCCAGGGGCACCGGTACCGCGTCGGGCTTCTCCACGATGCCCGGCTTGAGGTCAAGCACCTCGAAGACCCGGTCGAAGGAGACCAGCGCGCTCATCACGTCCACCCGGACGTTGGAGAGCGCGGTGAGCGGCCCGTACAGGCGGGTGAGCAGCAGCGCGAGCGTCACCACGGTGCCGGCGCTGACACCGCCGGTCACCGCGAGCCAGCCGCCGAGACCGTAGGTCAGCGCCTGCGCCAGCGAGGCGACCAGCAGCATCGCCACGAAGAAGGTGCGGGAATACATGGCGGACTGGATGCCGATGTCACGGACCCGCTCGGCCCGGTCGCCGAACCGGCGGGCCTCGATCTCGGGCTGGCCGAAGAGCTTCACCAGCAGCGCGCCGGCCACCCCGAACCGCTCGGTCATCGTCGCGTTCATCTTGGCGTCGAGGTTGTACGCCTCGCGGGTGATCTCGGCCAGTCGCTTGCCGACCCGACGGGCCGGAATGATGAAGATCGGCAGCAGCACCAGTGACAACGCGGTGATCTGCCAGGAGAGGGTGAACATCACCGCCGCGGTGAGGACCAACTGGATGACGTTGCTGACCACACCGGACAGGGTGGAGGTGAACGCCCTCTGGGCGCCGAGCACGTCGTTGTTGAGCCTGCTGACCAGGGCGCCGGTCTGGGTGCGGGTGAAGAACTGCAACGGCATCCGCTGCACGTGGTCGTAGACCCGGGTGCGCAGGTTGAAGATGATGCCCTCGCCGATGCGGGCGGAATACCACCGCTGGGCCAGCGACAGCAGCGCGTCGGCGACCGCAAGCGCGGCGATGAACAGGGCCAGCCGCACCACGAGCCGCCCGGCCTCGGTGCCGCCCTCGTTGATCGCGTTGATCACGTCGCCGGCGAGCACCGGAGTGGCCACGCCGATGATGGCGGCCAACACCACGGTGGCCAGGAAGACGATGATGTCGCGCCGGTAGGGGTGGGCGAAATCGACGATGCGGCGGGCCACCCCGCGCTTGAGCCGGTGGGTGGAGACCTCGTCGCGGTTGCGCATCGACCGGAGCATGCTCCACCCGGCCATGCCACCGCCGGACATCGGGTTGGACATCGTTCACCTCCGGGTTGCCGGGCAGACCGCACCGTCAGGTCAATTCTCCCGACGAGTGTGACAACCTCGGTCGTAACCCGGATCTTCCCGTGCGGTCCTTACCTATTCTCCAGTGCCGGCGAGGTCACGCAGCCGACGGGTCTGTGCCTCCCGCTCGGCGCGCTGCTGGTCGGCGTGCGACCGCCCGGCGGCGCCGGCGAGCAGCGCCTTGATCTCGACCACCGCGTCGCGGGCCCCGGAGAGCAGACCGGCGGTCAGATCCCGCACCGCGCCGTCCAACTCGGCCGGGGGTACGACCAGGGTGGCCAGCCCGATCCGGTCCGCCTCGGCGGCGTCCAACCGGCGGCCTGTCGCACAGATCTCCAACGCCCGCGAATAGCCGACCAGCTCGACGAGGCGTTTCGTCCCGGCCAGATCCGGCACCAGGCCGAGGGTCACCTCGGCCATCGACAATTTCGCGTCCGCGGACAGCACTCGCAGGTCACAGGCGAGCGCGAGCTGGAAACCAGCACCGATCGCGTGGCCCTGCACGGCCGCGACAGAGACGACATCCGGCCGGTGCAGCCAGGTGAAACCGGCCTGGAACTCCGCGATGCGCTCGGCGCACTCCTGCTCGGGCAGCGTGGCCAGCTCAGCGAACGACCCCGGACCGGAGGCACCCGCCACCGCGAGATCGAGGCCGGCCGAGAACGCGCGACCCTCGCCGCGGACCACCACCACCCGCACGTCGCCGGGCAGGTCGCGGGAAAAGTCGCTCATCGCTCGCCACATCGCGGGCGTCTGGGCATTGAGCACGTCGGGCCGGCACAACGTCACCGTGGCGACCGGCCCGTCGCAAGTCAGCCGAACCCCGGTCGCCTCGGCGGTCACCGGACTTCCCGGGGCGCGGCGCTGGTGGACGACGCTGAGGGGCGGGTCACGCCTTCTTGCGGCGTCGGGCGCCACCGCGCTGACGCAGCTGCACGCCGGACTCGGTGAGCACTCGATGGATGAACCCGTAGGAACGGCCGGTCGAGGCCGCCAACGCGCGGATGCTCTCCCCCGAGGTGTACCGCTTTACCAGGTCCTTGGCGAGCGTCTGACGCTCGGCTCCGACGATCCGGCGACCCTTCTCAGTGCTGGTGGCTGTGCCAGTGGCTGCCATGCTGTGTCCTCACGTCCCAGACTGTGCGGTTCGGATACGGTCCCACCTATTAGACCGCCTCGAACGATCATGCGCCAGATATCAACTCTTCGCCAACCGACACGCTATGCAATGTCAGCTTCCCGATAGAGTGATCCTGGCGATGCGGCCCGCCGCGGCGTCCGGGCGTACCACCCGCCGACGCTGGCTGCTGCCGGCAAGCCGTAACCTGCCGTCGTGATCGACCTGCTCAGCACCGCGGCCGGAGCGGCAGTGGTCTTCGCCGCGACCGACATCGACGACATCGTCATCCTGACCCTGTTCTTCGTCGCGGCCCGCACCACCGGTCGGCCCCGCCCGTGGCAGATTGTCGCCGGCCAATACGTCGGTATCGGTGCGCTCGCGCTGGCGAGCGCGGTGGTGGCGGCCGGGCTGCTCGTGGTGCCGGACCCGTGGACGGGGCTTCTCGGCCTGTTACCGATCGCGCTGGGCGTACGCGCGCTGCGTCACTCCGACGAGGACGAGACCCCCACTGTCGTGACCGGAGCGCTCGGCGTGGCCGGCGTGACGATCGCGAACGGCGCCGACAACGTGGCCGTCTACGTACCTGTCTTCCGAGCCCTCGGCGCAGCCGACAGCGCGGTGTTCCTCCTGATCTTCGTGCTGCTCATCGCGCTGTGGTGTGCCGTCGGCGCGTGGCTGGGAGGACACCCACGGGTTGTCCGGCTGGTCGAACGCGCCGGCCACTGGCTGGTGCCGACGATCTTCATCGGCATCGGCGTGGTGATCCTGATCAGCTCCGGCGTCGTCGGCCGGCTGGTGGACCTGCTCGGTTGAGGCCCGGCCAGAAGCTTGGTCAGGCCAGCTCGACAAGTTCGAGCAGGTCGTCGCTCCAGGCGTCCTCGTCGCCGTCGGGCAGCAGGATGGCCCGGTCCGGCTTGAGCGCCAGCACCGCACCCGGGTCGTGGGTCACCAGGACGATCGCGCCCGGGTAGTTGGCGATGGCGTCGAGGACCTGCTCCCGGCTGACCGGGTCGAGGTTGTTCGTCGGCTCGTCGAGCAACAGCACGTTGGCGCCGGAACAGACCAGGGTGGACAGCGCCAGCCGGGTCTTCTCGCCGCCGGAGAGCACCCCGGCCGGCTTGTTCACGTCGTCGCCGGAGAAGAGGAACGCGCCGAGGATCTTGCGAAGGTCGGTGTCGGACTGCTCGACCGCGGCGGCGCGCATGTTCTCCAGAACCGTCCGCTCCACGTCCAGCGTCTCGTGCTCCTGGGCGTAGTAGCCCAGCCGCAGGCCATGCCCCGCGTGCACCTCGCCGGTGTCCGGGCTGAGCAGCCCGCCGAGCATCCGCAGCAGGGTCGTCTTACCGGCGCCGTTGAGCCCGAGGATGGCCACCCGGGAGCCCCGGTCCACCGCCACGTTGACGTCGGTGAAGATCTCCAGCGATCCGTACGACTTGGAGAGACCGGTCGCCGTGAGCGGGGTCTTGCCGCACGGCGCGGGGCTGGGGAACCGCACCTTGGCCACTCGGTCGGCGACCCGCACCTCCTCCAGGCCGGAGATCAGCTTCTCGGCGCGGCGGGCCATGTTCTGCGCGGCCACGGTCTTGGTGGCCTTGGCCCGCATCTTGTCGGCCTGCGCCATCAGCGCGCCGGCCTTCTTCTCCGCGTTGGCCCGCTCCCGGCGGCGGCGCCGCTCGTCGGTCTCGCGCGCCTCCAGGTACGCCTTCCAGCCCAGGTTGTAGACGTCGATGACCGACCGGGTGGCGTCGAGGAACCAGACCTTGTTGACCACCGACTCCAGCAGCGCGCCGTCGTGGGAGATCACGATCAGGCCGCCCTTGTGGTTGGCGAGAAAGCCCCGCAGCCAGGTGATCGAGTCGGCGTCGAGGTGGTTGGTGGGCTCGTCGAGCAGCAGGATGCCGCCGCCGTTCTCGCCCGCGTCACGGAACAGGATGCGGGCCAGCTCGATGCGTCGCCGCTGACCACCGGACAGGGTGCCGATGGTCTGCGCGAGCGCCCGGTCCGGTAGGCCGAGGTTGGCGCAGATCCGCGCGGCCTCGGCCTCGGCCGCGTACCCGCCGAGGGCGGCGAACTGGTCCTCCAGCGCGCCGTACCGACGGACCAGCTTGTCGTTGGCGTCCTCGGCGAGGCGGGCCTCGATCTCCTGCATCTGCGCCATCAGCACGTCCAGGCCGCGCGCGGAGAGAACCCGGTCGCGGCCGGTGACCTCCAGGTCACCCGTGCGCGGGTCCTGCGGCAGGTAACCGATGGCGCTGCGCTGGTCGATCTGGCCGCCGTACGGCTGCCCCTCGCCGGCGAGCACCTTCAGCGTGGTGGTCTTGCCGGCGCCGTTGCGACCGACCAGGCCGATCCGGTCACCGGGCTGCACGCGCAGGGTGGTGTCGGACAGCAGGATCCGGGAACCGGCACGCAGTTCCAGGCCGGTGGCAGTGATCATGTTTGCGGGGCTCGCTCTCGGGGTTCGGAAGGCTGACTCGGGGCACGCGAAACGGCCGGCGGGCTCAAGGGCCCGACGGCGCGGGGCGGTTCAGCCTTCGCAGCGCAGCACCTGACAAGTGTACCGGGCGCGCCCGGAGCGCCTGCCCGGATTACCAATCAAGATCATCGGGTACCGGAACGCCTGTCCGGACCCCGTCCGGCACTCGATGGACGAAACGACACACAAAAGACACTCACCGGCATACGGCGATCGGGGTCACCATGGAACTCAACGAGCGGGCCGAAATCGACACCTCGCAGGTCAACGACGTGGGCCGCGGTGGTGGAGGCGGCGGAGGCGGCCTCGGCATCCCGATCCCCGGAGGCGGCGGTCGGGGCGGCATCATCGGCATCGTGGTGGCGGTGCTCGTCGCGCTGCTCGGCGGCGGTTTCGGCCTCAACGCCATGACAAACGGCGACGAGGGCGGTCAGGCCGGCGGCACCGACCTGGAGCAGTTGTGCTCCCGCGACAACCCCGAGCGTCTCGACGACGCGCGCTGCCGCAACGCGCTCTACGTCAACAGCATCCAGGCCTACTGGCAGAAGGCGTACCCGGAGTTGGGCAAGGGAGAGTACGAGCAGACCGACACCAACTTCTTCCAGGCCGCCGTCAACACCGGCTGCGGGCAGGCCGACTCGGGCGTCGGCCCGTTCTACTGCCCCGCCGACAAGCAGGTCTACATCGACCTGAGCTTCTACGACGAGTTGGCGTCCCGGTTCGGGGCGAAGGGCGAGTTCGCCCAGCCGTACGTGCTTGCCCACGAGTACGGACACCACGTCCAGAACCTCCTCGGCACCAACGCCAAGGCCGGCCAGGGCGACCAGAGCGGCCCCCAGTCCGCCTCCGTACGGCTGGAGTTGCAGGCCGACTGCTACGCCGGCGCCTGGGCCAAGCACGCCACCGAGAGCAAGGACAAGACCGGCCAGGAACCGCTGTTCAAGTCCATCACCCAGACCGACATCAGCGAGGCGGTGCAGGCCGCCGAGGCGATCGGCGACGACAGCATCCAGGAGCGCTCCGGCGGGCGGGTCAACCCCGACCAGTTCACCCACGGCACGTCCGAGCAGCGCAAGCGTTGGTTCACCCAGGGCTACGACCGCGGCGACCCGAAGACCTGCGACACCTTCGGTACCGACCAGCTCTGACACCCGCTCCGAGATCGTGGCAGGCCCCGGTGGGCCTGCCACGATTGCCATTCCGGCCGTAGCTCCGGGGTCAGGTGAGCCGCGAGACCTGGTAGTGGCCGATGAGCCAGTCGTCGTCGACCCGCCGCAGGAGCACTCCGAGGTTGACGGTCAGTGCCGGCCGGTCGGTGAAGCCGAACTCCACCTCCAGGTAGCCGAGGACCACGTCGTCGGCGAGACGGCGGATCTCCCGGATGTCGTATGCGGCGGTCAGGCCGAGCGGCTGTCCGGCGTAGTACGCGGCGACGCCGGCAGGACCGACCGTGTACGGCTGCAACCCCTGAAAGATCGCGTCGTCGGTGAAGCACGCCGCGACCCGGTCGGGCTCGTGGGCGTCGACAGCCGATTTCCACCGGTCGAGGACGGTACGCAGAATCTGAGCGTCGGACATGATGATCTCCCTGCTGACGGACGTGTCCCGTGGCGTGCCTGTCGAGGCGGCGTGCCCTCCCCAGCTCAGCGAGGCGGCTGACCCGGGTCGTTCGGGTGCGGTGTCAACGGCGTCACGGTCTCGCGCCGCCAGGCGCGCAGCGGCATCGACGCGAGTACGGCTTCCAGCTCATCGGCGTCGTCGGCCTGGAACAGCCCCCACGTACGCCACTCCCCCGGTGCCAGCGGCGGCCGCCACAGCCGCAGGAGACTGCCCTGGGCGATCAGCTCGGCCGAACGCGCGGCCTCTCGCGCACGCATGTCGGCGACGCCGTCCTCCGACGTGCCGTCGGGCACCGTCGTCATCATGTCAACCAGAAACTCCACGCGCCCATCCTCCGGCCGCCGGCCGAGCAGCACGCCGCGAACCCCATTTTGGGTGGCGACCGTCTCCCCTCCGACGCCGCCCGTGCGGGCCTCCGACGCCGCCGGCGCGGGCCTCCGACGCCGCCGGTGCGGGCCTCTGACGCCGCCGGTGCGGGCCGAGGTCAGTCGGGGTCGCGCACCAGGATGCGTACCGCCCGGGCCGCACCCACTGCCGCGACCAGCACCGCGTGCCGGGGCTCCGGCACGTCGAGCAGCCGCTCCGCCCGCAACGGCACGAGCGGGGCCAACCGTCGGTCGGTCAGCACCCCGTCCACCGCCCGCCGGTCACCGCCGCAGACCAACGCGGCGATCGTCGCCACCTCCGGCAACAACAGCCGTACGGCCAGATCCGCCGCGTCGCCCAGCGCAGCCCTCGCCTGGTTGTCACGCCGGCGGGCGAACCGGTGCTGCGACCATCCCCCCGCAGCGGTGCGCCCCTGCACGTAGCGCGTGTCCACCTTGGAGACGACGAGGTCGCCGCCCTCGGCCACCCCGAGCGCCACCGCGCCCTTGCGCGCCAGCAGCAGGCCGATCCGGCGGGGCATGACAGCGGAGGCCACGAACCCGGCCACATCCGCGCCGGCCGGCGCACCCGGCGGGGCGTGCAGCTCGGCGGTCGCCCCGTCCGGGGCGGCGAGCAGTAGGCCGTACTCCCTCGCGCTGGTGCTGGGCGGGCCGTGCCGGTCGGCGAAGCCCTCGACCCAGCGACCGACGCGGGCCGGGTCGACCTCGACCCACCGGCCTCCGCCGGCTGCGGGTCGACTGGTCATCGCCCGACCGTACGGCACAGCGAACCCGTCCGGGCCCCCGGGCGGCCCGTGTGCCCGGCCAGGGACACGCCCGGCGACACCGCGGACCAGGCGCGGTCGGGCGCCGTCCGGGTGGCTGAGCCGCCCGTGAACCTGGTCCGGCTCGGCCTGGACCCAGCGACCTCCTGCCGGGTCGGATGGTCGCCGTGGCCGTTCAACCTGGCAGTAGCGCGGCCACCGCCAACGCGGCGATGAGCGCGCTGGAGACCAGGCCGGTGACCAGCCGGCCACGCGGCCCGGTCAGCGCCCGGCCGACCACGGTGCCACCGCCGGCGATGACCAGTTGCCAGCTCGCCGACGCCAGGAACACCCCGGCCACGAAGAGGGCCATCGGGACCATGCCCGAGTCGGCAGCGTCCCGGCGGCCGAGCACCAGGGCGGTGAAGTAGAGCACCGTCATCGGGTTCAGCAGGGTCAGCCCGAGCAGCGCCGCGTAGGCCCGTCCCGGAGTGCTCATGCCCCCACCGTCGCGTGCCCTCGGCGGTCGGTGCGAGCGGTGCGCGGACCACGTCCGCCACAGGCCGTGCCCGGCGAGACCCAGCAGCACCACGGCGGCGACCACTCGCAGGGGCCCGGCGACCGGCGCGATGATCCCGGCCAGGCCCGCGCCGCCGAGCACGGCCACCACCGCGTAGAGCCCGTCGGCCGTCGCCACCGCGAGCGCTGCGGCCGCACCCACCCGAAACGACGTACGGGCGCTGAGCCCCAGGATCAGAATCGCGATCGCGCCGACGGGAATGGCGACGCCGTAGCCGGCCACGAGACCGGCGAGGAACGCGCCGCTCACGACGGCGGGCGCGGGATCGAGGCGGGCCGGGGCAGGCTGCGCTGTCGACGCGCGGCAGTGGCCGCACGGACAGGAACCTGCTTCGGGTACGCCTCAGTCACACGCGCATCCTCCGCGCCGGACCCGCGCCCCCGCCACCGATATTCCGCCGCGCCCCGCGCCCCGCGCCCCGCGCCCCGCGCCCCGCGCCCCGCGCCCCGCGCCCCGCGCCCCGCGCCCCGCG
>NZ_JBNCKJ010000022.1:0-24798 GCF_049841475.1 Micromonospora sp. DT15
GCGGGGCGCGGGGCGCGGGGCGCGGGGCGCGGGGCGCGGGGCGCGGGGCGCGGGGCGCGGGGCGCGGGGCGCGGGGGCGCGGGGCGCGGGGCGCGGGGCGACGCGCCGTAGTGGCGTCGGACCTCGGCGGAAGGGGGTGGCTGTCGGTCGACGGAGCTAGGCTTGTTGTCGCGCCCCCCCGTCCGGCTGGACGAGGGGCCGCCGTCGTGTGCGTCGACTCCCCGGGAAGGATTTCCCTTGCTCACCGGTCTGTTCACCGCCGCCCTGGCCGACCCCGGGCTGGCCCGGGCGCGTGACCTGGCGCGCTCCGGTGCCGCCCAGGTCGACGGCCTCGACATCACCGCTCCGGCGGCACTGCGCCCGTTCGCCGTCGCGGCGGTCGCCGCGGACAACGACGGCGCCGGGCGACCGGTGCTGGCGGTGACCGCCACCACTCGGGAGGCCGACGACCTGGCCGCCGCGTTGGGCGGGTTGCTGCCGGCCGAGCAGGTGGTCGTCTTCCCCTCGTGGGAGACGCTGCCGCACGAGCGGCTGTCCCCCCGCTCCGACACTGTCGGCCGGCGGCTGGCCGTGCTGCGCCGGCTGGCGCACCCGGAGGCGAGCGACGCGCACGGCGGCACCGGGCCACTGCGAGTGGTCGTGGCCCCGGTCCGTTCGCTTCTCCAGCCGCAGCTGAAGGGGCTCGGCGATCTGGAGCCGGTGCAGCTCGCCGCCGGCGAGGAGGCGGACCTGGAAGAGGTCGCCCGCCGGCTGATCGACATGGCGTACGCCCGGGTCGACCTGGTCACCAAGCGCGGCGAGTTCGCGGTGCGTGGTGGCATCCTCGACGTCTTCCCGCCCACCGACGAGCACCCGTCCCGGGTCGAGTTCTGGGGCGACGAGGTGGAGGAGATCCGCACCTTCGCCGTCGCCGACCAGCGGACCATCGAGCAGGTACCGCTGCTCTGGGCACCGCCCTGCCGCGAGCTGCTGCTCACCCCGGCCGTCCGCGACCGGGCCGCCGCGCTCGCCGAGCAGCACCCCGAGCTGGCCGAGATCCTCGACAAGCTGGCCGAGGGCATCCCGGTGGAGGGGATGGAGTCGCTGGCCCCGGTGCTGGTCGGCCCCGACTCTCTGGAGCTGCTGCTGGACGCCATGCCGGCCGGCACCCACGTCCTGCTCTGCGACCCGGAGCGGATCCGCACGCGGGCGCACGACCTGGTGCGTACATCGGAGGAGTTCTTGCAGGCCAGCTGGGCCGCCGCCGCGGTCGGCGGCCAGGCCCCGGTGGACGTCGGCGCCGCCGCCTTCCGCACCCTCGGCGAGGTACGCGCCGCCGCAGGCAAGCTCGGTCAGCCGTGGTGGACGCTCTCCCCGTTCGGATTGGTGGAGGGGGAGACCGCCGAGACGAGGCAGCCGTGGGAGGACGCGCCGGAACAGGCCGCCGTCACCCCGGACGACGCCATCGCGGTGACCCTCGCCGCCCAACCGGCGCCGCTCTATCACGGCGAGACCTCGCGGGTGGTGGAGGACCTCAAGCGCTGGGCCGGCGAGGGTTGGTCGATCGCGCTGGTCTTCGAGGGGCACGGTCCCGCCCAGCGGGCGGTGGAGGTGCTGCGCGACGCCGGCCTGGGTGCCCGGTTGACCGAGGAGGTGCCGACCGCGCCCGTCCCCGGCGAGCTGGTGGTCACCTGCGGTGCGCTGAGCAGCGGGTTCGTCGACGAGGCGTCCCGCTTCGTGCTGCTCACCGGCAACGACGTGACAGGCGGTCGGGGCACCTCGACGCGGGACATGCGCAAGATGCCGAGCCGGCGGCGCAACACCATCGACCCGCTGGAGTTGAAGACCGGCGACCACGTGGTGCACGAGCAGCACGGCATCGGCCGCTACGTCGAGCTGGTGCAGCGCACCGTCAACGGCGCCAGCCGGGAATACCTCGTCATCGAGTACGCGGCCAGCAAGCGGGGCCAGCCCGGCGACCGGTTGTTCGTCCCGACCGACCAGCTCGACCAGCTCTCCCGCTACGTGGGCGGCGAGCAGCCGACCCTGCACAAGATGGGCGGCTCGGACTGGCAGAAGTCCAAGGCCCGGGCCCGCAAGGCGGTCCGGGAGATCGCCGCGCAGCTCATCCAGCTCTACGCCGCGCGCAAGGCGTCCAAGGGGCACTCGTTCGGTCCGGACACCCCGTGGCAGCGGGAGCTGGAGGACGCCTTCCCCTGGCAGGAGACGCCGGACCAGCTCGCCGCGATCGACGAGGTCAAGCGGGACATGGAGCAGACCGTCCCGATGGACCGGCTGATCTGCGGTGATGTCGGTTACGGCAAGACCGAGATCGCGGTCCGGGCGGCGTTCAAGGCGGTGCAGGACGGCAAGCAGGTGGCGGTGCTGGTGCCGACCACCCTGCTGGTTCAGCAGCACTACAACACGTTCGCCGAGCGGATGAGCCAGTTCCCGGTCCAGATCCGGCAGCTGTCCCGGTTCCAGACGGCGAAGGAGACCGAGCGCACGATGGAGATGGTCGCCGACGGCACCGTCGACATCGTCATCGGTACGCACCGGCTGTTGCAGACGGCGACCCGCTTCAAGCAGCTGGGTCTGGTGATCGTCGACGAGGAGCAGCGCTTCGGTGTCGAGCACAAGGAGCACCTGAAGACGCTGCGCGCGTCGGTCGACGTGCTCAGCATGTCGGCCACCCCGATCCCGCGCACCCTGGAGATGGCGATCACCGGCATCCGGGAGATGTCCACCATCGCCACCCCGCCGGAGGAGCGCCACCCGGTGCTCACCTTCGTCGGCGCGCAGGACGACCGGCAGGTGGCCGCGTCCATCCACCGCGAGCTGCTCCGCGACGGGCAGGTCTTCTACCTGCACAACCGGGTCGAGTCGATCGACCGGGCGGCACGGCGGTTGCGGGAGCTGGTGCCCGAGGCGCGGGTCGCGGTGGCGCACGGCCAGATGAGCGAGGACGCCCTGGAGAAGGTCATGGTCGGCTTCTGGGAGAAGGAGTTCGACGTCCTGGTCTGCACCACGATCGTCGAGTCGGGCATCGACATCCCGAACGCCAACACGCTGATCGTGGAGCGGGCCGACCTGCTCGGCCTGGCCCAGCTGCACCAGATCAGGGGCCGGGTCGGCCGGGGCCGGGAGCGGGCGTACGCCTACTTCCTCTACCCGCCGGAGAAGCCGCTCACCGAGCACGCCCACGAGCGGTTGGCGACCATCGCCCAGCACACCGAGTTGGGCGCCGGCATGTACGTGGCGATGAAGGACCTGGAGATCCGGGGCGCCGGCAACCTGCTCGGCGGCGAGCAGTCCGGGCACATCGAGGGCGTCGGCTTCGACCTGTACGTGCGGATGGTCGGCGAGGCGGTCTCCGCGTTCAAGGGTGAGCGGCCGGAGGAGGAGACCGACGTCAAGATCGACCTGCCGGTCGACGCGCACCTGCCACACGACTACGTGAGCGTGGAGCGGCTGCGCCTGGAGATGTACCGCAAGCTCGCCGAGGCGCGCGACGAGGAGCGGCTGGGCGAGGTGATCGCCGAGATGACCGACCGGTACGGCGAGCCGCCGGCCCCGGTGCAGAACCTCGTGGAGGTGGCCCGGTTCCGTCTGCTGGCCCGCCGCTACGGCCTGACCGACGTGTCCATGCAGGGCAAGCACGTACGGTTCGGCCCGCTGCCGTTGCCGGACTCGAAGCAGATGCGGCTCAAGCGCTACCACCCGGATGCCGTCTACAAGCTGGCCACCGATCAGGTCAGCGTGCCCCGACCGACCACCCGTCGGATCGGTGGCGAGCCGCTGCGTGACCAGGCGCTGCTCCAGTGGTGCGCGCAACTGCTCTCCGATGTGCTCGGTGCTCCCGCTCCACTCGCCGTCGCCGCGAGCGCCTGAGCCGGCAGTGTGCTCTCGACCAGGGGCGGTCAGCCCGCCTACGCCGTCCCTGGTCGTGGCTGAGCGAAGGTGGGGGGTGTCACAACCCGGGGTGACGGCGTGAGAGAGTGACGGCTATGCGTGCTCGCCGTCTTGCCGCCGTCGCCACTGTGGCGCTCGGCCTCGTCGCCCTCTCCGGTTGCCGTGCTGAGCCTGGTATCGCCGCTTACATCGGTGACCAGCGCATCACCGACGTTCAGGTCTCCACCGCGATGAAGGACCTGCGGACGAAGAACCCGGCGCCGGAGTCGTCCGCCAGTGGGCAGCCCGGGGCGTCGCAACCGACCCTGCCCAAGGTGGCCGACGTGGTTCGGACCATGGTGCTGACCAAGGTGTGCGAGAAGCTCTCCGCCGAGAAGAACTACCAGCCGCGCGGCCAGGTGGCTGCCGACCAGGCCGCCCAGCAGCTCGGTCTCGACCCGGAGACCGGGCACGTGCGGGAGGTGGCGAAGCTCTTCACCTGCCTGTCCGGGTTGCCGGCCGAGCCGGTCGAGCCGACCAAGGAGGAGATCGCCGACGTGATCGCCGCCGGTCGTGCGGCCGGCAAGATCCCCGCTGAGGTGACCGATGAGGCCGCCGCCCAGCAGCTCGACGGCGAGCAGCTGCGCGGCGCGCTGGCGACCAAGAGGATCCTGGCCGAGGCCGCCGGTCGCTACGACGTCACTGTCAGCCCTCGGTACCGTCCGCTCGAGTTCCCGCTGCTCAGCTTCGCCGGTGACGCACCCGCGGTGAGCGTGCCGCTGGGTGAGCCGGGCTCCGACGCGGTCACCGACATTTCCACCCCGGAGGGGCCGACCGGGGCGCCGGAGGCCGAGGGCACGGCCAGCTGAGCATGACGGCACGGATCGTCCTCCTGGTCACCTCACCCCGGTTGCCCGCCGGCCTGTTGACGGCTGCGGCCTGGGACGTCGTACGCCAGCACCCGGTGTTGGCCGGCGCGGACAGCGAGTTGACCACTGCCGTTCGCCAGGCGGGCGCCGAGGTCACAGTGGTGGACGGCCCGGCGACGCAGCCGTTGCTGGACGCGGTGGCGATGCACGGCACTGTGGTGTGGCTGGCCGGTCCGGCGGGTGACGAAGCGCTGGCCCGGGAGTTGGGTCTGCGGCTGGCCCGGCAGCCGGGGTTGGCCGAGATGGAGTTGATGTACGGCTCGTGGGATCCGCCGGGTGCCCGGCTGCTCGACGCGGTGGCCGTGCTGGATCGACTGGCCTCTCCGGGTGGTGACCCGTGGAAGCGGGCGCAGACGCACCGCAGCCTCGCCGGTTACCTGCTGGAGGAGAGCTACGAGGCGTACGACGCGATCAGCGCCGACGACACCGACGCGCTGCGCGAGGAGTTGGGCGACGTGTTGTTGCAGGTGGTGCTGCACGCGCGGCTCGCCGAGGAGTTGCCCGAGGACGAGCGGTGGACCATCGACGACGTTGCCGGTGGCCTGGTCGACAAGATGATCCGGCGTAATCCGCACGTCTTCGCCGGTGCCGAGGCGGGCAGCCTGGAGGAGATCACCGAGAACTGGGAGCGGATCAAGCGCGCGGAGAAGGCTCGGCACTCGGTGTTGGACGGGGTGGCCCTGAGCCAGCCCGCGCTGGCCCTGGCGACGCAGATCCTGGACCGTGCCGCCCGCAGGGGCGTCGACGTCCCACTCCCGTCGGCCGACACCCAGGCCGACACCGAGGCAAGCCTGGGCGTCGACCTGCTGGCCAGGGTGGCCGCCGCCCGCGAGGCAGGCATCGACCCCGAGGCAGCCCTGCGCCGCACCACCCTCGCCCACGCCGAAGCCATCCGCCAAGCCGAACCCCCCACACCCCCCACGCCCCCCACCCCCACGCCCCCCACACCCCCCACACCCCCCACACCCCCCACACCCCCCACGCCCCCCACGCCCCCCACCCCCACGCCCGCGCCCGCCAGCCCGCGTTGATCAAGAGGTTTGCGTCAGGATTCGGGTCGAGCCTGACGGAAACCTCTTGATCAACCCGATGGTGCGGGGCGGTGGGCGGAACTGGCGGCGGAGGGTGCGGCGGTCGGTAGGGTGGTGCGGTGGAAGCGTTCGGGGTGCTGGCTGAGCGGGTTGTCGAGGCTTTACTGGAGTCGCGGCCGGGGGTTGCCACCGCCGCGGGTGATCACCGCTTCGACGACCGGCTGCCGGACCTGTCCGCCGACGGGTTGGCCGCCGATCGGGCGATGCTCTTCGACGCGGCCAACGCACTGTCCGAACTGGACCCGGACTCGCTCGACGTCGACGAACAGGTCGACCACGCCCTGCTCACCTCATTCGTGGACCGGGAGCTGTTCGAGCTGACCGAGATCCGCTCGCACGAGTGGGACCCGCTGCGGCACAACCCAGGCCCGCTGCTGCACCCGTTGCTGGCCCGCCCGTACGCCCCCGCTGACGTGCGGCTGACCCAGCTTGTCGGCCGGCTCGCCGCCGTACCGGACGCTCTCGCCACCGCCCGCGCGACGCTGCGGGACATGCCACGCATCCACGCGGAGACGGCCGTCGGGCAGTTCACCGGCGCGGCCGCGCTGATCCGCGACGAGCTGCCGGCACTGCTCGCCCAGGCGCCGGGCCACCTCGACCGGGTCGAGCCGGCGGCCACCGCCGCGATCGCCGCGCTGGACGAGTTCGTCGCCTGGCTGCGCACCGGCCTGGCCGCCGATGCCGGCCCCGGCCGTGACCCGCGACTGGGCCGGCGCCGCTGGGAGGCCCGGCTCTGGCACACCCTCGACACCGAGTTGGGCGCCGCCGAGATCCAGCGTCGCGCCTGGGCCAACCTGGACCGCGTCACCGCGGAGATCCGCGAGGCCGCCGTCGAGCTGGTCGGTGGCCCGGCCGACGACGCGACGGTACGTCGGGCGTTGGACCTGCTCGCCGCCGAGCACCCGAACGACGCGACGATCGTCGAGCTGGCCGGGGTGACACTGGGCGAGGCGACCGACTTCGTCCGCGCACACGACCTGGTCACAGTGGTCGACGACCGGTGCGTCATCCAGGAGATGCCGGAGTTCGCCAGGGGGGTCGCGGTGGCGTACTGCGACGCGCCCGGCCCGCTGGAGACCGCCGTCGTGCCGACCTTCTACTGCATCGCGCCCACCCCGTCGGACTGGCCCGCGCAGCGGGTCGAGTCGTTCTACCGCGAATACAACGACCACATGATCCGCAACCTGACGGTGCACGAGGCGATGCCGGGGCACTTCCTCCAGCTCGCCCACGCCCGCCGCTACGTCGGTGGCACCCGGGTTCGCGCGCTGGCCGAGTCCGGCCCGTTCATCGAGGGCTGGGCGGTCTACGCGGAGGAGATGATGACGGGGCTCGGCTTCGGCGGTCTGCCGGTGCGCTTGCAGCAGCTCAAGATGCAACTGCGGATGACCATCAACGCGTTGCTCGACCAGTTGGTGCACGCCGAGGACCTGCCCGAGGCCGAGGCGATGGCGTTGATGACCGGGCGTGGCTTCCAGGAGGAGGGCGAGGCGGCCGGCAAGTGGCGGCGCGCCCAACTGACCTCCACCCAGCTCTCCACCTATTTCGTCGGGTACAGCGAGGTGGCCGAGATCGCCGCCGCCCGTCCGGACGGGGTGTCGGTCCGCGACTGGCACGACGCGATGCTCGCCCACGACTGCCCGCCCCCGCGCCACCTGCGCACCCTGCTCGGTCTCTGAGGAGAAACGCCGGGCCGCGCGGGTTTCAGCGCCGCCCGGCGGTCACCGTCGCGTCGATCAACCAGGGCGAGCTGGAGTACGCGGGCGGCAGTTGCGCCGGCTCGACCGGTGGGTCGGTCACGAGCCGCCGGGGCGGCGGTCGACGACATCGGCGCCGGTGGGTGGTTCGAACGCGCCCTCGTCGACGGCTGCGGAGTAGTTGCTCATCGCCAGCTCCATCGGCTTGCCGTCGACCGGTCCGGTGAAGCTGCCGAGCACGCCCTCGGTGGTCACGCAGGCGGTGAAGTCGCCGGACGACGAGCTCTGCACCGCGACGCAGGCGGCGTGGTGCCCGGCGACCGTGGTGTCACTCTGCTTGATGACCGCCTGTGGGTCGAGCGCGGCGGCGGTGAGCAGCCCGACCACCACTGGCGGCGTGACGAGGCCCTGCTGGTTGGCCTCGCCGAACAGCGTCACAGTGGGCTTGCTGCCGGGGGTGGGCGGGGTGACCAGCGTGCACTGCGGTCGGGCGCCGGTCGTCGTGCACCGGGTGACGGCCTCCGGGGTGACGGTGAGCTGCCCTCCCGGATAGGTGTACGTGGATCGCGCCGGGTCCTGCGCCTGCACGATCGCGGCGCGTTGGCCACCGGGCAACTGGTAGTCGGCCGAGTAGGTCAACTCCAGTGCCCGATCGAGCCGGGCGGCGAGGTCGTTGACGAGTTGCGAGCGGCCCATGGCGACTCCGGCGTCCTCGAATGTCTGACAGCCGGTGACCGTGAGCGACGCGATGACCGACACGGCGAGCATGCGGAGGGTGGTCGAGGCGGCGGGCATGGCGACCAGCCTGGTGGATTTGGTCCGCGCAGCGCAAACCAGTTGCCGGTTGACGCCCGGAAATCCGGGAATGTCCGTCAGTGCGGGGCGACTCGGGTGCGCGGGCGACGCCGTGCCGTTTCCCGTGGCCCGATACGCTGCGTTCAACACCTGCCTCAGCCGCACCGTCGCGGCCCACCCACGGACCGGATCACAACAACGAGGAGCGACTTAGTGGCAACCATCGAGGGAATCGTCGCCCGGGAGATTCTCGACTCGCGGGGCAACCCCACGGTCGAGGTCGAGGTCGGCCTGGACGACGGCACGGTGGCTCGCGCCGCGGTGCCCTCCGGCGCGTCCACCGGCGCGTTCGAGGCGATCGAGCTGCGCGACGGTGACGCCGACCGCTACCAGGGCAAGGGCGTGGAGAAGGCGGTCTCCAACGTCGAAGACAAGATCGTTGACCAGATCATCGGGTACGAGGCCAGCGAGCAGCGGCTGATCGACCAGAAGATGCTCGACATCGACGGCACCGACAGCAAGTCGGAGCTGGGCGCGAACGCCATCCTGGGGGTCTCCCTGGCGGTGGCGAAGGCCGCTGCCGGCAGCGCCGAGCTGAGCCTCTTCCGCTACCTGGGCGGCCCGAACGCGCACCTCCTGCCCGTGCCGATGATGAACATCCTCAACGGTGGCGCGCACGCCGACTCGAACGTCGACATCCAGGAATTCATGATCGCGCCGATCGGCGCGCCCACCTTCCGGGAGGCGCTGCGCTCGGGCGCGGAGGTCTACCACGCGCTCAAGTCGGTGCTGAAGAAGAAGGGCCTGTCGACGGGCCTCGGTGACGAGGGTGGCTTCGCGCCGAACCTGCCGACCAACGCGGCGGCCCTGGACCTGATCGCCGAGGCGGTCGAGAAGGCCGGCTACCGGCTCGGCACCGACATCGTGTTCGCGCTCGACGTGGCGGCCACGGAGTTCTTCGACAACGGCACCTACACCTTCGAGGGTGCCGCGAAGTCCGCCGAGGACATGAGCACCTACTACACCAAGCTGGCCGACGAGTACCCGATCGTGTCGATCGAGGACCCGCTGGCCGAGGACGACTGGAGCGGCTGGCAGACGCTGACCGCCTCGATCGGCGACCGGGTGCAGATCGTCGGTGACGACCTGTTCGTCACCAACCCGCAGCGCATCGCCCGGGGCATCGCGGAGAAGTCCGCGAACGCGGTCCTCGTCAAGGTCAACCAGATCGGCTCGCTGACCGAGACCCTGGACGCGGTGGACCTGGCCCACCGGGCCGGCTTCAAGTGCATGATGAGCCACCGCTCCGGCGAGACCGAGGACACCACCATCGCCGACCTGGCGGTGGCCACCGGCTGCGGCCAGATCAAGACCGGCGCCCCGGCCCGCTCGGACCGTGTCGCCAAGTACAACCAGCTGCTCCGGATCGAGGAGGAGCTGGCCGACGCGGCGCGCTACGCCGGCGCTGGCGCGTTCCCGCGCTACCGTTCGGCCTGAGACGCACGAAGCCTCGGGGGAGGGGTGTGACGATGCAGCAGCGCCGCACACCGGGTGGTCAGCGTCCCGCCCGCCGGCCGGGTCAGTCCGGTCGGCCGGGCGGTGGGCGTGCCACGCGGGGATCGGTCCGGGAGGCCGGCGTACGCGCCGAGCCGCGCGCCGCCGGTCGTGCGCCGGGTGCTGCCCGTGGCGCCGAAGGGGTGCGCTCCGCGAATCGTCCCGCCGCCGCTCGGCGTACCGCTGCCGCTGGTTCGGTGAAGCGTCTCGCCGCACCCCACCCCCGTCGCTTCACCGGCCGGGCCACAGTGCTGTTCGCGGTCCTGATCGCTCTCGCTCTGGCCTACACCTATCCGGTCCGGGTCTACCTGGACCAGCAGGCCGACATCGAGCGGATGGAGGCGGCCCAGGCGGTGCAGGAGCGCGAGATCGCCAAGCTCGCCGCCGAGGCGGCCAACTGGAAAGACGACGAGTACATCAAGACGCAGGCTCGTGAGCGGTTCTTCATGGGCGAGCCGGGCGAGAAGATAATGGTGGTTCTGCACGACCCGGAGGGCGCGGCGCGGGACGCCGGGAAGTCGGCCGGTGCGGCCCCGCCAGCCGGGCCGGTGACCTGGTACGACACGCTCTGGTCGAGCGTGCGGGCGGCGGACAGCCAGCAGCCGGGCCAGTGATCCACCGACCAGCACACCAGGAAAGATGGGCACCGTGACTGTCGTACCACCGTCGGAGCCGGCTGCGGATTCCGTTCCCCTGCCGCAGCGCGAGCCGGCCACCGAGGCCGACCTGGCTGCGGTGGCCGCGCAGCTCGGCCGGACGCCCCGGGGCACCCGCGCGGTGGCCCACCGGTGCCCGTGTGGCCTTCCCGACGTGGTGGAGACGACCCCCCGCCTCGCTGACGGCACCCCGTTCCCGACGCTCTACTACCTGACCTGCCCCCGGGCCACCGCCGCGTGCAGCCGATTGGAGTCGGCGGGGCTGATGAAGGAGATGGCGGACCGGCTGACGACGGATCCGGAGTTGGCCGCCCACTACCGGGCTGCGCACGAGGACTACCTCACCCGCCGGGAGGCGATCGGCGAGGTGCCGGAGATCGCCGGCATCTCGGCCGGTGGGATGCCGGGCCGGGTGAAGTGTCTGCACGTGCACCTGGGTCACGCGTTGGGTGCTGGCCCCGGGGTGAACCCGTTCGGCGACGAGACGTTGGAGCTGGTCGAGCCCTGGTGGTCGGCGGGGCCGTGCGTGGACGTGCCGGCGGCGGAATGAGCACGCAGGCCGCGGATCAGATCACCGTACGGCGGGCCCGCACCGGGGACGTGCGGGGCATCCGACGTCTCGTCGACACCTACACCGACGACCGGCGGCTGCTGAGCAAGGCCACCGTCACCCTCTTCGAGCAGGTGCAGGAGTTCCGGGTCGCGGTCCGGGCCGAGGACGACGTGGTGGTGGGCTGCGGCGCGCTGCACGTCATGTGGGAGGACCTGGCCGAGATTCGCACGGTGGCGGTCGACCCGTCCTGCCGGGGCCGGCGCATCGGTCACCGGCTGGTCGGTGAGCTGATCGACGCGGCCCGCGAGCTGGGCGTGGCGCGGATCTTCGTGCTCACCTTCGAGACCCGGTTCTTCGGCTCGTTCGGTTTCCGCGAGATCGACGGCGCTCCGGTGCCGCAACCGGTCTACGAGCAGTTGCTGCGCTCGTACGACGAGGGTGTCGCGGAGTTCCTGGACCTGGAGCGGGTCAAGCCGAACACGCTGGGCAACACCCGGATGCTGCTGCGCCTGTAGGTCAGGCCTTGCGGGGGTGGGCGGCGAAGAACTCCCACATCAGGTCGGTGGCGGACAGCCCCGCGGAGGGTGCGGCGAGTTGGCCCGATGTCGCTCCCGGCCAACCGTGACCCATGTCGGCGATCGTGTAGACGCTGACCTCGCTGCCGTCCGCGCAGCCCGCCACCGTGTGCGTCACCCCCGGCACCCCGGACGCCTTCGGGCTCGGCCGGCAGGTGAGCCTCTGTTGCCAGGTCTGCAGGCCGGCCTGGAAGGTCGAGGCGTAGCGGTCCATGCCGCCGATGAAGGTGATCACGGAGACCGGGCTCTTCGGCACGTAACTGTCGGCGGTGGTCAGGTTTCCGCTGTATCCACCGCTGACCACCCCGATCGCGGCGAACGTGCCGGTGCTCTCCACCGCCGCCCGGAAGCTCATGTCGCCGCCGTTCGAGATGCCGGTGAGGAACACCCGGTTCGGGTCCGCGTGCCAGGTCTGCACCAGATGGTCGGTGAGGGCCTTGAGGAAGCCGACGTCGTCCTCGCTTCCGCAGCAGATCAGCGCGTTGAAGCCGCCGCCCCGCCCGTCGGGGTAGGCGACCAGCACGTTGTCAGTGTCGGCTCTGGCGTCCAGGCCCGCCAACTCCCGCATCGACGATCCAAGGCCGGGATAGAAGTGCAGCGCGATGACCAGCGCGGAGGGTCTGCCCGGGTCGTACCCCGGCGGCGCGTGCAGCAGGTAGGTGCGGTCGAGTCCGTTGTGCCGCAGGGTGAGCTGGTGGTCACCGGCCGCCGGTCGCTCGCTCGACGCGGACGGTGAGGCTGGTGGGGCCGACGAGGGTTGCCCCCGCTCACCACAAGCTGCGGCGACGATCATCAGGCAGAACCCCGTTAACACCGCCAGTGCTCGCCGCACGCCGGCCACCCCCCGTCGACCTCACCGTCCACACTGGAGATCGTTCAGCCGCGGATCAACCCTTTCGGTCCTGGCCGAAGGCAGGCAGGCTGTTGCCATGCTTCGACTCCGGCTCGGGTCGGCCGACCTGTGCCGGGTGCGGTTCGCCGATCGGCTGCATCCGGTCGGGATCGCGCTGCTGGCTGGTCAGTGGCTGCGCGATCCCACTGTCGCGGCGATGGCGCCGACCCTGGCCGCGCGGGTGGCGGCGGCCGAGGGCACAGCTGCCGCCCAGGCTGCCACCGCAGTCCTGCGGCATCTGCTGCCCGACCGGGGACGTCTACCGGACTTCGTCACTCCCTTCGACGGCCTGGAGTCGGTGGAGGCGGGGCTGGAGGCGATCCGGGCCACCCCGGCGCGGCGGGTCCGCGCCGAGGTCACCCTCGCGTACGCGGATACGTCGGCCAGCCCACTGCGGCGACGGTTCGCGGCGGCCGACCCGGAGGTGCTGGACCTGTTCGGCGGGGCCGTGCGGACCTGGTTCGACGCGGTGCTCGAACCGCACTGGGCCGAGCTGGTGTCCGCGTACCGTCAGCAGGTGACATCCGCCAGCCAGCGGCTGGCGCAGCATGGCCTGGCCAGCCTCTTCGCCGGTCTGCACCCGGGGATCCGGTGGCGGGAGCCCGTGCTGGAGGTACGGACGTGGTGGGACGGCGATCTTCCCGGCACCGGCCACGGGATCATCCTGCTGCCCTCACCGTTGGCCGGGCCGCGGCCCCGGGTGCTCGTCGAGCAGGGTTACCCGATCCTGCTCGTCTACCCGGTGGTCATGCCCGCGCGCGGGGCTCCCGCCGCCGACGATGCCCTCGGTCGGCTGCTCGGCGTCACCCGGGCGCTGGTGCTGCGCCGACTGGCGACCGACGGGGGTTTGACCACCACCGTGTTGTCCCGGGCGGTCGGGATCAGTCTCTCCTCGGCCTCGGAGCACGCCCGCGCGCTGCGGACCGCCGGTCTGGTGACCAGTGAGCGGGAGGGCGGGGCCGTCCGACACCACCTGACCTCCCTCGGTCTGGGGTTGTTGCGGGGCCCGTCGGGCGACCCGGGCGAGTCGTGGCCCACCGCCGACCAACCCCCCGGGTGGCCGTCCGTCCTGCCGTAAGGTTGCTGCCGTGACGACGCGTGTGGCGGCCATCGACTGCGGGACCAACTCGATCCGACTGCTGGTCGCCGACCTGCCCGACGCCTCGGCCGGGCCGCAGGCACCGCTGGTCGACCTGACCCGGCGGATGGAGATCGTCCGGTTGGGGCAGGGCGTGGACCGCACCGGCCGACTGGCGCCGGAGGCGATCGAGCGGACCAGGGTGGCGTTGGCGTCGTACGCCGCGGACATCGAGAAGCTGGGCGCGCAGCGGGTGCGGATGTGTGCCACCTCGGCCTCCCGCGACGCCGCCAACGCCGCCGACTTCACCGAGATGGTGCGGGCCACTCTCGGTGTCGCGCCCGAGGTGGTCAGCGGCGACGAGGAGGCCCGGCTGTCGTTCACCGGCGCGGTGCGCGGGCTGCCCGCCGACGCGAAGGAGCCGTTCCTGGTCGTCGACATCGGTGGTGGTTCCACCGAGTTCGTTGTCGGTGACCGGGCCGCCGGAGTGCGGTCGGCGATCTCGGTGGACATCGGCTGCGTCCGGATGACCGAGCGGCACCTGCCCGGTGACCCGCCGACGCCCGAGCAGGTCGCGGCAGCACAGGCCGACATCGCCGCGGTGGTGGACCGGGCGCTCGCCGTGGTGCCCGGTCGCGAGGCGGCCACCCTGGTCGGCCTCGCCGGGTCGGTCACCACTGTCGTCGCGCTCGCGCAGGGCCTGCGGGAGTACGACCCGGAGCGCATCCACCACGCCCGGGTGTCGTACGAGGAGGTCGCCCGGGTGACAGCAGAGCTGCTGGGTCAGACCCGTGCGCAGCGGTTGGCGAACCCGGTGATGCACCCGGGCCGCGCCGACGTGATCGGTGCCGGTGCGCTGGTGCTACGCGTGATCATGGAGCAGGCCGGGATGCCGTCGGTGGTCGCCTCGGAGCACGACATCCTGGACGGCATCGCCTGGAGCCTCCAGCCAGCCACGCCGCGCTAACGGTTTGATCAACTCGCCTTCATTGAAAACGCGGTGTCCGAGCGCCTCGGATGACCCGACTTCCTGAAGACCGAGTCGATCATTGTCGCGCGGGTCTCGAGCCCCGGCCGGCGCGTCGGGGTGGATTCGTTGACGCTACTGCGCATTGCGCACTACTGTGCAATGCGTGGACACCACACAGTTGTTGAAGGGCGTGCTTGATCTGGCCGTCCTGGCCGTGCTCCGAGAGGAGGACGGTTACGGCTACGACATCCTGCGCCGGCTGCGCGAGGCCGGCCTGGAGGAGGTCGGTGACGCCTCGGTCTACGGGACGCTGCGCCGCCTCTTCGCCGCCGGCCTGCTCACCACCTACGTCGTGCCGAGCGAATCCGGGCCGCACCGCAAGTACTACTCACTCAACGCGGCGGGGCGTGACCAGCTGACCCGCTCCGGCAAGCTCTGGCGCTCCTTCGCCACCACAATGGACACCTTGCTCGACGATCGGGGGTTGGCGGCATGACCGTCGCGGAGCAGGAGATCACCGACTACGTGGCGCGGGTCCGGGCCGCTCTGGCCGACCTGCCGTCCGGGCAACGCGACGAGTTGACCGAGGATCTCGCCGACCACCTCACCGAGGTCGCCGCCGAGTCCGAGGGCACCCTGGTCGAGCGGTTGGGCGAGCCCGAGACGTACGCCGCCGAGCTGCGCGCCGCGGCCGGCGCGGCACCGGGCAGCGGGCGCAACCTCGACCAGCGGGTGGCGAGCGCGATGGCCCGGGTCCGCGGCCGGCTGCGCACCGTTGACACCCGGCTCGGCCCACCCCTGGGGTACGAGACGGCCAGCGAGTTCCTCCGACTGTTGCGCCCGGCCTGGTGGGTGCTGCGCGGCTATCTGGCGGCGATGCTGGTCACGGTGATCACCACCGGTGGCGAGTTCGGGCTCCTGCCGAGGTTCGGCGGTGAGCTGCTGGCTGGCCTGATCATGCTGATCGGCTTCGTGCTCGGCTCCATCTGGATCGGTCGTAGTTCGGCCCAGCTGACCCGCTGGCCGCGCTCGGCCGTGCAGGTCGCCAGCGTGGTGCTGGTGGTCTTCGCGTTCGCCGCGCTGATCCAGGCCGAGGACCGGATGCGTTACGGCGACTACGGCTACGACCCGACCGCTGTCGACAGCCAGTACGACCGGGTCCGGGACGTCTTCGTCTACGACAGCGAGGGTCGACTGGTGGAGAACGCCCGGCTCTTCGACCAGAACGGCAATCCGATCCGGCTCGGCTACCCGGACTGCCTGGGAGGCGCCTACGTGAACCAGGCGCTGCGGGCGTACCCGTACTGTCCGGAGCAGGCGCCCTTCGTGCCACGTGCGCCGGGCGCGCCTCTTCCGGCCGTGTCACCGGCAACCACGCCGGACCCGAGCGGCACGGTGGAGCCGACCAGCCCACCGGAGCCGAGCGGCACGCCGGAGCCGGGCGGCACGGCCGGGCAGACCGGGCCACCGCTGGGGACCGGTACGGCCACCGGCGTGCCATCGAGCGAAACGCCAACCCCCACCCCGACGAGCTGAACCACGGTGTGAACTGGATCATGCGGGTGATGCTGGGAAATGGCTGAACGGACGAGGCGAGCGGGACGGCACCGGAAATCAATGATCGTTACGGTGTCGTCTGCTCATCAACCCCTCGGAAGGAACCCCCGTGCCAGAGCAGGTCGCACCGCCCCCCGCGCCCGACGCCGCAAACCCTGAGTCGGTCGTCGAGACGCCGCAAGCGGCCGCGCCGCAGCCTGCCGTGCCCCAGCAGCGGTCGGTCGAGCCGGAGCCGGCCGCCGCGACGCCCCAAGCCGCCGCGACGCCTGTAGCCGCCGAGACGCAGGCGACCGAAACGTCGCAAGCTGCCGAGGCACAGGCGACCGAGACGCCTGTAGCCGCCGAAGCGCAGGCGACCGGGACGTCGCAGGCCGCCGAGACTCGGGCCGCCGAGACTCAGGCCGCCGAGACGTCGCAGGCGACCGAGCCGAAGGCGGAGAAGTCCGGTGCGAAGAAGGTCCTCGGCATCGTCGGCGCGATCCTCGTCGTCGTCGTCATCGCCGGCCTGAAGTTCGGTGTCGCCTCGGCGATCGGCAACTTCTTCAACAAGGACGCGACGGCGGACGCCAAGACCGGCGACTGCATCGCCGAGCTGCCCGAGGTCACCGGCACCGAGCAGGAGGAGGTCGACGGCGCCAAGGTCGTGGCGTGCACCTCCACCGACGCGGCGTACAACGTGGTCGGTCGGGTGGACGGCCAGAGCGAGGCGCAGGCGAAGGCCGACACCACCTGCACCCAGTTCTTCAAGGAGGGCCAGGAGGGGTACATCTTCTCCAGCATCGAGCCGGGCAAGACGGGCTACGTGCTCTGCCTGACCAAGAAGGTCTGACCACAGCGGTAGCTGGACATCGACGGCGGCGGGGGCAGACCCCGCCGCCGTCGGCGTACCCCGAGTCACCGGGGGGCGAACAGGAGGTGAATGCCACTGTTCCGGCGTCTTCCCGAGGGCCGCGTGGCGTGGCAGGCTACCGGCACGTAGGACCACTGGGCGACCAGCCAACGATGACTGACCGCTAGGAGGACGGCCCATGGGCGAAATGGTGAGCTACCGCAGCAACGGGGGCGCGAGCGAGGGGTATCTCGCGATACCCGCCAGCGGCACGGCCAGCCCCGCCGTCATCGTCATTCAGGAATGGTGGGGTCTGGTCCCGCACATCCGGTCGGTGGCGGACCGGTTCGCCGAGGCCGGTTTCGTCGCCCTCGCCCCGGACTTCTACCACGGTGAGACGACCAGCGAGCCGGACGAGGCGCAGCGGCTCCTGCTGGCGATGCGGATGGACGAGGCGGCGAAGGACATCGCCGGAGCGGCCGACTATCTGGCCGGGCGGCCCGAGGTCACCGGTAAGGTCGGTGCCGTGGGCTTCTGCGCTGGTGGCAGCCTGGCCCTCTGGTCGGCGACCATCTCCGAGCGGATCGTCGCGACCGCCGGTTTCTATCCCGTGCTGCCGTGGGAGTCGATGCGTCCCGACTGGGCCGACTACGCCGGCAAGGCGGCTGTCATCCACTGCTCCGAAGAAGACGGCACCTCGGCCGCCGAGGGCGTGCAGACCGCCCGGCGGGCCATCGAGGAGGCCGGCGGCGACTGCCACCTCTACGACTACCCGGGCACCTCGCACGCCTTCTTCAACGACGACCGGCCGGAGGCGTTCGACCAGCGCGCCGCTGCCAGCGCCTGGGCACGCACCCTGGAACTCTTCCGGGCCAAGCTTGGCTGAGACGCGTACCCCCGCACAGGTGGTCGCCCGCGCAGCGCGGGCGACCGACCTGGCTGACCTCGACGCGGCGGTGAGCGACTGCTTCGCCTGCCCGCGGCTGGTGCAGTGGCGGGAGGAGGTCGCCCGCACCCGCCGGGCCGCCTTCCGCGACCAGGAGTACTGGGGTCGACCGGTGCCAGGCTTCGGCACCGGTGACGCCCGGATCGCCATCCTCGGGTTGGCGCCCGCCGCGCACGGTGGCAACCGCACCGGCCGGATCTTCACCGGTGACCGCTCGGGTGACGTGCTGTTCGCCGCGCTGCACCGGGCCGGGCTGGCCAACCAGCCGACCAGCGTCGCCGCCGACGACGGGCTCACGGTGCGCGACCTGCGGATCTTCTCGGCCGTCCGGTGTGCGCCTCCGGACAACAAGCCGACCCCACTGGAACGGGACACCTGCGCACCCTGGCTGCACCGCGAGGTCACGATGATCCGGCCCACGCTGCGGGTCGTGGTCGCGCTGGGCGCGTTCGCCTGGGCCGCGTGGTGGCCGGTGCTCCGTGCGGTGTACGGGCAGCGCCCGCCCAGCCCGCGACCGGCGTTCGGTCATGGGGCACACTGGTCCGGCACGAACGCCCCGGACTTGCTCGGCTGCTACCACGTCAGTCAGCAGAACACCTTCACCGGGCGGTTGACACCAGAGATGTTGGACGATGTCTTCGGCCAGGCCAAACAGCTGGCCGGAGTGGACTGAGGCGACGCGTGGGGTGGTGGCGATGACAGACGGAACACGCCCGCCCACACCGGTACCGTCCGCCGAGCCGGGTGTGCTGCGGCCGGTGCTCGGCCTACTGCGCCGGTGGTGGCCGGTCGGCGCGGTCGCGGCCCTGCTCGCCGGTGCCGCGCTGGCGTCCGCCCACTCGTCGATCGGGGCCAGTCGCATCCCGCCGGCCGCGGACAACGTGCCGTGGGTTCCCGAGTACCCGACCGTCGAGCCGTCGCCGTCCATTCCGATCGAGCCCCGCGACGCCGGCGAGGCCACCCAGGCGCACATCCCGCAGTGGGTCGGCACCGTGGCTGTGGTCCTGCTCGCTCTGGCCATCCTCGCCGCGCTCGGCTACCTCAGCTGGGTCCTGATTCGGGGAGCGCTGCGCCGCACCACCCGGGCACTACCCGCGCAGCGGGCCCGCCGTACCGCCGAGGGCACCGCCCGCGAGGTGGTCGCCGCCCTCGACGCCGGCCTGGTGGAGCTCGACGACCGGGACACCGACCCCCGGGTGGCGGTGATCGCCTGCTGGGTGCGCCTGGAGGAGACCGCCGCTGCTGCCGGTGTGCCGAGGCTCGCGGGGGACACCCCCACCGACCTGGTCAGCCGACTGTTGCAGGGTGACCCGGCGGCGGGCGTGCCGGCCATCGCCAGCACCGATGTGCTGGCCGAGTTCGCGCACGTCTACCGGGAGGCCCGCTACGCCACCCACCCGGTCGGCGAACGCACCCGGGACCAGGCCCGCGCCGCGCTCGGTCGGCTGCGCGGAGAGCTCACCGCGGCGGTGACCTCATGAGCAGCACCAGCATCGACGATCTGCTCGCGTTCGAGGAGGAGGCCGCGCCGGCGGGTCCGCAGGCGCGCCCGTCCCGTTGGCGTCCGGTGCTGCGCTCGCTGGCGTGGGCCGCCGCGTTGGTCGCGGTCCTGCTGGTCGGCTTCCGCGCGGTGGGCCTCCAGGTCTCGCTTCCCGTACTGATCGCCGGGGTGCTCGCCGTGCTGGCGGTCCGCCGGGTCACCGCCCTGCTCGCGCCGCCACCTCCGCCGCCGCCGGCTCGCCGGGCCGGCGCGGGCGAGGAGGACGGCAGCTACAACTGGGACGCCCGGGACGCGCTGCGTGGCGCCATCAACCAGTGGGAACGGCCCCTGGACTGGTCCTCGAACCGAACCGAACGTTTCACCGAGGTGGTCCTGCCCCGGATCGGTGAACTGGCCGACGAGCGGATGCGGCTGAAACACGGCGTCACCCGTGAGTCGGATCCCGCCCGCGCCCGCGTCCTGCTGGGTGACCGCCTGTGGACGTTCCTGGAGACCCCGCCTCGCCGCACCCCGTCGCCGCGCGACCTCGCGGTGATCGTCGCCGAACTGGAGAGCATCTGATGAACGACGTGGACCGGAGCATTGCCCCCGCCGAGGTCGGGCACCTGGCTCGGGCGGTCCTGGACGCGGTCGGCACCGTGGTGGTCGGCAAGCGGGACGCGTTGGAGTTGGTCCTCGCCGGCATCCTCGCGGGCGGGCACGTGCTCCTGGAGGACCTGCCAGGGCTCGGTAAGACACTCACCGCCCGCTCGTTCGCCCAGGCCCTCGGGTTGGACTTCCGCCGGTTGCAGTTCACTCCCGACCTGCTCCCCGCCGACGTCACCGGCTCCTTCCTGTACGACCAGCGCAACGGTGACTTCACCTTCCGGGCCGGCCCGGTCTTCACCAACCTGCTCCTCGCCGACGAGATCAACCGGACGCCGCCGAAGACGCAGTCCGCGCTGCTGGAGGCGATGCAGGAGAAGCAGGTGTCGGTCGAGGGTGTGACCTACAAGCTCGACGAGCCGTTCCACGTGCTGGCCACCGCCAACCCCATCGAGTACGAGGGCACCTACCCGCTGCCGGAGGCGCAGCTGGACCGGTTCCTGCTGCGGGTCTCGTTCGGTTACCCGCAGCACGAAGAGGAGTGGGAGGTGCTGCGCCGTCGGATGAGCCGTCGCCGGGAGGAGGCGGACATCAAGGCGGTGGTCGACGCGGCGACGCTGCGGGCCATGCAGGCCGCACTGGAGGACGTGGTCGTGGAGGACTCCATCGGCCGCTACATCGTGTCGCTCACCGCTGCCACCCGGGAGCACCCGTCGGTGCTGGTCGGCGCCTCCCCTCGCGGTTCGCTGGCGCTGCTGCTGCTGGCCCGGGTCCGCGCGGTGTTCGGCGGACGGGACTACGTGGTGCCGGAGGACGTCAAGTCGGTGGCGGCCCCCGCCCTGGCCCACCGGATCACGCTGCGCCCGGAGATGTGGTTGCGCCGGGTCGACCCGGCGTTCGTGGTGGGCGAGGTGCTGGAGGCGACTCCCGCCCCGGCCAGTGGCGCGCTGCCCAGCTACGCCGCCGGCGGGCCCCGGCACTGATGACCGGACCGACAGTGCCGACGGCCACCGAGGCGGAACCGGCTGCCGGCTGGGCACCCACCCCGGCGCTCGGCCGCGCGGTGCTGCTCGCCGGCCTGCTGCTGGTGGCCGGGGTGCTGCTGGGCCGGGTGGACCTCATCGTGCTCGCCGCCCCGTTCGCGTTGGGCACCGCGTACGCGCTGCGTCGACGACCCACTGCGCTGCCACAGGTGTGGATCACCCAGGGTGACGGTGGGCCGCTGGTCGAGGGCGGTGACGTGGCTGCGGCGGTGAGCGTCGGCAACCCGGACACTGTCGACTACGACCTGGTGGTGACGCGTACCCGCGTGTCGCAGTGGCTGCGGATCGACCGGGCCGGCTTCGCCCGCGACGAGGCCGCCGACGACGGGGAGCCGAGCGTCATCCCGGGAACCGGTGCGACGGTGCCAGGCGACGGCAGGCGCCGATCCGTCGCGGACCGACCGTTCGTGACGTCGGTGCCGAGTGGCGCGGCGGTGGATCTGGAGCTGGCCGGCAAGGCCCTGCGCTGGGGCCGGCACCCGGTCGGCCCCGCCGGTGCGCGGGTCGCCACGGCCGGGGGTCTGCTGGTCTCCCGGGCGGTGATCACCGAGCCGGTACGGGTGCGGGTGTACCCCCGTACCGAGCCGTTCGAGGCGGTCGAGGCGATGCCCCGCGCCGCCGGCCTGGTCGGGGCGCACCACTCGCGCCGACCTGGAGAGGGCGGCGAACTCGCCGGCGTACGCGTCTTCGCTCCCGGTGACCGGCTGCGCCGGGTCGACTGGCGGGTCTCGTTGCGGGCCCGGCAGCTGCACGTGGCCGCCACTCTCTCCGACCGGGACGCGGAGGTGGTGGTGCTGCTCGACGTGCTCGCCGAGGCGGGCCGCTCCGGTGGGGCTGACGGTGCCGCCTCGGTGTTGGACACCACAGTCCGGGCCACCGCCGCGATCGCTGAGCACTACCTGCACCGTGGTGACCGGGTCTCGCTGCTGGAGTACGGGCCGGCCGCCCGCCGGCTCCGGCCGGCCGCCGGGCGGCGGCAGTACCTGACCGTCCTGGAGTGGTTGCTCGACGTCCGGGTCCACGCGTCCGCACACGAACCGTACGACCAGGTCTTCGGCCCGCAGTTGCTCTCGTCGGACGCGTTGGTGGTGGTGCTCACCCCGCTGCTTGACGAACGGTCGGCGCAGATGCTCGCCCGGTTGGCCCGTGGTGGGCGGTTCGTGGTGGCGGTCGACACGTTGCCGACCGACCTGGCGTCGCCGAAGGACCGGGGTTGGGCCGAGGTGGCGTACCGGCTGTGGCGCCTGGACCGGGAGACCATGATCGGGCAGCTCCGGGAGCATGGCGTACCGGTCGTGCGCTGGGCCGGTGCCGGCAGCCTGGACCAGGTGTTGCGGGACGTGGCCCGGTTGGCGACGGCCCCAAGGGTGGGTGGCCGGTGAGCGCGAGGAGTGAGCTTGCGAGCCCCGCAGTCGCGAACGGAAGGCGGGTGCGGTGAGCGCGAGGAGTGAGCTTGCGAGCCCCGCAGTCGCGAACGGAAGGCGGGCGCGGTGAGCGCTCTGGTGGAGCGGGTTCGGGCGGCGCAGTACGCCGTCGCTCGCGTCAGCGTGGCCCCGCTGCTGGTCCGGGTGGGGATCTTCGTCATCGTGTTTGCCGGGTTCGCTCTGGCGTTCCCCGCGGAGGTGCTTTCCGGCCGGTCGATCTTCTTCCTGGCGGTGGCCGCCCTGTTGCCCGCGTTCGGGCCGCGCAAGGTCTGGACGACTTTCACGGCGTTGGTCACGGTGGGCGGTTGGTTGCTCGCCACCGATGGGTACGGCCGTCCGGTGGCCCTCTGGCGGCTGCTCGCCGTCGCGGCCCTGCTCTACCTGGGTCACACCCTCTGCGCGCTGGCCGCGTTGCTGCCCTATGACGCGATGGTGGACCCCGAATTGATCACCCGGTGGTTGGTGCGGTCGTCGGCCGTGCTGTTGGGTTCCGCAGTGCTCGGAGTGCTGTTGTTGCAGGCGACGGGGACGGGCGGGGGTGCCGGACACCAGTGGGTGACAGTGCTGGGGCTGCTGATGGCGGTGGGGACGGCAGTGTTGCTGGGCTGGCTCCTGCGACGTCGGTGACCACTGCGTTCCGAGGGTTACGCAGGTCACATGGGTTGTGCTCCGTCACAGATGGGGGCCGCGAGCGGGATTACCTGAGCCGGCCGGGGAAAGATAGACAACGTGAATCCGAAGCGGATCCTTGTGGTTGGTGCAGGGCACGTCGGTCTGTACGCGGCGCTGCGCCTGTCGAAGAAGCTCAGCTCCCGTGAGGCTGAGGTCATGGTGGTTGACCCCCAACCCCACATGACCTATCAGCCGTTCCTGCCGGAGGCGGCGGCGGGCAACATCTCCCCGCGGCACTCCGTGGTGCCGCTGCGACGGGAGTTGCGCCGGTGCAAGATGGTGGCCGGCACGGTCACGCGGATCGAGCACGACCGCAAGGTGGCCACCGTCCAGCCGATCAGCGGCCCGGCCCGGGAGATCACCTACGACCACGTGATCGTGGCCCCGGGTTCGGTCTCCCGCACCCTGCCGATCCCCGGTCTGCACGAACAGGGCATCGGGTTCAAGACCATCGGCGAGGCGATCTACCTGCGCAACCACGTGCTGGATCGGCTCGACGTGGCGGCCGCCACGCCGGATCCGGACGTCCGCCGTTCGGCGCTGACCTTCACCTTCGTCGGCGGTGGGTACGCCGGCATCGAGGCGCTCGCCGAGATGGAGGACATGGCTCGCGACGCCCTGCGGTACTACCCGGAGCTCAAGCAGGACGAGGTCCGCTGGGTCCTGGTCGAGGCCACCCAGCGGGTGCTGCCCGAGGTCGACCGGGACATGGGTGCGTACACCGTGCAGCAGTTGATGAAGCGCAACATGGACATCCGGCTGGACACCCGCCTGGAGTCCTGCGTCGACGGGGTGGTGAAGCTCTCCGACGGTGACAGCTTCCGCTCCGACACGATCGTCTGGACCGCCGGTGTGAAGCCGTCGCCGATGCTGGACTCGACCGACTTCCCGCGCGACGACCGTCGACGGATCACCTGCCTGCCCACGCTCCAGGTGATCGACGGTGACCGGGTGCTCGAGGGCGCCTGGAGCGCCGGGGACTGTGCCGCCGTGCCGGACCTGACCAAGGAGCCGGGCAACTTCTGCTCGCCGAGCGCTCAGCACGCGGTGCGCCAGGCCGCCCGGATGGCCGACAACATCGCGGCTGTGATCCGGGGTCGCGAGCCGGTGAACTACAAGCACAAGCACGTCGGCAGTGTGGCGAGCCTCGGCCTGCACAAGGGCGTGGCCCAGGTGTATGGGATCAAGATGACCGGTTGGCCGGCCTGGGTGATGCACCGGACGTACCACATGAGCCGGATCCCGTCGTTCAACCGGAAGGTCCGCGTCGTGGTGGACTGGTCGTTGGCGTTCTTCCTCAAGCGCGAGGTGGTCGCCCTGGGCCAGCTGCACGACCCGCGCGAGGAGTTCGTCGAGGCCTCCCAGCCGGTCGGCGCGCCCCGCGTCTGACCAGAGACAGACGCCAACCCCGTCGATCTTGCACTTCCGGATGCCGTGATGCGCCTTCTGGTGCGTCTTGTCCGGACAGAAAGTGCAAGATCGGCGGGGTTTTGGCTGGTCTAGATGTACTGCCCAGGCACGTTGGTTGAGGTTGTGTGACGACACGACCTGACGGATCTTGATCGGCGAGGACCTCCTGTC
>NZ_JBNCKJ010000023.1:0-18896 GCF_049841475.1 Micromonospora sp. DT15
AACAACCTGTTCGAGGCCGTGCAGGTCTACAAGCTCCAGGGCCTGAACAAGTACCTCATGATCGTCGAGGCGATCGGCTCGACGGGCCGCTACTTCCGCTCGTTCACGGCCACCAGCCTGGGTGGTACGTGGACGCCGCAGGCCGCGTCCCAGAGCAACCCGTTCGCCGGCAAGGTCAACAGCGGTGCCACCTGGACCAACGACATCAGCCACGGTGAGCTGCTGCGCACCAACGCCGACCAGACGATGACCGTTGACGCCTGCAACCTGCAACTGCTCTACCAGGGTCGTTCCCCCAGCTCCGACGGCGTCGACTACGGCCTCCTGCCGTACCGGCCGGGTCTGCTGACCCTGCAGCGCTGACCGGTCTGATCAAGCTCGACTGACCCGGAACGGGCGGGCGCGGGGGCACGCCGCGCCCGCCCGGCTCATGTCAACGCTGCGATCAGCCCAGGATCACCGGATCGGTGTGCCGGTGACACAGGTGAGCACCTGACCCTGACCACGGGTGGCGCTCGACGTGGTCGTTGCGAAACCGTGGGTTTGGAGCAGTGCTTCGGTCGCGGTGACGTTCGCGGTGGCGTGCGCTTCGGTGGGTCGCTCGCCGAAGACGTAGAGCCGTCCTCCCGACGCCAGCAGGCTGCGTATCCGAGCGATCTGCTGCGCCGCGTCGCCCAACCAGAAGAGGCTGACGTTCACCGCGAAGATCTTGGTGAAGCGGCCGGTTGGTAGGTCGGTCGACTCGAACCCTGCTCGCCGGATCTCGGCCCTACCAGCCTCGATGTGGCCCAAGTTCCGTTCGGTAGCGAGCCGCACCATCGTCGCGGCGCGGTCGATGGCGACGATCCGGCCGGTGGTGAGTTGGCCGGCGACCAGGGAGACGGCTGCTCCCCGACCACAGCCGATCTCCAGCACCTGGTCGTCGGGCGTGACGGCCATTGTCTGCACCGCCCAGCGCTGCCGATGGGCGGGCGTCACCCGACTCGGTTCGTCCGCCGCGGGCGTCGTGCCGCCGCTGGACGAACCCGGATCGCGGGTCGAAAGAGTGGACCTCACGACGTCACTCGCCGGTGCCTTCTGCTCACACCTCTGATTCCACCCTGTCAGCGGAGTCGGTGCACCGTGTCCTCGGTCACCGCAGCGGAACGACAGCCGCGACAAGCGATCAGTGCAGGTGATGAAGGTCCGGGGCGGCGGCTCCAGGCGCCGCCACCCCGGACCGGGCAATGCGTCAGGCGATCCGGTAGGCCCGCTGGATCGTCTGGGTGACCGTGTTGCCGGCGGTGTCGGTGGCGGTCAACCGCAGCGAGACGAAACCGGCCCGTCGTGGGTGACTGATCAGCGCGACGTTCCGGATCACCGGGAGGGCGACCCACGTCCAGCCGTCGTCGAACGACGCGGACACGCCGAGCGTGCGGTTCGGCGCTGCCTTTGAACCGGCCTGCCGGTCCAGCGCCACCGGGATCGTCATGATCCGGCCGGTCCGTGCCGTGTTGGTGTCGTCGAGCACGGGCGTCGGGCGGGCCGTGGTCAGAGGCAGCCGCTCCGGCGACGTGGTGTGCGCCGAGGTGAAGGTCCAGGCCACCGAGACCGACGTCGACAGGGTGTCCGGTGCGCCTCGGGTGGCGGTCGCCTCCAGCCGGTAGGTGGCCTTTCCGGCGGGCACCGCGAAGTCGGCCCACGCGCTGTCCGAGGTGCCGATCTCCTTACCGTCGCGCAGCAGGCGGAACCGCACCGGCTGGTCGTCGCGGCTCGCGGGGCGACCGGTCGCGTCGCCGAACAGGGGCACCGACGCGATCGAGATGGTGTCGCCGTCGCGGCCCGCGTACCCCAGGGGTGACAGGGTCGGTGCCTGGGTCACGGAGGGCCCGAAGGGTGCCGCGTTCCAGGTCTGGCTGTACGTACGCCCCGACCTGAAGGTCGAATCCTGCGTCGTGAGGTTGTCCCCCTCGACGAACGTGGACGTCCAGACGATGCCGCCGTCGGTGTTGAAGTACTCGGTGCCCGTGAACGGCAGGTCGACAGGCGTGTTCGACCCGATCGGGCCCGAGCCTCCGGGAGCCGACGCGCGGTGGAAACGGGTGGCCGTCGCCGTAGTGGACTGGCTGCGGTAGGTCGCCCTGACCGTGGCGAGGTTCTTCGGTGACAGCTTCCTGGTCAGGCCGGTGAACATGTCGCCCCTGCCGACGTACGCCAGGTCGTAGGTGTAGGGGCTGTTGCGGAAGGTGCCGTCCCTGCCCGGTCGGGCGAGCCCGACGCCCAGCGTCGAGGTGAACTCGGGTGCCGCGACGGCGGGCCCGAGCCGGCCGAAGAAGACGTCAGTGAGGGAGACTCCGCTGAGTTGGACGCCGGGGTAGCGCATGCCGTCGTCCCAGTTGGCGCTCACGTTGATCGAGATCGGTGCGGCGTCGTGCTGCGGCACTGTCAACGCGACGGGCTTGGCGTTGCGGGCGTCGACCGCCTCGGTGATCGGGCCGCGTACGTCCAGGACCGGCTGCGCGAGCAGTGTCGACACGGCACCCTCGTGGATGGTGCTGTACAACGCGTACCGCCCCTTGGGCAGCCGCAGGACGCCGCCGCCCGGTGTCGCGGGGAGGGTGCTGAACTCGCCGGTGGTCAGGTTCGCCGCCACTGTCGTGTACTCGGTGGCCGGTCTGCCGTCGCGTCCGGTGTGGTTGAGCCGTACGTCGTAGCTCTCGATCTCACGGTTCAACACGAAGGGCGTCCGTACCCGCAGGTCGCCGGCACCGGTCGCGGTCAGCGCGCCCTGGTAGACGCCGTCCGGGGCGTCCACGCGGGTGTCCACCGTGATCGTCGCCTCGGCCCGGCCACCGGCCGGCACCACCAGCGTGGCCGGGCTGACGGTGAGCATGCCGGCCGGTGCCGGCGCGATGGCCAGCGTCAGGGTGACCGGTGCGGTGCCCGTGTTGCGGTAGCCGACGACCTGGGTGATCGGGCTGTCGTCGGCGTGCGGCCAGCGCTGCACCGGAAAGTCGATGGCGGCGATGTCGGCGGCGACCGGCTGGGCGACCGCGCGGGCGATGTCCACCCGGCCGGCGCCCTGCTCGTAGATGGTGTCCTCGCCGGTCGGCTTGGCCGAGTCCATCAGGGCGGCCTTGAGCTGCGGCCCGGTCCAGTCCGGGTGCTGGCCGGCGAGAATCGCGGCGGTGCCGGCGACGTGCGGGGTCGCCATCGACGTACCCGACATGGTGGCGTAGTCGCCGCCGGGGGCGGCGGCCACGATGTCGACGCCCGGAGCGCTGATCTCGGGCTTGATGTGGTTGTCGCCGACGCGCGGGCCCCGGCTGGAGAAGTAGGCCCGCTGGTCGTCGGCGTCCACGGCGGCGACGGCGAGAGCGTCGTCGGCGGAGGCCGGCGAGGAGACCGACTTTGGCTTCCCCTCGTTGCCGGCCGCGACCACGAACAGGGTGCCGTACCGGTGGCTCAGCTCCTGGACCGCCGTCTCCAGCGGGTCGAGGCCGGGTGCGTCGTCGCCGCCCACGCTCAGGTTGACCACCCGGGTCTGCGGCGCGAGCCACTGCATGCCGGTGATGATGTCCGAGTCCTGGCATTCGGTGGTGGCGCAGACCTTGCCGACGAGCAGCTTCGCCCCCGGCGCGACCCCGCGGTACCTCCCGCCGGAGGCGGCGCCGCTGCCGACGATGGTCGATGCCACGTGGGTGCCGTGGCCGACCGAGTCGCCGGGGTCGTTGCCGCCGGTGAAGTCCCGGACCTCGGCGAGGTGGCCGGCGAAGTCGGGGTGGCTGGCGTCGATTCCGGTGTCCAGCACGCCGACGGTGACGCCGGTGCCGTCGAAACCTGCCTGCCACGCCGCCGGGGCACCGATCTGCGGCACGCTGCGATCGAGGGAGACCTTGCGCTTGCCGTCCAGCCAGATGTGGGTGATTCCGGTGGTGAGGGTGCGCGCGGACGGCGTACCACTGGTCAGCGACGTCCAGAGCTTCACCCGGTCGTCAGGGTCCGCGCGGACCGCGAGCGCGTGCGCGGCCGGGAGATCGGCCCGCACCCGGCCGGCACCCCCGGTGGTCGCGGTCCGTGCCCGCGCCGCCATGTTCTCGGGGTACGCGACCAGCAGCGGCAATTCGGCTGCCCGGTCGTCGTAGCCGAACTCGCCGAGCGTGCTGAGGTCGAACAGGCGTCGATCGAGCCGCCCGTCCCGCACCAGCGGCATCGCGTCCACCGGGATGACGTACTGGTGACCGTCCTCCCGGCTGCTCACGAACCGCATGCCGGCCCGACCCGGCCCGCGCTGGATCTGCGGGCGCCCCGCCGCGTCCAGCGACACCCGGTCACCGGTGATCAGGGTGAAGGTTCCATGGGTGCCGGGGGCCGTGGCCGTCGGCGTCTCCTGCGCGTTCGCCGGTTGGGCGATCAGGCCCGCCGCAACCAGCGCGGTCGCGAGTGCGCCGGCTGTCAGGGCGCGTCGTTGCCGTCGTCGCACATCGTCCTCTCCGCCACGGGCGTCTCCCGGGTCGGCACGATGACGCCTGACCAGGTCGTCAGGTTGATCACCCTGGTGTGACAGAGGCCACAATCGCGCCCCGCGCCGACGTGACCGGTCCACCAGTGCGAGTTCCATGCGGCGGTGACCAGGGGACGAGGCAGGGGAGGGCACCGGTCGGATGCGTGACGCCGAAGAGTTCGACGCCCTCTACGCGGCCTGTGCGGGTCGGGTCGTGGGTCACGTGTACGCGCTCACCGGCAATCGCGCCGAGGCCGAGGACGCCGTCGCCGAGGCGTTCATGCGGGCCTGGCAGCGGTGGGCGACGGTGCGGGAGACGGACAGTCCGGAGGCGTGGGTCCGCCGGGTGGCCTCCCGGATCGCGGTGAGCAGTTGGCGCAAGGCGTTCAACCGGGTACGCGCACACCGCCGGGCCGCTGTCGACCAGGGCGTGCCCGGACTGAACGAGGACCACGTCGCGCTGTTGCAGGCGCTGCAACGACTGAGCGCCAACGAGCGCCGGGCCGTCGTGCTGCACCACCTCAACGACCTCAGCGTCGCGGAGGTGGCAGCCGAGATGCAGGCCCCCGTCGGAACCGTGAAGACGTACCTCGCCCGTGGTCGGAGAGCGATGGCCGGGTTGCTGACCGATGCGCACCAGGAGGAGACCTCCCATGGCTGATCCGCGCGACGATCTCACCGCGATCGTGGACGAGGTCCGGCGAGTCACCACCATGCCGGGGGCACAGACGTTGCGGCACCGCAGCGACCGGCGTCGGCGGCGTCGGACGGCCGTCGGCGCAGCGGGGCTGGCCGTGGTGGCCCTCGCCGCCGGCACCGCCCTGGTGCAGGTGCGCGACACCGTCGAGACGCCCGGCGTCGGCCCGGCCACCCAGGCCGCACCGCCGGTGGTCCCGTCCGCGACCGCCTCTGCGGGTCCGCAGGAGATCCTCGGTGGCCGGCGGCAGGTCCAGATCGTGCTGCCCGGCATGCGCGGGGCCACGTTGGCGATCGACCGAGACGGCGATCAGGTCCGGGCCACCACCGACCAGGGCATCGACGATCGGGCACTGTGGGTGCTGCGCCCCGAGGGCGACAGGTACCGGATCCTGCTGGCCGCCGGTGCCGAGCCGATCTGCATGACCGTCGTGCACGACGCCGCGCCGGGCAGCGTACGCGGGCGGGCGTGTGATGCCGCCGCCTCGACGCAGCTCTTCCGGATCGATCAGGTGCCGGACGGCAGCTACTCGGTCTTCCAGGGCAAGCGCTACGTCCAGGTGGTCGACGGCACCAACGCCCTGGTTCCCGACCTGCCTGAGGGCCTGACCACCACGTACGAGTTCCTGGATCGCGGCCCCGCCCCGCGCTGAACCCGTCCGCGCCGACGCGGGGCGAGCGTGGACGGGGCCGGATCGGGGACGGCCAGCCCGGCCGTCAGAGCCAGACCACGAGCCCGGTCAGGTCGTTGAGGACCGCGGCCACGCCCGCCCGGATGGCCGACGCGCACCGGTCCGCGGTGAACGAGTTCGGGTCGTACGTGGAGGACATCCCGAGCCCTTCGCCACGGAACGACGCGCCGTCCCAGTCGACAGCCGTGACGTTGTGGGTGGGCTCGGCGAGTTCCGCGCCGACCACGAGGAACTTCTCGTCCAGGTGGTTCGGGGTGACCAGCGCGAGCCCGTCGATGAGGTCGTTGCCCGCGCTGACGATGAGGTCCGGGCCCATCTCCATCGCCTTGGCGATGCTGGGAACGGTGTCGTGCGCACTGCCGACGACGATGGTCCTCAGGTCGACGTGCTCGTCGTCGGCCCACTCCTCGACCGCCGTCACGAGGGCCTTGGTCGGGTTGTCCGTACCGCTGGTCAGCAGGACGACCCGGTAGTCCTTCGGCGGGTGTACGTCGGCCCACGAGTCGGGCTGCGGGGTGATCGTCGCCTCCGGCGCGGGCTTCGTGGAGGGGTCGACGAAACCCGGGCCGAGAGTGCCGAGGGCGCTGGGCGCTGGACGTGGCTCGGACCAGTCGTCGCTGGAGTTGCAGGCGGAGACCAGCGCGGCGGTCGCGGCCAGCATGGCGACGGCCCGAAGCGGGGGGCGCAAGGTGATCGTCCTCCGGGTGGTGGCGGAAAGTGCGCGTACTTCTTCGTATTCCTATCTCAATTCCGTTCACCGGTAATCGGTGGGCGGTCGTTCGGGGAAGTTGTTCTCCGGCGGTTCGTCGGTGCGCGGGTTGGCGTTCACCCGCGACATGCAACGTGCACTGGCCAACCGAGGGAGTCGAATGTCAGGCCGCATCCGCCGTACCGTTATCGTCGCCGCTGTCGGATTCGCCGCAGCGGTGGTTCCGTTTCTGGGCGCCGAACCGGCGTCCGCGCACGGCTTCTCGTCGACTGTGTACGCGAAAATTGCAGCGGGAGACGAGGGTCACATTCGGACCGGTGTGGAGCTCGAATACGACCTCCTCGTCGTGTCCGCCGCGGATGCCGGCGACGACGACCCGCTCTTCCAGGCGGGAACCGCCGCGTTCGAGACGGGCGACACTGCCGCCCAGGCCGCCGCGCTGAAGGGTCACGCGTCGGCGGTTCTCCGGTACGTGTCCGACCGGTTCGCTGTGACGTCCCGGGGTGCGGACTGCCGGCCTGCCCAGGTGGGTGACGCGACGATCGGCGAGCGCGAGGGCGTGCCGTACGCCGACCTGCTGCTCGACTGGACCTGCCCGGAGCGGGTCGACGAGCACGTGGTCCGCAGCGACCTCTTCCCGGATGGTGAGGGCTACGTCAAGGGCACCAAGACGATCGTCACGTACGAGATCGACGGCCGCTCGGGCAGTGCCGCGCTCGACGCCGCCAACCCGTCCTTCTCGACGGCGCAGACCTGGTACGAGCGGTTCGGCGAGTTCTTCCTCCTGGGCGCCGAGCATCTGCTGACCGGGATCGACCACATCCTGTTCCTGCTGGCGCTGATCGCCGGGTCTCGGCGGCTTCGGGAGATCGTGCTCGCGGCCACCAGCTTCACGCTGGCGCACTCGGTGACGTTCATGCTCGCCGCGCTCGGCCTGGTCGAGGTGCCGGCGGTGATCGTGGAGCCGATCATCGCGCTGTCGATCGCCGTCGTCGCTGGTTGGCATCTGTGGGGGATCTGGCGGCGTGGTGAGCACGCGGCTGACCTGGAGACGGCCGGGCGCGGTCACTTCAGCCTGGATCGGGCCGGTTGGATCCGCCTCGGCGTGGTGTTCTGCTTCGGTCTCGTGCACGGCCTCGGCTTCGCGGGCGCCCTGGGTATCGACGAGGCGTGGTCGTGGACCCTGTTGTGGTCGCTGCTGGTGTTCAACGTCGGCATCGAGGTCGTTCAGTTGACAATTATCGCTGTCGTCTTCCCGCTGCTGTTCGTGCTGCGCCGTCGTGCGCCGAAAGCCGGCCTCTGGGCGACCGGGGTCGTTTCTGCGGGCGTGTCCATTATGGGGCTGATCTGGTTTGTACAGCGCGTTTCTGGATCATGAGCAGGGCTAAGTAGTTCGTGAAGTGCAGTCTTTCGCAAGATCACGTTCATGATCGGTTCATCGGGCGGCGAAAGCGTGGAATTGCTTCCCCAGCGTCGGGTGAAGGCACAATCCATTTCTCTATTTGAAAAGGGAACAATGTCGATGACATTGAGCACCTCGACACGGGCCTCCGCGCTCGTGCGGCGGCGCCTGGTCGCCGGGGTCGCAGCCGGGTTCCTCGGTCTGGGCGCGGCCCTCGGCAGTGGCCTGATGGCCACCGCGAGCGCGGCCGAGTCCACCACGATCAGCAGCGTGATCCTCGGCGTCGGCGCCAACGAGACCCAGCGCATCGTGACCTGGTACTCCTCCGCCGACACCGCGCAGAAGATCCAGCTCGCCCCGACCGCCGAAATCGTCAACGGCGAGTTCCCGGCCGGCGCGGTCAGCTTCGACGCCGTCGGCGCGGCGAACACCTCCACCACCGGGTTCAACCGGCACGCCACGATCAGCAACCTGCGCGAGAAGACGGCGTACTCGTACCGGGTCGGCGCCGAGGGCAGCTGGTCCCCGACGTACGCCTTCAAGACGCAGGACTTCGAGGGCGACTACGACTTCCTGTTCTTCGGTGACCCGCAGATCGGCTCGTCCGGCGACCGGCTCAAGGACCAGGCCGGCTGGGAGGACACCCTGAAGGTCGCCACCGCGGCCAACCCGAACGCGGAACTGCTGGTCTCCGGCGGCGACCACGTCGAGTCCGCCAACGACGAGGGTCAGTGGACCTCGTTCATGGCCCCCGACCAGCTGCGTCAGTACCCAGTGGTCGCCACCATCGGTAACCACGACGTCGGCGGCAAGTCCTACGAGCAGCACCACTTCACCCCGAACACCGACCGCACGGCCCCGTACTACGACAACGGGAACCCGGCGGGCACCAAGTCCGGTGGTGACTACTGGTTCGTCTACAAGGACGTGCTGTTCATCGACATCAACAGCAACAGCTACAAGCTGCCGACCGACGGCAGCAACGCCGGCGACGCCGCGCACGTCTCGTACATCACCGACGTGGTGAACAAGCACGGCTCCGAGGCCAAGTGGAAGGTGCTGGTCTACCACCACTCCATCTACTCGCCGGCCAGCCACGCGACCGACACCGACAACAAGCAGCGCCGGGAAGACTTCACCACCGCCTTCTCGAACCTCGGCATCGACATGGTGCTCCAGGGTCACGACCACAGCTACTCGCGCAGCTACTCCATCAAGAACGGCCAGAAGGAGAACCCGGCCGAGAAGCCGGGTGCCGCCGATGTCTTCCCCGGCCCGGGCGGCGTCATCTACGTGACCGCCAACTCGGCCTCCGGCTCGAAGTACTACGACATCAAGAAGCCGGACGCCACCGGCACCGGCATCAAGGGCAACGGCCCGGACCCGCTGGACCCGAACAAGTACTGGTACAACTCGGTGCAGAACCAGGAGCACGTCCGCAGCTACGTCAAGGTGCAGGTGCGCGGCGACAAGCTGGTCCTGGCGAACGTGCGCAGCGGCACCTGCGCGGCACCGAACGCGTCGGTCGAGGCCGGCCTCTCCTGCGTCAACACCCCGGAGGGCCAGCCGGTCGGCTCGATCGTCGACAACGTGACGGTGCACCCGTTCCACGGTGACGGTCAGGCCATCCAGGTCAACGTGCCGAACCCGGCCCCGGGCGAGTTCGGCTGGACGATCGACGGCTACAACGGTCTGGTCGACCTGGGCACCGCGCAGGAGCGCAACGGCACCTACTTCCAGGCCAACGGCAAGATCAACCCGATCCTCGTGTCGGACAGCCGCCGGTCGCTCGCCCCGTGGTCGATCTCGGCCAACGTCGGCGACTTCTCCGACGCCGACAAGACGTTCTCCGGCTCCTACCTCGGCTGGAACCCGTACGTGCTCGACGCCGGCGCGGGTGCCGAGGCCGGCGCCCCGGTCCTGTCGTCGCTCGACGACCAGGGCAAGGGCCTCTCGGTCTCCAGCGCGCTCGCCGCGGCCGCGCAGGGTCACCCGCGTGGCGGCGCCAAGCTCGGCGCTGACCTGGATCTGAAGATCCCGGACAGCATCGCGAAGGGCAGCTACCGCACCACCCTCACGATCACTGCGCTGAGCAGCTGACCGAACGGATCCATGCGGCGGGGTAGGCACCTTCGGGGCCTACCCCGCCACCCATTGCACCCCTCCCAAGATCACCTCAAGGAACTGACATGTACCCGCCCGTAACGCGCTGGAAGACACGCTTCCGTACGACAGCACTGTCCCTGCTCGCCGTCGTCGCGGCCGTCGGTGTCGGTGCCGGTCCCGCCCTGGCGGCGGACGGTAACGTCGCCTGGACTGTCCGGACGGCCTCCAACGGCTACGGCGAGGCCAGGTCCAGCTACAGCTACAACGTCAACCCGGGCGGTGCCGTCGAGGACGCCATGGTCGTGGCCAACCGCGGCCCGGCGCCGCTCACCCTCACCGTGTACGCGGCCGACGGCTTCACCACCGACGCCGGCCAGCTCGACCTGCTCACCAGGGACAAGAAGTCGATCGCGATCGGCGCCTGGGTGAAGCCGAACGCCGGCAGCGTCGTGATCCAGCCCGGAAAGACCGCCCAGGTCCCCTTCACTGTCGACGTCCCGCAGAACGCCACGCCCGGGGACTACGTCGGCGGCATCCTCACGACGCTGACCCAGGCCGACCAGGCTGAGGGGATCAACGTCGACCGGCGCCTCGGCATCCGGATCAAGTTGCGGGTGGGCGGCGAGCTGAAGCCGAACCTCGCGATCGAGAACCTCCAGGTCACGTACGCCGGACCGACCAACCCGTTCAGCAAGGGTGACGCCACCATCACCTACCAGGTCCACAACGTCGGCAACGCGGCCCTGTCCGGGAAGCAGGCGGTTACCGTCTCGGGCCCGTTCGGCCTGCTGCGGGTGCGGGCCGAGGATGTCGCCGCGCCGCCGGAGCTGCTTCCGGGTGAGAGCTGGGACGTGTCGGTGCCCGTACACGGGGTGGCTCCCGCCATCTCGCTGGCCGCTACAGCGACAGTGACACCCCTGCTCACCGACGCCTCGGGCTCCACCACCTCGCTCAAGCCGGTCCAGGTCACCGCGCACGGCTGGGCCCTGCCCTGGATGCTGGTGCTGGTGCTCGTCGTGCTGATCGCGGTGCTCGTCGGGGCGTACCTGTACCGACGCCGCAACCGGGCGCGGAGCAAGGCGCGCGAGGACGCCCGCGTACGCGACGCCGTCGAGCAGGCGCTTCGAGGCCCGGAGCCGCAGACCTCCTGATCACGGCACGGGTCACCTCGGCTGGCGTCGGCCGGCGGCGGTTCTCGCCCGCTGGCCGGGGCGTGGGCGTTCGTCCTTGTGGGTGAACGGCGCTCAGCTCCGGGCCACGCCTGTTCCCCAGCCGGCATGCTGCGACGGTGACGCCGCCACGGAGAGGGAATCCACATGGTTGACGGGGATCTGCCAGAGCGGATGCAGGCAGCGGCCTTCGACGAGTTCGGCGGGCCGGAGGTGATCACCCTGCGGAAGCTGCCGATCCCGCAGGTCGCCGACGACGAGGTGCTGATCAAGGTCTTGAGCGCCGGTGTCGGGGTGTGGGACGCGTACGAGCGGCAAGGCATGCTGGTGCCGGAGGGCTCGGCGCTCCCGATCGTGCCCGGCTCCGACGGCGCCGGAACCGTCGTCGCGGCCGGCAGCAAGGTGACCGGCCTGGCTGCGGGCGACCTGGTCTACGTCTCCGCCACCACGCGGCCGAAGGGCGGCCTCTACGCCGAGTACGCGTCGGTCAAGGCGGAGTACGTGGCGAAGGTGCCCGACGGCGTGCCCGCCCAGCACGCGGGTGCCATGCCCACCGACGCGCTGACCGCGCTGGCCGGACTCGACGCGATCAGCCTGTCGGCCGGTGACTGGCTGCTGATCTTCGGTGCGAGCGGCGGTCAGGGCCACCTGGCAGTGCAGTTGGCGAAGCGGCAGGGGCTGAACGTGATCGCTGTGGCGTCCGGGGCGGACGGCGTCGCGCTGGTCACCCGGCTCGGCGCCGACGTGTCCCTCGACGGCCACGGCGACATGACCGACGTGCTGGCCCGGATCCGGGACGCCGCCCCGGGCGGGGTGAACGCCATCCTGGCGATGGCCGGCGGCGCGACGCTGGACCAGCTCACCGAGGCGCTGGCCGACGGCGGGGTGATCGCGTTCGCCCACGGGGTGCGGCCGGAGCCGCAGGAACGGCCGGGCGTCATGGTCCGCGCGTACGACGGCGAATCGAGCCCTCGACAGTTGCAGCGCCTCAACGAACTCATCGAGGCGGGGCCGTTCGTGGTGCACGTCGCGGAGAAGTTCCCGCTGGGCAAGGTGCGCGACGCGCACCAGCGCCTACAGACGTCGTACGCCGGCAAGCTCCTGCTGACGGTGGCCTGAGGCGTCAGGGCGTGCGCTGTTGCGGCACGCGTACCGAAGCCATGCCGGCCGCCGTCGCGGCCTGGATGCCCAGGTCGGTGTCCTCGAAGACCAGGCAGGACTCCGGGGGTACGCCGAGCTGCTCCGCCGCGAGCAGGAACGCCTCCGGGTCGGGCTTGGCCCGGGTGTAGTCGTCGGCGCAGACCAGCACGTCGAACCGGTCCAGCAGACCGAGCGCGTCCAGGGAGGCGGTGACCGACGCGCGGGTGCTGCCGGAGACGACGGCGAACGGGACCCGCCGGTGCGCGTCGTGGATGTGCGCCAGCACCTCGGGCACGGCGGCGAGCTGCGGCAGCAACTCCTGGTAGTAGCTCTCCCGGCGCTCGACGACGGCCTCCACCGGCATGCTGAGACCCTGCTGCTCGTTCAGAGCGACGATGATGTCCGCGGTGGGCCGCCCACCCCAGGCGTAGAAGAGGTCCTCGGGGAACTCGCAGCCCCACTCCTCAAGGGCCCGCTGCCAGGCCAGGTAGTGCAGCGGCATCGAGTCGACGATGGTGCCGTCGCAGTCGAACAGGTACGCGGCGAACGGCCCGGGGGGCAGAGGCAGACTCACCCGGGAAGGGTACAGCTCACTCGTTCGTGACGGCTCTCAGCTGGCTGAGCAGGTACGCGCGCTCCGGTTCGGTGCCGACCAGCGTCAACGCGCTGCGGTACGCGGCCGCGGCCTCGTCGTACCGGCCGAGCCGGCGCAGCAGGTCGGCCCGCGCCGCCGGATAGGGGTGGTAGCCGCGCAGCCGAGGCTCGTCGGCCAACTCGTCGAGCAGCGCGAGCCCCGCCGCCGGCCCGTCCCGCATGGCGACCGCGGCGGCCCGGTTGAGCGCCACGATCGGTGAGGGCACCAGGCCGAGCAACACGTCGTAGAGGGCCACCACCTGCGGCCAGTCGGTGCTGGCCACGTCGGCGGCCTCGTCGTGCAGCGCGGCGATGGCGGCCTGGACGCCGTACGGGCCGGGCGCTCGGCCGGTCAGCGCGACCACCACCAGGCCCTGCCCCTCCTCGATCATCTGACCGTCCCAGCGTCCACGGTCCTGGTCATCGAGAAGGATCATGGTGCCGTCCGGTCCGGTACGCGCGTCCCGGCGGGCGTGGACCAGCAGCATCAGACCGAGCAGCCCGGCGACCTCCCGTTCGGCCGGCAGCAGCCGACGCAGGATCCGGCCCAGCCGGATGGCCTCCTCGGCCAGGTCGATCCGTTGCAGATCCGGGCCGGAGCTGGCCGCGTACCCCTCGGTGAAGACCGAGTAGACGGCCTGGAGCACCGTGGGCAGACGACCGGGCAGCTCGTCGGGCCCCGGCACCCGGAACGGGATGCGCGCGTCGCGGATCTTCCGTTTGGCGCGGACGAGTCGTTGGGCCATGGTGGCCGGCGGCACCAGAAAGGCCCGCGCGACCTCGGTGGTCGTGAGGCCGGCCAGGAACCGCAGGGTGAGCGCGCCGCGATCCTGCGCGGCCAGCGCCGGGTGCGCACAGGTGAAGAAGAGCGCCAACCGGTCGTCGGGCAGGTCGCGGTCCGCGTCGGCGGGCGGCGCGGGATCGGCCCGCTCGGCCTCCGCCTGGAGTACGGCGAGCCGGGTCGCCAGCACCCGGTCGCGACGCAGCCGGTCCACCGCCCGACGCCGTGCCGTGGTGAGCAGCCACGCGCCCGGCCGGCTCGGGACGCCGTCGGTCGGCCAGTGCGTCAGCGCCGCCTCGATGGCCTCGGAGGTGACCTCCTCGGCCAGGTCGAGGTCACCGAAGCGGCGCACGAGCGAGGCGAGCAGCCGGCCGCGTTCCTCCCGGAACACCGCCTCCACCGACGACCCGACGGCTGCCCCCTCACCCGGCACCGTCACACCTGCATGTCGATCTCGAAGATCGGACGGACCTGGACCGATCCGGTGCCGACGGCTCCGGGACTCCGGGCCGCCCACTCCAGCGCGGCGTCGAGGTCCGGCACGTCGATGACGTCGTACCCGCCGAGCAGCTCTCGGGTCTCGGCGAACGGCCCGTCGGTGATCGTGCGCTCGCCGTCCGGCTTGACCTGCACTGTGGTGCAGGTGGTCAGGTCCTGCAGGGGATGCCCGGAGACCCAGACCCCGGCGTCCTTCATCTCCCGGTCGTAGCGGATCCAGTCCTCGAAGCTGCACCCGTTGTCGACGACCTCCCCGTCAACCATGGGGCTCATGAACAGCAGCATGTACTTCACGTTTCGGCTCCTCTCGGTGCGGCGGGTCGCCGTACAGCATGACGACGAACGTGGGACGGGGATATCGACACGGCGCATCAGCTTTTTCGTGCGCGTTCGTCGCGACGGTCCATCCGACGCTCGAACCAGGTCACCGCGATCAGGAAGGCGGTGAGCAGGGCGAGTGCCGCGAGTGGCGGGAGGGAGCGGCCGATCGGCAGCAGGGCCAGCGGCAGCAGCGCGGCGACGACCTGCGGCGGGTACACCACGCCAACGGTCAGCCGGCGGAAGACCAACCTGCTGAGCAGGTAGAGGGCAGCACCGCCGTAGAGCGCGGTCGCGGCCTCCCAGCCGAGCCGGCCGGGGTGCGCGGACTCCTCGGTGAGCTGGGCGATCACCTCCTCGATGCCGAGCGCGACGTAGATGGCGCCGATGATCAGCGTGGAGTGCCCGAGGCCGTACGCGTCGCCGGCGACGCGGGCCCGTCGCTCATCCGGCACGGTGCCGACCGCCTCCCGGGCGGCGGACGCCAGCCGATCGAAGTAGAGCCACCACAGGCAGACCGTGCTGGTGAGGCCGAGCAGAGCAGCCAGTAGGGCGGAGCCGACCGGTGCCATCGCCCTCGGGCCTGCTCCGGCGGAGATCAGTGACTCACCCAGCGCGATGATGAGCACCAGACCGAACCGTTCGCTGAAGTGGTCCACGCTGCGCAGTTGCCACGGCCGGAAGGTGGACGCGAGCCGGGCACCCCCGATGTTCAGCAGGAACGCGACCGTCCAGAGCGCGGTCTGGGCCGCACCGCCGAGCAGGGCGCCGACGATCAGCGGTATCCAGCCCAGCACCACGGGCACGGCGAAGAACCGCAGCGTCGAGCGCAGTGGAGGGTTCGTCGCGCTCGCCAGGAATATGATCACGAGCTGCATGGCCCGGCCGAGCACGTAGGCCAGGGCGAGCGTCAGCGGCGCGTCGAACAGCTCCGGACTCTGCTGCCACGCGTCCGGCAACACCAGCGCGGCCACGAAGATCGCCGCCATCGCGACGAGGGTGAGGGCCCGCACCGGACCGACGTCCGGTCGGACCAGATTCCCCACCCAGATGTACGGCGACCAGGAGTAGATCAGCAGCAGCAGGAGGAGCAGCCCCTGGGCCAGGGTGAGCGCGCTCGGTGAGGACGCCATGAAAGTGATGGCCCGGGTGAGCGCGAAGACGAAGACCAGGTCGAAGAAGACCTCGAACATCGTGGTCCGGTGCGTCAGCCCCGCCGGCACCGGACGAATGTCAAGAATCCTCCTCACCCTCGCATTCTGCGCCCTGGACCTGGCTGACGCCCGGATCCGCTGAGACCCCGATGGTGTCGCAGCGGACCCGGCGCCCGGCGCCACGCCGCCTACCGAACGCCCCGGTCTCAGGTCGAGGCGTCCGTCCGGCGTCGGCTCCGCTCAGCTCGCCGCCGCACCTGCTGGTACGCGCCGGTCAGCCCCATCGCCCGGCGTACCTCGAGCACCGTCTGGCGTACCTCCCGGCGGGTCCGTTCCGTACCCTCGACGATCAGTCGGTCGACCAGGCCCCGGTCGGCTTCGATCTCGGCCCGCCGCTGCCGGATCGGCGCCAGGAACCCCTCCAGCGCGACGATCAGCCGTTCCTTGACCTCCACGTCGCCCACCCGCCCGGCCCGGTAACGCCGGGCCAGGTCGGCCACCTCGTCGCGGTCCGGATTGAAAACCTCGTGGTACGCGAAGACCGGGTTCCCTTCCACAGTGCCCGGCACGTCGGCCCGCACCCGGTTCGGGTCGGTGTACATGCCGAGCACCTTGCGACGCACCGTCGCCGCGTCGTCGGAGAGCGCGATCGAGTTGCCCCGGCTTTTACTCATCTTGGCGGCGCCATCGGTCCCCACCAGGCTCGGTGTGTCCGCCGGGATCAACTCGGGCACCGGGAAGACGGGGCCGTACAGGTGGTTGAACCGCCGGGCGATCTCCCTGGTCACCTCGACGTGTGCGGCGTTGTCCCGGCCGACCGGAACCACCTCCCCCTTCACGCAGAGGATGTCCGCGGCCTGGAGCACCGGATAACCCAGCAGCCCGTACGGCATCTCCTCCTTGCCGGCGTCGCGGGCCATGTCCTTGAGCGAGGGCACCCGTTCCAGCCGGGGGACTGTCACCAGGTTCTGGAGGAGGGTGTTGAGGTCGCCGACCTCGGGGATGGCCGACTGGAGGTAGAAGGTGGCCCGGTCCGGGTCGACGCCGGCGGCGAGGATGTCGGTCACCATCTCGCGGGCGTTGCCGGCGACCTGGTCGATGTCCTCGCGGCGGTTGCGGGTGGTGAGCATGTGCAGGTCGGCGATGATGAAGAAACTCTCGTAGCGCCGGTGCAGCCGTACCCGGTTGGCGATGCTGCCGACGTAGTGGCCGAGGTGCAGGCGGCCGGTGGGCCGGTCCCCGGTGAGCATTCGTGCGACGGACATGGTGGTGCCTCTCGTCTCCGAAGGTGGGTCACGCGTGGGCGCGCGCCGAGCAGGGCTGGCTCAGCCCTGCTCGGTCAGCGGGATCGACTCAGCGAGTCGCCCGCCATCGCGCGCCGGCGCGAAACCGCAGACCACCGGCACGGAGGACGTTCAGAAGTTGCTCACGGCCATCGCCGGAGCTGGTCGGGATCTCGGACACGGCACCTAGGGAGCGGCCGTCGACCAGGTCGACCGCCTCGGATGCGCAGTTGCCCGTCCGGACCACGGCCTCAGATTACCCGCGGGATGGCGCCGGGAGGCGGAAGGTAGCTGTCGGCGTAGTAGGCGCCGACGCGTTCCCGGTATTCCTCGTCGGCCGCTGCCGGATCGAACGGTGGCGCGTCCTTGATCTGCTGGCGGGTCCGGTCGACGTGCACGACGCGCTCCTGGTGATCCACCCGGTCCACCGTTCCGGCCGGCAGCAGCACCTTCTGGCCGAAGATCCACGGCCCGGTGTCCACCACCAGGTGCCCGGCGTCCGCCTCGTCGCTCGTCTCGTCGATGGTGCCGATGCGCCCGTCGCTCGCCTGTACCTGATAGCCCACCAGGTCGACGGGCGTACCCGGGCCGGGGGCGTCCGGGCCGTCGTGTCCACCCTCCTGACCCTCCGGAGGGGTGACCGAGGGGGTGGTCTGCGTGTACCCGCCGGCCAGGGCGGACGGATCACGCCAGGCCCAGGGGTTGAAGATCGAGGTTTGCATGGGGCACCTCCGAAGGACGGTCCTCAGCTGTCCCCCTTCGCAGTGCCCATCCCGCTGACGCCGGAAACAGCCGGTACTCAACGCGGGGGGTGCTCCTGCCCAGGTGCGGCAGAGCGCCTGCGTCCGCGTCCGCGTGGCCGGCCCGCTTAGCAGGTGCGCTGGCATACTCGGCTGCCATGGTGCTGTCGCGAGGGTGGAGTCTCTTCCTGGTCGGAGTCGGCGTCTGGACCTGGGTGATCTGGCCGAGGTTCGCGGTGGCCATCTGGCAGGACCCGCGGTCCTGGGCGTCCGGCACGGTGGCCGAGGGTGCGGCCACCAGCTTCCTGTGGGTGCACGCGCTGCTGATCGCCGCATCCCTGGCTATCGGCACCACCGCTGGCGTTCTCGGCGTCCGGGCCTGGCTCGCCGATCGGCGGCGGCAGCCGTCCTGATCGCCGCCACCCGGCAGCCGTCCTGATCGCTGCTGCTCCTGCGAATCAGGCCGCGCGACGCCCCCACTACGGGTGGTCGCCGAGCCCCGGTTTCTGCGGAGTGCGCCTGACCTGGGAAAACTCCTCAGGCGACCGAATGTGACGCGCGCCGCTACCCGTGGATTTGACGATCAAACCCGCAGACGCGTAACTTTCTCTCTGCCAGCGCGGAACGGGGCAAACGGGACGAAAGTCCTAGAGCGCCGAAACGGGATGGCAACCGGGTCAAGCAGGGGTTCGCTCCTGCGAGACGCGGTCCGGGCGGGGCTCGCCGGATCGGCCGCGAGGCGGATTTGGTGCGGCGAAGCCGACCGGGTAAGGTTCACGACCGGCAGGGAACCGGGCGAGACTGCGGGAAACCGCAGCGGCCGGTCTGCCGAATCCGACGACCTGACGCAGCGGTTCGCTGCTGCGTGAGTGCGCCGGCGCTGACCCGTACGAAGCATGACAGACCGGGACACACGGTTTGACACGGCGAAGACGGTGAGGTAACGTAGTAAAAGTGCCCGGCGCGAGAGCGGCGGGGACACGGTACGAAAAGCCCCGGTTGGGGTTCCACTGAGGTGGGGCTTCTGGTCGGTGTGTGGTTGTTCTTTGAGAACTCAACAGGGTGCTTGTAAAGCCAGTGCCAATTATGATT
>NZ_JBNCKJ010000024.1:0-10304 GCF_049841475.1 Micromonospora sp. DT15
AACGACAGGGACAGGAAGTCATACCGGGCCGAGCGACCGAGGGTCCCCGGCTGGGGACGATCAAAAAGGTAACGGGGTACCTCAATCCCCTTCCCGCCCTCGAACGCCCGAAACAGGTCGCACCGGTATCGGACCGGCTCGGACCGGTCAGACACCACCGAAGACCCCCTGACCAGTGGCGGGGACCGGTCGGCGCGCAGGTTTGTCCGCCAGGCCGCTGGGGACCCGGGGAGGCATGGCAGGAGCAGCAGCGGAGCAGCGCCGGCTCGCCACCGTCGTGGAGAGCTGGCTCGGACGCCCAGTCCTGATCGTCGGTGACGCCATGTTGGACGAATGGCGGTTCGCCGACTCCGACCGGCTCTGCCGGGAGGCGCCCGCCCCGGTCCTCACCCTGCGTCGGCGGATCTCCGCCGCCGGTGGGGCCGCGAACACCGCCGTCAACGTCGCCGCCCTCGGCGGCCGGGCGGTGCTGGTGGCACCGGTCGGCGCCGACGTCGCCGGGGACGAACTGCACGACTGCCTGGACCGCGCGAGCGTCTGGGACCGCACCGTCAACCAACCCGGGCGACCCACACCGGTGAAGCGGCGGATGTTGGCCGGCAACCAGATCCTGCTGCGTGAGGACTCCGGCGACCCGGAGGACGCGCTGGACCACGACGGGGTGAGCCGGCTGCTCACCGCCCTGAGCTGCGCGACCGAGGAGTTGCGCGCCGCCGCCGGTGGGGAGGCGCCGACCCTGGTGGTCTGCGACTACGGCCTGGGCGCGCTGCCCGCGCCGGTCCGCGCGTGGCTGGTCGAGAACCGCCAGCGGTACGCCACAGTCGCGCTGGACGCCCACGACCTGGCCGACTGGCGGGGTCTCGCGCCGACAGTGGTCACCCCGAGCTTCGCCGAGGCGACCCGACTGTTGGCCCGCGCGGGCGGTACGACCCGACCGACCGGCGGGACCGAACTGCACCTGGAACACCCGGACGGTGACCCCGTCGACGGGCCGTCCGAGATGACCGTCGGCGCGGCCCCGGGGGCGGTACGCGCCGACGACACCGCCGCCGAGCTGACCCGGGCCGACCGCCCGGGGCCGGTCGGCGAGCCCACCCCGGGTGAGGGACGGGTCGCCCTCACCGGCGACGGGCTCAGCGTCACGGGCACCGGCGTCACAGTGAACACCCGGGCCGGAGAGGGCGTCGACCGGGCTGTCCTGGCCAAGTCGCGGCTGGCCGAACTGCGTGCGCACACCGGTGCCGACGTGGTCGCGGTGACCCTGGACACCGAGGGCGCTGTGGTCGGCGGCGCCGACGGGGAGCCACGCCGCAGCCACAGCACTCCGGTGCCGGCAAGTCACGCCGTGGGTGCCGGCGACGCGTACCTGGCGGCGATGACGTTGGCCCTGGCCGCCGACGCGCCCCTGCCGACCGCCGCCCAACTCGCCCAACTCGCGGCCACCATCACCGTCTCGGACACCGGCACCTGCGTGTGCCGACGCGACGACCTGCTCGCCGCGTTGGGCCAGTCGACCGACACCACGAGCCACCCCGCGCTGGTCAGTGGCGACGAGTTGGACACGATCGTCGCCGGGTACCGCGAGGCGGGACGGTCTGTGGTCTTCACCAACGGCTGCTTCGACGTGCTGCATCGCGGGCATGTGCGCTACCTGGAGCAGGCCCGCGCGTTGGGCGACCTGCTCATCGTGGCGGTCAACTCGGACGGCAGCGTACGACGGCTGAAGGGCCCGGACCGGCCGGTCAACCCGGTCGAGGACCGGGGTGCCCTGCTCGCCGCGCTCGCCTGCGTGGACCACGTGGTGGTCTTCGAGGAGGATTCACCAGCGGCGCTGATCGAGGCGGTCCGACCGGACGTGTACGTCAAGGGCGGCGACTATCCGCCGGAGCTGGTGCCGGAGGCGCCGCTGGTGCGCCGCCTGGGTGGTCAGGTGCGCACCCTGGGGTACGTGCCGGACCGGTCCACCTCCGCGATCATCGAGCGGATCCGGTCGCACAGCCAGGACCCGTCGCCACATCTCGACGACCGGGAGCCCGACCCGTCGCTGCGTACCCAGGCGTCGTGAACCGCCCCCTCGACGCCGGCACCCCGGAGGAGTTCCGCAGCGACCGGCTGGTCGACGTGCTGATTCCGACCCGGAGCCGGCCGGCCGAACTGGCCGTCACCCTGGGCGGGCTCGCCGCCCAGGACGGCGTGCCCGGCTTCGGCGTGGTCGTCAGCGATCAGTCCGACGGGGATCCGGCGTACGCGCATCCCGCTGCGGCCACAATGGTCCGGGCGCTGCGCCACCGGGGCCACCCGGTGCTGCTGACCCGCCGGCTGCCCCGACGGGGGTTGGCCGAACACCGGGCCTACCTGCTCGCCGCCTCGGCCGCCCGGTACGTCCTCAGCCTCGACGACGACATCTGGCTGGAACCGGGTGCGCTGCACCGACTGGTCACCGCGATCGGTGAGCTGGGCTGCGGGTTCGTCGGCAACGGCGTGCACGGGCTCTCGTACACCGACGACGTGCGGCCGGAGTCGCACGGTCACTACGAGGAGTGGGCCGGGCCGCCCACGCCGGAGCGCATCCGACCCGACACCCCGCAGTGGAACCGGGCCCGGATCCACTCGGCCGCGAACCTGCTGCACATCACCGAGCAGTTGGCGCTGCCGCCGGGCGCGTGGCGGGCGTACAAGGTCTCCTGGATCGGCGGGTGCGTGCTCTACGACCGGGCCAAGCTCGTCGAGGCCGGCGGCTTCGACTTCTGGCGTCGGGTGCAGGAGAAGCACCAGGGCGAGGACGTGGCGGCGCAGCTGGCCGTGTTGTCCCGCTACGGTGGCGCGGGCATCCTGCCCAGCGGCGCGTACCACCTGGAGTCCCCCACCACCGTCACCGACCGGGACGTGGAGGCGTGGGAGGTCGTCCTCGCCGAGGAGGACACCCCGCAGCCGGCCTGAACTACCGGGTGAGCAGCTCCCGGGCGGCTTCCAGCACCTCGATCACCGGTACGTCGGTCACGAACGAGTCCCGATGCGGGCAGTCACCGTCGCCGGGTCGGTGCGGGTAGATGCCCGGCGTGCAGTCGACCCCGCAGACCGGGCAGTGCACCGTCCACGAGCTGATCGGGCGGTGCCGGCCCCGCAGCGGGCTGGCCCCGTTGATCAGGTTGCCGACCCAGAAGATGCCCACCGTTGGCGTGCTCACGGCGGCGGCCAGGTGCAGCGGGCCGGTGTCGTTCGAGACGACCAACGCGCAGTCGGCGTAGCAGCCCACCAACCCACCCAGGCTGAGCGTGCCCACCTGCGGGCGCACCGGCGCCTGCGCCGCAGCGACGACCCGGTCGACCACCTCCTGCTCGGAGGGCGTGCCGGTGACCAGCACCTCGTAGCCGTCCTCGTGCAGCGCACGGGCCACCTCGGCGAAGCGCTCGGCGGGCCAGCGGCGGCGGGTGTCGGTGGCGCCCGGATGCAACGCCACCCGGGGACGGCTCGCCGGGCCGAGCACCTGGGCGGCCTCGGCCCGGTCGGCGTCGGTCACCGCCAGCGTCGGCGTGATGGTGGTGGCCGGCGCTCCCGCCAGCGCCACCACCTCCAGGTAGCGGATCACCTCGTGCTGGTAGTAGACGTAGCGCAGCCACCGGTCCAGCGGCGGCGCGTCCTCGGCGCGCAGGCCGACGGTCAACCGGGCACCGAGTCGGCTGATCAGCGGGTTGGAGTTGGCACCCCCGCCGTGGATCTGCACCGCCAGGTCGAATTCCGCAGCGGCGGCAGCGGCCACGAAGTCGTCGACCGACGAGTCCGGCTCGCCCGGCTCCGGCGTACGGATGCCGGGTGCCGGCGGCACCACCAGCACCCGGTCCACCGGGCCGGGCCGGTCGCGCCAGAGCTTCGCGTGCCACGGCGCCCCGAGCAGCACGATCTCCGCCGAGGGGTACGCGCTGCGCAAGGCGTCCAGCGCCGGCAGGGCGAAGATGAAGTCACCGAGCGCGTTGGCGCGCAGCACGGCGATCCGCCGTACGTCGGGAAGGCGCTCGGCGGTCGGGCCGAGCACGGACGGGGTGACCACCCGACCCGCTACGGCCGGTCGATCTCGCCGGCGGTGTCCGGGCGGTGCAGCTCCCGGTCCGCGGCGGGATCGGCTGGCATCGGCGTACCAGTGGAGAGATCGCCGGAGCGCGGCCCGGTGCGGCCGACGGTGATGGTGCGCGGCGCGGGCCGCGTCGCCCGTGGCAGGCGCACCCGCAGCAGGCCGTGGTCCATCACCGCGTCGATGGTGTCCGGGTCGACCCGCGCCGGCAGGTTGACCCGGTATTCGAAGCCGCGCGTCTCGAAGCCGCCGGGGATCCCGTGGTCGGCGTTGACCTCCGCCTCCGAGCGGGCCCGCACGCACAACTCGCGGTCGTCCAACTCGACGGCCACCTCCTCCGGCGCCACTCCGGGCAGCCGGACGACGACCTCCCAGCCGTCCGAGGTCTCGGTCAACTCGACGTCGGACCCGCCGCCGCGACCACCGACCAGGCGACTCAACTCGGAGCGCAGCGACTGCAACTCCCCCATCGGGTCCCAGCCCTGCTGCCGGCTGCCGCGCCACCCCCGGCCGAAGCCGCCAAACTGCTGCTCGCTCATCACACCTCTCCGATCCGCTGGGTGGCCGTCGGCGGCCGTAGTGAGCTGGGCGCGTCCAGGCCGGCGTCACGGTCGACGCCCACACCGAGCCGGTCGACCAGCTCGCCACCGAGCCAGGCGCTGATGCCGAGAATCGCCAGCGCGACCAGCTCGATGGCGATCAGCGCCCCGCCGGCGGCCCGGGAGTCCGCGTTGAGCCGCACCGCCCACACGGCCGCGAAGAGCAGGATCACCGCGATGTTGGCGCCCGCGTGCAGCAGACCCACCCTTTTGGCGCGGGTGCCGCTCGGTATCGCCAGCAGGTCGAACGAGCCGGCCGCAGCGGCGAGCAGGCCGCCGATCAGGCCGACGGTGATGTTCCAGTACGCGACCTCGCCGAGGAAGTCGGGACCGCCCACGGTGTCCACCAGGTCGAACAGCACCGCAGTGGCCAGCAGCGCCACCGGGAACATGACAAGCATCGGATGGACTGGGTGACCCAGCACCTTCAGTCGGCTCTCCATCTCCCGGCCCTCCACTGGTCGGCGTCCTGCGGAACGGTCCACGTCGGCGAGCGCGTCGGGTGAGGCCGTACCCACGGCAACCCGGCACAAACCTCGCGCTGGTCACTGCGGCCTAGGCTGATGACGGTGGTGCCCACCACCGGGTCAACGCCTGAGGGAGGACCAACGTGACGGTGGAGATCACCTCGCACGAGGAGTTACGCGAGTTGCTCGGTGAGCCGAGCACGCGGGCCGCCAACAAGGACCGCACCCGCCTGCACGAACGGGACCGCGAGTGGCTCGCCGCCTCGCCGTTCTGCCTGATGGCCACGGCCGGCGCGGACGGCAGCTGCGACGTCTCACCCAAGGGCGACCCGGCCGGGTTCGCCCTGGTGCTGGACGACACGACAATCGCCCTGCCGGAGCGGCCCGGCAACAAGCGGGCCGACGGCTACCGCAACATCCTCGACAACCCGCACATCGGGTTGCTCTTCCTGATCCCCGGGCGGACCGACACGCTGCGCATCAACGGGCGCGCCCGCCTGGTCAGCGACGCGCCCTGGTTCGACGACATGGTGGTCAAGGGGCACCGGCCGGTGCTCGCCGTGGTGGTGGAGATCGAGCAGATCTTCTACCACTGCGCGAAGGCGTTCCTGCGGTCCGCGCTGTGGCGGCCGGAGACCTGGCAGCCCGAGGCACTGCCGTCCCGGGCACGCCTGATCAAGGAGGTCGAGGCCCCGACGGAGAGCCTCGAAGATCTGGAACGGCACTACGGCCCCGAGTACGCCACGAAGATCTACGTCTGAACGGCTCCGCCGGGCCGGATCGGCTACGCCTCGGCCGGCTGCGACCGGTCCGCCTCGTCGGCAGGCCAGGCCGACCAACCGGCCGGGTTGCCGAACGACTCCCGGGAGATCCCCGAGCCGGTCTCCGGCCACGAACCGAACCGGTCGTTGTGCAGGTGCGCGAAGAGGTAACACATGCCTTCGCAGTCGGCGTCCAGCAGCGCCATCGCGGGGTCGGCACGAACAGCTTCGTAGTAGGCCCGACCCAGTGCGACGATGAAACCGCGGGCGTAGAGGAAGCCGTCGTCCGACCCGTCGGTCACCTCGTGGATGTCCTCCCGATCGATGTCGTAAAGCTTGCGCTCCACCACCCGGTCCAGATCGGTCAGCTCCTGCCCGGTCAGCCCGGCGGTCAACTGCCCGAGCCGGTCCAGGAAGGCATCAAGCCAGGCGTCGATCGCGTAGGACGGGTCGTCATCGTCGACATCATCGCCGTCGTCAGCGGCGGGGTCGCGCTCAACGAGGGCCTGACGCAGCGCCAGGGGCTCGGCGCCCAACTCGGCCCAGGCAGCCTCGATGAGTGCCCACAGCCGGGCCTCGTCGGCAGGGGTGGGCAGCGTTCCAGGGGCATCGGTGGTCACGGTCACCGCAAGACCGTAACCACCACCACCGACGCTTTCAGGACTCCGCGGCGGAGACCATCCACAAGTGACCGTCCGGGTCGGCGAAGACGCCCGCGTACCCCCAGGGGTGGTCCGACGTCTCGGTGATGACCTCGGCGCCGGCAGCGCGGGCCCGCTCGACCATCGCGTCCGCGTCGGCAGGCGAGTCGACAGTGAGGTTCAGCAGACACTCGCTCTGGCCCCTGGGGGCGACCTCGTGCCGGCCGATCACCCAACCGAAGCCGCCGGCCGGGATGAGCATCAGGCGCAGCCCGTCATTGACCACGAACTGCAACGGTTCCGGGAGGCCGTCGTCGGCCAACTCGCCCACGGCTTCGAGGCCGAGGCCGTCGCGGTAGAACCGGTAGGAGGTGGGACGGTCGGCGATGGGGAGACTCACGATCACCGGTGCATGAGTCATGGGTGGACGCCTCCAAGGTGCCGGTCGTGTCGCTGAATTAACGTTGGCGTCGTGACGGTAGACGGCTGGCTGTCTGATACTCGCACCTCCTACGACACTGTGGCGGTCAGCTACGCGCGCCTGGTGCGTGACCTCCTCGCGGAAGCGCCGTACGAACGAGCCGCTCTGGCCTCGTTCGCGGAGCTGGTGCTGGCCGCCGGCGGTGGGCCGGTCGCGGACGTGGGTTGCGGAACGGGGCGCATCACCGCCCACCTGCACACGCTCGGCGTGGACGCCTTCGGGATCGACCTCTCGCCCGGGATGATCGACGTGGCCCGCCGCGATCATCCGGAACTGAGGTTCGAGGTCGGTTCGATGACCGACCTCGATCTGGCCGACGGCTCGGTCGCCGGCCTGGTCGCCTGGTACTCCCTCATCCACATCCCCGACGACCGGATCGGCGTCGTGTTCGCGCACTTCCGGCGGGTGGTGCGCCCAGGTGGCCCGCTGCTGCTCGGCTTCCACGTGGGCGACGAGACGACCCTCAAGACCGAGGGGTACGGCGGGCACCCGATGAACGTGCGCGTCCATCGTCGGCAGCCGGCCCAGGTGGCGGCCTGGCTACGCCAGAGCGGCTTCGCAGTCGACTCGCAGACCACCGTCACCTCAGCGGAGAGCCGGCTCGGCGGCATCATCGTCGGACGACGCGAGCCTTGATCGCCAGCCGTCGAGGCGCTGTCGCGATGCGACTGCTGCTACGTGCGAAGGAAGTGCGTGAGGTCACCGGCAAAGCCTGTCAGTTCCTCCCCTGCTTCGAGGACGAAGACCGCTCTGGCGGACCAGGCGGTGCCGTGCAGGTCGGGGCCGGGAGCCCGAAGCGTCACACTCAGCGACACGTGGGCTCGACCGTCGTGCCGAGCGTCGATCACCAGCTCGCGTTCCATCGATGCCCAGGTACGGGTGCCGCTCCAGCCCTCCCAATCGGCCGCGAGCCTCTCCACGAACCCTGACAGCGTCGTCTCCAGGGGGGCGTAGATCCCATCGATCTTGGCGACTGTCGACGCTGCCATGCCCAGTGCGTGCAACTCAGTCGCGACCGTGTAGACGTAGCCGTCGCCGTACGGATCTTGTGGAGGATGAACAAGCCACCGCTGGTCGCCAGACCCCTGAAGGACGAACGGTTCGCTCATAGTGGCTCGTATTATGCGGACCAATGACCCGCGCTTCCCATACCGAGCCGCTTGACGGCATCGATGACCGGTTTCGGCACTCGGTTCTCACGTTCGCGGCGACCTCTCTGGTCTCCATCCCGTCTGCCGTCGACCCGCCCTCTGGGAGCGAGCCGCCGCCCGGCCCGCCACGTCAAGACGGCCTTGACGCCCGTTCGGACGCTGGCGGGCTCGCAGTAACCGCTGAAACCAGCAGTGCTGCCCGCATCTATCCCAGAGCCCCGCGCGCTGCATCGAGAAAGTCCAAGCGTGGTTCTTCGAGCAGATCCCGAACGCTCTGGCCTTCAGGAACCCCCTCCCACACCGCGCCGTTGAGCACCAGGAAGTACGCCCGGGCCGCGTCGTGCACTGGTATCGGGAACGACAGCCGAATCATCCGCTCCGCAACCCAGAACCGGTTCATCACCGCCTGGGCCTGCGTCGGCCAGTCCTCGCCGTCCTGCCACTGCATCGGGCGGGCGAAGGCGCAGCGTTCAGCCTCGGCCGCCACGCTGACGAACCGCTCCAGCAGGGCCAGCCGCTCAGCTCGCCTGCTCTCTGCCAAGGCGAGGTCCTGCTTACGTTGCTCGGTCCTCGCCACCATCCGCTGAGTCGAGTGCTGCACCAGGTATGAAAGTCCCCCACCGATGGCCACGCCACCCAACGACGTCAATGCCGTCCAGACCTCGACCGCCACACCCGCATGGTGCCTGTACCGGTGAGCGATGTCGACCCCGTACCCCTGGGCCCACCCGTAACCCGCTGTTGTGCCCACCACAGACAAAAGAGGGGATTCTGTAACCTCACACGAGAGCGCCTAGGGCGTGTCCTGCCGATCATGGATCGGAAGTCCTGGTCATGCCATGCTTCAGCCGTGTACCGGACCGAGGATCAACGGCGCTTTCAGCGTCTGGTCGAGGCGCTATCGGGACGGGCGGATCCCCAGGCTGAGGCCGAGATGGGCGCACCCCTGGATCCCCGGCTCGCGGACTCGCTGGTTGATGTGATGGCGGGTGAGGAGCAGCTCGGGCTGGACACGCTCTGTGCCAACGTCTTCGACTATCGGGTGCGACTGACAGGTGAGGAGTACGCAACGATCACCGATCTCGCCGATCGTTGGGATCTCGGCGTTCGGGTGATCGATGGATTGAACGAGCTTGTGATCCCGGATGAGCCATCCGAGTGCTCATGAGAGCCAAACGATGGCGGCGATGAGGACGAGGCTGGCGCGGTAGAGGGATGCGCGTTTCGCGTAGCGGGTGGCCAGGTCACGCCATTGCTTGAGGCGGTTGAAGCAGCGTTCCACCACGTTGCGGTTTCGGTAGATCACCTTGTCGAAGGCTGGTGGTCTGCCGCCGGCGCCGCCCTTGGCGATCCGGCGGGCGACCTGGTCGGACCGTTCCGGGATGACGTGCCGGATCCCACGCTGCCGCAACGCTCGGCGGGTTGAGTCGTGCGCGTACCCCTTGTCGGCGATCAACACGTCGGGACGTTTACGGGGCCGTCCGGGTCCAGGTTCGTTGACCCGGATCGCGTCCAGTAGCGCCAGCAACTGCGGGTTGTCGCCGGCTTGGCCAGGGGTGAGCAGGATTGACAGCGGCCGGCCGCGTCCGTCGACGGCGAGGTGGATTTTCGTGCTCAGTCCGCCTCGGGACCGGCCGATGGCCTCGCCATCTTGCGCACCAGGCGTCGCCGGACTTGATGGGGAGCCCCTTTTTTGCGGGCGCCAGCGGAATGCTGGTGCGCCCGCACGATCGACGAGTCGATGCTGACTGTCCACTGCACGGGTGTGCCGTCGTCATGGACCTGCGCCGCGGCGAGGATCCGATCCCAGGTGCCATCCGCGGTCCACCGCCGCAGCCGTTCGTGGCAGGTTTTCCACGGTCCGAAGCGTTCCGGCAGGTCACGCCACGGCGCCCCCGTGCGCAGCTTCCACAGAATCCCGTTGATGACCTGTCGGTGATCCCGCCACCGCCCCCGCGCACCGCCCGTCTCCGGCAGCAGCGGCGCGATCACCGCCCACGCCTCGTCAGTCAGTTCACCACGACGTACCACCGGCACATCGTCAACGATCAACCACTACAAGACGCTTCTATGTACGTGGTGATCGGTTCGGCTGGTTGCCGCTAGGTTCGGCGTCGATGATTGCTTGGGTGGCT
>NZ_JBNCKJ010000025.1:0-5388 GCF_049841475.1 Micromonospora sp. DT15
CTGGAAGATTGTCCGGCGGCGTCCTACTCTCCCACACCCTCACGAGTGCAGTACCATCGGCGCTGGAGGGCTTAGCTTCCGGGTTCGGAATGTAACCGGGCGTTTCCCCTCCGCCATGACCGCCGTAACTCTATGAACATATCAAACAACCCCGGCACACAATCACGGGTGTTCGCTTGTTCAGAGTTGCACAGTGGACGCGTAGCAGCTTAGTAGTCAAGTCCTCGGCCTATTAGTACCGGTCAACTGAACCCGTTACCGGGCTTACATTTCCGGCCTATCAACCCAGTCGTCTAGCTGGGGGCCTTACCCCCACAAAGTGGGGTGGGATACCTCATCTTGAAGCAGGCTTCCCGCTTAGATGCTTTCAGCGGTTATCCCTTCCGAACGTAGCTAACCAGCCGTGCCCTTGGCAGGACAACTGGCACACCAGAGGTTCGTCCGTCCCGGTCCTCTCGTACTAGGGACAGCCCTTCTCAAGTATCCTACGCGCACGGCGGATAGGGACCGAACTGTCTCACGACGTTCTAAACCCAGCTCGCGTACCGCTTTAATGGGCGAACAGCCCAACCCTTGGGACCTGCTACAGCCCCAGGATGCGACGAGCCGACATCGAGGTGCCAAACCATCCCGTCGATATGGACTCTTGGGGAAGATCAGCCTGTTATCCCCGGGGTACCTTTTATCCGTTGAGCGACACCGCTTCCACTCGCAAGTGCCGGATCACTAGTCCCGACTTTCGTCCCTGCTCGACCTGTCAGTCTCACAGTCAAGCTCCCTTGTGTACTTGCACTCAACACCTGATTGCCAACCAGGCTGAGGGAACCTTTGGGCGCCTCCGTTACCTTTTAGGAGGCAACCGCCCCAGTTAAACTACCCACCAGACACTGTCCCTGAACCGGATAACGGTCCGAAGTTAGATACCCAAATCAACCAGAGTGGTATTTCAAGATTGCCTCCACCCATACTGGCGTATGGACTTCACCGGCTCCCACCTATCCTACACAAGCTAATTCGAGTACCAATGTCAAGCTATAGTAAAGGTCCCGGGGTCTTTCCGTCCTGCCGCGCGTAACGAGCATCTTTACTCGTACTGCAATTTCGCCGGGCCTGTGGTTGAGACAGTGGGGAAGTCGTTACGCCATTCGTGCAGGTCGGAACTTACCCGACAAGGAATTTCGCTACCTTAGGATGGTTATAGTTACCACCGCCGTTTACTGGCGCTTAAGTTCTCCGCTTCGCCCCGAAGAGCTAACAGGTCCCCTTAACGTTCCAGCACCGGGCAGGCGTCAGTCCATATACATCGAATTACTTCTTCGCATGGACCTGTGTTTTTAGTAAACAGTCGCTTCCCCCTGCTCTCTGCGGCCATACAACGCTCCACCCGCGCGGGGCTTCACGTCTCCGGCCCCCCTTCTCCCTAAGTTACGGGGGCAATTTGCCGAGTTCCTTAACCACAGTTCGCCCGATCGCCTCGGTATTCTCTACCTGACCACCTGTGTCGGTTTGGGGTACGGGCCGCTAAGAACTCGCTAGAGGCTTTTCTCGGCAGCATAGGATCACTGACTTCACCTGAATCGGCTCGGCATCACGTCTCAGCCTTCATGTGTTGCGGATTTGCCTACAACACGGCCTACACGCTTACCCCGGCACAACCACCGGCCGGGCTCAGCTACCTTCCTGCGTCACCCCATCGCTTGACTACTACCCATCAGGTTCCCACGCTCCCTCAACTCAGTCCGAAGACGTCATCAAGTTCGGGTGGTTAGCACAACGAGGTTCATCAGGGACGCTCTTTCGCGGGTACGGGAATATCAACCCGTTGTCCATCGACTACGCCTCTCGGCCTCGCCTTAGGTCCCGACTCACCCAGGGCGGATTAGCCTGGCCCTGGAACCCTTGGTCATCCGGCGGAAGGGTTTCTCACCCTTCTTTCGCTACTCATGCCTGCATTCTCACTCGTGCCGCGTCCACAACTGGGTCACCCCGCTGCTTCACTCGCGGCACGACGCTCCCCTACCCATCCACACACCTGCACAAGGAATCACGTCCAAGCGAGGATAAAATGTGAATGCCACAGCTTCGGCGGTGTGCTTGAGCCCCGCTACATTGTCGGCGCGGAACCACTTGACCAGTGAGCTATTACGCACTCTTTAAAGGGTGGCTGCTTCTAAGCCAACCTCCTGGTTGTCTATGCGACCCCACATCCTTTTCCACTTAGCACACGCTTAGGGGCCTTAGCTGGTGATCTGGGCTGTTTCCCTCTCGACTACGAAGCTTATCCCCCGCAGTCTCACTGCCGCGCTCTCACTTACCGGCATTCGGAGTTTGGCTGATTTCGGTAAGCTTGTGGGCCCCCTAGACCATCCAGTGCTCTACCTCCGGCAAGAAACACGCGACGCTGCACCTAAATGCATTTCGGGGAGAACCAGCTATCACGGAGTTTGATTGGCCTTTCACCCCTAACCACAGGTCATCCCCCAATTTTTCAACATTGGTGGGTTCGGCCCTCCACGCGGTCTTACCCGCGCTTCAGCCTGCCCATGGCTAGATCACTCCGCTTCGGGTCTAGGACACGCGACTGAATCGCCCTATTCAGACTCGCTTTCGCTACGGCTCCCCCACACGGGTTAACCTCGCCACATGCCACTAACTCGCAGGCTCATTCTTCAAAAGGCACGCCGTCACCCCGCAAGGCTCCGACGGATTGTAGGCGAACGGTTTCAGGTACTATTTCACTCCCCTCCCGGGGTACTTTTCACCATTCCCTCACGGTACTTGTCCGCTATCGGTCACCAGGAAGTATTTAGGCTTACCAGGTGGTCCTGGCAGATTCACGGCAGATTTCAGGGGTCCGCCGCTACTCGGGAACACCCACAGAAGGTCAGCAACTTTCACCTACCGGACTCTCACCGTCTACGGTCAGCCATTCCAGACTGTTCGACTAGCCACTGACTTTGTAACTTCTCGAGTGCATGTCAGTACACTCAGCGGGGTCCCACAACCCCGACCACGCAACCCCTGACAGGTATCACACGCAGCCGGTTTAGCCTCGATCCGCTTTCGCTCGCCACTACTCACGGAATCACTAAATTGTTTTCTCTTCCTACGGGTACTGAGATGTTTCACTTCCCCGCGTTCCCTCCACACACCCTATGTGTTCAGGTGTGGGTGACACCACATGACTGGTGCCAGGTTTCCCCATTCGGACACCCTGGGATCACAGCTTGGTTGACAGCTCCCCCAGGCCTATCGCGGCCTCCCACGTCCTTCATCGGCTCCTGGTGCCAAGGCATTCACCGTTCGCCCTTGACAACTTGACCACAAAGATGCTCGCGTCCACTGTGCAATTCTCAACAAACGACCAACCCACAACCCGATCCGCCCCACACCAAACCCAACCAGACGGTTGGCGGTATGTGGGGCCAGGCCATGCCTGGCAGACTCCCAGCCCCCACCAAGGAGGGCCGGCGCGTCTCTGAAACAACAACACAACGGTTGTTCCTTCAGGACCCAACAGGGTGCTCACATTTCCCCCCAGCCGCACCAACAGCATCCGTTCCCACCACCCCGAAAGATGGCTGTACTAAGCGCCGCCGGCCGTTGCCAGGGCAAAACTTGCCAGTGTCTCCGCCATTCGAGCACCCCACCACCACATTCGGGTGATGCGGGCTCCTTACCGACTTTCGTCGGAAGGTGCTCCTTAGAAAGGAGGTGATCCAGCCGCACCTTCCGGTACGGCTACCTTGTTACGACTTCGTCCCAATCGCCAGCCCCACCTTCGACGGCTCCCTCCACAAGGGTTGGGCCACCGGCTTCGGGTGTTGCCGACTTTCGTGACGTGACGGGCGGTGTGTACAAGGCCCGGGAACGTATTCACCGCAGCGTTGCTGATCTGCGATTACTAGCGACTCCGACTTCACGGGGTCGAGTTGCAGACCCCGATCCGAACTGAGACCGGCTTTTTGGGATTCGCTCCACCTCACGGTATCGCAGCCCATTGTACCGGCCATTGTAGCATGCGTGAAGCCCTGGACATAAGGGGCATGATGACTTGACGTCATCCCCACCTTCCTCCGAGTTGACCCCGGCAGTCTTCGATGAGTCCCCGCCATAACGCGCTGGCAACATCGAACGAGGGTTGCGCTCGTTGCGGGACTTAACCCAACATCTCACGACACGAGCTGACGACAGCCATGCACCACCTGTGACCGCCCCCGAAGGACCTCACATCTCTGCGAGTTTTGCGGCCATGTCAAACCCAGGTAAGGTTCTTCGCGTTGCATCGAATTAATCCGCATGCTCCGCCGCTTGTGCGGGCCCCCGTCAATTCCTTTGAGTTTTAGCCTTGCGGCCGTACTCCCCAGGCGGGGCGCTTAATGCGTTAGCTGCGGCACAGGGAACCGGAGAGGCCCCCCACACCTAGCGCCCAACGTTTACAGCGTGGACTACCAGGGTATCTAATCCTGTTCGCTCCCCACGCTTTCGCTCCTCAGCGTCAGTATCGGCCCAGAGACCCGCCTTCGCCACCGGTGTTCCTCCTGATATCTGCGCATTTCACCGCTACACCAGGAATTCCAGTCTCCCCTACCGAACTCTAGCCTGCCCGTATCGACCGCAGGCTTGGGGTTGAGCCCCAAGTTTTCACGGTCGACGCGACAAGCCGCCTACGAGCTCTTTACGCCCAATAAATCCGGACAACGCTCGCACCCTACGTCTTACCGCGGCTGCTGGCACGTAGTTGGCCGGTGCTTCTTCTGCAGGTACCGTCACTCTCGCTTCGTCCCTGCTGAAAGAGGTTTACAACCCGAAGGCCGTCATCCCTCACGCGGCGTCGCTGCATCAGGCTTCCGCCCATTGTGCAATATTCCCCACTGCTGCCTCCCGTAGGAGTCTGGGCCGTGTCTCAGTCCCAGTGTGGCCGGTCGCCCTCTCAGGCCGGCTACCCGTCGTCGCCTTGGTAGGCCATCACCCCACCAACAAGCTGATAGGCCGCGAGCCCATCCCAAGCCGAAAAACTTTCCACCACCAGCCATGCGGCCAGCAGTAATATTCGGTATTAGCCCCCGTTTCCGAGGGTTATCCCAAAGCTTGGGGCAGGTTGCTCACGTGTTACTCACCCGTTCGCCGCTCGAGTACCCCGAAGGGCCTTTCCGCTCGACTTGCATGTGTTAAGCACGCCGCCAGCGTTCGTCCTGAGCCAGGATCAAACTCTCCAACAAAAAATTAGTTGAACAGCTATCCCGGCAACAAACAAATGTTGCCAAAGGAATCCCAACCAGCCAGCAAAAACTGACCAGTCCGGGGTATAAATCATAATTGGCACTGGCTTTACAAGCACCCTGTTGAGTTCTCAAAGAACAACCACACACCGACCAGAAGCCCCAC
>NZ_JBNCKJ010000026.1:0-2538 GCF_049841475.1 Micromonospora sp. DT15
GAGCCGGTGGCGCCGTTCGCGTTGCTGTCCGACGCGGACCGGGCTGCTCTGCCGGACGGCCTGACCGACGCCTACCCGGCCACGCAGGCCCAGGTGGGTATGGCGGTGGAGATCGCCAAGGACGAGAGCGCCGCGCCGTACCACATCGTGCACACCATGCGCGTGGACGACGAACTGTCCTTCGACGTCGAGCCGCTGCACGCCACCCTCGCCGAGCTGGTCGCCCGGCACGACACGCTGCGCACATCGTTCGACCTGACCGGCTACTCGGTGCCGATGCAGCTCGTGCACGCCGAGGCGCAGGTGCCGGTCGCGGTCCACGCCGAGGCGACCGGCCACTCCGCGTACGTCGCCGCCGAGCGTGACCGGCCGTTCGACCTCGCGACGCCGCCGCCGCTGCTACGGGTGGCCGTCCACCGCGAGGACGACCCGGCCTGGTGGCTCACCGTCTCGGTCAGCCACCTGATCACCGGCGGCTGGGACCTCAATCTTCTGCTGGCCGACCTGCGCGACGGCTACCACCGGCGGCGGCGCGGCGAGCAGCCGACGCCCGCCGAACCAGTGGCCGTCCGGTACGCGGACTTCGTGGCCACCGAACTCTCGGCGCTCGACTCCGAGGCCGACGCGGCCTACTGGCGCGAGGTCGTGACCGGTACGCCGAAGCTCACCCTGCCGGGCACCCAGGCGACCGACTCCGGCCCGCGGCAGGTGTGCCGCACCGAATTGGACATCGCCGACCTGGACGGTGCGCTGCGCCGGTTCGCCAGCAGCCTCGGCGTACCCGTCAAGGCCGTTCTGCACGCGGCTCATTTGAAGGTGATGAGTCAGTTGACTGATGAGCGGCGTTTTTACACGGGGTTGGTGTGTGATGCGCGGCCGGAGGTGCGGGGTGCGGAGCGTGTGCATGGGATGTACATCAATGTGTTGCCGTTCGGTCATGAGCGGGGTGGGGGTTCGTGGGGTGATTTGGTGCGGTCGGTGTTCGACGGTGAGGTGCGGTTGTGGCCGCATCGGCGTTTCCCGTTGCCGGCGGTGCGCAGGCTGACGGGTGCCGACACGCACCCGATCGACGTCGTCTTCGGCTACACCGAACCCCGTACCGACCCGTCCGGTGGGGCAGGCGCGGACGGACCGGGCGAAGCGCCGACGCCCGACGGCCACACCACGCCCGCCCGGGTCGCCAGTGACGTGGCCGCCACCGAGTTCGTCCTGTCCGTCGGTGCCAGCCCGACCGTGATCCGCCTCGTCGGTGACGGGCGGGTGTTTGGCGGGGCGGGTTTGGTGCGGTTGGCGGGGATGTTCCGGGTGGTGTTGGAGTCGATGCTGGCGGATCCGGGTGGGGATTCGCGGGTGGTGTGTGTGCCCCCTGCTGAGGCGGAGTGGTTGTCCCGGGTGGGTGTGGGGCCGGTGGCGCCGGTAGAGGGTGTCGCCTATTCGGCCTTTGCGGCGCAGGTGGGTGTGCGCGGTGATGCGGTTGCGATTGGTGATGGTGGGGTGTCGTTGTCGTATTCGGAGTTGAATGCGGCGGCGAACAGGTTGGCTCGGTATTTGCGGTCGGTGGGTGTGGGTGCCGAGGTGTTGGTGGGTGTGTGTCTGCATCGTTCGGTGGATCAGGTTGTGGCGATGTTGGCGGTGCATAAGGCCGGTGGTGTGTATGTGCCGTTGGATCCGGGTTATCCGGTTGAGCGTTTGGGTTTGATGGTTGCCGATGCGGGTGCGTCGGTGGTGGTGACGTCGTCGGGGTTGTTGGCGGGGTTGCCGGGGTTGGCGGCTGAGGTGGTGTTGGTTGATCGGCCGGGGTTGTGGGCGGGTGAGTCGGGTGCGGATGTGCCGGTGGTGGTGGGTCCGGACAATGCCTGTTATGTGATCTTCACGTCGGGGTCGACGGGTCGGCCGAAGGGCGCGGTGGTCACCCACGCCGGCCTCGTCAACCGCACCCAACACGTCCTGCCGGAGGTCTACCGCCTCGGCCCGGACGGCGTCGTCCTCCAGAAGACCGAGATCGGTTTCGACGTCTCACCGGCCGAGGTCTACGCCGCGCTGTCGGCCGGCGCGCGGATCGTCGTCGCCCGCCCGGGCGGGCACCGTGACCCCGCGTACCTCCGTGATCTGATCATCGCGGAGCAGGTGACGACCGCCCACTTCGTCCCGGCGATGCTGGCGGCGCTGCTCGCCGAGGGCCTCGAGCGCTGCACCTCACTGCGCTCCGTCGGCGTCGGAGGTGAGGAGTTGCCCGTCGACGTGGCGCGGGCGTTCCTCGCTGCGCTTCCCCACTGCGAACTGCACAACACCTACGGTCCTGCCGAGGCGGCGGTCGACGTCACCAGTTGGCAGTGCGACCCGGACGCCCTGGCCGAACTGACCCGGGTGCCCCTCGGCGGACCGCACCCCAATCTGCGGCTCCACGTCCTCGACGAAAACCTCGCGATGGTCCCCATCGGCGTGCCGGGCGAGCTGTACCTCGGTGGTGTGGGTGTGGGTCGGGGTTATTTGCGGGGTGGGGGGTTGACGGCGGATCGGTTTGTGCCGGATCCGTTT
>NZ_JBNCKJ010000027.1:0-1471 GCF_049841475.1 Micromonospora sp. DT15
CCCGTTACCTTTTTGATCGTCCCCAGCCGGGGACCCTCGGTCGCTCGGCCCGGTATGACTTCCTGTCCCTGTCGTTCGGATGATCCGGGGGGTGTTGTCGCCGGGTCGGGTGGCGTCGGCGGACCGCTGATAGGGACACGGCCACCCGTGTTCGGGGTAGGTCTCTTCGTAACGTGGCTGCCGGCAGTCCGACGCCTTGACTGCGGCCGAGGCCACGATGCGATGCGTGGAGGCGGGTCTGGTGCACGACGGATATGGCGTCTTCCTGGGTTTGGACGTCGGTAAGGGTGATCACCACGCGGTCGGGTTGGCCCCGGACGGCAAGCGGCTGCACGACGCGCCGTTGCCGAATACCGAGGCCCGGCTGCGGCAGTTGTTCGACAAACTCGCCCGCCATGGCCGGGTCCTGGTGGTGGTCGACCAGCCGGCCTCGATCGGCGCCTTGCCGGTCGCGGTGGCTCGGGCATGCGGGCATCAGGTGGCCTACCTGCCTGGCTTGGCGATGCGCCGGATCGCTGATCTGCATCCCGGCAGCGCAAAGACCGATGCCCGTGATGCCTATGTCATCGCTGACGCGGCCCGCACCCTGCCGCACACGCTGCGGCGGGTCGACACCGGCGACGAGGCTCTGGCCGAGCTGGAAGTCCTGGTCGGCTTCGACGACGACCTCGCCGGCGAAGCCACCCGGGTGTCCAACCGGATTCGGGGCCTGCTGACGCAGATCCATCCCGCCTTAGAACGGGTGCTGGGCCCGAAGGTGCACCACAAAGCCGTGTTGGAACTGCTGTCGCGCTGCGGCGGTCCGATCGGGCTGCGCAAGTCCGGCCGCCGCAAGCTGCTCTCGATCGCCGCAGTGCACGCGCCCCGAATGGGTGAGCGGCTCGTCGAGCAGATCATGACCGCCCTGGACGAGCAGAGCGTCACCGTCCCCGGCACGACAGCGGCGGAAACGATCCTGCCCCGCCTCGCCGACAGCCTCCGCGACGTCCTGCGCCAACGCGACCAGGTCGCCGGCGAGGTCGAGAGGATCCTCGATGCACACCCTCTCGCCTCGGTCCTGACCTCGATGCCCGGCATCGGCGTCAGGACCGCAGCCCGGATCCTGCTCGAAGTCGGCGACGGCAGCAGCTTCGCCACCCCCGGCCACCTCGCCGCCTACGCCGGCCTCGCCCCGGTCACCCGACGATCCGGCAGCAGCATCCGCGGCGAACACCCACCACGAGGCGGCAACAAGAACCTCAAACGCGCGTTCTTCCTCGCCGCGTTCGCAGCCCTCGCCGACCCCGTCAGCCGGGCCTACTACGACCGCAAACGCGCCGAAGGCAAACGCCACAACGCCGCCCTCATCTGCCTCGCCCGCCGCCGCTGCGACGTCCTATTCGCCATGCTCCGCGACAAGATCCCCTACCAACCACGGCCGACAGATCAGGCACCCGTCCCCGCTTGACGAAACCCATAGGGACACCCCCCC
>NZ_JBNCKJ010000028.1:0-1428 GCF_049841475.1 Micromonospora sp. DT15
TACTCCAGCAGGAGATCCGTTCTGACCTGCTGTGGCGGTGTGGTTTTGTCCGTGGGCATGGAGCAGCCACCGCTGAGTCTCGTGGTTGTGTGGACCAAAGATGCGGCGGTGGCTGCCGCCTACAGAGTAGACGCCCACCGATGGTCTGGGCTGTTTGACGAGCTGATGGACGTGGTCGGGTCGCGCTTCGGCCGGCCTGAGCCGCGCCGGCGGGTGCGGGACTTCATGGCCGGGTTGCTGGCGCCGCTGCCGACGAAGAACTGTTGGACGATCGCGGAACACGCTGGTGACGACGGGCCTGGTGGGATGCAGGACCTGATCGGTCGGGCCAGGTGGGACGACGCTGGAGTCCGCGCTGATGTGCGGGATTTCGTCGCGGTCAAGCTCGGGCATCCGGACGGGGTGCTGCTGATCGACGAGACCGGTGACCTGAAGAAGGGCGTGCACACCGTCGGGGTGCAACGGCAGTACTCCGGCACCGCCGGGAAGATCGAGAACTGTCAGCTCGCGGTGCATCTGTCCTATGCCTCACCAGCCGGGCACACCCTGGTCGACGTCGCTCTCTACCTGCCGAAGTCCTGGGCCGACGACCCGGCGCGCCGGGTCGAGGCGGGGGTGCCCGACACCGTCGGCTTCGCCACGAAACCGCAGCTGGCACGCCGGCTGATCGACACCGCCCTGGCCGGCGGGCTGCCCTGCCGATGGGTTGCCGGCGACGAAGCCTACGGCGGTGACCCGCACCTGGCCGCGGCGTTACGCGACCATCGACTCGGTTACGTCCTCGCGGTCGCCTGCTCGCACCGAGTCCCGACCGGACTGGGCATCCAGCGAGCGGACCAGATCGCCACCGGCCTCCCGACTCGGGCGTGGCAGCGGATCTCCGCCGGCCAGGGGGCGAAAGGGCACCGCTACTACGACTGGGCGTTCGTCACCCTGCCCCTGGCCGCCGACAAACACCACGGTCACCACTGGCTGCTGGTCCGGCGCAACCGCACCACCGGTGAGCTGGCGTTCTACCGCTGCTGGTCACCCCACCTCGTGCCGCTGCATCACCTGGTCGCCGTCGCCGGCCGACGGTGGAGCATCGAGGAATCGTTCCAAGCCACCAAGACCGGGCTCGGCCTGGACCAACACCAACACCGCCGCTGGCGAGCCTGGCACCGCTGGACCACCCTCGTCATCGCCGCTCACGCGTTCCTCGCTGCCGCCGCAGCGGCCAGCACCACCACCCCGGACGGCCTGATTCCGATCACCGTCAACGAACTCCGACGGCTGTTCCACGCCCTGGTCATCGAACCCGCCCGACGCGTCGGCGACGTCATCGCCTGGTCCATCTTCCGACGCCAGCACCAAGCCGAAGCCAAGATCAGCCACTACGCCCGACAAGCCCTCACAGAGCCCTGAAACGGATCTCCTGCTGGAGTACTA
>NZ_JBNCKJ010000029.1:0-1329 GCF_049841475.1 Micromonospora sp. DT15
CTGTCGGGCGATGTAGCGCTTGAGGCAGCGGGTGATTTCTCGGGTGGTGCGGCCTTCGGCGCGGCGTCGGTTGATGTAGTCGCGGGTTTCGGGGTGGATGCGGCGGCGGGTCAGGGCGATGGTGTGCAGGGCGCTGTTGAGGGTTCTGTCGCCGCCGCGGTTGAGGCGGTGTCGGTCGGTGCGGCCGCTGGCAACGGGTATGGGGGCGGCGCCGGCGAGGGTGGCGTAGGCGGCTTCTGATCGGACGCGGCCGGGGTGGGACCAGGTGGTGAGGGCGATCGCGGCGGTGACGGGTCCGACTCCGGGTTGGTCGAGCAGGGGTGGACACAGGTCGGTGACGAGGGCGCGTAGGTGTCGGTGGTTGTCGGCCAGTGCGGCGTCGAGGGTGTGGATGTGACGGGCGAGGGTGGTCAGCTCGCGGCGGCGGGTGTGTTCCTCGATGGGCAGGTGGGTGCTCTCGGATGGGTCGAGGGCGGCCAGTCGGGTGATCTGGTTGGCGGTGCCAAGCCCGCGTAGGGCGTGGCGCAGAGTGTCGTCGGCGGTCAGGATCAGTGCTTTGACCAGGTTGACCGTGGCGGTGCGGGCGTCGCTGTGGTGGCGGCGGCAGACCAGCAGGAGACGCAGCGCTTCGCGTGCTCCGTCGCTGCGGGGCACGGCGATGCGGTCGGTGGACAACGCGAGGACCGCGTGGGCGGCGGCGACCGCGTCCAGCTGATCGGACTTGCCGCCCCGGCGGCGGGCCGCCGCGGCGGGTTTGGGCGCCTCGCAGACCGGTTCACCGGCAGCGGTCAACAGCCGGCACAGTCCCTGACCGTGCGCCCGGGTGCCCTCCACCGCCCACAACCGGCGCCCGTTTGGCGGGGTGTGCGCGGCGGCGAAGGCCAGCAGCCGGCTCAACCCGTCCGCGTCGGTGGACACGGTGACCTGCGCCAACACCGCTCCGAACCGGTCGAGTACCGCAGCGGTGTGCGTGTCAGTGTGGGTATCGACCCCCACCACCACGTCATAGGCATCCGTGACCCGCTCTACGATCTGTGGCATCTCGGTTGCTCCTTTGCCAGTGACGACCGGGACAGTCGGCGTCGGCTCGGGATGCAGTCACCTCAGCGGCACATCTGTGATGGGCCACGTGCGCTCGCACGGGCAGGCTTCTGATCAGGCCAGCAAGGTGGGCCGGGCCGGCGCCGACGACCACCTGGGGACAGGTCTTGCACAAGGCACACCCGCACTCCGAGCGGCCAGATCGGCAATGAGCCACCCAAGCAATCATCGACGCCGAACCTAGCGGCAACCAGCCGAACCGATCACCACGTACATAGAAGCGTCTTG
>NZ_JBNCKJ010000030.1:0-1104 GCF_049841475.1 Micromonospora sp. DT15
AGGGAGGTTGGTTAAGCGGCTGATGGGTGGGCGTTTGCCGGTGGCGGTGTGGGGCCTGTGATGGTTGTACTCGTGTATCCAGGCGGGCAGTGCGTTTCGGCGGGCTGACTCGCTGGAGTACATCCGTTTGAAGGCCCAGCCCTGGGCCATGGTGCGGTGGAAGCGTTCGATCTTGCCGTTGGTTTGTGGGCGGTAGGGGCGGGTGCGTTTGGGGATGATGCCGAGTTGGGTGCAGGCGTCTCGCCAGGCGTGGCTGCGGTAGCAGCTGCCGTTGTCGGAGAGCACCCGTTGGGTGGTGACGCCGCGGTCGCTGAACCAGTTGACGGCTCTGCGGAGGACACCGATGGCGGTGGTGGCGGTCTCGTCGTCGTGGATTTCGGCGTAGGCGACGCGGCTGTGGTCGTCGATCACGGTGTGTACGAAAGCGGTGCCGATCTTCGGGTTGTGGTGCTTGCTGCGTGGCTTGCCGGCGGTGGCGTTGCGGTTCTTCTTGCCCAGGGCGCGGCCGACGTAGCGCCAGCCGCCGCCGTCGGGGATGTTCCCGAGTTTCTTGACGTCGACGTGCAGCAACGCCCCGGGGGTGGGGTGCTCGTAGCGACGCACGGGTTCGCCGGTCATCCGATCGACGTGCGAAAGCCGATTGAGCCGGCACCGCGTCAGCACGGCATGCACTGTCGATGAGGCCATGTTGAGGCGGTCGGCGATCGCGACCGGTCCGAGTCGGTGTTTCCACCGTAGGTGCACGATCTTGCGGACCAGTGGTTCTGGTGTCTTCCTTGGCTGCGACGCAGGCCGTGACGAACGGTCCTGCATGCCGGCCTCACCGGCCATCCGGTAACGCTCAGCCCACCGCTTCGCGGTCGACCATGAGACGTCATAGCGCTCAGCCGCTCGCGCGACGGGCCAGCCCTGTTCCACCACGAGCTTGGCCAGACGCAGCCGGGCGCGAGGAGTCAACGCTGCGTTAGCGTGAGACACGAGGACCTCCTGGTCTGTGGTGTGGTCGCCTTCAGCAGCTCCACTCCACGACAGGAGGTCCTCGCCGATCAAGATCCGTCAGGTCGTGTCGTCACACAACCTCAACCAACGTGCCTGGGCAGTACA
>NZ_JBNCKJ010000031.1:0-790 GCF_049841475.1 Micromonospora sp. DT15
TCGGTGGTGTGGGTGTGGGTCGGGGTTATTTGCGGGGTGGGGGGTTGACGGCGGATCGGTTTGTGCCGGATCCGTTTGGGTTGGTGGGGTCGCGGTTGTATCGGACTGGGGATGCGGTGGCGTGGCGGTCGGACGGGAGTGTGGAGTTCCTGGGTCGGTTGGATGCGCAGGTGAAGTTGCGTGGTGTGCGGGTGGAGTTGGGTGAGGTGGAGTCGGCGTTGCGGTCCTGCGTGGGTGTGCGGGATGCGGTGGCGTCGGTGGTGGAGGTGGGTGGTCGGCGGGTGTTGGCCGGTTTTGTGGTGCCGGTGGGTTCGGGTGTTGATGTGGTGGGTGTTCGGGAGGTGTTGCGGGGGGTTTTGCCGGAGGTGTTGGTGCCTTCGGTGGTGATGGTGGTTGATGTGGTGCCGGTGGATCCGAATGGGAAGGTGGATCGGCGTCTGTTGCCGGTGCCGGTGCTTGGTGATGAGTCGGTGTTTGTGGCGCCGGTGTCGGTGGTGGAGCGCGCGGTGGCTGCGGTGTGGGCGCGGGTGTTGGGTGTTGATGTTGTTGGTGTCGAGTCGAGTTTCTTTGATCTCGGTGGTGATTCGATGCTGGCGGTGTCGTTGGTGGGTGCGTTGCGGGCGGAGGGTTATCCGACGAGTGTCCGTGATGTTTTCGCTTACCGGACCGTGCGCGGGCTCGCGGCCAGTTTCGGCGAGGGCGTTGACGAGTGGGAGCCGGTGGCGCCGTTCGCGTTGCTGTCCGACGCGGACCGGGCTGCTCTGCCGGACGGCCTGACCGACGCCTACCC
>NZ_JBNCKJ010000032.1:0-452 GCF_049841475.1 Micromonospora sp. DT15
CCGATCGCCTCGACGATCATGAGGTACTTGTTCAGGCCCTGGAGCTTGTAGACCTGCACGGCCTCGAACAGGTTGTTCGTGGTGTCACTCATGATGGTCGTGTAGTTGGAGCCGAAGCTGCCCGGGAAGTTCCCGATCGGCATGCTGGCCCGGTAGATCTTGCCGTTGTCACCGGCGAAGAACAGGTACATGTTCGTGCCGTCACCGATGACCGCCTGGTCGATCGGGCCGGTGCCGGAGCCGGTGATGCTGCCGCTGAACAGCGTCTGCGCCGCTGACCAACCGTTCGGGTTGGTCGGGTCGGTCGAGGTCCGGTACGAGAACGCCGGCCCGCCCCACTGGTAGGCGAGGACCCAGATGTTGCGCGGCGCGAAGTAGAACAACGACGGCGCGACGGTCGCGTTGTTCATCGCGTTCTGGCTGGCCGAGCCCATCTGCGAGTAGTTCGAGAA
>NZ_JBNCKJ010000033.1:0-320 GCF_049841475.1 Micromonospora sp. DT15
GCAGAGGAGCACGCCATCATGCGTACCGATCTGATTCGTAAGACCGCCCTGACCGCCGCCGGCCTCGCGTTCACCGGAGGCGCCATCGCCGGCCCCGTGACCGCCGCCTACGCCATGTCCGATGCGAAGCCGGCCACCCAGACGCAGACCGACCGCAAGGGTCACAGCGAGCGGGAGCTCGGTGTGCGCTACGAAGCGCAGCCGAACTTCTACTACTGCGGGCCCGCCGCGACCCGTAACGCCCTGAGTGTGCAGGGTAAGAACATCAACGTTGATGACATGGCCAAGGAGATGGGCACCACCGAGGCCGGCACCAACTC
>NZ_JBNCKJ010000034.1:0-275 GCF_049841475.1 Micromonospora sp. DT15
AACAACCTGTTCGAGGCCGTGCAGGTCTACAAGCTCCAGGGCCTGAACAAGTACCTCATGATCGTCGAGGCGATCGGTTCGCAGGGTCGCTACTTCCGCTCGTTCACGGCCACCAGCCTAGGTGGGTCGTGGACGCCGCAGGCCACCAGCGAGAGCAACCCGTTCGCGGGTAAGGCCAACAGCGGTGCCACCTGGACCAACGACATCAGCCACGGTGAGCTGCTGCGCACCAACGCCGACCAGACCATGACCGTCAACGCCTGCAACCTGCAACT
>NZ_JBNCKJ010000035.1:0-251 GCF_049841475.1 Micromonospora sp. DT15
TCGACGACCTCAGCGCACTGGTCTGCGGACGGCGGGTTTCCCGGCATCGCCGACGAGGCGCTCGCGCTCGGCGCCCCGCCACCACATTGCCACGTGTCCCATCCCTCCCCCCTGGCAGCCGCCCAGCACCGAGCCCTCGCCCTGCGCGCCGCGGGCGACCGCCGTCGTACCGGACCCACGCTCCCTCCGGGGCGAGTGCCTGACCGTCGACGAACTCGCCGGCCTGGGAAATCAACATCCCGCTCGGCGAC
>NZ_JBNCKJ010000036.1:0-213 GCF_049841475.1 Micromonospora sp. DT15
TCCAGTCGGCGAGGTGTTCGACGCTGATCTGGTAGGCGGCCTGGTTGGGGTCGGCGGAGTCGGCGATGGTGACGGTGGTGCCGTTGTCTCGGTAGCCGACGACGCTGATGTAGTGCCCGCCCTCGTAGGAGTGGGCCACACCGTTGGTGTCGGTGCTGGTCCCGGCGATGTTCGCGACCACGGCCCTACCGTCGTCAACAGTCTTGACGATGT
>NZ_JBNCKJ010000037.1:0-212 GCF_049841475.1 Micromonospora sp. DT15
ACCACGGCCCTACCGTCGTCAACAGTCTTGACGATGTCGGCGCGCAGCTGATCGGTCTGCTTGGCATCAGCGTCCGGGGTGCTGATTTCCACGGACCGGTAGGCGTCGTTCTTACCGGTTTCCTTGTTCAGTACGGGGGTGATGTCGTTGATGGAGTTGGTGCCGGCCTCGGTGGTGCCCATCTCCTTGGCCATGTCATCAACGTTGATGTT